>JAZQJW010000032.1:0-141718 GCA_045541835.1 Sodaliphilus sp. | reverse complement strand
TTCTATCTACGTTAATTTTTGTTATCTCATGTTTGCAGAATGGGGTTTTGGTACATGATTGTTTCTGATTTGTTTTTTTTGAGGTTTTGCCGTTGGGAATGATACTGTATTTCAGTTAGTTATATTAAATCAGCAAGATTTGAAGAAGAAGATCATGATGGTCGTAGGTGCCTGCATCTTCCTGATTGCAGCTGCCAATGCGCTGCCTCTCTTCTTCGGCATCACCAACTAAATGCATGATTAAAGCGCTATGGCACAGGAAACGGAATCATACACGGCTTACCCGATATTCAAGGGGCTTCAGCGTCCTTTGGAGTTCATGGGTCTCCAGGGTCGCTACATCACCTGGGCGGCCATCACCGCCGCTGTCGGCATCCTTGGCTTTATGCTTGTCTATGCGATGGCAGGTTTCATCATCGGTCTGGCCTTTGCCGTCATCGCCATCAGCTGCGGTGCGGGGCTGATCATCGTGAAACAGCGTCGTGGCCTTCATTCCAAGAAGTCCGACAAGGGTATTTTCATCTATGCCACCATGACGAAGTTATGATGTGCCATTGAGAACCAACTGATGGGGGCAGTCGGAAACTGCCGGTTGCCCTCATTTCAATTTAACAACAGGAACCGATGGTTATCAATGTAATCCTCATATTCATCGCCATCAGCATAGGTATGGCAATCTCTGTTGCTGCTTTTGGTACAGGCGGCAAAAAAGCAAAGATATTCAAGGACATCTACTTCTCCGTTGAAGACGTGGACGGTGTCGGTGTGCTCTATACCAAGACCGGTGAGTACTCTGCCATCCTTGCCATGCAGAACCCCGTCCAGAAGTTCTGTGCCAATATTGATAGTTACTATGAGTATTCCGCTCTCATGGCAGCCCTTATGGCCACGTTGGGCGACGGCTATGCCATCCATAAGCAGGATATCTTTACCCGGAGACACTTTAGTGGTGGTGATGACAGTAGGCGTGAATTTCTTTCTGAAAGCTATTTTCGCTATTATGAAGGGAGGGAATATACCGACTGTACCACCTATATCACGATCACGCAGGAAAACAAGAAAAGTCGGCTCTTCAGCTTTAACAATAAGAAGTGGAGGGAGTTTCAGGTCAAAATCAACAAGGTTAGAGACCAGTTGCGCGACCGTGGTGTCAGTTCCTCTTTCCTGAGCAAGGATGAGGTGAGAGCTTATGCTGACCGCTATCTTGCCCAAAACTTCACAGCCAGGAATGTGTCGCTGAACAATTTCAGCGTCAAAGACGAGTTCATCGGCATTGGAACACGGAAATTCAAGATGTACAGTCTGGTGGATGTCGACAGCATCATCCTTCCTGCACTGATACGTCCTTATACCATGATAGAGGTCAACAACATCACTATGCCCGTTGATTTGATGTCGTTTGTTGACAGCATCCCGAATGTGGAAAGTGTTGTTTTCAATCAGGTCATCTTCATCCCCAACCAGAAACAGGAAATGGGCAAGTTGGCCAAAAAGAAAAACCGCCATGCTTCTCTTCCCAACCCTAGCAACCAGATTGCCGTGGAGGATATCAAGAAGGTAGAGGAAGTGATTGCAAGGGAAAACAAGCAACTTGTATATTGCCATTTCAACCTTATCGTCACGATTGATGCAGATGCCGACCTACAGAAATGCACCAATCATCTTGAGAACGCCTTCGGACGCATCGGCATTCATATCAGCCAGCGAGCCTATAACCAGCTGGAGCTGTTCGTCGCCTCTTTCCCGGGCAACTGTTATGCCCTGAATGCCGAGTATGACCGTTTCCTCACATTGAGTGATGCTGCCAGCTGCCTGATGTACAAGGAGCGGATAGCCAAAAGTGAGGACACCCCCTTAAAGGTCTATTATACAGACCGTCAGGGCGTGCCCGTTTCCATTGATATCAGCGGCAAGGAAGGAAAAGAAAAACTGACTGACAACTCAAATTTTTTCTGCCTCGGCCCAAGTGGAAGCGGCAAGAGCTTCCACATGAACAGTGTGGTCCGCCAGTTTTGGGAACAAAATACAGACGTTGTTATGGTCGATACAGGAAACTCCTACGAAGGACTCTGCGAATATGTGGGAGGTAAATATATTAGCTATACGGAAGAGAACCCCATCACCATGAATCCTTTCCGCATTCAGCGTGAAGAGCTGAACGTGGAAAAGATCGGTTTCCTGAAGAACCTTGTCATGCTTATCTGGAAAGGGAGCAATGGTGAGGTGACGAAAACAGAAGACCGCCTGATCGAACAGGTGATAACAGAGTATTACGAAGCCTATTTCACAGGTTTCAAAGGCTACAATGCCTCACAGAGGGATGCCTTGCATAAGAAGTTACTTATTGAGACGGCGACCCAGGGCTGTGCCACGGACACCAATGAAGATGTTGAGGCACGTATCTGTCAGCGCATCAAGGAGATGGAAGACCGCAGAAAAGCCTTGAAGGTCCATGAACTGTCCTTCAACTCTTTCTACGAATACAGTACCCAGCGCATTCCCTATATCTGCAACGAGAATAAGATTACCGGTATAGACATCAGCACCTATAACTACATGCTGATGGACTTCTACCGTGGCGGCAGCCATGAGCGCACCTTGAACGAGAATCTGGATTCCACGCTCTTTGATGAAACCTTTATCGTCTTTGAGATCGATACCATCAAGGATGACCCACTGCTTTTCCCTCTGGTGACGCTGATCATCATGGATGTGTTCCTGCAGAAGATGCGCATCAAGAAGAACCGCAAAGTGCTGGTCATCGAGGAGGCATGGAAAGCTGTGGCCTCCCCCATGATGGCAGAGTACATCAAGTACCTTTATAAGACCGCACGAAAGTTCTGGGCGATGGTTGGAGTGGTCACGCAGGAGTTGCAGGACATCATCAGTAGTCCCATTGTTAAGGAAGCCATCATCAACAATTCCGATGTCATCATGCTCCTTGATCAGGGCAAGTTCAAGGAACGCTTTGATGACATCAAGGCTGTCCTTGGATTGACTGATGTGGAATGTCGTAAGATTTTTACCATCAATCGTCTGGATAACAAGGAAGGACGTGCCTTCTTCCGTGAAGTCTTCATCCGTCGAGGAATTGTCAGCGATGTGTACGGAGTTGAGGAACCGAGAGAATGCTATATGACCTACACGACGGAACGGGCAGAGAAAGAAGCCTTGAAACTCTACAAAGCAGAACTGAAATGCTCCCATCAGAAAGCCATTGAAGCCTATGTGCGAGACTGGAACAAGTCTGGCATCGTCAAATCCCTCGCTTTCGCCCAGAAAGTCAACCAGGCAGGACATGTGTTAAACCTGAATTAGAAGAACATGAAGAGATTTCATATCATACTCATGCTGATGCTGACCTTGGCAGTCATTCCTGTCAAGGCACAGTATTTCAGCATCAATGTGGATTATGGCACGATGGCTGCCATGTCTGAGGTGTTTACCACCGAAGCTGCCATGGAAGCCCTTCATAACGAGAATCTTCAAAAGATATATGACAGCTATAAGGCTGCCGAGGTTGCCAGTGCCGGCATCTTTTCTTCCAAGTATCTTGACCGCAAGGCACTCACCAGTCTCAATCTGTGGGATGACCGCAATGAGAACTACTATTACAACCGTATCTATAAGATTGTCTCACTGCGGATCATCCCCAAGATCATTGTCTGTGCCCGTCTGATGGTGGAAGACCCGTCAACCGCAATTTATTGGGGCAGCTACCTGTTGAAGACCACCGAGGATGTCAAGTCCCTGTGCCAGCAGTTCGAGAATATCGTGACCAACAGCACACTCAGTTTCAACGACATCGCTTTCCTGGAGATTTCCGAAAACCTGAAAACAGTCTTCAATCTTGCCAACTTAGGAGGAATTGACTGGAAGGAAATCTTCGAGCATCTGGGCGATGACATCGAGGGCGCGTTCACTGAGGATAACCTCAAAGCGGACCTCGACAACCTGATCAGCAAGGGTGTCGGCCTTGCCAATGCCGGATTCAATAACGGTGTCAGCGAATTGCTGCAAGGTACCAGCTTCGGCGGCACGTTCATGGAGAAATTAGGCAGTGTCCTGACCCTTGCGGACAATGCGCGCAATATGTACGACGAATACAAAGACCTTTCCGCAGCCCAAGTCCTGACCGCTGTGGTCGGACAAGGGAATATCGACAACCTCTTCAATCTGAGCGACTACAATTTGACACGATGGATTGATGACTACGCATCGGCAACCCAAGGCAGCTACTATACCCAACGTGTCTATATCTATCGCCGGGATGCCGGATCTGAAACCCTTTGCGACTACTATCCGCCAACTGACAACAACAGCATTCTGTATAGTGGCGAATGGTATCGTATCAATACGACAGATCCGAATTTCTATCCCACCTCATCCCAATATGAGGCCGCATTGCAGAACTCAGAAAGCTATGCCGGATGGAGCCGCGAAAAAGTACGACAGTACAATAACAGGAATGATGGCTTCAGCTATTCCATGGACTATTCATCGCTTGCCTATACCCTGAGTAGATCGAGCCGTGGCCAGTATGCCAAGGCATACGCCTATTCCATAAAGGTCACGAAATCCTGGGACATCAGAGAAGAGGTCTATGAGGCTGTTTTCGACAGCTACAGTATGGACTGGAACACTTTCATGGCACAGATGAATGCCCGCCTGATTCAGTATAATGCCAACGGAGACCATCGTGACATAGAAGATTCCTCAGACCTGGATGACTATATCGCCACCCATCCTACAGAAGCCAACTATACTTATTATATCGGCTATGACAACCGTAACTACTACCAGGCATCCAATGCCCAGAAGGTGGCGGGTGCGGCATCTGCCACCTTCAGCATCACCTGTCATGATGGAGGAACGCTTGGCAAGGGCAGCACAACCTATAAATGCAGTGACTGTGGCAGCACCCCCAGCAGCCATACCAAGGAATGTTCGATGTACACGACCCTTAATGGTGATGCCGAAGTGGACATTCGGGAACTTCAGGCTCGGGTCATCCAGTTACAGCAGGAAGCATCTGATCTTCAGAATCGGATTGACGCACTCAACTCTGAGAATAGTGAACTGCTCCGTCTGATGTCTCAGGCTACGAGTACCGAGGAGTATAACCAGTATCAGGCCGCTTATAACAGCAACAGTGAGAACATCCGACAACTGCAATCCCAGCTTGATGCCGTCAACCGGAATATCGCTGAAACGAGACAAGCCATTGAGGAAGCCGAAGAAGGTGAACAGGCCCAGACTGATGACTATACGCGCATCCCGCAACTGATGAAGACCATGAAAGATGCCTATGGCATAACATGGACGAATGGCGGCTCGTGGACTGGTTACACATTTATGCGAGAAGGCACAATCGGCAACGTCAAGGGCACTGTGACCTTCAAGGCTACTGTCTCTATCGCACGTAAGCCCAAATATTTCATGGGTATCAAGATTCATCGTGCCATCGTGCAGATCGATTGGGAACTGACCAGTAGCTGGAGTGATACCCATGTGGCAGAGGTCATGGAACTCGACCCGTCGAAGTCCGATGAAGAGAACGCCGCCATCATCAACCGACGTATGAGTGAATTGGCTCAAGACCATCCCTCCTGTGAGGTCACGGTGGAATACACACGACGGCCAGGCATTGAAACCCAAGACACGGATGGAGTACGCCATCTTCTTTGGGCCAGTGACCGCTTGGAGATCGCCAAAGGAATCGAGGCGCGACTGGCGAGAATCTATACCGACCTCGCCATGATAGAGAAGTTCCTCCACTACAAGCATACCGTCAGGGATTGGGTTCATGACCTTTTACCCAAGCTCAATGCAGACAGCCATAGAAAGCTGAACATCGCCGAGCGCAGCCGGAGACGCTGGATGCATAACGGCGGCAGCGGCTACTATGACGAGGAATTAGAAGACGACAACTATGACGATGAGCCATAGCAACCCTATAAAGAATCGGTAATATGATCAATACAGGAAATAAGTCGAATCAAAACAACGGAAACAGAAGAGGGACTCTGACAAGAATGCTCTTGCTGCTTTGCCTTGTCGTTGTGTGTCCGAAACATGCTTTGGCGCAGATTGTTCCCAATGACATCCCGACGATCGAAGCCTATATCCATGACCACAAGAAACAGCGCAGTCTGCTTCTTGCACGTGCCACTTTGGAAGAGAGTAACGCCCTGTTACACAAGGCCAGCAAAGTGATGCATCGGGAATACCGTGACATTAACCTTGAACTTGACAAATATACCCGTGCCTTCGACATCATTGATCTGGTGTATAGCACCGTCAGTACCGGGTTCAATGTCTATCGAACCTACGACAATGTATCTGAGAAGATTGTCAAGTACAAAGCCCTTCTGGAAGAGTTCAACGAAAAGATTATCCAGCGAGGCCGTATCGAGAGTGCCGACACCCTGCTCCTGTTTGTCAACGGCAGGGCTGTGGCCAATCTTGCAGGGGAATGTCAGAATCTCTATTCCTCCGTTTGTGCCCTTGCTGCATACGCCAGTGGACAGGTCTGTTGCACCACGGCTTCGATGACACTGATGATAGACAACATCAACAAGTCACTTGACCGCATCAAGGACATTGTAAACAATGCCTATTATCAGACCTGGAAGTTCATCAAGGCAAGAACTAGTTACTGGAAGTCAGAACTGTATCGCTCCAAGACCATCCGTCAGATGGCTGATGAAGCCTTTGGCAGATGGCGGGAAGCCGGAAACATATTGGATGATTAACGAAAACAAATAAAGGATAGTGAAAATGAGAAAAACTATTTATACGGTTTCAATTCTATGGTTCTCCATGTCAGGAGCCAACGCTCAGACCATGACCTATAATCATGATGCATCCAAACAGGCACAGATAGAAGTCATGGAAGTCGGCGCTGGCAGCCTAACGCCTGAATTGTACTATAAGGTGACGCACCATAACTATTGGGAGGGCGCAAAGGCAACCACATCCGTCAAAAACACCCTTCGTCTTGCTGCCAATGCCGCCTCCATTCCGCAGGTGGAGTATGCCGACAGCATACAGGCTGACTTGGAAGGTCGTGCAAAGATCGAAGCCGCCAATATCGCCGATAGGCAGATAGACCTGGCATGGGTCACGGAGGGAAACAAGATCGAGAACGGGCTTCTCAGGTTTAAGAACAACATCAACGCTTTGAGTGGGAAGACTGGCAGTGATGAGATTACGGCCTGGAGGGAGTTGGGCCAGATGTATGACTTTGCCATCAAAGTCACCCGTAATGCCTATATGCCCAACAGCGAGCGTCAAAAGCAGTACATGGCCATCTACGATGAGATTGTCAAAAGCAACGACAGCCTGTTGTTGAGGGTGCGCTATCTGACTACCAAGAACCAGGCCGACCACCTTATCCAGTCCATGTCCCGTTTCCGGCACCGTGTCAGCGAGAATGCTACGGCAGGATATAATCGCTGGCGTGATGCGTCCCTTCAGGGAAGTTCCGGCAATAACACAAACAATAACAATTAAACGAATCCTCCGATGAGTAACGACAGTACAGCAGTAGATTTCGGAATCAACCTTCTCGAAGAAGAGATTGATGACGTGATTTTCAGAACCAACGAGTTCCTGACCGATGCCACGTTCACAGGCGGCCAAGGGCCTTTCTGGTGGATTCTTCAGATGTCCATGGCTTTGGCAGGACTCTTTGCGATCATTATCTGTGCCCACATGGCTTACAAGATGATGGTCAAACGCGAGCCGCTGGATGTGATGAAACTTTTTAAGCCACTGGCGGTGAGCATAGTCCTCTGTTGGTGGTACCCGCCTTCTGACACGGGTATGGCAGGTGGCAGCAGCACCTGGTGCGCCTTGGACTTCCTCAGTTATATCCCCAATGCCATAGGAAGTTATACCCATGACCTTTATGAGGCAGAGGCGGCACAGGTAGAGGACAGGATGCAGGACGTGCAGCAGCTCATGTATCAGTTAGGCGATGAAGCCGCCGATCCCATATCCACCATCAAGGCTGCCAGCAACGCCGTCAGCGCTTTACTTACACAGAGCAGTGTGCAGGATGTCACTGATGCCGATGCTGCCGCTGAGGATGAAAAGAACATTGTCAAGGCAGAGATGACCAGCACTACGGCTGGTTTGGTCATGCTTGCTGATAAGATTATCATGCTGATCGCGTTAATCACTTTCCGTATCGGTTGGTGGGGAACCATCTATTGCCAGCAGATACTGTTGGGTATGCTCACCATTTTCGGACCTATCCAGTGGGCATTCTCCTTGTTGCCGAAGTGGGAAGGTGCCTGGGCAAAGTGGATCATCAGGTATCTCACCGTCCATTTCTACGGTGCGATGCTTTACTTCGTCGGTTTCTATGTCCTTTTGCTCTTCGATATTGTCATCAACATACAATACAATGACCTTGCCGCGGTCACGGCATCTGATGAGACGGTGGTCAATTACTTGCAGAACGCTTTCTTCTCAGCGGGTTATCTGATGGCTGCCAGTGTCGTTGCCCTCAAGTGTCTGAACCTCGTTCCAGACCTTGCCGCATGGATGATACCAGAGGGTGATACGGCCTTCTCCACCCGTAGTTTCGGAGAAGGGATTGCCACGTCCATGCGCCAGTCCGCAGGGCGTTTAATAGGAGTCTAATTTAATGCATTCATGTTATGGTTATCAAAAATTTAGAAAACAAGATTAAACTGGTCCTGATACTGTGCAGCCTCTTTCTTGTTGGTTGTGTGGTTATCTCCCTCGGCAGCATCTGGACAGCCAGAGGAATGGTCAGTGATGCACAACAGAAGGTGTATGTCCTGGACGGCAATGTGCCGATACTCGTCAACCGAAGCACGATGGAAGAGACCCTTGACGTGGAAGCCAAGAGCCATGTGGAAATGTTCCATCATTACTTCTTTACTTTGGCACCCGATGACAAGTATATCAAGTACACGATGGAGAAGGCCATGTATCTCATAGATGAATCAGGTCTTGCCCAGTACAACGCTTTGAAGGAAAAAGGCTTTTATGGCAATATCATGGGGACGAGTGCCGTTTTCAGCATTTTCTGTGACAGCATCCGCTTCAGTGAGGAGAATATGTCGTTCACCTACTATGGCCGGCAACGTATCGAACGCAGGACATCAGTGTTGATGCGTGAACTCGTTACAGAGGGCTACCTGAAACGTGTGCCGAGAACAGAAAACAATCCGCATGGCTTGCTTATAGTCAACTGGCGCACGATTCTGAACAAAGACCTGGAACAGCGCACGAAGTCAAACTATTAAACGCACAACAATATGAAATTTAAGAAAATACTGTTCGGGGAGGAAGTCCCCGATAAGGATGACCCGAAGTACAAGGAGCGGTACGAGAAAGATGTGGCGGCGGGCAAGACCTTCGCCCAGACCCTGAAACTCGATAAGGGTGCCGCCTGTGTGCAGCGGTTTGCCTCCAGGCACACCAAACTGTTTCTTGCCCTCGTCTTCTCCTTTGTGCTGTTCAGCGTGGGTCTTAGCCTGTACCGCATGACGCAAGCGGTGAAGTACCGTCCTCGGCCCTCCAGTGCTGTCGAGCGGCAGGAGCAGCAGCTGCATTTCAAGCGTCACCATGCGCCACAGCAACCAGAGAATGATAAAGACAACATAAATAATAACCCACATCAAACAGACGAATATGAAGCCTTTCGATAAAATCAATTTCCGGCAGCCCAAGTATATGCTTCCTGCCATCCTGTATATCCCCATCCTGTTTTTGGGTTTCTTTGTCATTCGGCTATTTGGTACGGAGAAGGTAGAGGTCGACAAGTCCAACCTGGAAACCACCGAGTTTATCAATGATAAACTGCCTGATGCCAACATTAAAGGCGACGGCATTGGTGACAAATACACCAACATGCTTAACGACTTCGGCAAGATCAAAGATGAGTCAGCCGTCGAGAATATCGAACGTGGTGGCGAAGACATAAAGGAAGAATACACCTCACAGTATTCCGATGCCGAAGTGGCGGCCATGGACCAGAGCAGCCGACAGGCACAGGAATCTATGGAGAAGCTGCGTCAGTTGCAGGAGCAGATGCGACAGCAGCAAGCCAGGGATGATAACTTTACCGACGAACGACCAAACGGCAATACTCCCGAGGAAGATGAGACGCTGGAAAGTCTCCGCAAGGCTTTGGAAGAAGCCCGCCAACAAGGTCTGCGTCAGGCGTCGGGCATGGACAGTGCGACCGACAGCCATGCCAATCGCGATGATGAACCGGCAACCCAAAGCAAAGAAGAAACCAATGGTCTGGTAACCGTCAACGAGAAAGCCGTTACTGAGATAGCAGAAGAAGCCGAACCCGAGGAAGTTGTCAAGACCCAAAAAGAAACTTCCGACTATTTTAACAGTATCATTACCAATGAGCCGGAGCACAAGCTGATTAAGGCCATTGTCGATGAGGATGTCAAGGCCGTTGATGGCAGCCGGGTACGTCTCCGTCTGCTTGATGACATTGACATCGGCGAGCGGACCATCCCTAAAGGCAGCTATCTCTTCTGCATCATGAGCGGCTTCAGCCAGCAGCGGGTCAAGGGAACGGTCAAGAGCGTCCTTGTCAATGATGAATTGGTCAAGGTCAATCTCAGCATCTACGATACCGATGGCATGGAAGGCCTGTATGTTCCGCGCAGCAGTTTTAGGGAAACCACCCAGGATGTGGCCAGCGGTGCCATGAGCCAAAGCATGAGTATCAATGACGGCTCAGCGACCAGCAGCATGGGACGATGGGGAATGCAAGCCCTGCAGAACGCATACCAGAAGACCGCCAATGCCATATCCAAAGGTATCCGTAAAAATAAAGTGAATATCAAATATGGCACGCAGGTCTATCTGATTAATTCTAAGGAAAAGAAACAGACAAAATGAGCATCAATATGAAACGATCAAGTATCTTCGGCTTGGCAGCACTTGCGCTGCTCTCCGCCGTGCCTGTCATGGCACAGAAAACGATGGATGATATGCAATATCTTACCATCAATGAGAATGTCACGACCGTCATTACGGCCAGTGAACCCGTCCGCTTCGTGGACATCAGTACCGATAAGGTAGCTGGTGACCAACCCATCAGAAATATCGTCCGTCTGAAGCCCAAGGAAGGTATGGAGATTCATCACGACGGAGATGTGTTGGCGGTCGTTACCATAATCACGGAACGCTACCGCAGCCAGTATGCTCTTATTTACACCTCCCGTATGGACGAGGCGGTGACGGAGAAAACCATCACGTTGGATGAGCGCGAACCATACAATAACCCAGCCATCAGCATGTCAACAGAAGACATGACCCGCTATGCCCGTCAGATATGGGCATCACCTGCGCGCGTCCGCAATGTCTCTACCAAGAGAGACAGAATGGTCATGCGTCTGAACAGTATCTACAGTGTCGGTGAGTATTTCTTCATCGACTTCTCGGTGGATAACAGAACAAACATCCGTTTTGACATCGATCAGCTGAGAGTGAAACTCAATGACAAGAAAACCGCCAAGTCCACGACCGTCCAGACCATAGAGCTGATTCCTGAACTTGTCCTTGACCCCACGCGGTCGTTCCGCTACGGTTACAGGAACGTCATAGTCCTGAAGAAGATGACCTTCCCTAATGACAAGATGCTGACCATCGAACTCAGCGAGCAGCAGATCAGTGGCCGCACGATAAGTCTCAGCATTGAGTACGAAGATGTGCTGAATGCAGATTCGTTCAACAATGTCCTGTTGATGGAAAACTAAACCGTTTCTACCATGAGAGAAAAAGAACTTTTTTTCAAACTGTTGCTTGTCTCTGTCATGTTGTTGATGACAGTAACGGGTAGAGCGCAGAGCCATGGCAACCGACTCACGTTGGGAATTGGCGCGCTTTATGAGAGCGGATTGGATGCCACCCTTGCTGTGGAACATGAGACCAAGAGTCATAATGCATGGGAGTATTTTGCCAATGGTTATGTCAAGTGGACAAAAGACGAAAAAGCCGGTCATGTCACAAAGGACTCTTTCTGGAACAATTACCATACATGGGGCTTGGGCATTGCATACAAGCCTTGTGTGGCACGTTCAAGAAATAAGTACGGCAGTTTGCGCCTTGGCGCCAGTGCCGGCAGTGACACGCATGAGTTCGTTGGCTGGGCGCATGTCGGCTACGAGCACAACTATGTTCTCCGCCATGGCTGGCATCTCTACTGGCAGGTCAAGACGGATGTGTGCATCAATGGTCAGGATCTGTTCCGTACGGGATTGGTATTGGGAATCAAGCTCCCTACAGGGGCACGTTAAAAACGGATAGACAATGAATATAAGATTTATCCATTATTGGTTAGTCGCCATCGTGGCCACCATGATCTTAACCTCTTGTGACGAGCATCTTGAGGAGGATTTTTCGTGGCGTTCCTGGCAACCGGGTATGGTCTATTGCACCAATGGCGAGGTGAGCACTTATGACCGCTGCATTGCTGATGGCAATATCCCTGAAGCCGTTCTTTTCTATATAGATGCCACAGATGCCATCTCGGGCGTTGCTTACGCGGTCAGTCTGAAGGACTCTCCAGCGAATGCTTTCTGCAATCCCGACACCATCTATGTGACACAGGGGACTTCTGCCGACATCAGTGCCTGTGATGGTGAGACGAATACTACAGCCATGCGTTATGGTAAGATAGCGTCACCCATTGCCACGAGCATTTCGGACAAATATTTCATACCGTCTGTAAGCGAGATGTACAAGCTCTTTGGGGCCAGAAGTGTTGTCAATCAAGCCATAGAGCGATGCGGCGGTGACATCCTTCCCATTGACAATGTGGATTGCTGGTACTGGACCAGTACCGAATGTGAGGTGGCCACTACCGACAGGGCTTGGCGTTTCAGTCTTTACTCAGGTCGTTTTGAGAGCACCGACAAGCATTCGGCTTTTCCAGTGCGTCCTATTCTGATGATACGTCTCAACAAAGAAGAGCAGAGATAAGCCATGATGGAAGAGAGTAAAGACCTACAGACGCTGTACAAGGTATTCCGCACATTCATCTACATTTCCTTGGTCGTGGAGTTCTTCGAGTATGCTATCGCCCAAGAACTTTTGGACTTCTGGGGCGGCATCCTACTTGATCTGCATGGCAGGTTGAAACTGATGGATGTTTATCAAGACGGTCATATGCTCCGCAGTAAGATCATGACATTTTTGATGATATGTGTCACCTGTGTCGGCACCAGGAACAAAAAGCATCTGGAGTTCAATGCCAAGCAGATGGTCATTTATCCCATTACCTTTGGAGCCGTTTTGATGTTCTTCTCCGTCTGGGTATTCAACCGACACTGGAATCCCACATTCTTCACGCTCCACAGCAGCACATGGATATACTTTGTAATGTCTGTTGTCGGCACGGTGCTCGTTCATGTAGCTCTTGATAACATCTCCAAGTATTTGAAAGATGGTCTGTTGAAAGACCGCTTCAACTTTGAGAACGAGAGCTTTGAGCAGATGGAAGAGAAGGTGGAGAACAAGTACAGCGTCAATATTCCCATGCGCTACTATTATAAGGGTAAGTTCCGCAAGGGATGGGTTAATGTCATCAATCCTTTTCGAGGCACATGGGTCGTCGGCACTCCAGGCTCAGGTAAGACTTTCAGCATTATCGAGCCGTTCATCCGCCAGCACAGCGCCAAGGGCTTTGCGATGGTGGTTTATGATTACAAGTTTCCCACGCTTGCCCAGAAGCTCTACTACCATTATCGTATCAACAAGAAAGCAGGGAACACGCCTGAAGGGTGTCAGTTCAACATCATCAACTTCGTGAATGTCGAGTACAGTCGCCGTGTCAACCCCATCCAGTTGAAGTATATCAGCAACCTTGCCGCTGCCAGCGAGACTGCCGAGACCCTCCTGGAATCCTTGCAGAAAGGCAAGAAAGAGGGAGGTGGAGGCAGCGACCAATTCTTCCAGACCTCTGCTGTCAACTTCTTGGCAGCCTGTATCTATTTCTTCTGTAATTACGAGAAACGTCCGTATGATGAGAGCGGCAAGGAGTTGAACTATGACAAGACTATTGATCCGGAAACAGGAATGATAAAGCCCACAGGTGTAGTCCGCGATGCGATGGGCAATGTCACCACACCTGCCTATTGGTTGGGTAAGTACAGCGACATGCCTCATATCCTCTCCTTCCTCAATGAGAGCTATGAGACAATCTTTGAAGTCCTGATGACCGATACCGAAGTGGCACCTCTGCTTGGTCCTTTCAAGACAGCCTTTGAGAACAAGGCAATGGAGCAGTTGGAAGGTATGATTGGTACTTTGCGTGTCTTTACCTCCCGCCTGGCTACCAAGGAATCATATTGGATATTCCATAAGGATGGCGATGACTTCGACCTGAAGGTGTCAGATCCCAAGCATCCCAGCTACTTGCTCATCGCCAATGATCCTGAGATGGAAAGCATCATCGGTGCGTTGAATGCTTTGATATTGAACCGCCTTGTCACACGGGTCAATACGGGCCAAGGCAAGAACGTTCCGGTGAGCATCATCGTCGATGAGCTGCCGACGTTGTATTTCCACAAGATCGACCGTTTGATCGGTACAGCCCGAAGCAACAAAGTCAGCGTGGCGTTGGGCTTTCAGGAGCTGCCACAGTTGGAAGCTGACTACGGCAAGACCGGTATGCAGAAGATTATCACTACTGTTGGTAACGTGGTCAGCGGCTCCGCCAGAGCCAAGGAAACCCTTGAATGGTTGTCTAACGACATCTTTGGCAAGGTCGTACAACTGAAGAGAGGTGTGACCATCGACCGTGACCGCACTTCTGTCAATCTCAATGAAAATATGGACAGCCTTGTGCCTGGTTCAAAGATTGCCGACATGCCGACTGGCTGGATTTGCGGACAGACGGCAAGAGACTTTGTGAAGACCAAGACAGGAAGGAATGACAGCATGGATATACAGGAGTCTGAGGAGTTCCAGACTTCCAAATTCTTCTGCAAGACCAATTTTGATATGGCGGAGATTTCGAGAGAAGAAGCCGACTATGCCAATTATCCCATTCCTCAGTTCTATCATTTCGACTCCCCAGAGGTGCGCGAGCGTATCTTGTATTCAAATTTTCTTCAAGTCAATCAAGATGTGAAGGACATGATTAAGGAGATACAGGAGTTCAACAAAAAGTAAGATGAGCAAGGGAAGCCACCGATATGATGACCTCCCTTGCCTCTTTTATGCGCTCATGTGCGTCTTCTGTTGGCTGACGGTTTTCTTTGGCAAAGCCCATCCTCTTTGCTTGGCAACCTCACAGTTGAACTTATACCACACATCTTCGTCAAGAAACTCAAAGTGCATCGTCCCTTTCTTGTATGCCTTGCAACGGAAGAAGCCCCACACAAACCACTCTCCCCATGCTTCGCGGTCATGGTGGCAGTGTAATCCCGAAACATTGTCATAGTTCGTGCCTGTGATGTAGCACAAAGCCTTGCAGACATCCTCCAGCTGCTCGATGTTGTAACCATCTAACTGCACCGTGGGATATGCCTCCTTACCGTTCTTCGTGCAATAACCGCCATAGCCTGTGCCATGAAACACATAGCGGTCATGATAGCCTTTGCACATATACGGTACGATGAACTTGCGATTGATCATGTAGTTCGCATTGGTTTTCCATTTTTCCCCTGCGGTACTGTTATCCGCCGAGAAGGAGCAGATAAGGTCAAAGGCTTCAAGCAACGCTGTTTGCATCCGTTGTCCGTTAGTCTGTATCACCATGTCGATAACACGATAGATGTTCCCCATGGTGAAAGGCACATTGGTCTGTTGCTCGATGAAGCGGTTAATCTGTTCTCGAAGTTGCTTCGTGGCATATTTCTCCATGTGCAGTTTCTTGAAAATGATGCGCCAGTAGTATTTCTGGAGTTCTTTTTTGTACTGCTGATGCGTGACCACTTTCTCATCACCACTGTAGCCTCCTGTCATGGTTCCGAATTTGATGGGGATGTAGTCATAACCCTCAGCATCGGGATATTTGGCGGTCTCATTGATTTTGTTGGCTGCTGCCAGTGTCTCGTCGAAGAGTTTCACTGCCGCCACATATCGGTTTACAAGGTCACGCACGATGTTGTATTGCATGATTCCTTCCCTCTTATTCATATTTGCGATGTCCTCATCCTCCTGTGAGAAGAAATAGCCAGCAAATTCATCCTTTCCTTCGCCCTCCTTATAGAGTTTCAGAAGTGCCACATGTACGTTAGTCTGACGCTCTGCCTTGCTGAACACGTCCCCGAGATACTCCCTGCGCCCATAGAGTTCCACCGTCTCTATAAGCTGCTTGTTTTTCTCGTATCGCCATCCTCTTTCGAGGTTATCATCGTTGCATAATGCCACAATAGTACATCCTGCCGGTGCGATGTCAAAGGCATGTAGGATATGCCTGGCACCCTCGCTAAATGGCGGGTTCATTACAATGTAGTCAATGTGGCTTACCTGCTCGGACGTGACGGAAAGGAAGTCATCAGCAATGATTTCACATTTTCCGTTCAGCAGTTTGCGGATGTTCGGGTCTTTCTCACAGGCGATGACTTGTGCTGCTCCGTTTTCATTGAGCCAGTCCACGATGTTGCCTTTCCCTGCCGATGGCTCAAGAACAGTCTTGCCACAGACGCTTTCGTCCATCATCATTCTCTCAATGACCTCTCTCGGTGTCGGGTAGAAGTCCGGGTTGTCTGTAAAAATGTTGTTCATATTGTTTAGGTATTGTAGAGGGCTTGTTGCATCCCTCCGATTAAACATGTTATTAAAAATCGTCGAATAGAGATAACTGGCCTGTCGAAGCACGCATTTTCTTTATCAGTGGCAAATACTTTCGGTCTTTTTGGACAGTGCTGCTTTCCACATAGCCAATGAGCTTGTCAAGTGTTGCATTCAGAGCGTTTCTTCTTGTGTCGTACTGCTTTTCCCAGATGCTGGGGTAAGAGCCTCCTCCACAGATGGAAAGACTATAACATAAAGTGCCAATCCATTTGCCGTTAGGGTGTTGCAGCAACATGATTTCAGCATTGAAGGTGCCATCTTTGAACACTTGAACATGTTCAGACTTTTCTTTCAAGCTCATGCAATTACCGTTTTCAAGCCATCCATGTTCATTAAAAACAGGTTTCTCTTTGTAGCCACACATCAGATACTGCTCGTATGTTCTGGCATTGGTAATCATCTGGCATTCCCATTTCTCAGAGCCAAATTGAGCGAACCAAGCCAGTTCTTCAGTGTCGTTATTCTCGACAGCCTTGTCATACCTTTCATACATCGGTATTTCCACCTTGCAGATGTTAAAATCTCGTTCTCTCATTTTTCTCACTGTTAAACCGTTAAACTCTTATTATTCTTTTCCCTTTTATCGAAGCTATTGCTCCGTCGGGAATTGTTTTTTACGTTGCAAGTAAGGTGGTCTTCCCATGGAAAGATGAGACAAGTAATATGACAGGGATTTGATGGAATACCCCGATTGTAGGCAATCTGTGGAAGGCTGCCGTCAAATCCCTTTCAGATAGCTACGTGGTACTTGGCGTTCTTTCAGAAGACATTACCTTTGCATAGGAAAAACAATCCGACGGAGCCAAACCTGAATTAAAAATGCAAACCGACAACGTGTCCTATTTGCGGTGAACGTGTTGTAGATATTATCTATGGCACAGGTGATATGACTGAGATAGAGTTCGTTCTTGAATACAGAAAGGAGGGCATCATGGGAGGCGATAACTTACCACGCCGTCCTCCCATTTGGGCGTGTGTTTGTGGCTGTCTGAGTTTCCGTAAGGTCAATCCTGATGGCACGGATGCGCTTGCAAAGGTAAAAAATTACTGAAGAGTATTAGTAAAGCTCCCGCATCAGTCTTTACATAGGAATCGGAAATGCCTAAGCGTGTATTGCAGTCTGGTAGTGATCGGACAATACACCACTATAAAGTGACAGTGACAACTGAACTTGGAGAAAATGAGATCCTTTCGGTGGCAGCACACAGTGGTGATGACGCGCTAAATGAAGCAGAGAGATTCATTTCTCTTGGTGCCGGGCAAAAAATGCGCATCAAAGGAAGTGTTTGATAATGACTGACAGGGGACATTCGAATGAAAAGCATCACCATCCGAAGAACTTCCCGCCATCATCACATTCCTTTTCCCAATTGGACTTCCCATGCCAGATTGTCCGGTTTTTCTTTTTATGTCTTTTGCCAAGTATGTTTAGGACAAACACGATGAATAATATGATCAGTACAACTCCCATAATCAAAAATGTGTTCTGCCGTATTTCAACAATTCGTTAGTAATAAACCGTAGCAGCACCTTGGGATCGAAATATTTCCCCGTGTCGCTCCATTTACAGGACAGGTGCAAGTGCGGTCCAGTTGTCCGCTTGCCGGTGTTGCCACTGACACCAATCTTCTGTCCGGCACTTACACGTTGCCCTTTGGAAACTTCAATCTTAGACAGGTGCAGGAATGAACAGGTGCAGACACCATAATCCACCGTGACATAGTACCCACCGCTTGATGAGTAGGATGCCGCTGTGACCGTGCCTGGGAACATCGAATAGACATTCTCAAACCTCGCTTTCAGGTCAAGCCCGTTGTGCATGCGGCTTTTCTTTCTGTTCATCGGATCTCGCCGCATTCCAAAGGGCGAGTTCACCTTTATCTCCTTCAATGGCAGTGACACCATCAGAGGCACATAGTATGTTGTCGTATCGGATTCCATCGATTCCTGTTCGTTTAATGAGTCGGCATCTACTGCTTCAGAGGTTTCCGTTACAGTCGGCTCGCTCACTATTTCTTTTGTCTGCGTCATGCCAATCGTGTTGAAAGAAGCCGCTTCTCGTTGTTGTGCATCGCCCATAAAATGCAGGCTCAAGCACATAGCTAATAACATTGTCTTTTTTCTCATGTAAAGGTAATCATTTTCTGTGATATATCAAAATTTTGAGCATTAATCTTTGCAAGAATCAACACTTTTATGCTGGTTTTATAGCCAAAAAGATCTTTCAGAATATTGACACATCATTGGTTGTTGTTAATTGGCGCATTATTTTTCTACACTATAATATGCGCTACTTTGTTTGTATATATGAATTTCCCTTGCATCTGTTGCATAAATCAAGAGACGGAAGCGTTTGGGCTGATTTCTCTGTTATTCTGGCATTTCTGCGATAAGGATGAGTTTACCAGACAGTACAAACCAACCATCTCTGCCTCCTAGCGACAAAGATAAAGTCACCATTATGCTCTTAAGGAAATCAGGCAAAACAATCCCACTATTTTGAGCCGAAAATCAATTATTGGTACTAATGGCCTTACTTGTTAGAACCAATAAAAAGAAACGCGGTCAAATATCACGATTTTGAGCGCATATAGAATAATCACACTTGATATACCCTCTAATTTTGCCATATCAAAATCGCAATTCACCGACTATATGGAAGAAAAGAAATTCTACCGTGAGGACTATCCTCTTGACATCCTTGGCGAGTTCGGCTTAACCGAGGAAATGATTTATGACCTCCCTGATTTCGTTCATGAGACGATAGAAAGAGGAGGAAAATCGCCATTGCTGCCGATCAGTATTGAGCAGCCATTTGGTGTTACCCATGGCTATGCCAAGTTTTCCCTGGTTGATACAGAAGAAGGTATTGATGTCGTATTCTACCCGAGGTTCAAACAGGCCAACCTTACTGCCTTCGGCGAGGAACAGCAAAACGCTCTCATGGAGGGCAAGGTCATCGTTGCAGACATCAATGACAGCTTCATTACTCCAGAAGGAGTCGAGGATATGCAACGTATCAAAGCTTTTGTACAACTTGATAAAGACACGAATACCGTCATTTATGTTCCTACTCCAGCCATCGGCAAAAACCTAACCGCAGTCGCAATGGAGTATGACATTTCCGGTGATGACCTGCTACGTATATGGGATGGTGACCTTATAACCGTCAGGGAAGTGACTGGGCAAGGCTGTGAAGCTCCCGTCACCATTGGCGTTGACCTCTTCACAGACACAGGTGTCATTGTCATCCCCGGCGCGGCAGCCCAGTGGGAGAATACCGTCAGACGCACAATGCCCAAATATTCCTTCGGCAATGACGGTTGTTGGGTCAACCAAGACGGCAGGTTATCTTACGTGTCTGAGGAAAACTTCACCAAAGACATCATGGATGCTCTTGAACGTCTGGCCAAACAGAATGGCGTGACATTCCAAGAGCCGGATACTCAGCAAGAACAGGTTTTACAGCCTCAGGTAGGCGAAGTAGAAGAAGAGCAGCGACAACTTGTGCGGTGACACCAGTAATACAAGGTATAACATATTAACAAATATAAACTGAATCAATATGGAAAAGAACTATCCTGATTACGATGACCTCCGTGAGCAGTATGAGGAGGGCAACATTTCCGCAGTGGACTTCGTGACCCAGCAATCCGATGAACTGACGGAGGACTATGAGCGCTATTGTAAGGAGAAGTTGCTGGATCCCAACAGTGAAGCATCAGCACAGGCTTTCATGGCCTACCGTGACGAACTCTTTGAAGAGAGCCTCTCCAACTAGTGTTATCTCACAAGTAACAAGTGCTATGAGCATCCGTTCAGAATCGCTTCCGTACCGAGGCCGACTTTCCCGTCAGTTGGAAGACCTGTTGCGCAGGAATGGCATGAACGCACAGCTTGCCGTTGAAGACGGGAAGTACAAGCTCCTTGTCCAGGGACATGACTCACCGTTGCTGAGCTATGACATCAGTGAGCAGCAGTTCCGTGCCCTGGGTGAAGGCGGCACCAACTACGCCAATAAGAAAGCCTATAATGTATTCAATGGCATTATCGGTAAAGACTTTGATTTGCCGTCATCGTTTGTCGCTGCCCGTAATGTCAATGGCCGTGTCGTCATGGGTTTGCATGGTTATAGGGCTGGAGCCGAGGGATATGGCAGGCCGTTTCCCATGCCTCCTCATGCTTTTGGCCCAGGCTTTCTCGGATGGGCACCTCGTCACCAGCCAGGCTTCCATATTCGCCGATATGGTGATGTGCCGATGGTTATTGAACATGCTGACGGTCGTCAGAGGCCTGGCGAGATGAAAAGTGGCGGTTATGGCTATTATTACAAAGGCGGTCAGCAATCCGCCCAACAGGTATCAGATCCGCTGAAGGACTTACAGACGTACTTCCCACCTGTGCTGACCCGTCCCCGTCCAGCTGAACCTGCCAAGCCTTACAAGGAACTCATCACTTCCGATGTGTACTTCTCCAATGAGAAATGGCAGGAAGTCCTGGCATCCCATGGTATCATCATCGATGCGGACAAGAAGCTTCTTACCATCCAGTCTTCTGGTGCCCAACAAGATTTCGCCTATGACCTGACGGAGGATGAAGTCAAGAAACTCACTGATAACTCCTTGAAGAAGGTGCCCTTGCAGTCACGCCTTGACATCCTAAACCATGTCATTAGCGGCGACTTCAAAGATTCCATCACCAAGGACATGCTTAACAGCACTGACCATATTGCCATCACTCTGAAGCCGGAAGTGGAACAGTCGTTCATACAGCAACAGCAGGAGATGAGCCAGCAGTTTGAGGCCATTCCAGATCCCTTGCAGGAACAACAACATTTTGCCCCCACCATGAACCCGGAACAAGGCTATGTCAACGGAGCAGACCTTGATGATGAAGACGAGCGTAAGGGCTGGTATCGAGAGGGCAAACACGGGCGAGCCGCGGAGGTCGGAGACATCTGGGTGGAGAAAGTGCTGCCGCAGAAAACGGAAGGAGATAGTCAAAGCCCGGAAGAGAACAGGAAAAACGATGTCACCTATCGCATGAGTGCCGTTATCAATGGTCAGGTCATCTCCCATGAAATCAGCCAGAAACAGTATGACAAGTTTATGGCTGTCGATGACTACCAGCGGATGCGTATGATGTCGAAGGTGTTCAAAGAGGTCGATATGAAGACCCGTCCTGAGATGCGTCAGGGCTTCAACCTCGGTGCCTTCCTGGCCGCTGGTCTCACGGCTGCCCGTGATGCCACCTACATTGGTGCTGACATTGCCCATAATGTAGAGCATATCAAACATCCGCACTTTGCACCTGATGTGTACCATGAGGTGCATGGCACTGGCCGGATCCTCGTCAAGCCAGGTGTGGACTCTCCTCAAGACATCGCTTCCCGAGCTTTTGAAGCAGGACTTAACCAAGGTCTCTACGGACACGGAATGGGAAGATAACAAAATGGAGTGAAGCCAATGAGTGACAACGACCTTACCTATCAGGACTATCTTGACAGGATAAACATTCAGGATGTCCTTGTTCACGCAGGTTACACCTTGAACCGTCGTGACGGACTGCGTTATCCCTCGTATGTCCGTCACGACAGCAATGGCCGTCGCATTCATGGTGACAAGTTTATCGTGACCAATCACGGCACCAGTTGCTTCCGTCCTCCAGAACAGAAAACCTATAATCTCATCAGTCTCATCAAGACCTTTCCAAGTATGTTCCCAGAACACGTCCGTTGTACCAATCCAGACCATCTGGTGAATGAAGTATGCCGTACGTTGCTGAATGTGCCCAACGAGCATCGAGGAGTCATTGTTGGGTTTCAGAAAGAAGCAAAGCCTTTTAATCTCAATGAATACAGCATCCATGCATTCCGCAAGTATGACTTTGACAGCATCAAGAAGTTCTATCCGTTTTTTGTGACCAGAGGCATCAACCTTGATACACAGAAAGCTTTCAGTGCCCATTTCATACTTGCCACCAAAGAAGCTCAGGCAGATGGCAAGACCTATACCAATCTGTCTTTCCCCTTGTATGTGCCAGGAAACGACAACGTTGTTGGTTTGGAAGAGCGAGGTCGCCCCCGATTGGATGGCAGTTCCGGCTATAAAGGCAAGGCGATGGGCAGCAACAGTTCCGAAGGGCTGTGGATAGCCCAATTAGGCAAAGGCGGGTTGGCCGAAGCCAAACATGTCTATTGGTTTGAGTCCGCCTACGATGCCATGTCCTATTATCAGTTGCATGTGAAGGATAAACCCGAATTGAACAAAGCCATCTTCGTCTCTACTGGCGGTAATCCCACTGTGGGTCAGATGCGTGGAATGTTGAAACAGACACCCACAGCGTTGCACCATATCTGCTTTGACAATGACCTTGCCGGGCGGCAGTTCACCGAGAATTTCAGGAACGAGCTGCACCAGCAGGTGCGTTTCAATATCAAAGAAACGCCAGAGCGAAAACCTTATCTCGATTCCCTGCCCTTTGCTCAAGATTTAGCCAACGGCAATATAGATCTGTTACCCGACTCTGTACAGGAGAAGTATGCCAAATATGAATCCGCATGGGAAGAAACCATGTCTATGCGCCAGAGCCGCTTATGCTTTGACGGAGACATCAAAGAACAGGAGAAACAGGCGGAGGCACTGCATAAAGATTTCCGATCTTCTTTACGGGCATTTCTGGGCATCACTTCAATGCAGGACACACAGTCAGTGCGTGAAATCCCTTTCAAGGGAAAAGACTGGAATGAGCAACTGCTTTTGGAAAGAGAGGAAGGCCGCCTTGCAGCTGATGAGACCGATGAGACAAGAAATGTCACTTCCGGCATTGATCTCGACGCCGATGGAGAGATTGAGGCTTGTGAGAGTGAGGAGAAGAGACAAAACCATAAAGTCAGGAGGTAGCCATGAGTCAGAAATTTCCTGTCATCATATTACGCCCGCATAGATTACAGATCGTGGCGGAGAACATGGGAAGCATCCTTTGTTTAACTCTCTTCTTTGTTCTTGCCGGGTGGGACGGTTTGCTCCCAAATGCGTTGTTCCCGTTTCTGATGACCGCAGCAGCCATACTGCTGGCAAACCTTTTTTGCAAGTATCTGTATCTGAGTCATGTTCGCTATGCCATCAATGAGGAACAGCTTCAATATGAATATGGCATCTTCTCCATTCAGAGAGACTACATCGAATTGTACCGCGTGGTCGATTACAGCGAGCAACGCAGTTTTCCGCAGAGGCTTTTCAGCCTGAAGACCGTGAGTATCTACAGTGGCGACAAGACTTGTCCCCGTCTGGATGTCGTGGGTATCCGCAATCAGACGGATCTCATCAAGGTCATACGGGAACGAGTAGAGTATAACAAGAAAAAACGCAGTATTCATGAGTTTACGAATATCCGATAGATTGCGCATAAAATCCAAGAAGAACAGTACGCTTCCTCCGTTAGGCGATAGTTCTGTAAAGCGGTGGCTTATTGTATCGTTGATGTCACTCATCCTTTGGGTGGTCAGCTGTCAGCGTGGCTATTGTCAGATAGTCACATCCAACCCGGGTGAGTACACCATCCTTGCTACAGGTAATGCGCTCATCAACAATACCGTGAAGTCAGAGACCAAGGCAGAACGAGAGACCGCCGTATTGCAGAATGCTATGGCGGGAGAGTTCACCAAGATGGCTGAATGGGAACGTCAGTATAATTCCTATCTTAAAACCGCTACCGGGTATACCTCAGCCATCAAGGCTGCCACCCATATCTATGACGATGGCGTAAGGGTGCTGATTACCCTGAACAAACTTCGTCAGGCGGCAAATAATAATCCCCAGGGTGTGGTAGCCACGCTTGATATGAATAACCTATATATGGAAACGGTTACGGAAATGGTCAGTGTCTTCACTTTATTAAAAAACGCCGTTGCCAAAGGAGGAGAAGAGAACATGCTTACAGGTTCGGAGCGTTCCAAGACCTTGTGGGAACTGGAGGACAAGCTTTCCGCTTTCTCCCACAAACTCCAGCTGCTCTATTTCAGCATCCGTCATTACAGGATGGCCGATGTATGGGATAGGGTCACGACAGGGATAATAGAACGCAACAAGAGCCAAATCGCACAGCAGTCCTTATCTCACTGGCGCAGGTATGCCCGTGAGGTCACTACACACTAATTACGATAGCAAGATGAGAAATACCATATATATCCTATCGCTAGTATGCCTTGTATGGCTTTCCACGAGTCCTTCATATGCCCAGATGGACCCGACACTGACAGCCATGATCCTGGAATACACCCAAAAGGCGAGGTCTCAGTACAATACCCAGCTGGAGATGATGGCTGTTGAGACGGAAGGACATGTCTGGTTCAAACAGGAGGTTGAAGCCACCAAGAACTACCAGCAGCAGTTTGATCGCTATATCAGTACTTTCAGGGGCATCCTCTCATATGCAGCACAGGTCTATGGCTTCTATTACGAGGTCAATCATCTGACAGAGAATATGGGGCGCCTCTCCAGACAGATAGGCGATACTCCTGTCAATGCCGTTGCGGTGGCCTTGCATCATAACCGTAATGACATCTATGTGGACATCATCAACCGCAGTATAGGCATCGTCAACACCATCCGTCAAGTGTGCATCGACACAAAAATGACGGAGAAACAGCGCATAGAACTTGTGTTTTCCATACGCCCGCAACTGCAACAGATGAACAGAAAACTTGCCATGCTTACCAAATTGGTGCGTTGCACAACAATGGCACAGGTGTGGTACGAGATAGAATATCAGTCGCTCCCACACAGGGAGGGCAAAGCAGGTATCGTGGAAGAATGCCTCGAAACCTGGCGTGTAAACGGACAAAATGTCAAACCTAGAAGATGAATGACTATGGGATGGTTATCATTAGCTACAAGAATACTGCCTAAGGTATGGAGGGCGGGCACAAAGGCCACTTCCAGCCTCTGGCGTGGGGGAAGTGCCGTATTGGGAACTAGTGGCAAGGTATTGTCCGTTGCTGCGAAGAATCCGAAGACCACAGTCGCCGCAGGTGTGGCCTCATTCGCCGGATGGCGTATGCTCGATCATCCAGAGGATAGTGCAGGAACTGCCGTCGGCAAGACAGTGAGGAGCGGAGTCGATGGCTCTGGCGATTTTCTCCATGATGCCGTCAATGGTTTCACGGGAGAAGAGACTGTCGAGGAGGTCAAGGACACTACCACCAGTGTTGTCAATGATTTAAAGGAAACCGTCGCTGAGTCGAAGAACGTCCTCGGTTCCCTCGGAAACACATTGCAGGGACTTTGCTCCTCTCTCGGGGATCTGTTAGGTTCTGGCATCAACATGATTTCCAATCTCTTCGGTAATCTCAGCAACGGCAGGATTTCCGGTCTTGGCATCGGTGGCCTCATAGCCGCTTCTTACATGATGTTTGGACGAACAGGCTTGCTGGGTAAGATCGGCGGTGCTCTGCTTGCCACGATGCTCATCGGCGGCACTTCTCGTCAGCAGACACAGACAGTCGGTCAGGAAACATCCCAGCAGCAGTCACATGAACAACAGCATATGATAAGAAGATAAATGATTAGCACCGTTTCCTGAAACCACAATCGAATTTATAGACATTTAAATCATACGTTATGGATTACGTACAAGCAATGAACCTGCATTCTCCAAGCGGTTATGCCATGCCGTTTGAGGCAGATGAACATACCCCTTTGGAAATCACCAGTGGTTATGGGACGCAGGTAAATCCCCGTACAGGAGAAGAAACCTTTAACCATGGCATGGATTTCCGTGTGCGCCGTGGCACATGGTTAAAAGCCCTTGCCACAGGTGTCGTGACAGGCATTGCCAGTGACTTGAAAAGTGGTTTTAACATCACCATCAACTATCCCAATTATGCGGATGGCAGGAAAAGTTCCTATGACGTGGTTTATTCCCATATCAGTGAATCCCTCTGCAATTTCGGGAAAAATGTTAAAGCCGGTGACAATGTGGCCCGTTGCGACGGTCATCTGCATCTTGAGGTGCGCTTCAACGGAGAAGAGACCAATCCCCTGGAGTTCCTGACCATGCTACGTGACAATCTGGTGATGAACAGTCAGACTCAGATGGAAGGCAGTAATCCTGAGATCGCCACCCTTGACCTCGATGTGCATACTCCATACGATCATCAGCAGGGTGAGATAGACCAACTTATATACCATTACTTCGGAGATTACATGACAGACATCTTCCGGGGTCGCTACCATGTGCCTGGTCCTACAGAACAAGGGCTGCGTGAAGTGATTACCGAAGGGGCCAGTAGTGGAGCATTTTACGAACATGCTCCGAGTATGCTCAATCCACTTGGTCTTGGTCGCAGGAGCTGTTCCATCATTGAGCGTGTACAGACCATCCTAATAACAGACTTCCTGAATTATCTGGCTTTAATGCACAGTGTATTCCTGTCATCCATGAGTGAGATCGAAAAAAAAAAGCTGTTGACAGGGCAGTAGAAAGCCAGGGTGTTCTCGACCCGTTGGCCGACTTTGAGATAGACATCCAAAGCTTCGACATCCAACGGACAGTCAGTGTCTATCCAGACAGAGACGGCATTATATGGTGGACGAAGGCATGGTTCAACGGGCGCAAGAAAGGGGAACGAGCTATTGAGATAACGAGAGCACTCGCCATCAAGTTCATCCATGATGATATCCAGAAAGACGAATGGCTTGAAGAGTTCTTCCCCAAACAGATGGCGGTTCTCCATGCGGCGCTGGAACAGACAAGAGAACAGGTAATCAACCAATATAAGCAAACAGCAGTATAACAATGGCAGAACAGAAAGACATCTTTCTATCCACGGTCGTACCTATCATGGATAAGGTGCGTGATGACCTCAGCAGAAAACAAGCTGCCGAGTATGGCCGTCATGCTTCATCCTTTGGTGCTGTCATGGCAGGTGCGGCTGGACCGGACGGTGGCATGGCAAGTATGGATGCTTACAATGCGACCATCTGTTATATAGGCAAATGGAACAGCAAGACGGTGGATGATTTCATTGATATGGTCAAGTCGGAATTGAAGAAGAAAGGGATTACGGTCGATGCTGTCATGGAAAAAAGGATGATAGACCATCTTATCAAACAGCAGATGCCCAAGTCCACAGCCGATTATATCCTTAGAAAGGCCGCCCAAGGCTCGATATTCTATATGCCGCAACGCGCCAGGACTTCTTCCCTTCAAGACCATATCGACAAGGAAGGAGAGCGACGCTATCATCCATCCTTGGCATCAGAGATAACCGGCAATATCCTGTCATGGGCATCTAATGCCGCTTCCACTGGTGGCTTTGGCGGTTTTTGGGGACAGACTGTTTTAGACCTTGCCGTAGAGGGCGGCTCACAACTCGCCCCAGGGCAGCAAAAGAAATATCTTGCAGAACAGAAAGCGCTGGCAAAGAAAGAAGTGGCAGCTGCCACCAAGCAGAAAGCAGCCATCCCCAAATGGATGCTCACACAGATGGGTTTTGAGCGAATCAGCGACGCTTCAGACAAACAGCTTGCGATTGCAGCAAATTGGGCCAAGTCCAATGCGGACATCTATCGAAAGAGGGTGGATGCCGCCGTCAAGGAGGGAAATAGTACTGTCAAAGCCTCAGGCAAAGGAACTGAAATATCCGTTTCAGATGCTACCATACGTGCCATGCAATATGAAGCATTTGTACATGCCATCAAGAAAGAGCAGTCTGCAAGGAAAGAAGCATCTCAGGTTGCAGCAACCCCAAAAACAGATCGTGTTGCCAAAGCCGATGTGTCGCCTGCGACACAAACAGATAATGCGCAGCAGACCACACAGGCAGTAAATGCCGCCAAGTCAGATAATGAAACTATTGAATCCGCTCAGTCACAAAGTAAAGGAAATTACACTGGTTGGATCAACCTGCTTGATTCCCTCGGCCTTGCCGGGTCTAGCGATACTTTCAGACATCTTGGTCTGACGCTGGCCACCTTGCCTGACATGCTATTAGGGGTATTTACAGGAAAGACCAGATCGGTTGGCTTGAACAAAAGTACCATGATGCCTTTAGCAGCCCTTATTGGTGGCACATTTATCAAAAATCCACTTCTGAAAATACCTTTGATGCTCTATGGCGGAGCCAATCTGGTTAACAAGGTCGGTCAGGAGGCTTTGGCCGACTACAGACAGGAACATGGCATCATGCCTTCAGCCGCCCGCTATAAGCAATATCCCGATGAAGAACTCAATCCCAGAATTGGCAATCCCCATGTCGAAGGCAATGTGCTGATTGTGGATATTGACCATGTCCCCAGAATTGTCACCATGCCGCCAACATTGGCTGACGCTTACCAGAGTGGGGCAATTCCGTTGAACACCCTTGCCAATCATATCCTTGCAAAGTCCGAGCAGATGCAGCAGACGATTACCAAGGAACAAGAGCCTCAAGTTGACGCTTCTCGGAAGTATGAGCAAAGGCAACAGCGTGAGCAAGTACGTGGAATCAGATAATGTTTTCATTCACAATATTTTCAACCATTAAATGATACGATTATTATGGCAGAAGAAACTATCCAGAAGAAATCTGGCGCGGAACGTCAAGCGGCGTTCCTGATTTCGGCGCTCGAAAAGGCCAGCCAGAATGATGGCGTCCTCTTGAACGGCACCATGAAGCAAGCCCCTCGTTTCTACGACAAAGGTTTGCGTGTGAATCCGGTCAACGCCCTTGTCATGGCCATTCATAGTGACCAGGCAGGGTACAAGACCAACAGTTACGTAATGTTCAACGACACGAAGAACCGCGGAGAAGCCATCCGTAAAGGAGAAACTGGTGTGCCATTCGTGTGGACGAACAATAGTGAGTATATCAACAAAGAGAATCCAGAGGACAAGATCAGCAAGGCGGAATACAAGCAGCTGCCTGAGTCAGATCAGGCGCGCTACAAACCTAATCCCAGGGAAGATGTCTATGTACTCTTCAACATTGACCAAACGACGATGCCAAGCGTTCACAGGGAAGACTATGACAAGCATGTCGCCCAATTCGGTGGTATGGATGGAGGATTACAGGAAACCTATCTCGATAAGGATGACAAGGCGAAGCGTATGAGTGTGAACCAGTTCATCCTTAACATGCGTGACAATCTTGTGCCTATCCGCAAGGATGCCACAGGCATAGCCCACTATGACGGCATACGTGACACCATTTACATTCCTGCCCAGAAAAATTTCCCGACCTATGGTGACTATGTGCAGGAAGTCGCCCGTCAGGTCGCCCATGCCACAGGTATCACAGGTCGGCTCAACCGTGATAGAGGCACACAGCAAAAAGAAACTATCGTTGAGGAACTGGCTTCAGCGGTTAAGATGCTTGACTTCGGTATGACCGCCAAGCTGCGCCCGGAAACCATGAAAGATCTTCCTGCTATCATCGAACGGATGAAGGAGAATCCTCAATATGCGAAGGAGGTCATGCGCGACGTCAATCGCACCGTCGGGATGATCAAGAAGGCTGAGAGTGGCGAAAAGATTCAGATTATCGAGAGCCCAAGCGAGAAGCGTCAGCAGGAGTGGGCTGCACAGTTCCCGATAGAGCAAGTGCCAGAGAAGTTCAATGCTGTTGTCATGTTGAAAGATGATGAAGGGAAATGGGCACTTGCCGCAAAGCCTGACAGCCAACCTGTATTTGCCGTTCATCCGTCTAAAGAAGATGTCAGCCTGTATTTCGATGTCATCAAAAACGACCATGATGAAGCCCATGTGCAGGAGTTCCGTACGCAGATGGCTCAGAAGTACTATTCCATGCTCTCCAAGGGTGAGGCTCAGCCAATCAATCTCTTCAAGAGCCAAGCCAGTCAGGAGGCTTTAGATCTTATCTCTAAGGTCAATGCTTTCAAGACCAAAGACTCCCAAATGCTCCTTGTCGCCACAATTGGCGGTGAGAAACAGAGACCCGTCTATGTCAGTCAGGATCAGTGGCAACGACTTTGGCTTGCGGATGACAAGCAAGACTATAAGACCCATCTGGCTGCCACACTCTATTCTGATGTGTTGACGGGTAAACTGGAAGCCATGAAACAGGCTACATCTCCTAAAGTTGATGGCACTCCACTGCATGAAGAGCAGGAGCAACGTGATAGCCGTCAACAGGTTGCTCAGACCGAAAACGAGAAGAAACAGGAGGAAGGCCGCCGTAATTCCCCGGAACAAAAAGAGAAAGAGCGCCAGGAAGAGAAAGCCAAGGAAGAAGCAACCAAGGCAGAGACAAAAGCTGTAGCTGCCGTTGCCTTGTCACCGATGATGAAGCAGTTCATGGATTTAAAGAGCAAGCATCCCGACGCCCTTCTTCTGTTCCGTGTCGGTGACTTCTACGAGACCTACCAACAGGATGCACGCAGAGCGTCTGAGGTGTTGGGTATTACGCTCACCAGGAGCAACAGTTATAAAGGGCCCGACGGCAAAGCAGCTGAAATGGCCGGTTTCCCGCATCATGCCCTTGACACTTATTTGCCTAAACTGGTTCGTGCGGGAGAGCGTGTGGCCATCTGTGACCAGCTGGAGGCTCCTCGTGCAACTACACAGCACGGTTCAGGAGAGCATAAGGAAGAGGGTCAACAAGCCGTGAAGGAAATGGTCATCCCTGCACAAAAGCAGGAGGAACAGCAACCTAGAGGAATGCACAGATAAAACACGTTATGGCAAAATCAACATCCAGACAGCAATACATTGACCAGTATGCGGAATACGCCATGGAACAGATGCGTCGCTATGGAATTCCCGCATCCGTGACCCTTGCGCAGGGCATCATTGAGTCAGCTAATGGCAAAAGTACACTTGCCGAGACGGCCAATAACCATTTCGGTGTGAAGGGTACATTCAATGGCGCATATGTGGTGGCCAATGATGATAAGCCCAATGAAAAGTTCAAGAAGTATGATAACGTGGGACAAAGCTATGAAGACCATTCCAAGGTACTCATGGCATCCCGTTATCAGAAATACGTCAGCAGTCTTTCACCTGACGACTACAAAGGTTGGGCGGCAGGTATCAAGAAAGGCGGTTATGCCACGGATTCCAACTATGTGTCAACCATCGTTGGGGTCATCGAGGGCAACAATTTACAAAAGTACGACCAGATGGTGATGGAACAGATGAAACGGGAGGGGCGACAGTTCGGTGTCGCCTCCAACCCGTTGTCTGCCGCCTCTCAAGGCAACCCATCAACGTTAAGCACCTCGCTGAAACGGACTGGGTTCGATTTGGCGCAAGGGCAGTACAGCATGCCCGTCAGCCGTGACGCGTTCATGCTCGTCACCTCTCCATACGGTCCCCGCAAAGACCCGATGGACAGGACAAAGACACAGATACATCATGGTATTGACATCAAGACAAATAGTGATGCGGTTCTCGCTACAGAGAATAACGGTACAATTGTCGCAGTCAATCACAACACCAATACTGGTAGCGGAAAGAGTGTGACTGTGGAATATTCCCGTGCAGATGGGAGCGCAACACGCGTACAGTACATGCACCTCTCTCAGATAAACGTGCAGAAAGGTGATTCCGTCAATGCTGGCCAGAAGTTGGGGGTGTCAGGGAATACCGGCTCTCGGACAACAGGAGAACACCTTCATTTAGGAGTCATCAATGTCTCTGCCGATGGCAAGCAGCAATGGGTCAATCCGGCTGCCTACCTTTCCGAGATCAACCAAAAGGGCAATCTTCAGAAACAGGCGCAGTACAACGGCAAAGATTTATTGGCACAATATCAAGCTGGAGGGAGCACGACAATGCCGTCTCAATCACAGGAACAGGCCTCACCTGATGACTGGATGAGCAGACTGATGTCTTCTGATGATGCTGCCTTGGGATATGGACAGACGGGGAGTAATGGGAACGATGGAGGTCTCTTGGATTCCATCATGAAGATGTTCATGACAATGCTGATGCTGACCATGCAAATGGAGAATAAGACCCAGGAGGAAAAGGTGCAGATGGTTACCGATGCATTGGTAAACAAGCGCATAGATCTCAGTGGCTTTACTCCGAATCTGCAATCCTCTGCATTGACCATCAAACAGGATGGCACGGCAGTGCTGGCAACGGATGACGGCAAACAGCAATACAGTCATGAGTTGACAACAGCCGAGCAGACGCGTCTATCCCAGATACTCAACAGTGATGCAGACAATGCGACGAAACAGCAGCGCATAGGCACGATGGTCTATACCATCACATTCGCTCAGCAGGCATCTCAAAATTATGAGCAGATTGCTACGCAGCAACAGTCGCAAGAACAGACAATTCAACGTAAGTAAGTTTAACATCAAAATTCAAAAACAATGATTAAAGCAGAAGTGAATCTGGTGGGTACCGTCAAACGCGGTGCCACCATGCGTGAAGACAAAAACAAAAAGTCCTATCTGTCGTTTGTCATGGCAGTGAATGTTACAGATGGCAATGGAAACAGTAAAGACATGGAAATCCATGTCTTGTACTACAATGCTAAGAAAAGTGATCTGCCTCTCTATGACGAAAATCGCAGGATTGTTGCCCAGGGCACACTCGACATTCACAAAAAAGGCGAGGACTATATTTTCTATCTGTCAGCAAAGAAACTCTCAGTCAAAGATGTGTCAGATGAAGACGCCATTGTTGGCGAATTGCAGTTCCGTGGCCGTTTAAAAAACGATGACATCATGGAGGAGAAGAGTGACAAGAACGGCAATCCGTACATTGTCTTCTCGGCTTTCTCCGCAGAGAAAGTGGGTAATAAGTTCGTCAGCACATGGGTGCGTTTCATGCGTTTCCCTGCCAAAGGGGCTGGTGTTGAAACAATCAAGCCCGACTGGATGAGACCTAAGGCACATCTCACTGTGACTGGCGACTTGCAGGTATATGTATATAACAACGTGTTCCGCTTCACCTGCATTGTGAAGGGTATGGAAGAGTATGTCAAGGAAAACAACAAATAGCAGGTTTCATCTATGGCAAAGAAAAACTATACCCCGAATCCTGATGGCCGCTCAGCTGAGGACAGAGCCTTGGATAAGTTTGCCGAGCTGATGATTGAGAAAATCACCAATCTGCAAAGCGACTGGAAGAAGCCGTGGTTCTCTCCTCAGGCTGCTCAGTTGCCCAGAAATCTCAACGGAAGACAGTATAACGGCATGAACAGTATCATTCTCATGCTTCAGCAGGAGAAGAACGGTTGGAAGACTGCACGTTATGCAACATTCGACCGCATCACGGGACTGAACTATGGTCAAGATAAGCAAGGCAATCGCCAACCCCTCACCGATGAGAATGGCGAGAAGCTGCCGATGGTAACGATCAACAAAGGTGAGAAAAGCACTCCGGTGATGCTAACGACATTCACTGTTGTCAATGCAGAGACCAAAGAGAAGATCAAGTATGATGATTACCGCCAGATGAGTGATGAGGAACGTGCGAAATACCATGTCTATCCGAAACTACAGGTGTTTAACGTGTTCAATCTGGACCAGACCAACCTGAGAGAGACACGGCCCGAGATGTATGAAAAGTTTCTTAAAGAATCGTCAGGAGAGTCACAGAGATCAGACAAGGATATGGAGAGTTTTCCTCCCATTGATGCGATGATTGAAAAAGACCTGTGGGTGTGTCCCATCAAGCCGGTTCATGGAGACAATGCCTATTACAGCCCGAGCAAGGATGTCATTGTCGTGCCAGAGAAACAACAGTTCATCGATGGCGAATCTTTTTACAGCAACCTGCTCCATGAAATGAGCCACAGCACGGGATCAGAGAGCCGTCTGAATCGCCTGAAGCCTGGGCAGAGTTTCGGCAGTTCTGAATATGCACGTGAGGAACTGGTGGCCGAACTGACGGCTGCCCTAGTATCGTCTCAGTACGGCATGACTAAACATGTGAAGTCCGACAGTGCTGCCTATCTGAAGGGCTGGCTCTCTAAGCTTCAGGAAGACCCGTCGTTCATCAAGACCACTCTCTTGGACGTGAAGCGTTCCGCTTCGTTTATCGGCCAAAGAGTCGATGCCGTGAAAATGCGTTTGGATCGTGATGGCGTAGATGCTGATTTTGCTGACATTCGTGAACAAAACAAGCAATATGCCCCGACCTTCGGCAATACCAAAGCAGAGGGGCAGACGCTGGGTCTACGGGAGGACAAGCCACAACAGTCAGAGGACAAGCCAGAGAAAGAACAGGACTTGACAGCGGCACGCGGAGTTGACCCACCCCGATTTCACCGTTAGTGTCAATCCTACGGATCAGCTGGGTGTCCTGTTCACATTCAATACCGAACATGCTGAAATGTATATGGGGTATCGTCCTATCTCAGTAGATATGGATACAGCCCTATACATGCTTCAACAGAGGGAATCCATGCCGTATGGTCGGTCATGGGGTAGCAGCTTTCCGGCTGTGGTGAACCACACCAGTTCGCATGTGGCAAGAAAGCACCCGGACTTTGATGCAGCCAAGCATGGCGACTTCGATGCGGCCATCCGACTGGTTGATGACCTCGTGAAGGATGACAAGGTATTGGAGGTCGCCGAGCAATATCCAGATGCACATGTGGCTTACATCCATAGGCGGCAAGACAATGGCATCAACATGATACCTGCTGCCTATGCTGCCAAGTTCGCAGCATTGGGAATGACGGTGGATGACGACATCATAGCCGTTACTGATGTCAAGCATACCAACGCTTCGGACATTGCGCGTCTGGGTCGTAGGATGCGTTACGAGGGCGAAGTAAAGAAAGGAAATGATTACATACTCCTGGATGACTTCATCACCTCTGGTGCGGAACTCAGGGATCTGCGCGACTATATATCCAGCAAGGGGGGCAATGTTGTGATGATAACCACCTTTGGTCATGGCAGTTTCGGAAAACTGAAGGACATCAGAATAGACAACGATTACAAAAGCAAACTTCAACAAGCCGGTATCACCGATCAAGATTTAAGAAGATATGGCATCGCATCAGAAATCGGATGTCTCACCATCAGTGAGGCTGCCAAACTCAACAGAATGGTTAACAAGAAGCGAGAAAGACAAACTTCGACAGTCCTCGAAAGATTTTCAAGCATACGTCAAGAACAGTCCTCAGTTCCACCGATGGCAAAAGAACTTCCGGAAAATAAAGGGAGGAGACAAGTGAGTCTGCCACTTCCTGTTACTCGGCAGCCCCCTAGATTTACAAGCATAAATGACTCCATGAACGTGGAGTTCAAACACGTGCCAAATAGCTGCTTGAGAAAATGAATGTTAACAAATAACTGATGAGAACCAGTTTCTTAAGAAAGGAGAAAGATTCAGCATAAGTACAGATGCTAGCGGTTCAGATAATATGCACCTTAATTGAAACAGGATAGAGTAACGGAATGAGTGGGAAATGATTTGAATAAAAAGCCAGATAGAAATCTCAACAAAGATAGGAGATTATTCTCTACAACTAAATGAGAACCAATCAATTGTATTTATCCAAAAGTTTACAGCCCTTGATGATTTAAAGGGATGCTTTTAAGAAAGACATGAGGTGTGTCATTTTGAAGTGAACCCCAAAAGTTGGACAAAAAACTTTTGGGGTTCACTTCAAAATGACACGCCCTGACTAATCATGTTTTCTGAAATTTGCGAGCCCCTATCATCCAAATCTCTTCTTGTTGGAGAAGATAAATAATACCCAAATGGGTCAAAGTTCGGCTGTTGGCATTCTGATTTCTCAATAATACCCAAATGGGTATTTCATTTAATTTCATGGCTCACTACTTTTGCCTCAAATTTCAGTTCATACCTATGGACGTTCTGATTCAGAACAAAAAACAACAATTACATATTAATTAACACTAATAATTCCGAGTATGAAAAAGAAAAAATCATTCTTAGTATTATTAATGCTAATGATTGCCACATGTTATAGTATTATTGATGCTGACAACAATAATTTTCAGTATCAATATGATGCAGCTGGCAACCGAATTAGCAGAATCGTAGTCGAACCTCAGCCTCATCAGGCTCAAAAGAGAAATTTGAGATCTGTTGATTTTACTGTGTCGCCAACCATTACTTCGGATGTGGTCACAATAGCAACAGCTATTGATGTAGAAAAAACTTCTATGAGGTACACTCTCATCAGTGTGCAAGGTAATGTGTTAGACACAGGCAATATAACTTCTCAACGTACTGATTTGTCAATGGGTGGATATGCCAGCGGAATTTACTTATTGACCATTGAAACCAACTCTAATGTTGAAACTTTTAAAATCATAAAACAGTGAGCATTATGAAACGACAAATAATAAAACTGATATTGTTGTGCGTTGCAATGACCCTGCAAGTAAGTCCATTGCATGCTCAGTTGACTTCAGAAGACATGTTAAGATCAACATTCGACAGTAGCCAGGTGGAAATTGCTGTCATCGATACGTTACGTCAAGAGCTGAGCGAAGATATTCAAATGGTTCCTCAGATTGCACAGCCGTCAAGCTTTATTGATTATACGTTAGATAAGACACGAATCGTAGGAGATGTGCCATATGAACTGGGAACGACAATCGCTGGACAAGTTGAATTAATAATACCTATAGAGACTTTTGCGTCTGAATATGAGTCATCACCGCAAGTAACATTGAAATACACAAGTCAAAACGGGATGACTTGCATGGGTAATGGATGGGATATAACAGGACTATCTAAGATTGAGTTAACGAATAAAAACTATTTTACTGATGGTAATACTTCTGGCAAGAACCATACAAATGGTCCATGGTCAATCGATGGAATTAGACTAATTCAGCAGGAAGGGAATGATTCTATCAGTGTTTTTCTTTCTCAGATTGGGAACATAAGGGTAACTCATGAAATATATGGCATACATGGATATAATGCTTATCTGCCGAATGGGACAGTATGCCAATACAATACAACAGGTGCCGATCGTGCCTGGTATATTAGCAAAACCACCACGCTAGATGGAAAAGAAGTTACATATTGGTATGATTATGATCATAATCTTCAGTTCATCAGGAAAATTGATTATGGAGAAGGAAGAAGTTTAAACTTCATTTATGATAATGCTCAGAATGAACAGACTGTTTATGTCGATGGTGTTGCAATGACATATCGCAAAAAGCTTTCAATGGTTGAAGTGAAAAAAAATGACCACATACTGAGGCAATATGTAATGACATATCGAGATGGAGACATCACTGCACCTATGGTGCAAATTGATATGCTGGACAGTATTGGCAACGCCGTGAATCCATTGAAGTTACAGTATTATGGTGATAATGCTTACAATGGAGCTGTTGATCATAACACGAGAGTATTGGCCGCATCATTTCATTTTACAAACCCGAACCAATTTGTGTCACTACGCGGTAAGTTGAATGATGAGACTGAAGATGATGCGATTATTATGTATCCTAATAAATACAGTTACTATAAGGATGGATATCACCGCGTTATCTCTTTGTATGGAATTGAAGATACAATAGCTATAAATTACGACCTTAATAATATCATCTCGGAGTCATATGACAAGCTGGCGGTTGGACAAGGGTTTGTGAGCACCTTTTGTATGGATATGGATGGATTGCATGGTGAAGAATTGATTAAAGTCAACCAAAATGTCGATAAGATTGGGAGCCAACATTTGGACCATGTGACATTTGATATATACAAGAAAGGCTCACCTCACTTAAATCATGTCAAAACATATCATTTATATCTGAATGCATTAAAACGCAATTCGCACTACTCAATTTGGCCAAGTCATTTTTTGGCAGGTGATTTCACTGGTGATGGAAGGGAAGAAGTGCTTTTGTGTCGATCTGCTAGCCCGTTGAATCATGAGGAAGATGCTCAGATACTTATGATTGACTTAAATCAGAATGCTATATTGTATCAAGGTCTTCTTGATGCGTTTCAGTTATATATACCTGGTTCTCCATATAGTGATAGTGAAAATTTGGAAAGGGATAAGAACAGTGATCGTCTTTTTGCTACGGACCTTGATGGGGATGGTAAACTTGAAATGTGTGTGCTGACCACTACAGGGCTTGATATTTACCGATTTAGCTATAATAACTCTGGTTCGGTAATAATGACGAAAAGCAATTCACAAGATCTCACATTGTCTCAGGCACATGATTATATAGTTAATGTTGGCGATATGAATGGAGATGGGAATACAGACCTAATATATGTTCCCAGAACAGAGAACCATACTCTTATTTCGTATTTGTCAAAAGCTGATGATCATTTTATTGCGCAGTCAACAGCGATTCAATCCGATCAAAAGACTGACTTTATGTGTTTCGACTTTAATCAAGATGGACATACTGATGTGATGAAGTACTATAAATACAACTACATTGATGAGGTGATTAATGGTGAACATTATGGATTGTATTCTCAAATCTACATATTGAAGAATGGGGGAACAATTGATACCATATATATTAATAGAGCAACTCCCTCTATTTTAGTGCCAATTAGTCTTTTTGGCGGAAGCAGTAATGTCACATTGATGTCAATTAAATCAAATGGTTTATACGATGGTTATCGTTGCAGATATCCCATGACGATGGATGCGTTATTGACCGGAATGATGGACAGTCATGGACGAACTGCATCAATAGTGTATAAACAGTTATATCCGGGTAACCATTATTCGAATGAATTCAATGCTTCTTTTCCATTTTCAACCTATTCTGGTGGCATGTTCGTGTGTAGCAAAATGATCAAGATGTACAATAATCACATCAATAGTAATAGATCTTTCACCTACCAAAATGCAACTATTCACAAACAAGGATTAGGATTTTGTGGTTTTCGAAGTATAGTTGCAACTGATTTACTCCGCAATGAGTCCACTGTCCAGACATTCAATCCAGAGAAATTTGGAGTCTCAGTCTCTGTGACATCTCCACGAGAACAGATATGTTACACCTACCAGACCGCATTGAGCAATGACAAACGCATAAAGGCTCTACTTACAAGCGTTGACAAGACCGACCTGGTTACCGGTGCCGAAACTTTTGGTGCTTACACATACGATTCTTATGGAAACATGTTGTCTGAGTCAACAACATCTGGTAGTATCACAAAGACGGTAACAAACACTTATCAGAACCTTGACACAGGTAACAACTGGATTATCGGAGCCGAACTCAGCCACGTTGAGTCGGTCACCCGCGACAATCAGACAATCACCAGCGGACGAACGACGAAATACAAAGCAGACTGGTTGCCCGATACGATAATCATTTGGCGAGAATCCGAGCAAAGTCCTGTTTCCACGAAGATTATCAAGTATGACAGCCAAAAGCGCCCAACGCGCATTAAGACTCGCGCCTATTCGGGAACGGAACTTAAACGTTACATCGACTATCAGGGCACAAGCCGCATACCCAAGGGCATCCGAGATGAAAAAGGCATTTATAACTCGATGGTCTATGGAGACTTCGGTGTCATCCAATTACAAGTCAAACCTGAATTGCTGGTACGCCCTGATGAGAATGATTTCCCCGTCATTCCCATGGATCCTGTAGGCCCCATGGGTGGCTCGGATGGAGTGAACGGGCATGGCCCGTCTGTCGTAATCGGTCCTAATCTCCTTGATTTACAGCCACAGACCACATTGTATCATTACGATACCTTCGGTCGCCAAGACACTGTGACAACACCAGACGGAATCCAGAAGACCATTACTTATTCCTGGGTTGACGATGACAGTTCTGATGCGCTCATCATGGTAGAGAACAAAGAAACAGGCCATGCTGCATCAAGAACGTGGTTTGATGCTTTGGGACGGAAGGTGCAAAGTGCCCAGCAAAGGTTTGACGACAGTTGGAGCAATGTATATTATGAATATGATGACTTGGGTCGTTTAGCGAGCACATCCCAACCCACCCTTACCACGTCCCCTTCTCAATGGATCACATACACCTATGACACGTTTGACAGGCTTGTTGAGAAAGAATATCCTGATGAGCATGTTGACACTTACTCCTATTCGGGTCTTTCGACGACTTCAACTATAGACGGAGTGACCTCAACTCGCACTTTTGATGAGTCGGGCAACCTGGTAGAGGTGAATGACGGCGGCGGCCGCATTGAATATACGCTGCGCCCCGATGGGCAGCCAAGCGAAATCCGCATGGGCGGCAGTATCGCGACCACCTTTGGATATGACCAGTACGGTCGAAGGACATCCATTAATGACCCCAGTGCAGGATGCAGAACTACGACGTACGACAGCAACGGGAACGTCCAATGTGAGACGGATGCACGGGGCAAGAGTGTGACCAGCGTCTATAACGAGAAGGGTCTTTTGACTAGTCGCACGTTCAGCGACGGATTGAGCGTCACCTTTGCTTATGACAAGTGGAATGCGCCCACCTCTATGACTGGCAGCAATGGACACTCCAAGACGTGGACATATAACGATCAAAGGCGACTGTCGACTGAAATCATCGACGGTTTTAAGAAAACATATTCATATACAGGTGATCAGCTTTCATCTGTTGCGTATTTCAAAAATAATTCTCATATTTGCAGCGAGAATCACAACCATTCCAACGGGCATTTGACATCCATCACATTGAATACTGGAGACACCATATGGACGTTGAGGAAGCAGAATTCCAGATTCCTGCCGACAAAAGTTGGATTAGGGAAGTTGCAGACTTCATTGTCATATGACCTTCGTGGAAACGTCTCAAATAGACGGACTGTCTTTTGTGTCAATAATACAAATACAACCAAGCAGGATATTGCTTATACTTATGACTCAGAGACAGGTAATATGTCGTCACGTCTTGATTGGCATACGATGTTGAGAGAATCTTTCGGCTATGACGGTATGAACCGCCTTACCGACATATCCCTTTATGACGGGCTCTCTTGCTTGAGTGAACTGGAGACGCTTTACGACGGTAAAGGCAACATTCTCTCTCGTGCTGATGCCGGCCAGTACGTTTACGATCCGTCATTGCCATACGGCATTAACGAACTGACATCACCTGGAACATCCATCCCGATGCGTGACCAATACTTGCATTTCAATGCCATGCAGTTGCCTGACACCATCTGTGAGAACGGCTATACTGCCACGTTCGACTACTATGGCGATAAGACAAGGGCTGCCATGGTCGTAACGGGCCCTGAGGCGTACCGTTTCGAGTGTGAATATTATGACCAGCAGTACAACGAGTTCAGCAAGACTGTGGGTAACGTGACTTCGTATAAGAGCGTTTTATGGTTGGGCGGTTCACCATATAGTGCCCCAGCCGCTTTGCTCAAGGACTACGGGGAAAGTAACTGGCAGTTGGTTCATGTCCTTCGGGATAACCTGGGGAGCATCACCCATGTGATTGACACAACAGGTATTGTGCTGCAGGAGTTGGCATACACGGCATGGGGTCAGCTGAGGGATCCTCTGACGGCATCGATTTATGGTCCAGACAACCAGCCAGAGCTGTTGTTGGGCCGTGGTTACACTGGTCATGAACATTTGCCCTGGTTCGGTTTGATCAACATGAATGCCCGTCTTTATGACCCGGCTGTTGGCCGTTTCCTCAACCCTGATCCGATTATCCAGACTCCAGACAATACGCAGAACTTCAACCGCTATTCCTATTGCATGAACAATCCGCTAAGGTATGTTGACGAAGATGGGGAGTTCTGGTGGATTGTAATAGGTGCAATTATCGGAGGAACGGTTAATGTTGTACATAAAGCTATTTCAGGAGATTTACATAGTTTTAGTGATGGTGCATTAGCTTTTGGTGTTGGTGCCCTAGCTGGTGCTGCTGGAGGTGTAGTCGGAGGGCTGGTTTGTGCTGGTGTTGCCAGTACAATAGGCGGGGTTGGGTTCTTAGCTGGTGCCGCAGGAGGTGCAGCATCTTCAGCAATATCCATGCCTCTTCTAAGCGCTTGTAATACAGCATGTTTTGGAGATCCTTTTATGTCACCTCAAGATTATTTGATAGGTATTGCTTTTGGTGCAGTATTGGGAGGTACTATTACAGGTACAATTAGTGCAATACAAGGCAGAAACTTTTGGACAGGCAATTATGGGCATGGAGAGAGCGTTTTCTCATTCCGTAGTGGGTTGAAATCGCAGGAAATAGATTATTCCTATAGTGATGACATTCAAAGTAATAAGATCGCACCAACTGAATCAAAAGTTGAATATGAGATACCCGATAGAACTTTAGAAAACTTTAATAAACATTTTAATTCAAAATTTCGCCACGCTAATTTAAACCTTTCTCAGTCTGAGGTGTCTGATAAAGTATTAGACTTTGTCAGACAAAACCAGGGATTATTGCGCGAAGGCGATAATACATTTCAATGCATAATTAATGGCCTTGAAAAGTCAGTAAAGGTATATTTGGAAGGGAACACAATAAGATCAATAAATTTTTATGATGGTTTTTCTAATAGGCTGACAACGAATCCGATTATTAGAATTGGCCCTTTGAAATGGTAATAATTGTTTTTTGAAAGATTTGTATTATAAATTATGATAAGAATAAAGAATCAAATTATTAAGCGTATCGATGAGTTTACAGTTGATGGGCATGATGGTGAAAGCGAGGGCATGACGCTTGAGCATTGCCTTATTCATGAACTTGATGTGACCGCTGTTAGATTTTCGGGTAGAGTGACCATCTGTAATTGCATTATAGATAAACTGGGTATTCATTCAACTGTATTTGGTGAAGGGTTGATGTTCACGGGAAATATCGTCATGTCTGATATTGATTATCAGATGGGTGGTCACAATAATGATGAAATGATAATATCGGATAATGTCTTTCATGGTTTCTTCAGTTTCTTTGATTGCATCTTTGAGAAGCAATTGACAGTAAAGAATAACATATTCAAAAAAGGGACAGACTTGTTAACGAGAGAAAACAAAGGGTTTGATAATTGTTTTTATGGTGGGGTGGTCTTGTCTGGCAACATAGGAGAATTAAATGTTTTTCCATAGTTAAGGGATTTTGCACATTCTTATATACAATGCTAGTTTTTAAAAGTTAAGGAATAAGAAAAGGGATAATCGTATATTATTGTGTCATGTCTTGGAAAAACATGCCCAAAGTTTTATAAGAATCATTTTGATTGATATTGAACTTCTCAAATGAAGTGATATATAATATGTTTAAAGTAATTTTGAAACAGCCCTGGGCTGAGATGGCAAGTTCAGGGCTGATGAAGGTGGTGCTCATCGATGCGCCGCAGGAAGAGGTGCCCAAGCGTATCTTCATCCATGCCATAGGATCTGACCACACAATCGGGTACCCGATCGAGTGGCTTTAAGAAGTACATAATCAACAACTGTTCGACAACACCCCCAAAACCGACGATTTGCCGGCAAATGCAATTGTCGGTTTTGCTGGTGTTGTAGGTATTGATCCAGACGACCTCAGCATCTGGTCGAGAAACGCACTATCCAATAGGTATTTCTTGGTCTGCGGCCGAGAGTTTGACAAGCCTATACCCATAGTAGTAACTGATGATTTGTCAACTGATCATCATCCGCCGTTCCACAAGGTTCTCAGTCGATTCCTATATGAATCAGAGAATGATTTGGTGGTTCCAGTTTCAGAGGAAATCTTTGAGTTGGCATTAAAAAGGCCAATCATTAAAACTGATTTAATTGGTGTCACGATCGATGCCATGTTATTGATGACTGTTTCTCATCATGTACTGAGGAAGTTACAGGTTTGTCTGGGTTCGAAATGAAAGAGGATTTTAGATTTAATTCATCCACGATAGAGACCTCCAATCCTCTTCGCCTGGCAAAACTGATCATGTGAGCCGTTCCGCGGCTTTTGCCGTCCCAAAATGCTATCAGGGCATCAGAGTCTCTTGCCATTTCTGCATTACGTATCATGCCAGCAGTTTTGCCCAAGGCTCTCCATTTGGCAGGATGAAGTTCAACGGTTAGCCCTTGTTCCTTGGCAAACCTTTCACCCAATGTATCAGCGCCAGGGGCATGTCCGGACACGATGATGACCCGGTGTGTCCTCATTTTTTCCTGAAGCAGAAAAAGGCAATGCTCCTTCAGCAACTCGTAGTTACTAAAGGAGCGGCTGCCAGCTATGATGACTCGATAATTGTCCATTTAATTGGCCTGTTGCTCGTCGTCAATTTCCAGATAAAGTGACACTCTGCTGTATCTGTTGTCTTTCGGGTTGTTGAACTCCCGTATGCCCCCAAGTGAAACGCCTTTCATCCTATCTGTTGGCACTCCACGTTTTGACAGTTCCTTTGCTATGAACCTGGCACGCTCCTTGCTTAATGCAGAATTGACATTTTCAGAACCCGTTGCACTGTCGGCTGCACCCGCAATATGTACCTTGAGATTATGTTCGACAGCCACCTTTGCCAGTTCGTCCAGGTTTATCAATTGGGAATTATCTGTCAACTTTGCCTTGCCCAGCTCAAAGAAGAAGTATATGGGTATGCTCAATACATTCGGTCTATCTTGTAATGAGTAAGGCAGGGCGTGTTCATTCATGCCCTTCATGCGAGAACGCAGTGAAAGCAGTCCTCTGTAATTGTTCTTGGCATTACCATCGTCGCTGTTATCAAAAAGATAGCCATACTTGCCCAATAGTCCTTCAATCTCCAGAATCTTTTTCAGTTCATCCAAAGTCTTTCTGTCGATATTGCGTTGGTCACGAAGATGTTTGTTGGATTGATCCAGCCGTTCAACGTAAGCAAGCAGATTGTCATTCTGATTGATGAAAGGATTTGCATCAACGGCATGATTCCATCGTGGCGTTCCAAAGTTGAATCCGATGCCGAACGTCAAAGACGGCATGTTGTCGCATAGCTTTCCATGTGAACCATAGCCGTCGAAATCTCGGAATGTAGTGAAGTTCCCCAATTCCCCAGACAGGTAGAAACGTTCCCCGAAATGGCATCGTGTATGGATGCCATAGGTAAGGGCAAACAAATAGTTCCGATCCTTGCTACCGTCGACACAGAACTGGTCAGCGCCATGAACGAGTCCTGCACCTATAAAAGGAGCAAAGTCAAATTTGGACAAGCGTTCCGATGGCAGTCGGAACAAGTTAGCGACGTTATACATCAGGTCAGCATGTCCCAACTGGTAGTCACCCATGTCTAGGTTACTGTTCTTGTACTTAAATCCCTGAAAAGCTAATCGCACACCAACAGCAGGTGTGATCCATTTGCCTACATAGGCATTGAATGAAGGCATGATGCGGTCGAACAGGTCGCCACATCCTATCGGGTTCCCAATGAATGCCGATGCACCACCTTGGGCACCAACAAACCAGTGCTGACTTGCTATGCCCAGCTGTACATAGTCAGTCGTCAATGTCGGAGTCAGACGATGTAAATCCGAGTTGTCAACTGTGACCCGTTTAAGGCTGTCAATCATACTTGCGTGGACGCTTGTCGCCATTGACACGGCCAAAAGTGTAATCAGAATACTTTTCTTCATGATGTAATTGATTTTGATATTACTAATGATACTGATATTACTTGTATTGCTCATATTGATGGTTATCTGCTTCTTTTGATTTTTCGACCCGCAGGTCTGACCATTGCGGCGGCCTGTAAGATGCACCTCATCCACCAGCGCTCATCATCGTCTTCCTTGTCTCGTCCCCATCCAGACATATTACCGCTGCCGCTGCCTCCGCCGCCACAAGACTCTGCATAGGTCGTGGCCTGACTGATGTAGTTGATGGCCAACAGAAGGGCGCAGTTGATGATGTGTTGAGAATTGTTTCTGAGGTCAAAGAAGCCGGACTTATCTAAAATCTCATGTTGTTCCGCATTGAGGGTAGGCAAAAGGGGCTCCATCGAAGAAGCCATCATCTTATAATACGTAGCATTAATGTTTGAGTGAACTATTTCAGCCCTTCTGTCGATGTCATCTCCGATGAATTTAGACATTTCGCTATGGGCTTGCTTCAGTTTTTCAAGTTCCGTTTTGGCATTCGATAGTTCGGATTCCGCTTCGTCCATCATCCGTTGCTTGTCCTCCATCTTCTGATCGATGTCTTCCATTTGTTTACGGAGCTCTTCCATGCGATTGGCTAACTGCTCCTTGTCCTGTCCGTCCTCTCCAAGTTGTTGAGCGATAAGTTCTATTTCTTCGTTTATTTTTTCTTTCCGGGTCTGTAAGTTCGTTATCATCGTGGACAATCCTTTTAGTTTGATCTCGGCTCTACGAATCTGCCTCTGTAGTCCTTCTCTGGTATTCTCCAACTCCTGCACCTGGTTGATGAGGTCACGTTTGTATTCCTCTGTCGAGCGATGCCTTGCGGCTGTTTCAGCCTTATTGCTGCCACGTTCAAGCCCCCAGTGTCTGTTGACTTCCTCGTACAGTTCATTGTGAAGTCGTGTAAAAGTTGCTTTCTCTTCCATGGGATTCTTCCCGAAAACGCTTGTCCATGAAATCCGTTGGTTCATTTCGTCAATGGGAAGGACGGTACAGTGGCAATGAGGATTCGTTTCATCCAAATGAACGTAGAAACTGACGATGTTTTCCTCGCCGAATTTTCGGGCAACAAAGCGATAGACATCAGCCGCCCATTTCTCAATGTCCTTGGTTCTTGTTAGTTTTGAGTTATCCGCCCCTTTATTGAGATTTACGTCCTGCTCTCCGAACGCCATTTCCAACATGCGCCCTCTACTGCCGCCGAATATCATCTGAGCAAGGATCCGCTGCTTTCTGCGTGCCATAGCCCTGGCATTAGGATTCTTGATACCACGTGAGTTGAGGATGTCTTTCATCCTCTCGTCAATGCTCTTGGACTTGTCTATCGGCTGGACCTTTCCTCCTTTTGTGACCTCGAAGTTCAGATGGGCACGAGTCAAATCGTAATTGGCAAGGCTGTCTTTGGATTTTCTGTCCCAAAGGTTTTCTGACCAGTTGCGCTGCTGCTCGTTGCTTTCTTGTTTTGATATGCCATCCTTGTTCGGACGCACATCCATTACTTGTTTCTTTTCTGCCATTTTTTTGTGTCTATTAATCTCTTCTGCCTGAGCTTGCTCCCCGTAGGAACTCCTTCAGGAGAGGCAGCCTAACGAGTTAATGAATGTTAACTCTTATTAGGCTAAGAGTTTTTATAAAACTCCCATCCCTTTGTTCGACATCATATCTCTTTGTTCGGAGGAGCAAGCTCCCCATTTGGGAGAGTGAAGTTCCGATCTTTGATTGTGGCTGCCTGCTCATATTCGAGAAGATTGAAGAGTATGCTATCAATTCACTTGATAAATTTCTCTGCTTCGGCACTCAGCGAATAGGCAAAATATTTGCCGAAACGCTCCCGTCTAAGTAAACCCAGATCGATGAGTTCCTGAGTGAATTTCTGGACGCTTGGGCGGCTCCAATGCCATAGTTTTGCCAGTTCACTGTTTGTGACTTTGTACAGTTGTAACTGGCCTTCTTTTTGGGAAAAAGGAAATCCATCAAGTATATGCTCCGCTAACCACATGAATGCGTCAAAACGAGACAGCTTGTGATTGTCTTTCGTTTTAAGGATATCCAGGAGAGTGATGTCAAACGTCATCTTATGGATGGTTCTATTTATCTGATTCTTTTTCATGACAAATTGTTTTTATTATGGTGTTAATGTTTATTTTCAACTAAAATAGGAGTCAACGAATTTCTTGTTCATACCCTCCTCATGAAGATGCTTCTTCTGAAAGTCCTCAACTTCTTTGGATGGAAAGAATGTTGCACACTCCAGGATCAATGCCAAAGATATAGAAGTCGAGAATGTGTGAGGTGCGAATAGCAGAGCAACGCTTGCAATGGCCATGAGCCGATACAAGATCTTGTTCCGTCTGGTGGCGAGCATCAGCCGGACAGATGTTTTGGTTGCAAACATGAAGAATACAATAAAGGAGGAAAAGATAAAACCGTAGTCTTCGGGAAAGACGGCGAAGTATGTGACATGAAAGAAAATGAGTACGAGTTGTGTGATATTCGTTGCCATCTTTCTGGCATTGTTGTCAAATGCCAAGCGAAGCCATACGTTGATGTACGGTGGTTTGTATTTCCGATAAAGCAAAAAAGGAAGCAATATCAGTAATAAGGGAAATACGAAGAATATGATCTTTGCTATCATATGTGATTTCAGTAATACAAGTAATATGGATTATATTGAATTAACTGTTCTCTGCGTAGATGTCGAAGGCCGTACTGACTAGCTTCAGTTTTAGCGCTTGGAATGATGCCCGACGCACAATGACCTCAATGTCAAACAGGGTCGGCTCACCATTGTCAATCCGCTGTGCAAACGCCTTATCCCTGCGACTGATTTTTGTGATAATTCTGTCAATGTCATTTTCATAAATGTTCCAGATGCTCCGATTCACATGGTTCTTCGGTCGGGTCGTCACCATAACATTAAGGACAAGACAAGTGGACTTGACAAGGATTTTGCCCTGTTGTGTCATATACTGCCTTTTAGCGCGAGGGATGACAGCACGGTATTTCGTGCTGTTGGCGTTGATCATGTCGGCTATCTTATATAGGAGTTCTGTTCTCATTCCAACAGACAGAATAAGCCAAGCACTTCAGAAACCTCCATGGCCTGTATGAAGTCGAAACTTTTGGCATGTGACGTCAGATCTGATTCCAGCTCACTCTCCATCGTGTCAAGTGAGTCAAAAATGGAAATGGTCAGGTCACTGACATATTCACGGTTATCTGAGACCATGTTGAACTTAAACATGTTCTTTCCATTGGCTGTAAAGAAACAGCAATGATGCAGCTTTGTGTTGTCCTTACTTGTGCCATGATAAAGCAATGACAGTTCCATGTCATCTTCAAGCATATCCATCACGAGGCTGATTGGCAATGCCTCCTCCAATGTGAAATACAATATGGCGGAATCGTCAGTGATGTCCGTTTCTTCGGCTGTCGTGTTTTTTATCAACTTTGGCAGCATGAGCGGCGCTAAGGCCATAAATCTGGTTACTTCGTCTTTAATCATATCCTTGAATATTTAGAGTGTTAATACATACATTTTCAAGAGTTGTTGAGGAAGGAGATAGTTTAAGGCACGTTGGTCAATGCCGAATGTCTCGGCAAACTTGACCGACTTCGGCAGTTGTGCGATGATGTAGTTGAAATGACTATGTTCCTGTGGCGTGAGTGTGGCGATCGAAAACTGGTCAATGCTGATGAACGGCTGAATAATCATCCATAGATAGGCATTTCCCTGAGCCTTGCTCATTGTCTTCTGATTGTTGATGTCCGATATGCAGGCGGTGGAGTTTTGCAAAAGCCGTCTGACCGTCCGCATAGACATATAGACCATGGCGTCACGTGCAGCAATCTCTCCGTTTCTCGCAGCAATAAAGATGTTCCGGCAAATCCGTTCCGTTTCTTGTGTGATGTCAGATAACGGCTCATTATCCATCTCATAGATGTGAACCAGGAATGAGCGGAACAAATTATCCTCCCTGCCGATGAAGTCAAGCATGGCAGCCTTATCATGGATGCCGGATTGTATGGTGTGCTTCAGTAGGCTACGATATTGAGAAAGAATATCTTTCTTGTTGGATTCTATGACAGGAAGGCTGTCTAATGCGACAAAGAAAGGCTGCGCTTCAATGACGGCCTCGTGCAGCTCATTGTCCTCATGGAATATGGATGTCTGCTCCTTGATTTGCAGAACATCCTCGTATGAGTACCGCCATGTCTCAGTCAGTCTGAGAAACTCAAAACGAATGGAGTCGTGGATTGATGCATAGTCATTTGCACAATGTAAGTCTTTAATGAATGTGGAATCCTTCATCAGAAAGTGGTAAACGGTATCTGAGATCTCCTTCCATACCTTGATTTCTTTACAGAATGATGAAGTGTTGCAGATCTTTGTTTCTTTGACGGAACTCAGATAATCCTGATATGCTCTTAACGCATCATTTGAAGATCTGAAATCAAGTTTGTCATCACTGGAGCATGATGAAAACAGGAAAACCGTCAGGCATAATGAACATAGTTTTAATGTCAAATGTTTTGAGTTTTTGAACGTGTTAAACGTGATCATATCCTTATAAATATGTTTGGGTTGATTTACAGGATGCAAAACTACTGTGTTTTACTCAAAATATTGATATAATTTCCTAATATTTTAATTATTGGTATCATTTTATTGAGAAATAGAACCAAACAGAACCAAATTGCTTATTTGATTGTAAAACAAAGTGTTAAAGTTGACAAATAAAGTGTCTATTAAATAATTATAATATAACTTTGCGCTCAATATTTGCAGCAATAGGTACAACATGAGTTGCGTCGGCTATATAAATAATGCTCAATATGTTGATAATATTGAAGTGGGGGTTTCAAAGATGAAACAGCTTCAATGTTCTCCTATCCATATTGAGGACAAGGATGACAATGATCGTCTTGAATGGAAGTGCTTTCTCGGCAAACTCAATGAAGGCGACGCAGCGGTGCTTCTGTCATTTGACAATGCCTTCAAGAATCACACGGATCTGGTGTTTTTCCTGAAATACTGCCTAAGTCGGCACATTCGGATTATTTCTTTGTTCGATGGTTTGGACACCTCCGATGAGTTGTTCCCAAATGGCAGCACCAGGAATGTGCTCTCTGCCATTGTCAATGTGCGTACAGACAAGCGTGATGAAGGTTTTGATGACTTTGAGGCGGAACTCATTGCAGATAAGCACCAGGAGAAGAAACTGAAGAAATACCGCATGGTCATCAATATGTACAATGCGGGTTACAGCATCAAGGAAATCATGTCAAGGACGGGCTATCACGGGAAGAGCAACATCTACAGGATTCTCCACATGTACAATGTGGAGCTGGAATACCCAACGATGGTCCGCACAAGACACCAGTCACCAAATATCATTCAAAGGAACCTGTAAACATAATCGTTATGACAGTTTATATTGCAGAAAAGCCGGACATCGCCACAGCTATAGCGTCTTACTTGTGGACTGATTATGCCGCTTGTAGGAGCAAGCACTGCTACCAGAAAGATGATGTCATCGTGACATGGGCGTTTGGCCACATCTTGATGACGGCTATGCCTGAGGCCTACGGTAAGGAATATGCTGATTTTAAGAAATATCCCATATTCCCGACAGAATGGAAGAAACTCCCCTCGCCAACAGCCAAGGGACAATTTGAGTATATCCGCACTGTTTTGAAGAAGGCCGATGTCGTAGTCAATGGCGGTGACCCTGACCGTGAGGGGCAGTTGCTGATTGACGAAATATTGGAATATGTAGGCTATAAGGGGGATGTACGGCGCATTCTCATCAATGCCAAAGACAGCGACAGTATGAAACGGGCGTTTGACAATATCGTGCCGAATGAACGGTTTCGTTCATTGTACCATGCAGGCATGGCGCGTGAACGGGCAGACTGGTTAGTAGGCATCAATCTGTCGAGGGCATATACGATCAGTGCCCGGACAGGCGGTAATGGTTGTGTCTGGCGTGTAGGGCGTGTGAAGACACCCACGCTTGCTTTGGTGGTCAATCGGGAAAAGGAGATAAAAGATTTCCATTCCATCAACTACTATGAATTGAAGGCTAACCTCTCAAAGGGCGGCATCCCCTTCACGGCAACATTGACATCGACAGCGGATGCTCCGACTGACTGCGAAGGGCGTATCATTGACCGGAAATATCTGGAGCGGATCAAGGAAGAAATCAAAAATAAAACCGCAAGGGTCACCCACTGCGAGAGGCATAGCCAGACTGAAAGTTCGCCATTGCCTTACTCCATCGATACTTTGCAGGTGGAAGCCAATAAGCGTTATGGCATGTCTCCGTCGAGTGTGCTTGCAAGGGTACAGTCCTTGTATGAAAAGAAGTTCGTGAGCTATCCACGTTCTGACTGTAATTACATCCCATCAAGTCAACACCAGGATGGTGTCCGAATTTTGAAATCCCTTGGCGATTATGGCATGGAGGCTGCACTCCATGCCGACTCCACAATAAAGAGTCGCTGCTTCAATGACAACAAGGTCAGCGCACATCATGCGCTGATACCTACTGGCGTTGTTCCAAAAAACTTGGACGAATGGGAGCGCAAGATCTATGAAATGATAGCCATTCGGTACATCATCCAGTTCTTTCTCCCTTGTAAATACAACGCCATCAAATACGAAATAGAGGCACAAGGATGTATGTTCGTAGGAACTGGCAAGGCGGTTGTCAGTCCAGGATGGCGTAGTGTTGCTAAGTCGGATGACAAGGAGGATGAAGTCAAAGACATTCCAAACCTTGTGGTTGGCGATGAGTTCCCTATACCTGTATATATTATAGAGGATAAGAAGACCACTCCCCCTAAGCGTTTTACGGAAGGCTCGCTGCTGGCAGCGATGACCAATATCTGGCGTTTTGTCAACCCAGACAATCCTAACAGAGAGAAACTGAAGGAGTGCAAAGGCATTGGAACGCCGGCAACTCGTGATAGCATCATTGCTGACTTGCTCGCCATATCGTCAGGAAAGTCTCATTCGTTTCCCTGTATTCAGAAAAAGGGCAAGGAACTCGTTCCGACTGACTTCGGCGTGGCAATGATCGAGAACATTCACGAATCATTGACCAAGCCTGACCTCACGGCAGAAATGGAGTATAATCTCTCGGCCATTGCCGATGGCAAGATGGGGTTAGGTGACTTTATGGAGCAGACCGAGAGGATGGTTCGGGAAAACATTAAGTTCGCAGAAGAGAGCTCCCCTCGTATGTCATTGACAATCAAAGCAGCTGAAGGCCAGGAGGTTCCCAATAGGGAATGTCCTGTATGCCATCGTAAAACGCTTGTACGCAAGTATTCCCCGAAGACCAAGAAGCACTTCTGGATCTGTCAGGAGAATTCTTGTGTACATCCGACCACTCTGAAACCAATCTTCTATGCGGACCTGCGGATGAAGCCTGTCATCAAGCTTTGCCCGATATGCGGTCTGCCGCTGATAAGCGTGTTCAGCAAAAAGAAGAAGCAATCATACTGGTTCTGTCCAAAGTGTAATGAGTTCAAATAACCGCAGCAATACAAACACCAACTAACTTTTTTCATTTCATACGACTAGTTTTTAATAAAACAATGCAGGGGTCACCTTTGGCAGGCCGCCCCTGTTTTTTGTAGCGAAACAGAACCTAAAATAAACCATGTAGCGAAGCGTAAGTCGCTGATATTTAAAAAGAACAATGGGGTTGTTTGTGCTTCGCTACATCGCTACAAGAAAATAAAGCAATCTCATATGAAGCTATTATATTTCAGATGAATGAGGGTGGTGATGCAGTCCATGCCAACAATGAATCTGCCTGCCAGGCCATTGCATGGTGGTGACCTGTGAGTGTCGTCGAAAAAGAAACTCCGTGTTATATGTACGGAAAAGAGAAGGCATGTCTGTTGTCAGACTTGCATTCTCCAGTACATACATCACAGAGTTTCTCGGCGACTCTCACTGGTCATTGTCCAATACTGCGAAGGCTTTCATGCTTGCACGAAAGGCCGAGACGTGATGGACAAAAGCGATGCCAATGGCTGGCAAGTAGAAAGACACAGAAATTTGGCATGGGCGCATCTTGGGTGGGGATGAGTCATCTTCTTGGATAGAATCCTTTGGGTTTTCGTCTAAATGAAGCCAGGCGCATGTCATTCTCTTCGTCTGGATTCATGCTGCTTTCCTGGTTTTTCCTGCCGCCTTCAAGCCAATGCACAAGTTCATCTTTGAAAAAAATGAAGTTTTTCCCTCGTTTGGTGACTGTGATGTTGCCACGTTCTACGTGATAGTACATTGTTGATTTCTTCATCTTCAGGAAGTCACATGCCTCGTCAATAGTCATTGGAATATGTTCGGCTGAAGATGTGGAATTGCCGTCTATCCGTTCTCTGATGGTTTCAATTACACGTTCAAGCCGCTCCATTTTGCTGAGCACCTGTGAGACCATCATGGGAAGGTCGTTGAATGTAATCTGTTCTTGCATATTGTCGAAATTATTATGATTCCGAGGGCAAAGTAACAGACTGATTCAATGCTGGATGATGTCATCAAAAGTTAAGTTTGGAATAAGTCAGAATAAGTTGTAACAAGCAGGTAAATGTTTTATGGCAAGCTGGCGGATGGGGTATGAAACTTGAAACAGCCTTTGTCCGGGATGTCTATCGGGATGATGCAAGTTCCATGTTGTCGCAGGTTTTGCCGGATTGATTTGATTTCAAGATCTCGGAACTCATTGGGGAACGACCGCTTGATAAATATGGCCCGCTGCTCACCATTCCACTTGAAACGTTCTCCGATGTTCCAGGCTAAATGTCTGAGGTCCAATGTTGAAAGTTGCCCGTTGGTTATGGACGGCGAAGGTTCAATGTCCTTTGAAGTTTCCCAATTTTTGATGTTGTTACAAAAGACATGGAGGTCAGAGGTCTTCATGTAGGGGGCCAGTGTGAGCTCCACGTAATCCAAAACACATGTCATAATTTGACGCTTACGTTGTATGAGCTGCTGCTGATGGCGTTCTCTGATGACCTCAGTCTTATCTTTCTCCGGCTCTTCTGTCATTAAATCGTTTTTTGATCCAGTGACAAGACGCAACTGCTGCTTACTATGAGGGATAACAACTACCGTCTTGCCCATTGCATAACTGATGAATGTCATCCTGATAAGAACCAGCAGCGCCAGAGTAATATATAAGATGGGTGTGAAGGCTTTTGCTTGCTCATACTGTCCGCTGATGAACTTTGAGGGAAGTATGAACCAGTCGGCACAATCAATCCATTCGAAAAGCATTGCTATATATAAACCCATTGCAATACAGCCTACAACCAAAAAGAAAAGTTCCGTAACCTTTTTGCTCTTCATATTAATGAAATATCAATAATTTGAGCGCAAAGTTACGGAATTATCCACTAATAACAGCAATCAATCCATCATAATTATAGATTTTGTGATTAATTGGCTTATTTCTTCTTTGCCTCAATATATTGAGGGGTTTCGTAATCTTCAGCCACAATTCCTCGTTTTCTTGGTTTGAGCCGTTACTTTTTTATCATCACCGAGAAGCATGGATGATATTCTTTCGGCAGCTTCCCGTCTCTTTGGGTCGGCATGACAAGTATAGATTTGTGTGGTTGTGACACTCTTGTGTGCCAGGAGCTGCTGGACAGTGTAGAGATCCGTGCCAAGTTCCACTTGGAGCGATGCGAAAGTATGCCGGAATGAGTGGAATGTTATCCGCTTTCTGATACCGGCCTTAGCAAGCCAGGTTTTCAGCGGTTTCCGTGCCATGTCTATCTCAAACCCGTCAAATACCGGCCCATATAAGGATTTTCGTCCCTCAGAGATGAGGTCGTATGCTCCCATAGTGATTGGGATAAGGTTATGTGTTTTAGTCTTTTGTGCATAGAACTCGACATACTTGTTGCCGTCGGCGTATTCCTTGATGTTTTCCCATCTGAGATTGATGATGTCACTTCGGCGCATACCTGTTAAGCAAGCGAAAATTGATGCCTTTTTCAGTACGTCGATGTCACATGGAGTACGGTAAAGCCTGCGAAGCTCTTCCATTGACAGACTCTGCTTGTCAACAGGAATGGTCTTGATTTTGTCCAAGAAGTCATTGGGGTTAGTTTGGATCATCTTGTCACGGTAAGCAATATTCAGGAAGCCACGGAATGTTGACCAATAGCCAGCGACTGAGTTGATGGCCATCGGTCTGCCGTTGCGCATGTTCTTTGCTGTCAGAAGGTAATCGCGGAACTTGTTGCACAGTTCAACGTCGATTTCCTTGCAGCTGCACTTGCCGCCAACAAAGTATGAGAAGTGTTCATAGACAAACCTCCACTTGGGGTCTTTGTTTTGAAGCATCTGATAGAAGTAGGCAAGGAAGTCGCCGTTGAATCTCTTTTTGTCAAAAAAGTCATAACGTTCGTTCACGATGGACTCAAAACGCCTGCAGCGAATGGCTTCAGCTTTTTCAATCATTACCTTATTGAAGTCCTTCTCACGCTTGTTTTGGGGTTTGGGATAAATGTAAATACCAAGCGATTCACGACGGATGGTCTTCATGGAAATGATGTCACGATAGCCTGGATAATAGTCCAGATAGAGGGAAATCATCCCGCATTTGAGGATGCGTTTCCGAAGTGTGATTGTCTTGCAGTACTGCATGTCTTTATTGTTTTATTAGTTTGCAAATGTCTTTACTTATTTTATGCTGATGGCAATCAGCGGATTATAATTGAAAATAATGCTGGGATAAGTCTGAGCTTATTATTTCTTATTGTCTCTCTCTTGTTTATCGGAAAAGCACTTATCAATGGCGGATTTAAGATACACTCTGAACTGGCCGTCTTTGGCGCTCGGGATTTTTTTGTATCTGACAATACCATACACAGTTTCCCTGTCAACATGATACTTGGCCATAATCTGCTCGACCATGTAGTAGTCTTCGGCATATTGGAGTCCTGGATTACGTGCAAAGTCAACATGGAGCTTGGAGTAATACGTGATGCCATACTCCTTTTTTGTAGGGATATTGTGACGATGAGTAAAGCTGCGTCTGGCCACAGGTGTCATGTTGTACATCTTTTCTATATCATCTGTGGTGTACCATTCTGTGATAGAGGCTGGTGACGAATATCTGCTGAAGACATCTTCAACCGCTGTCTCATCGTAGAGCAGGATTCCTGCTACCTGCACCCTCGGTATTTTTTTCTGACGCAGCAGGAAGCCAACCCACTTTTTACTTTGTTTGTATCGTGCTGCTATCTCCTCGGCACTAATATAGCCTTCGTACCCATCTGCATCATTCTCTGATTCCACACTTGGTATGATTTCAATGCTGCCAGAATGAGGTGTGATTTGCTCTGTTCTTGTTCGATCATCCTTTGCTTTTTCAATCTTTGCGTTGAGTTCAGAGATGCTTGTGAATCCATTCATGCGTTCCTTGATTGTCTTGTCAAACTCCTTCCGGTTAATCATTGTAAAGGTGCCTCGTTTGAAGCGGTCTATATGATAGGTATGGAGATAATGGCTCACTTGATCTTTTGTGAATCCGTACTTCTCCATCACCTCCTTAAAAGTGTAGTAGAGAGGATCAATAGCTTCACCATTACCTTTCAGGCTGTCGATATGGGGTTTGGAATAGAACACTTCCCTCCGCCTGGTAACCCTTGGTAACTTATGCCGTTTGGCAAAAGAAATGACGGCAGAGTAGGACATGTTGAACTTCTCCATAACCTGTTGGATGGTGTAGTAATTCTCCTTATCAAAGTCCTCGATTAGTTCGGAAAAGTACCTGTCAACGGCAGTTTTTGAGAAGGACACATTGCGTCCCTCGTATATCTTTGGGATGTCGAACTGCTCAATCCGTCGCATGGCCACTTTTCGGGTCACTTGATATTTCTCACAAATCTCCTTCATTGTATAGCTATCGTGCTCGATCTTATGCCTGCGGTTGTTCCGTTTGACGTATGCAGGAGCGTTGTCAAACCAAGCTTCGAGATCACTCCATCGGATAATTGTTTTTGCTGGTGTTCTCAGTGCTTTGAACATTCCTTTTGCCATATATCTATATATAGTCGGCAGACTTATGCCAAGAAGGTAAGCTGCCTCTTTTGGTGAAAGGAATGGTTTTTGTCCGATACTCTCCACTGTTGGCAATTTTGAGTCCTGCTCTGATTCAATTTCCTCTTTCTTCATCTGTCTCTTTTTTGCCTTGTAAGCCTTGTTAACACAGCTTGAAGAGCAGTAAAGAGTCGTCATTTTGTGTGCTATGAATTGTTTCCCGCACCACTGACATCGTTTCTCTATTTCCATAAATGTGCGTCATTATAAAGGTTTAACTCTGCGGAAAATCCGCCATTTTTGTCTCACTCTTTCTCGCAATTTCTCACTGTGTATCATATTGTCCCGTCGATAGCGTATTTGGGGTTTCTCATGGTGTATTACGCTTGTCCCAAATATTGCATACTGGAAGACAATTTGAACACAGTTTACACTCGCGGTAGAAATATGATACAAAAATAGTACGAGAAAGTTGAAGAAAAAAATATGCAACCTAAAGTGTTAAAAACGAGTAAACCGCTAATTTATAGCGGTTTACTTCAAGTCGTTCAAAGTTGTTCAGAGTTGTTTCTAAGGCTCTATTTTCCCACGCAGAAGTGGGCGAAGATTTCACCGAGGATGTTGTCGGTAGTGATTTCGCCGGTGATTTCGCCAAGCCAGTGGAGGCATTCGCGGATGTCCTGGTCCAGGAGGTCGCCGCTGAGGCCCCTTTCAAGGCCGTCAATGGCACGGGCGATGGCATCGCGGGCACGGGTCAGGGCCTGGTAATGGCGGGCGTTGGTAACAATGACGACGTCGCTGTCCACATCGGGCAGCGAGGCGTTCTCGACAATGAGGGTACGCAGGGCCTCGATGTCGTCCTCGCTTTTGGCACTGATGGCCATGACTGGCGTGTGCTCGGGCAGGAGGTCGTTCAACTCACTCCTTGCTGCGACATCGTCGTCAAGGTCGGTCTTGTTGAGCACGGCGATGAGGCGTTTTCCCTCGCACCGGGCGAGAATGTCATGGGCCATGCTGATGTCGGCACTGGTAACGTCAACGACCCAGAGCACGATGTTGGCCTTGTCGATGGCCTGCCACGAGCGCTCGATGCCCATCCGCTCGACGGCATCGCTCGACTGTCGGATGCCGGCCGTGTCGATGAAACGGAACAGCATGCCGCCCATGACGATGGTGTCCTCGATGGTGTCGCGCGTGGTGCCGTGGATGTCGCTCACCAGGGCGCGGTCGTCGCGCAGCAGGGCGTTCAGCAGGGTGGATTTTCCGGCATTGGTCTGTCCCACGATAGCAACGGGGATGCCATTGCGGATGGCGTTACCGTCGCGGTAACTGTCGGCCAATCGGCCGATGAGGGTGTGAATCTCTCGGGCCAGTGAGGTCACCTCGCTGCGGTCTGCAAAGGTCACGTCCTCCTCGCTGAAGTCCAGTTCCAGTTCGATGAGCGCCACGAAGTGCAATAGTTTGTCTCTCAAGCCACGCAACTCGTCGCTGTAGCGGCCGCGCATCTGGGTCATCGCCACATGATGTGCAGCACGGGATTGGGCCTCGATGACGTCAGCGACGGCCTCGGCCTGAGATAGGTCGATGCGGCCGGTGGCAAAAGCGCGGCGCGTGAATTCACCTGCCGTGGCATGGCGGCAACCAGCGTCAATCAGGGTCTGAATCACCTGTTGCTGAATCCATGTCGAGCCATGGCATGCCAGTTCCACCACATCCTCGCCAGTGAACGAGTTGGGAGCCTTAAACACGGTTAATACAACCTGGTCAAGCACTTCGTTTGCGCTATCGCTCAAGTGCCCCAGGTGGACGGTGTGAGACGTCATGTCGGCAAGCGGCTTGCCCTGCCAGCGGCGCTGTACGATGTCCAGTGCCTCGGGGCCGCTCACGCGAATCACGGCGATGCCTCCACGGCCCTGAGGGGTGGAGACGGCACAGATGGTGTCGCCAGTAAGTCCTGTTAATTCGGTAATATTCATCGGCGTGGGTAATAAGCGGGCCAATCCTTAATGTTCTGTTTACTCTCAATAACGTTCTCCACCTTGTCGTCGAGCGAGGCGAGGAAGTTATAGCCGGTCAACTCCTCCACCTTGTCGATGGTTGTGGCATAGTTGTTCCAGGTTTTGGGCAGTTCCTTGTTTTCCATCACGAAGGCGATGGCGCGGTTCTGCTCGGGGGAATAGATGACTTTGAAGAAACGTTCGGGCACGGCGATGTCATCATGCTTGCCGATGCGCTCCATGTCATCCGAGAAGATGGGGCCTGTGAACACGATGAGCCTCTTGGCTGTCCTGGACCACTTGTGCACGGCTTCTTCTAGATGGCGCCACTCGCCGTCGTTCATCTCGTCAAGTTGCGGGCAGATGTTGGTCATCAGGAAGCATTGTTCCATGGCTGTCTTGTTCCAGCGCATGTCCATCGCCGGAGCCATGTGGCCGCGCGTGTAGCCGCTCTCCTTGTATTCCCACCAGTCGGGGCAACCCCTCACGTTGTGGTCGCGCTCAAACTGGTAGTTGGCACGGTTCTCGGCCTCACGGGAGTCGGCCATCGACGTCATGGTGTTGGTCAACTCATAGGCCACGCAGTTGGGCACACGGTAACGCTTGTTAAAATAGATTGTGATGGCCTTGTAGCGCACCGTCTGGTTGTCGAGGCGCTCGGGCAACTTCACGTCAAGCAACGCCGGGTCGCCTGTCGACTGATACTCCTTGCCTTCCTGCTTGTCCTGCTGGTCTTGCTCAGTGGGCAGGTCCTCGTTGTAGGCGCTCTTGTAGAAGCCGCTTTTCTGGTAGCCCTGATAGCCAGCAAAGGCCAGCAGCAACACCGCCAGCAAGTAGTACAGAATCCTTTTATGTTTCTTCTTCATCATCTTGAACGTTTCTCGACCACAAAATTAATAAAAGTATCGTTGAAGAACAAATATCTCCCACAAAAGGGCACAATACCCGCAGGTCGCCAATGCGTCAAAAAGCAATGAGGCGGTTTCGAGGTGCATCTGGCTAATCGCCTGGTTTCCAACCTTTGTTTCTTTCGCAAACTCCCATTAGGGGTGGGGCGGAAGTGTTAATGAATATTAAAAGCGAATTTTGCTCCTCTCGCGGCAAAGATACGGCAAACCCGTCCCGGCGGTCAAGGTCAATAAGCACAGGATTGCCACGACAAAGTCTATGCCATCCAGATTGCAGCGTTAATGAGAAGAAAGACAGATTTCTTACATCAGAAGCAACTAATAGTCATCAGCAAATTTTGGCTTATTATTTTTGCTTTTGATTTAAAATATCTCTAACTTTGCAGATGTTCTTTGGCAACACTCCGCAGTAATGAGTGGCGTAGCATGGCAAAGGACACAGCGCATGGCATAAGGAAAGGCGTTTATTGAAGCTCGTGCTTGACGAATAGAAATCTTGCATAACCATTAATAGTTAGGACAGAAGAGACGTGGAACCCTAAAGAGGAATTGGTGTTTTGCCACTGGCATTAAGCATTTTTCGTTGTGGACCTCTACATTACTCATTTAGCTGCTAATGGCAATATAAGGATCTCGAATCGCGAGGCGAGCAACTTGTTAAATTCCCACGTTTCTCAATGTTGTGTATTATTATCATGAAGTCAAATTGCCGAAGTTGGGAATAATAGGCGTAAAATGGTGGACAATGAAGAAAATCTTTTGGATTTTGTGTTTTTTATGCTTAGTAGGGGCTGTGTCGGTCAATGCACATGATTTCTTGAACGAGACGGTCAACATGGCGGGCAAAGTGGCAAATATGTATGGGCGTGTGCCGGGGGCTGTTGAGAGTTCACCAGCACCGCTTTCGTCCAAAGGGCAAATTGGGGTTCCCATTGATGTTCTGAAAGAAATCAAGACGAAGCGGCCGAGCTCCTATCATCCATTTAATGGCACCATGAGCTTTATCGGGTTACTGGATTTCAGTAAAATGGATGATGCGGATACTGTATCACAGGCAATAGTCAATGGTTACTATGATAACGACACGGTATTCTTTCAATCGCGCGAGGTCCTGAATCAACTTTTGTTGTATCCAAAGGATTTGAAAGACTGCTTGTGGTACAAAGATACGGTCTCATTTACCATCCCTGAATCCATGCTATCATCTTCTTTTACCTCCAATTCTCAAGGACAGCCCTTGATGATTTATCGAGGGAAAGGAAAGTTTGAGCACCTGTGCGGCATGCTGCAATTGGATATAAGCGAAGAACTGCTTTACGGTGTAAGCACATTGGTTATAGAGGTTGACTCGATGCACCATGTAGCCGGTACGTTTTCAGTCTCACTTTCATCCACTGACCTGAGAATGACATGTTTGGCACCATCCCGGTCAATGTCCATTGATATGAGTGGTGCAGGTCATGTCGTATACGTGCCTCTTCCTGCAGGTGAATATCCTGAACTTCAAATCTTATTTCTCAATGATGTTGATGAAGAGATGGGTAGCTACAAGTTTGATAATGTAGCCATTGAACGTGGGAGTTTGACTAAACTGACAATCAAGTCACCACCAGATCCGAAATCACCATGTCCGTGGGTTAGGTCCAAACTTCAATTAGGGGTTGACGATGCTGTGACATACGACCCATCGCCCATTAGTGTAGATGTGCTTTTTAGTCCTGGTGTTCTCAGCTTGAGTAATGTCCGGCTTTTTACATTGCATCTTTTGCCTGGTCAGCCGATTATGACTAAGAGTTATTTCAACAATTATGGACTCAGCAATAAGGCCAAAATGGATGCATCTGGCTACTTTTCATCACATTTTGATCAGATTGAGCTGTTCCCTGGATTCAACAAATTCTTTGCCAATTCCAGTGTGAAACGAAACTGTTCACCGTCCTATCCACAGAGTGTATCGTCAAATACTAAGAAGCTTAGACTGTATCTCAAAACCAAGACAGATCCGTTTGATTACAAGCTATTTGCCAGGAATGACTCTTTGGGAGGTTATGTTCCGCAGTGGAATAAGCCAAAGTGGGGCGCTCCAATCACTTCGGTGCGCTGGGAGTTCACGCCTCTGTATGGCTCGGATATAAAATCAGACATCCATACCAAATGGCTTGATCGTAGTATTCAGGACGATAATCATTTTAAGATGGCGTTAGGGAAGGATTTACATTTTTGGTCTCACTGTTTTGTGGAGAGGGACCCTTATATGATTGTAGTGCCGGGAGTGTTGGACTTCTGGGCAGCGACGGTCTATAAGTGTCCAGATCCTCCACAACGACATTGGGAATGGAGTAAGGAACCCTGTAGCTTTTCTACCGATATAGTTGCCATTGACCCCAATTCAGAGCGTCAATCCGATGGGAGCGTGACGTTCACAGGGCATTTGGGCATATCACCTGAGACGGTATCAAAATTGAAAGGAGAGAAACCAATCTTCAAGAGCAGCTATTTTGACGGCTGTGAGCGAGGTTTTATTGTTATTGACGCAGAGACCTATCAAGCTAATGATCAACTCCCGGAGCAGATTGAGAAGAACAAGCATGTAAGCAATGCAAAATCAGGCGAATCTTTCACTTGTGACATCAGTGGTCTTGAAGAAAACAAGACCTACTACATTTGGGCTTATATGCAGATTGATAGAGATGATTTAAGCCATTATCTGTTCGTCAGCCGCCGAAGTGTCTATCCCACTTCTGCTCCTGCGAATTGCATATTTGATAATATCCCAAATTATTATAAAGAAAGCCTGCCTCGATTAACAGCTCTGACACAGCGTTATATTGATGAATATAAGGATAAGGCCAAGAGAAAGAAGAACAAGAACAGTGACATGTATGATGCTTTTAAAGAGTTGGAGGATTATTACGACCAAGTGAATAGTTCTGTTGGCTTTAAAGGGATTTATAAAACCGAAGGTGAGACGATACCCTATACTACTGAAGGAAATTTATCCTACACAATTGTTTCATCCGTCAGGAAAGATGGTATCATTTCTACCCCTCATATGTTTGTGCCTTATAAGACATTCTTAATCACACATCCTTTTGCTGTTGTCGGGATGGGACTTTATTTGTCTTGTTTCGATCCCGTGACATTGATGGATGAATTGCCATTGTTCAATATTGCTGTGGCTAAAGTCCATATAAGGATTGACAGGATAGAGAAAAGCGATAATTCTGTTGTAGCGCTGTTCCAAGCTGCTGATTCAATAGAAGGCGATTGTTTCATGCCAATGGCATATGTTGGTGAAGTCGGAGCTGATGGCAAGAGACATAGTTTTGTCTATTCAGTTCCATTTTCTACTAAGGGATTGAACGTCGGCGATACAGTGAAAGTGGAATTGGTAATCTGTGGATGGGGGACTATCGAAACGTTGCAAAATATGCGCTCACTGGTCTTTACCGACGTTGATTTGATGGAGAATGTTACAAAGGAGCAGATGAACAGTCTAGTCATAGACTCCTTCACCATTGGGGATGCCTTAGATCCAAAGAATTGGAATCAGTTGTATGGGCCCAAGTAGTGAAATGCCTGGAATGGTATTTCCAATGAGTGAAGTTCACAGTTTTTCTTGAACCGTCAGAGCATCTGTGTCAAGCTTGGAATTGGAGAACTGCACCCCAAAAGTATTGTTTCTAACTTTTGGGGTGCAGTTCATCCTGTAAAAGATAGGCGCGGATGTCTCTGTCTAATGAAATGTTGGGTTATTCTCTGTTATTGCCAGTCAGCGAGTTTGCACTGCTGCTTGGGGATGGAGTTGGAGAAGGTCAACCCCGTGCGGCGCTCGACTTCGGCGACGGTGACGGCATACTTGCTGATGCCGCCGGGGCTGGGAGCGTTGGGGTAGATGAAGGCGATGGAACGTCCTTTGTCGGGGGCATACAGTACCTTGAAGAAGGCGTCGGGGACTGCGATGTTCTGCTTGTCCTTGCCGATCTTCTTTGGGTTCTTGCCCATGATGGGTCCGGTGAAGACCAGGATGCGCTTGTCGCGCTTGGCCCAACGGTGGACCTTCTCTTCAAGCGACCGCCAGTGGTCGTTGTTGAGTTTGGTGTCTTGAGGGCACATGTTGGTCATGTAGAAACATTCTTTCATCGCCGTCTTGTCCCAGCGCATGTCCATCGCGGGGGCCATGTGGCCACGGCTGTAACCGCTGCCTCGGTATTCCCAATTCTCGGGACAGGACTTGACCTTGGAGTCCTTGGCATAGTTGTAGTTCTTACGGTTCTCATGTCCGGGCGCGTAGCTCATGTCGACCATCGTGGCAGTCAACTCGTAGGCCACGCAGTTGGGAATCCTCAGCGAGGGGTTGAAGTTGACTCTGATGGCCTGGTAATTCAACACCTGGTTGGATACCCCTTTGGGAACGGTGACGGCCAGCAGCGAGTTATAACTCTGCTGCGGCACGGCGGTTGGGGTTGTCTTCTGTCCGATGGTGGGAACGCTCACCAGTGGTGAAGCGGTGGCTTCTTTCTTGGATTTCCCCTTCTTTTTTGACTTCTTTTTATTCTTTTTTGACTTTTTCTTGCTCTTGGCTTGGGCAGACCATTGAGTGGTAATGCCGTTATCACCCATCAGTTGCTGTGGCAGGGCACCGCCCATCACCATCGCTGCCACCAATACCCAGATTTTCACTATTTGCTTCATATCGTCTTTGTCGTTATTCTCACTAATCACTAATCAATGCCCCAGGGCGCATCAATTCAGCCATGCGTCGAGGTTGACGGGGCTTTCCAACTGTCCCTGTTCTGCTGGCGGCAGGGTGGGGAAGAAATCCAGCCCGGTTAGCCGCTCCACCTCGTCGATGCTCACGGCATACTGCCGTAGCCGTCCACCGCTCTGCCCGTTGGGGTAGATGAACGCGATGGCGCGCATGGGTCTCACACAAGGTGCCATGATTACCTTATAGTAGGCGCTGGGCACCGTCACTCGTCCGTCGGCCAGTGTTGTGTCGCCACGGCTGACGACAGGCCCTGTGAACACCAGCAGACTGCTGTCCCGGGCTGTCCATTCGCGCACCTTTTCTTCCAACTTTGCCCAACCGCCCCCATTCAGGGCCTTGTGCATCGGGCACACGTTGGTTAGCATGAACGACTGGCGCATGGCCGTTTCGTTCCACTTGAGGTCGCCTGCCGGCACCAGGTGGCCACGATCCATCCCGCTGCCGGTGTAATCGGCAGGCGAGGGGCACCCCTTCACGCTGGCATCCTGCAGGAACTCGTTGCTGCGCTCGGTCGTTCCGTTCAACTCATCGATGACAAGTTCATAGGCGGCACAGTTGGCGATGCCGCGCGTGCCGTTGAAGTGCACGGCGAAAGCGTCGCCGTAATTCACCAGCGTGTCATTCATGCCACGAGGCACGCCTACGGTCATCAGGCTGTCGCGCGTACTTGGACTCATGGGCACCAGATGTGGAGTGTCATTGTTCACGATGATGCGATACAGCAAAAAGCATACCAAGGCAGCCGCCACGCCCCAAGCCAGGAACCTGGCCGTGTCGCCCCATCGTTGCCAAAACTTCTCAATTCGTTTGTTCATGCTTACAAAAGTAGTCAATTCTCCAAACAAAAACTCAAGGCCAATCCAGTAAAAAACGGTATTGTGGAATATTTTTTTCCTGTCTTGGGTTACATCAGTGGAAAGGCTGTCATTAATGTGTGTAATCATTAATTATTCACAAGACGTTGCGCTCGACACGTATTAGGGCTGAAGATATGAAAAAGTTATTTTATGCTGTATTAGGGATTTGTTTGTTCTCTCTCGCCTCGTGTGATGAAGGATCGTCTACCACCAACAACACATTCGCCAAAAGAATCTTGGAGGAAGAACACCATCAGTCGCAAATGGTGACTTGCCCCATGTGTGGCGGCAGTGGCGTGTTCTCTTTGATGCCTGGAGATGTGATGGCACCACAGCAGACGTGTAGCGGTTGCGGTGGCTCGGGCCAGTGTGACGCGCAAACGGCTCAAGAAATCATGGAGGCTCAAGCCCAAATTTCAGGTGGTCAGGCGATGCCCGTCGGCACCGGCGGTGGCCGCAGTGCCGCCCAGATTGAGTATGAGTTGAAGAAAGCCTACGAACTGCTCAATGACATGCAGCGGGATTATGAGATGACCGAGTCGGTGGTTGCCCGCTCGCAATATCCCCCGATGATAGCTGACATGCAGCAGCGCATCCAGCAGTTGGAAACGGAATTGAGAAACGCCAGATAGTGGTGTGAGGCGCTTTTGGGGGCGGTTTACTACTGATAGAGGTCACGTTTTCATTTGTTTTTCAACAATTCTTGTGTGATAGCAGAGATTTCTGTCAAAAAAACGCTAATTTTGCCGACTGAAAATGAATATAACCATTAACAACTGTATATCGCTATGACAAAATTAGTTGACAGATTTTTGAAGTATGTGAAGTTCGATACCCAGAGTGATGAACTCACCAACCTGACGCCGTCCACACCTGGCCAGATGGTGTTTGCCAAGGAATTGGAGCGTGAACTGCAGGCCATGGGCTTGAGCGACATCTCGCTCGATGACAACGGTTATCTGTTTGCCACCTTGCCCACCAACACCGACAAGCCTGTGCCCACCATCGGCTTCATCGCCCACATGGACACCGCTCCCGACATGAGCGGCCACGACGTCAAGCCCCGCATCGTCAAGTATGAGGGCGAACCCATCGTCCTTAACGAGGAGAATAATATCGTGCTGGATCCTGTTCAGTTCCCCGAGATGAACGACTATAAGGGTCAGGAATTCATCGTCACCAGCGGTGACACCCTGCTCGGTGCCGACGACAAGGCTGGTATCGCCGAGATCCTGAGCGCCGTCGAGTGGCTCCAGGAGCACCCCGAGGTAAAGCACGGCAACATCCGAGTGGGTTTCAACCCCGACGAGGAAATCGGTCTGGGTGCCCATCACTTTGATGTCGAGAAATTCGGCTGCGACTGGGCCTACACCATGGACGGTGGTGCCGTCGGCGAACTGGAGTATGAGAACTTTAATGCCGCAAGCGCCAAGATTACCTTCAAGGGTCTGAACGTGCACCCCGGTGCCGCCAAGCACAAGATGTTGAACTCGATGCGCGTCGCCCTGCAGTTCGCCACGATGCTGCCGCGCTGGGAGACCCCCGAGCACACCGAGGGCTACGAAGGTTTCTATCACCTCATCAGCATGCAGGGTGGCGTTGAGCAGACCACGCTCAGTTACATCATCCGTGACCATGACCGCGCCCGCTTCGAGAGCCGCAAGAAAGAGATTGAGCACCTGTGCCGCAAGATCAACTGCGAGTTCCCCGATTGCGCAACCTGTGAGATCAAGGACCAGTACTACAACATGCGTGAGAAGATTGAGCCGGTGATGAACATCATCGACATTGCCAAGCAGGCGATGGAGAACGCCGGTGTCACCCCCAAGGTGCAGCCCATCCGTGGCGGTACCGACGGCGCTCAACTCTCGTTCAAGAACCTGCCGTGTCCCAACATCTTTGCCGGTGGCATGAACATGCACGGCCGCTTCGAGTACGTTCCCATCCCCTCGATGGAAAAAGCCATGATGACCATCGTCGAGATCTGCAAACTCGTCGCCAACGAATAATTTACACATGCTTGCCGGCATCCTTGTGTTCAGGGATGTCGGCAGTTATTTATTCATTTCCAACAGATTACAATCAATCAGCGGTATTGCCAAATCCTTTTCACTCAGTGATTTAGGGATTTGGCTCGCTAAATGATGGAGATTTAATAACCAACGAGATACTCATGGTTTTTTCTGACCTGTTTTTTCTCTTTGCATTCCTTCCGGCATGTGCCTTGTGCTACCTGCTGGCAACCCTTATAGACAAAAGAATACTCTCGAACGAAGGGTCAAAGAGTGTTACCGTAAGGAACTTTACCCTCGTCGTGTTCTCGCTCATCTTCTATGCATGGGGCGAGCCTGTCTATGTGCTGTTGCTGCTGCTTAGCGTAGTGATCAACTTCATTGCCGGTTCAGGTATTTCAAGGCAGACGCGTCACCGCAAACTGGCCTTGATTATCGGACTGGTGTGCAACATTGCCATCCTGGGCACGTTCAAGTATGCCGGCTTTTTTGCTCAAATCCTGAATGACATCGGCTTGGCAGTGCCTGATCCCAAGATATCATTGCCCATCGGCATCAGTTTTTATACCTTCCAGTCCATTTCTTATCTGGTGGATGTTTATCGCAGGGATGCGCATGCCCAGCGCCGGTTCATAGACTTATTGCTCTATATCTCGATGTTCCCGCAGCTGATAGCAGGTCCCATTGTCCGCTACGGCACTGTCGCAACCGAGATTAACGACCGTCACACTTCAATCGATGACTTTGCCGATGGCGTTTATCGATTTCTCATCGGTTTGGGCAAGAAGGTGATAATCGCCAACCAATTGTCTGAAATCGTGGACCAGTTCCTGAAAGATGGCATTGGTGACTTGTCGACACCGGGCGCCTACGTGGGTGTGTTGGCCTTCACTTTACAGATTTACTTTGATTTCTCGGGCTATAGCGATATGGCTATCGGAATGGGCCGTTGTCTGGGCTTCCATTTCAACGAGAACTTCAATCATCCATATTGTTGTAATTCAATCACCGACTTTTGGCGTCGTTGGCACATGTCGCTGGGTACTTTCTTCCGCGATTATGTCTACATCCCGATGGGCGGTAACCGCCGTCACCAGATGTTGAACATCATGGTGGTGTGGTTCCTCACGGGTATGTGGCACGGAGCGAGCTGGAACTTCATCCTGTGGGGTCTGTATTTTGGCGTCATCTTGACGCTTGAGAAATACCTGTTAATCCCTCACAAGGCCAAGATTCCCGGTGTATTCCTTCACCTCTATGCGTTGATATTGGTATTCTTCGGCTGGTGCATCTTCTACTTTGATGATATGAGTCAGATGGGCATCTGCATCAACGCGCTTTTCGGTGGGGCACCTTCAGCCGAAGGTGGAGCTGTTGCCCTTACGGCACTGCTCAACAACTTCTGGCTTTGGATTGCTGCAATAGTTTTCTCAATGCCGGTTCGCCGTTGGGTTTCCACCGCTGTCGAACGCGGCCTGGGTCAACAGAGTAGCCTTAGTGCAGCCGTGTTCACAACGTCACGCATCGTGATTTCGGTTGCCCTGCTGGTTCTGAGCGTGGCTCTGCTCGTTGGTGCGACCAACAATGCATTCATTTATACAAGATTCTAATAGAATTAACGACAAGCATATGAAATCAAGACAAATCTTTATAGCAGCGATAGTGACACTGTTTGCCATGGCATCCAGTGCTCAAACACGAGTCATTGTCAAAGGTCCCGGTACCCGTCAACTGGCTGAATATACCAATCAGGTGAATCCCGACGAGGAATATGTGTATCTTTCCAAGGGATATCTGATCGTGGGCAGTGGCGCCGACCAACGCGGATTTGAGTGTTTCACGAGCAACGCTACGGGCCAGAATTATGCCGAAATGGTGAACACCTACAAGCAAGCCTTCGGTGACAGCGTGAATGTGTACTGCATGATGATTCCCACCAATGGGGAGTTTTACAGTCCTATTGAGGCAGTTGAGAAGGGGTATATCAAGAGTGAGCGTCCGACCATTGAGCGTCTTTACAGCCAGTTGTTGGATCAGGTAATTGCTGTAGACTGCTACACGCCCCTTAGCCAGCATGTCACCGAAAACATCTGTTCCCATACCGACCATCACTGGTTGCCTCGTGGAGCCTACTATGCTGCCCAAGCATTTGCCAAGGCTGCAAAGGTGCCTTTCCGTGACTTGAGTTCCTATGAGGAGCATGTGACGCATGACTTCGTTGGCACCATGCCGCGCTTCTCGGGGTACCAGAAACTTCGTGATGCCGCCGAGGACTTCGTGTACTATACCCCCGAGGGCGTGGAATACACGACCAGTCAGGTGGTGTACACGCTCGACAAGTCGCGTCGCTACGTGGTCAGTGAGGAAGTGCAGGACAGCGTGAAGTTTTTCCGCCACTATAAGGATGGCAGTGGCTCGGCCTATCTGACCTTCTTTGGAGGAGACTACAATATCACCCATGTGACCACTTCTACCAAGAACGGACGTCGACTGATGCTTGTGAAAGACAGTTTCGGCAATGCCATTCCAGGTTATCTTTTCTATTCCTTTGAAGAGATATTTGTGGTCGACTCGCGGTATTTCACACCCAACATGAGGGAGTTTGTGACCGGCAACAAGGTGACCGACATCTTGTTCTGTAACAACATTGTGCATGCTTGCACACCCTCAATCAGCAAGGGTCTGTTGATGTACCTTGGCCAATAAGATCATTGTAAAATGAAAAGAAACAAACTGTATATCATCATCATCTCAACCGTCTTCCTGGCATTTGCAGTGGTTTTTGACACGTTGCCCCGCAGCACGTATTCAAAACTCGAAAACCGCGATTTGGCATTGTTCCCGAAGTATTCCTTCGAGAGCCTCAAGAGCGGTGAGTTCACCAATGGCATTTCGTCATGGTTCAGCGACACAGAACCCTATCGTGACGTGTTCATGTACATGAGTATGCAGGTCAAGGACTGGTTGTCACTCAATATTGGCAAGAACAACATGAAGTTTCATGCCAGCAATGACAAGCCCAAGGAAGAAGAGGCCGTGATTGATAAAGGCGATGACGGCTTCAATCCTAATGCCAATGACATCGCCAAGGTGGCCACATCGGGAAATCTCATCGTTGGAGAAGTGCCTAATGTCAGGGCACTCATGTGCTATGGTGGCGATGAGCGAGGTGGTGTTGACTGGGCCAATGCCGTGAATCTTGTCAAAGATTCTTTAGGCCCGGGCGTGAAGGTTTATGTGATGATTGTCCCGATCGCCACAGAGTTTTATCTGCCCGAAAACGCCCAAAAGTACTCAAAGCCTGAATTGCCGACCATTCAGAATGCGCACAATCATCTCAAGAATGTGATTCCCGTTGATGCACACGCAGCGTTGAGGGCACACACCCGAGAGAACATCTATTTGCGCACCGACCATCACTGGTCACCTCTGGGGGCTTTCTACGCAACACGCGAGTTTGCACGGGTGGCTAAGGTTCCGTTCAAGGAACTGAAAGACGGCTATGTGCAGAAAGTCATTCATGGCTATGTAGGCTCAATGTTCCACTACACCAGGGACATGTCGCTGAAAAAGTCTCCTGAGGACTTTATCTACTGGGAGCCTACCGACACCAATTACACGGTGACGACAGTTGATTATCGAGTCAACAGGGATTTCCAAGTGATAAGCGAGACTGCCCCTCACAAGAGCAAGTTCTTCTTTGAATTCCCGAACAGGCCGAATGCGTCCTATGAAATCTTCATGGGCGGTGACCAATTCTTGGTGAAAGTGCAGACATCGCTCAGGAGTGGACGCCGGTTGTTGATTATCAAGGATAGCTACGGTAACGTGCCTCCTGCCTATCTGTTCTATTCGTTTGACGAGATTCATGTCGTGGATAATCGATATTTCACCAAGAACCTTATCCAGTATGTGAAGGAGAATAGGATTACCGATCTCATATTCATCAACAATGTGTATGCGCTCTATAATCCAACCTCAATTAAGAACTACCGCCGTTTCCTCACTCAACACGATGGCGACTACAGGCACAGGTCTGCATCTCGTCAGGCAAAATCAAACAAGAACAAGTCAGCCAACAAGAGTGATTCGAAAAAGCCTGAGAAAGCCCACGATGAGGCACCAAAAGCCTCGGCTGGGTCAGACCAGGGACAAACGTCGTCACCTTCCGAATAATAACGAGAAGGACCCAAATATTATTAAGTGTGCCTTCAAGTTTCAGTACCTTGCTATGGTCGCTAGAATGGCGTTTAGAGAACCGCTTGGATGCGTGTTTGATAACTCTGTGGACCAGTGCGTGATGACGACATTAGGTGTGTTGAAAACAAAAAACAACCAAATAATTTGGCTAGTATAGAAAAAAACTATACCTTTGCACCGCTTTTTGGGAGATTCGCTAGCTCAGCAGGTAGAGCACATCCCTTTTAAGGATGGGGTCGTGGGTTCGAGCCCCACGCGAATCACTCAACCGAATCTCTCAGACGCAGTCGCGACGATGTCGTGGCTGCGTCGCTTTTTTATCCGATACTTGTGTTTTCCCTTTTGGGGGTCGTGAGGTCTTGTTCGAGGCAGTGTAGTTTCCAATAGAAAGGCTGTAAGAAAAAAAGAGCGACGGGCGTCAGCAATTTCGCTGGCGCCCGTCGGGCTGTTAGTTTCAAAAGTCGTTATCGGTTGTGGTGCCGGTTAACTGAGGACGATGTCGATTTCGACATTGACGTCGGCAATGTTGATCTCGCCGTCATTGTTCACGTCGGCGCGTTTCAAGGTGCCGTCATCGGCGGAACCACCCAGGATAATGTCAATGATTGTATTGATATCGGCGATATTGACCTCACCGTCACCGTTCACGTCGCCAATGAGATACTCGGAGTCGGGAATGTCGGGCTTGTAGTCCTCGATGAACACGTTCTCATCAATGAAGTCCATGCGACGACGGATCCAGTCTTCCACGTAGTCCATTTCAGCACTCAGGTCGAGCTTCTTCTTGGCCAAATCCGTATCACCGCTCCAGCGAACCTCTTCGCGTTCTGCTGCACCGCAGTTTTCGAGTTCATTGATGGCATCGCGGTAACGATTGACAAGGTTGTCGGTATTGAGCACGGTCTCACGCAGTTCCTTGTAGCGTGCGATGATCGCGCGGCGGTAGTCCATGTTGTTCCACATGTTCACCATGGGCAGATGGCTGATCCATTCGATCTTTTGTTCAGGTTTCACCATATCGGGGATGTTGACACCGGGAGCGTAGTTCTGACCCAGGCAGATGTCAAGGTCCCAGGGAACCATGGTAAATCGGGGATCCTCGGCGATGTCTCGACAAGCGTAGTAGATGTTCTTGCTCTCATTGTCCAAAGCCTGGAGGGCAACAATGAAGATGAAGTAGTCCTCCATGACGGGCATGTCAAAGTAAACACCGATGCTGTCGGCAAACAGCACCGAGTCCTTATCGGCGCGGTTTGCGAACCAAACGGCCTCGCGCAAGGGTTTCCAGTTCACGCGCTTGATTTCGTCATAGTCGGGATATTTGGCTTCGAAACCGTCCCACCTTGTGACATTGAAACTGGAAGAAGGCTCGCTCATTGACACGGTCTTAGTCCAAGTGTAAGCGGTGTAGAGCATGCCGTGGTATTCCCTGTTCTCGGCATCGTAGCGGTTGAGTTTCAACTGCTTGCGGTCGATGGGCTCACACATGTTGTAAATGCCGCGGTACTCACCGTTGAGCATCACCTCGACCATCTGGCCGCGTGAACCGTTGCGCACGTTAGCCACAGTGTCGCTGTACCAAGGCTTGCGGGCCATGTCGAGCCACAGGTCGGTGCTCACGCGGTTGCGGACGCGCAGGAAGTCCATCTGTCCGGCGTCAAGGTTCCAACTGTTGTCGTTGCGCAAGCCGAAGAAGCGTTTGTTCAACTTGGTGCTGGCGCTGTCCTCGTTCTGGAACTTGATGCGATAGTTGCGTTTGTGCTTGCCGTTGGCGTCGGTGGCACCGCCACGGGTCTTCACCTTGGCCTTAATCGGCTCGGCATAAGCAGAGTCGGGCTCGCTGACGATGACGTAGGCGGGATGGTAATAAGCGTTGAAATTGCCATAAAGTTCCACGATAGGAAGCCATGTGAAGGTGATGGCACCTGTAATCAGGCTGTCACCCATTTGGGCAGTCACCGGGTAGAGTTTGCCACCCTCGATGTTCTCAAAGACGATGGTGTCACCATCATTCACGGCGATGCTGTCAATGAACAACTCGCTCAGTTCCTCACTGAAGTTCACGCTGGCGCTATAGTCAGTACCGAACGTTGATTGGGGCACACTGCACAACCACAAGTGATAATAACTGTCCAGCGGTGCTCGGTGACCACCGATGTTCAGGGTCTGACCCATCGACATCAGTGCTGTCAACGCGATTGCCATGGAAAGAAGTAACTGTTTCTTCATTACAATTTTACGTTTTTTATGTTAGTAGTTAATTTGGCGGCAAAGGTACTAAAAAAGTTCATATCTAGTTGCGATTGAGCGTGTTTTTCAATGAGAAACCCGAAAAATAGGGTGATTCGGCCCGCACGTGCTGTCTGCCCGTGTGTCCTCAGCGCCCTCTCTTAAAGCGGATGTCTTGGAGCCAACGTCGCATGGTTTTGGGGTGCGCGAACGCACCTTAAGAAACCCTGTGGCCGGTATTACAATTTTTAAGATTTTTTTTCTTGAGATTTTCTTTTTTATTTGTCTCCTATCCGCTAAAAAAGAAGTAACTTTGTTGGCTCAATTAAACAAAAACTTGAAAATCACTCAATCATAATGAAGATATTCACCAACGACGGACTGCGTCGCATCGGCGATCGAACTGTTGAAAAGGAAGGCATTGAGATGCTTGACCTCATCGAGAGAGCCGCATCGGCAGTGTCCTATGAACTCATATCACGCTGGAGAACCTCCAAGCGTTTCGTCTTTTTTGCCGGTCCCGGTGACAACGGTGCCGATGCCCTTGCTGTTGCCCGAATGATGTATGAACAGGGTTACCGCCCCGAGGTCTATCTGTTCAACATCAAGTCGGCCCAACTCTCGCCTTGTTGTCTTGCCAACCGTGACCGCTTGCTGCAGACGGTGGGCGATGACATCGATTTCATTGAGGTGATTCAGAACTTCAATCCACCCGAACTTACCGAGAACGACGTTGTTGTCGACGGCCTGTTCGGCAATGGATTGCGCACTCCCTTGAAGGGCGGTTACACTGCCCTGGTGCAGTACATCAACTCGAGTGACGCCTATGTGGTGTCCATCGATATTCCCTCGGGAATGTTCGGCGAGTGGAACATGGGCAATGACCGCCGCAATATCATCCGCGCCGACCTCACGCTCACCTATCAGAGCAAGCGACTGGCCTTCTATTTCTCAGAGAATGCCGATTGTGTGGGCGAGTGCAAGGTGCTCGACATCGAACTTGACCGTGAGAGCGTGGCGCGCATGCCGACCGACTTCTACCTCATCGAGCGCGAAGATGTGCATGAGGTGATGCGCCAGCGCAACCCCTTCAGCAACAAGTATGATTATGGCACATTGCTGCTCATTGCAGGCAGTTACGGCATGATGGGTGCCGCTGTGATGTCGGCCCGTGGCGCTTTGCGTGCCGGGGCAGGTCTGGTGACTGTTCATGCTCCGAGGTGCGGTTATCAAGTCCTGCAGACAGCGGTTCCCGAAGCGCTCTTTGAGCCTGACCGCAACGAACTCATGACCACAGCCATCGACCTGCACCACACCTACAGTGTCGTGGCTTTGGGTCCTGGCATTGGCACTAACGACGAGACCCTCGAAGCGGTCCACCAGTTCATTATGAACTTCAAGCGCCCCTGCCTGCTTGATGCTGATGCCCTCAACTGCATCGCCCGTCGCCCATCACTGCTCAGGAGCATCCCGCCGCGTTCCATCATCACGCCTCATGCCATCGAGTTTGACCGCCTCTTCGGAGACCACAACACCGACGAGGAGCGTCTCAAGAAGGCCCTCGACGTCTCCAAGATCTATAACATCACCATCGTGCTCAAGGGCCACTACACGATGACAGTGCGTCCCGACAGCAAGATTTATGTCAACAGCAGCGGTAATGCCGGAATGGCAACGCCTGGCAGTGGTGACGTGCTCACCGGTGTCATCGGTGCACTCATCGCGCAGAATTATCCTGCCGACTGGTCGGTTGTCCTTGGTGTCTATCTGCACGGCTTGGCCGGCGACCTCGCCGCCCAGGAGCACGGCACCTATGGCATGATTGCCAGCGATATCATCGACCATCTGGGCAAGGCCATAGTCGAAGTGATGAAATAACCTGAAGGTCACCCCTGCGGTCTCAACAAAAGACAAGCGGACCGGCAATCGATCGATTGTCGGTCCGCTCATTTGTACCTGAAGTGGGACTTGAACCCACACGGCCGCAATGGCCAAGGGATTTTAAGTCCCTCGTGTCTACCGATTCCACCATTCAGGCATTCGGTATGGTTTCGGGTGCAAAGATACTACTTTTTGGCGATATACGCGTTTTTTGAATCTTTTTTTTAGTGATGCCTGCCATGAGATGACTCTAAACAGCGTTTGGACGATGGACTGAAGTGGCCTGTCGATAGGGGTGGCTGACTGTCACACCAAGTCTATCAGTGGAATGTCGTCGGTCAAAGCCTGCTGGTTGTTGCGCAATTCCTTGATGTGCTCATGCAGTTTGGCAAACTTGGTGTCGGCTTTGGTGATAAACTGTGAGTCGCCTGTATCAGCGAGGGCATTGGACGCGGTGTTTACTGTCATGTCGTCGGGGTCAAAGGCGGGCTGGTAGGCGACATCATTGCTGCCCTTTTTCTCGTCTTGGTTCAGGGTGATGAGCATCCCGGCTTCAATGAGTCGTTCCAGCAGCTTGTCGGCAAGAGGGCCGGGGATGTCGTAATCGTTGATCAGCTCACGGCGTGTGAGGGCCGATTCACGTTGCTTGAATTTCTTGGCGGCGAGGGCCAGAACGGCAAGCGCCATGCTGTTGGAGTAGGACTGGGACATGCCCTGCACCTGTTCACGGTGGGCAAAGCTGTCAAAGTTTTGCCAGGCATAGGTGATTACCACGCCGGCCAGGGTGATGAGCCATGACAGTTGCAACCACACCAGCAATAAGGGCAGGAAGGCGAAACTTCCGTAGATGGCATTATACTTCGACACATACACTTGACCTGTCACGAACAACCACTGCACGGCTTGGAACAGGGTGCCGCACAGCACACCGGCAAACAGGGCTCCCTTGAACCGCACCTTGGTGTTGGGCACCAAGTAGTAGGCTGCAGTGAAGATGAGCCATGAAATGACGATGGGCATGAAGGCCAGCAGCCGGTGCATCATGGGGGAGAGCGGGTTGCCGCCAAACACGCGTTGCACCGCGTCGCTCATGAAGATGGTAATGCCCGCCGAGCAGACCATCAGCACCGGCAACAGCAGGAACAAGGCGGTGTAGTCGGTGAACTTGCGCTGCAGTGAGCGCTTGGTGGTCACGCCCCACACGTGGTTGAACGTGTCCTCGACGTTGCTCATCAGCGAGAGCAGGGTCCACAGCAGGAACACCAGGCCGATGCCGACGAAAATGCCTTGTGAGGCTTGTGCCAAGTAGTTGTCCACATAGGTCAACGCATTTTCCAGCGCATGACGCTGCGCGGGGAAGTAGCGGAACAGTTCGCTCTGCAACAGGTTCTGGAAACCGAAGCCGCGTGCGATGGCAAACAGCATTGCCAACGCGGGGACGATGGCGAGCACGGTGTTGTAGGTCAACGCGCAGGAGCGCACCTGCAGGTCTCGGTCCATAAAGGACCTGATGCTCAGGTTGACGACTTTTACGGCTTTGACGGTCCATGATGAGCGCCTGTCGTTCCACACGCCACTGATGCAGTACTTCACGTTCTGCATCACGCGGTCCCACAGGCTGGACTTTTCTTGTCCCTTTTTGTCGCTCACCCTTGTTGCTGATGGTTCATTAAGACGATTACAGGCTGTCGAGGTTGTCCTTGATCAGTTCAAAGATGTCATCGATATCGCCCAGGCCGTTGATGGAGCGGTACTTGCCCTGCTCCTCATAGTAGGCCTTGAGGGGCGACGTCTGGTTGTGGTATGTCTCCAGTCGCTTGCGGGCAGTCTCCTCGTTGTCGTCGGAACGGCCGCTCATCTGTCCGCGCAGCAGGATGCGCTTGATGAGTTCGTCCTCGGGGACTTCAAGGCCGACAACCGCGTCAATCTTCGTGCCACGGTCGGCAAGCAACTGCTCCAGAGCCTCGGCCTGCGGAATGGTGCGGGGGAAACCGTCGAAGATGACGCCCTCGCTGGCGTTGTCCTTGTTCTCGTCAAGCACTTGGGCCAGGATGTTGATGATGAGCTCGTCGGGAACGAGTTGACCCTGGTCGATGTAGGCCTTGGCGGTCTTGCCCAGGTCGGTGCCGCGGCGGATGTTGTCGCGCAGCACGTCTCCGGTCGAGATATGGAACAGTTTGTAGTGGTCGATGATTTTATCGCTCTGGGTGCCTTTGCCCGATCCGGGCGCACCAAAAATGACAATGTTCAACATAATACTCTTGAATTTCTTGTAAAGTGTTCTATATGTTTCTTTAGACTCTCAATATTAATGCTCCTTGAGCACATAGATGTCGGGCAGGTTGCGTGCCAGACCGTCAAGGTCCAGGCCATAGCCCAGGATGAATTTGCTGGGAATTTCAAAGCCCACATACTCCGGGCCCTTCCCCACGGTCAGTGCGTCGGGCTTGAACAAGAGTGAGACCATTTTCACACTCTTGGGGTTGTGCTTGGCAAGTTCCTTGCGCAGTTGGGCGGCCGTCACGCCACTGTCGATGATGTCTTCGACGATGAGCACGTTGCGGCCTGTGATGTCCTCACTCATTCCCATCACCTGCTTCACGCTGCCTGTCGACTCCATGCCCTCGTAGGACTTGAAGCGGATGAATGTGATCTCGGAGTCGTGCAGGTTGCAGGCGCGGAACAGGTCGGCAGCAAAGATGAAGGAACCGTTGAGGACACAGAGGAACAGAGGATTCTCATTGGCATAGTCACGCTTGATTTCCTGAGCAAGCCGATGAACTTGCTTGGCAATCTCTTCACGTCTGATGTAGGGCTCAAACGTCAGACCCTGATAAGTTACTTCTTCCATTTGTTTACAGAATTAAGTCACAAAGGTACAAAGAAGTTCTCGGTTTTTAAGCCGCCAGCCTTCACTTTTTTCATGATAAGATAAAAAAAGCGAGCCAGAGGCTCGCTTGTAATGCTGTCTCACTGCCGTGTGGCGATGGCGCACGCCAGGGCATTCATCTGGCGGCAGCATTCTGCGGTCAAGGCCTCGTAATCGTTGCGATGTTCAAACAGGGAGATTAAAAGCACCTTGCCTGCTGCACAGGCATCGAAGAGTTTTCCTCCAGGTTTTGACAAGGTATCAAACCCGTTGTCGCAGATGAGAATCACTGGGATTCCAGCCTCCAGGGCACGATTCATGATGGCCTTTTCTCCCGGGCTGATGGCCGGAGACACAAGCACTGCCCCCTGGGCCAGCAACCGGTCTCCATCGCGCGCTATTTCCTCGTCGCTCATCCGTCGCGAGCAGTAAACCTGCATGATGGACGGGTGTTGCAGGAGTTGGAGGTTGCCCATCGTGCTCACCGTGGTTCCGGCAATGGTGATATGACGGGCAATTGAGAAAAAATCCTGATGATTCCGTTTTATCCACAGGCGTCGAGGGTTATCGCTAAGGTAGGCTCTCCAGCGTTCCAACTGTCCCTTGCCCCGAAGCACGCCATCGGTATAGCCCGTTTCCCATATGGGCACCGATAATCCTGATTCTCGAGCAGCCCTGTTGCAACCACTTTTAAAACCATTGATGACTTTTCCCAAATGGACCGGCAACGCTTCGGTGACAAACAGGATGCCGTGAATGTGATCGGGCATGACAACCAGGGCGAGCATTTTGATTTGAGGGTAGTAGCGAGGTATGCCCAACCATTCTGCCTGCACGCTCTCGCCCAGCGGTGAGAGGTTCACCCACGGCTGCGGGTGGCTGTCATCAGGCCCACACAGGGTGCCAAGCCGCGGGATGCGTCCTTCCACGCACAGGGTAATCATGTAGACGGCCCTGCTCTTGTAGTCGTGGCTAACCATCCGGCGCTTCATCGAGGTTGTGGCAGGCACGTCAGGATGGTTTTGGGCCCACTGCTTGCGTCCCTGGTTGCGCTTGTTGTCCATTTCTTGAGGTTTTTAAAGCGAGCCAGAGGCTCGCAATACTTCGACGGGCCGGTCGTGGCCCTCCCTTTTGGCTGAGCGGGCGTGGTTGTCCGCTTGCCGGGTTGAGGTTGTTCCGCTTGCCGCGGTTGTCGAGGTATTGCGAGCCTCCGGCTCGCTTGAAGTGTTGATTACTTGGCGACTTTCTCCAGACGCTTCATCATGACGAACATGAAGACGGCTGCGGCGAGGCAGACTGCGATGAAGACAGTCCAAACAATCCACAGGGGCAGATCTCCCCACAGGTAACCGCCGACGCTCACCAATTTGTTGCCGATTGCGGTGGCACCAAACCAACCACCCATCATCAGACCCTTGTACTTGGGAGGAGCCACCTTGCTGACGAACGAGATGCCCATCGGGGAGAGCAACAACTCACCGAAGGTCAGCACCAGGTAGGTCGAAATCAGCCAGTAGGGCGATACCAACGGACCGAGTTGGCCATTGTCGGCGAGTGCGGCCTGTTCGTTGGGCGTGAGTAGTCCTTGAGATGCGAACAACATGATGAAGAAGGCTGCGCCAGCCACGAGCATACCGTAGGCAATTTTGCGGGGCGCTGAGGGCTCCTTGCCCTTGTTGGCCAGATAGGTGAAGATAGCCATCGACACGGGCGTCAATGCTACTACGTAGAACGGGTTGAACTGCTGGAAAATCGGGGCTGAGATATCGACGGAGCCGGTGGCGCGGGTGTATTTGTAACCCAGCACGGCGAGGGCTGCCACGATGATGGCGGCCGAGATGCCCTTGCCCTTGCCCGTCTTGCTCTGGAACAGTGAGAAACCGGCATAAACAATCAGGATGAGCATCACCAGGTTGATCACGTCGAACGGCATGGTGTGCACGCCCGAAGCAGCCTTAGCGGTGAACTCGTCGGCGAAGTAGGTCAGCGACAGACCGTTTTGGTGGAAGGCCATCCAGAAGAAGATAACCACAGCGAACACGAGCAACAATGCCACGATGCGTTGTTTGGTCTCTTCCTTGGTCAACTCGGGCTCGGCTGCGGCAGCAGCGGCTTTACCAGCCTTCTTGCCACTGTCCTCGGTGTGACGGAAAGTGCCACGGAAGGCATAGTAAATGGCAATTGAGAGTACAAGTGACGCACAGGCTACCATGAAGGCAAAGTGATAAGCCTCACCTGGAGCGGTGTAGCCCAGATGCGTTTGGGCATACTCGGTGATCTTGACGGCAGCAGTTGGGGCGAACAGCGCACCGATGTTGATGGCCATGTAGAACAGCGAGAAACCGGCGTCACGCTGGTTGGCATAGCGCGGGTCGTCATAGAGGTTGCCCACCATCACCTGCAAGTTGCCCTTGAACAGGCCTGTACCCAGGCTGATGAGCAACAAGGCTGCCAGCATTGCAACAATACCTGCTGTGGCACCGCCTAATGGGATGGACAGCAGCAGATAACCGATGAACATGATGATGATACCGGTGGTCACCATTTTGCCAAAGCCGAACTTGTCGGCAAGATAGCCACCCAGAATCGGGAGGAAGTACACGAGCATGAGGAAATCACCATAGATTTCTCCGGCCCACTTGGGGTCAAAACCGAAGTTTGACCTGAGGAACAGGGCGAACACGGCGATCATCGTGTAGTAGCCGAAGCGCTCACCCGTGTTGGCCAATGCCAACGCGAAAAGTCCTTTTGGTTGGTTTTCAAACATAATTCTGTTAGTTGATTAATTAATATATTAATAATGTTATTGTCGTCGTTGTGTCAACAGCCGCCGTGTTCGCGCGCCTGGAAGGCGATGGCGTAGGCGCGAACCTGCTTGATCATCGCCAGCAGACCGTTGCTGCGGGTGGGCGAGAGGTGGTCGCGCAGGCCGATGCGCTCAATGAAGTAGAGGTCGGCGTCGAGGACTTCCTGGGGCGTGGCGCCGTCAAGCACGCGCACGAGCATCGAGATGATGCCCTTGACGATGATGGCGTCGCTGTCGGCCTGCAGACGCATGTGACCGTCGATGCAGTCGGCCTGGAGCCACACGCGGCTCTGGCAACCGTCAATCAGGTTGTCGGCCGTCTTGTACTGCTCGTCGAGAGCGGGCATGGCGTTGCCCATGTCGATGATGACGCTGTAGCGGTCCATCCAATCGTCCAGACCCTCAAATTCCTCAATGATTTCGTCTTGTCGCTCGTTGATAGTAGACATTGAAAAAAGTGATGTTTTTGGTTTAACCTCCAAAATTAGAGATTTTTTTTTAGATAAGGTGTATTTCAGCGCTTAAAAATGCATTTTGGACAAAAAAAACAAGCCCCGCAGCATTTGTTGCGGGGCTTGATGTCTCCAGTGAGAGTCACATTATCAATAGAAATCGATGAGGGTCTTCTTCACCTTGGTGGCCTTACCCAGGATGTTGTAGATGGTGCGCGGGTTAGCGAAAATCTGAGCACCACGGGTCTGAGCGTAGCGGTTGTCAAGTTCTTCCTTGCTGGGCTGACGCTCTTCCTTCTCCTGCTTAACCACTTGGTAAACGACTACAGCGTTCTCACCCTTCCAGGGACCATTAACGGCACCCTGCTTGGCGGCTGCGATGCGGCCAATCAGACCGGGCTCGTTGCCCATCTTGGGATCGCCGTTGCCAGCGAAGACGATGCGCACGGTGTCAACTTGAGCACCCATCAGAGCGGCATAGCCGTTGATGTCAGAGGCCTTGCCCTTGTACTGCTTCATCAGGTCGTCACCCTTCTTGCTGTTGCGCACACGCATGGTGAGCATCTCCTTGCCCTGGGGGAAGTCGTAGGGCAGGTAGTCCTTGTAGATGTCGTCGACAGCGACAGCGATCATCACGTCGTTGTTGTCGCTGAAGATGGGCGATACTTCACCCTTCTTGCTGTCAAACGCCCACTTGATGGCCTTGCGGGAATCCTTGATACCTGCTAATTGAGGCGTGCTGGGAGTTACGAGCACCTCTACAGCATTGAAGCCGGCCTTGGCGGCGTTCTCCTCAAATGCCTTGAGGGTCTTGTTCTTGTTCAGGAAGTCCTGGAACTTGTCGCGGAGGGCCTCGCTGGTCTTGGTGCTGGCATAGGCGTCATAACTAACAGTTGCCAGGGTGTAGAACGTCTTGGCGGGCTTCTTCTCGCTCACGCGGAGCAAGGTAGCAAACTGGTCGTTGCTCGTGTAGACGAAGTAGGTTCCGACGGTTGCGGCATCCACCTTGTTCTTCAACGAGTCGGGGGTGGTGTACATGCGCTGCCAGTCGTCCATCTTGCCATCCACCTTCTGGGGATAAGCCTTCTTGAGCTCGTCGAGGCTCTTGCCGGCATTGAGCTGACCAAGGACAGCCTGCTGGGTCTTGGCATCGGCTTGAACGACAACATAGTCCAACTTCACAGAGTCGAGGCTCAACTGCTTGTTGATGAGCTTGTACATCACGTGGTGATTACCCACGGTGCTGTCGCGGCGGGTGGTGCCAACCTCGGCGCCGGCAAAGAAGTCGCGCACCTTGGTGGGTAGATTGTCCTTCAGCATCATTGCGGTGTCGATCTTGACGGTACCCAGAACGCGAACCGAGTCAACGCCACGGCCCTTCTGCAGGGCGGCATAGGCGGCGTCGGCAATCTTGTTGGCGGCTGCGATATCCTCGGCGTTGGGCTCGATGTTCACAGCAATGTAGTGAACGCGGCGCACGTCCTCGTCAATCTTGAACATGGGCTTGATCTTCTCCCACTCAGCCTTCAACTCGGCATCGCTGACGGGATACTTGTCATCGGCGAGCGATGCGTAATCCTTCTTGGCGATGGTAGTGACATTGGTGATGGCTGATTCCTCGGCCATCTGGGCGCGGTCCAGGTCATTGGCCTGCATACAGCCAGCCAGCAGGTTCTGCAATTTTGCGAACTGATACTGCTTGGCGAGGTCTTCGGTCATGTCATCCCACTGCTTGCGCAGTTCAGCAACTTGAGATTCCTCAATGCCCTGCTTCTTGGGGTTCATGATGAAGTCATACAGTTCGGCGGGCGACTTGGCACCGGCTTGCTGGGCGAACTGCATCACAGCGGGAGCCGGATTCTTACCAATCGTCAACTCGCTGATCTCGCGATCGCTGACATAAATACCTAATTTCTCATACTCTTGTTTCAGAAGTTCTTCATTGATCATCTCATCCAGCACCTGCTGTTGACGCGTTGCGGCATCAATCTGCTGATTGTTGTTCTGCTGGTCGTTGGCAGCGGCGCGCTCTACGCGCTGCTGGAACTTCATGATGTCAATCTTCTCGCTGCCGACTTTGGCGGCAGAGTTGCTACCTCTCATACGTCCGATCACCTCAACACCCGTTTCAATAATGAATGCGAGCAAGGCGCCGCCGATGATAATGGCGAGCAACACTTTCATTCCTCTAATCTTCTCTAATGTTGCCATTTACAATGATTTATATTACGTTATTTCTCTCTTTTTTAGGGCTTTTCGCCAAATAAACACGCAAAGGTAGTTATTTTTTGTATACTGACAAAAATTTGAATCATTTTTTGTTTTTTTCGCCGAAAACGCCAGTTAGGGTGTCACATGGTCAGATTCTGTCGTTTTTGAGCCTGACATGGGGCGCGATGAAGTTTACCCCGGACTGCCCTGTGATGTGTTGCCGTTTTTTTGTTATCTTTGCGGTAAATAACTAATTGATGATTGTCATGAGAAGGTGTGCCTTTGTTTTTCTGTGTGTGTTGATGATGGCCTTCTGCAGTCAGCCGCTGTCGGCTGCGGGCGGGGATTATCTGGACCAGAAGTTGTATGAATTGGTCGAGACGGCCAATGATGCCGTGCAAGATGAAGAGGACCCTTATTCCAGGGTTTGGTTGGATGATTCCAGGGGAGAATTGATGCTGTCGATGGGCTTTGACCCGGAAGAGTTTCCCGACCTGAATGACGAGGACACCTATTTCCGTTACAAGGAGTTTCTCATGTCCACGTGGCTCAAGAACGATTTTTGGCGCGAACTGATCAGGCTCGCTGGGTCGACAGGTCACGAATTGAGGTTCGTCATGGTTGATAAGTCAACTGCTACGGTAGGGTCAACGGTGTTGTTCTCGTGTGATGAGATGGCGGTGGCATTGATGGAAAACAGTCCTGGTTCACAGGCCGCTAAGACCAAAATGGATGAAATCTATAGCGACATGCTCGACGAGATGGTTGCCAAGGCCGATGCGTCGGTGCGTGCCGAGGGTGACTACAACAGTGTGAGAATCAACGATGACAGTGATGTGGTGGTCATGTCACTGCTGGTAGGAGACATTGGTCTCGTTCCACTGGGCCCTGAGGTTGAGAACAGTATGGACTTCAAGAGGGCCTTTCTGCAAGAGGTGACGACCAGCGACATCGGCGTGGACTGGTCGGTCTTTCTTAATGTCGTGGCGGCCACGGGGCACGGTTTTTGTTTCCGTCTGTATGAGTCCCCGAGCGAATACACCCCCTGGCAGTTGTGCTACAGCGCCGACGACCTTTTCATCCTTGGTGAGTGATAATATCCTTGCCGGAGGCGGCCGTCGGTCTTGTCTGGCCCGGAAGTTATCTGGCTGGGGGAATTTTGCTTTGTCACGAATGTTTTCTGTGGCACTTGCTCGCTGTATTAAAAAATATATCTATTTTTGCAACATTAACAGATAATACTTAAAACTAAAAGAACGATATGAAAAGATTTTTTTTGATGACTATGTTGGTGGCTCTCGCCACTGTGATGGTGCCCATGCGCGCCGCACAATCCCCTGCCTGTCCTCCCCAGGATATCAAACAACAGATCAGTTCGTTGGGTGAAGACATGACGACCGAAGAATTGATGCAGTTTGTCGTTGCTGGTCTCAACGAGGGTGTTCAGGAAAGTGATCCGACTTCCGGCATTTTTCTTGATGAAAAGAACAAGACTGTGGTTTTGCATATCATTCTCGAAGATGAGGAACTTACTCCTGAGGACATCAATGGATTGGATGAATCCATTATCTCAATCTTCAAGAATCAATTCTTGAAAAACTTAATAACTGACCCAGATGTTTCCCCTGTGATGGAGTTAATTGCTGCTTCAGGATACAATTTTGAATATCAGATCGCCTTGCCGGGGTCGAATGATACAGCGATGAGGTTTGTCTATCTCCCTAATGAAATCGAGGAAGCCTTGTTAGATTATGAAAATGAAGCGCCGAGAAGTGATTTCTCGGGCGGTGAAGGCGATATCGCTGAAGCCGAAGCAGATGACGTGGATGCCTTGAGTGAAGAAGAGGTCTTCGCTTCCTTAATTGAAATGATGGACCAGTCTCTTCAAGAGGAAACAGGTCTTGATGCCCACATTTGGATTGATGATAAGACTAATGCTGTCGTCATGTCGATTGTTAATGAGGAATTCGCTAGTCTTCAAGAACTGAAAGAGATGGGTGACTTGGTGAAACCGTTATTGCTGAATTCGATCATGTCGGATGATGATGGCTCTATAGGGTTCCTTTTGGGCATTATCTCTGGGGCCGGACGTGACTTTGAAATGCGTTACTGTAGCCACCATGGTGAGGCCGATCCTTTTGTGGTGAGGTACACGCCCAAAGAACTGGACGAGGCTATCGGTGAATAATAACTCACAATAATACCGATGAAATCAGTGATACTTAAACTGTCGATGGCAAGCATCATGCTCGCCATCGCATTCATGCTCCCCTTGGGTGCTCAGGCCCAGGATGGCGATGCAGAGTCGCGATTTGCTGCTGCCCTGGTAGAGTTGAGCGAGAAGTTTGATGAAGCGAATGGGCCTGACACCGGAATCCTATTCACCAGCACGCCCACCGACGTGGTGTTTACTTTCAATGTGCCCGGTGAGTTCCCGACAGATCCAGACGAGGTGCGCAAAATTAAAGAGGAATTGTCCCAGGACAAGGAGAAATACAGTTTTGTCGCCGAAATGATTGATGACCCTGAATATGGCTACTGGATGTTGAATTTATTCAATCTTGCGGTGCAGACAAATCGCGGCTTGGCGGTGCATCTGGTTGACAAAGACAACCCGGCGAACCGTGTAACGATGAGTTTAACTAACGAGACACTCAAGTATGCCATCGACCACGCCGATGAATACCGTTTTAAAATCGATGTCGATGGCGAAGACTTTAATGATGACCAGGAGGCTGAGGCTGACACGTCATATGTGGATTTCGCTTATATGAATTCCATGATAGCCACATATAATCAGGAGAACGATGAGAAGGGGACGGGGCATCGCATGTGGCGTTTAAATGATGTGGCTAACGTCTTACTTGTGGTTAGTCCTGATGTGAAGTCCGGTGCTGTCGTGTGCGCGTCCGATTTTGCCAAGAGTGATGATGCCTATGAAAACATCAGCCAATTCCTTCAGTTGGTTGTGTATGCTGCTGACGATGAGTACGAGTGGATGGATTTTTTCTTCGTCAGTTATTTCCTGGACCAAAGCGTGGACTTCCATGTCGTGACATCTTCTTCAGATCCCGACCCTGTCGTGATTCACATCCCAAGCAATCAGCTCTCCTGCCTGTTTAAGTCATTCTGATAATCACACAATAGACGACTCACAGGCACCCGATTGGCACAATTTGGCCGGTCGGGTGCCTGTTGCAACATTTATCGTGCTTTTTTAGGAATATTTTAGAAGATGTGTAGCGGCTATGTGGCAATTTATCGCTACATTTGCAGTTAATATTAATGTGAACGGCACACCTTGCTTGAAGTGGGGTGTCAACAGTGTGTAAATACAAAGATACGATAGATATATGAATAAGATCAAGAAAGCCTTATTGTTGTCAGTGCTCGCGGCGGCCCCGACGGTGGCCCTCTGCCAGCCTGACGTGATGTCGAGTGAGGCCGCCGGCTATCTGGAGCGTGGGCGACTCATGTATGAGTCCCACAACTATGTGGGCGCCATCGACCAGTTGGAGCACATGAAGCGCTTGCCGGCCGACGCCTCGATGCGCGAGCAGGCCGACTATTTCATTGCTTTGAGCCATTTTGAGCAGGGCGAGGAGTCAAGCCTTGCCGCCTTGAAGCGCTTCATCGACAACTATCCCGCTTCGCCACTGGCGATGGAGGCCCAGTTGAAGGTGGGTAACTACTACTTCTACCGTGGCCAGTGGGAGAGTGCCTTGGTGAGTTACTCGCTGGTGCGCAACCACTCGCTGGACCTCAACAGCAACGAGGACCTGGAGTACCGCCGCGCCTACTGTAACCTCAGGCTGGGCAACTATCACGAAGCCGAACGCCAGTATCACGAACTGGACCACACCGCCCGCTATGGAGGTGCCAGCGAGTTCTATAAGGCTTATCTGGAGTATGCCCAGGGCAACTATGATGAGGCTCAGGAGAAGTTCTCACGCATCCCCGAGGGCACCGAGTTGGGCTTCCAGTCCCAATACTACCTCACGCAGATAGATTTCAACAAGAAGCACTATAACGATGTGATCAATCAGGGCAAGGCCTTGCTCGAACAGCATCAGAACGACTACTTTGATGCCGAGCTCAACCGACTGGTGGGTGAGAGCTATTACCACCTGGGCAATGACAACGAGGCACGCACCTACCTGCGCCGCTACCTCAACAACCCCGAGGGTGAGCCTTACCGCACCGCGGCCTACACGATGGGCGTGCTGGACTACCGCAACGGCAACTATGACGCCGTGATTGATGACATGCTGCATGTGACCGACGGTAGCGACGCCTTGACCCAGAGCGCCTACCTCTACTTGGGACAGGCCAAGCGTCAACAGGGTGACATCAACGGCGCCAACATGGCCTTCCAGCAGGCTGCGATGATGGATTGTGACCGCAGCGTCAAGGAGACGGCTTACTACAACTATGCCGTCGGCGTGAGCAAGGGCGCCCGCACCCCGTTCGACAAGAGCATCGACCTGTTCGAGGACTTCCTCAATGAGTATCCCAACTCGCGCTATAAAGATAATGTGGAAGGTTATTTGGTGGATGCCTACATGAGCACGACCGACTATCAGCGTGCCTTGACCAGCATCAACCGCATCAAGAAACCGGGCGCCAAGGTGCTCACCGCCAAGCAGAATGTGCTGTATAACCTGGGTGTCCAGGCGCTGGCCAACAATCGCAACAAGGAGGCCAACGAGTACTTCAAGCAGGCTATCGCGGTTGGCAACTATGACAAGACGGCGCTGAACGAGAGCCGCTTGTGGCTTGCCGAGGCCGAGTATCGCCAGGGCAACTACAAGGAGGCTGCCAAACAGCAGCAGGAGTATGTGAAGAGCGTCAGCAAGAGCGACGAGAACTACGGCCTGGCGCAGTACAACCTGGGCTATAGCCTGTTGAACCAGAACCGCTATTCCGAGGCCAAGTCGGCCTTCCAGAACGCCATCGCCAGCAAGCAGTTGAGCAATGAAACGACAGCGAGCGCCTATCAGGGCCTCGGTCAGGCACAATACTACCTGCGGGACTTCAGTGGCGCACAGGCCTCCTATGACCAGGCGTTGAAGGTGGACAAGAACACCAGTGGCGACTACTCGATGTTCCAGAAGGGCATCATGATGGGCATGAATCGCCAGTATGCCGAAGAAATCGCCCAGATGGACGCCCTCGTCAAGGCTTACCCGAAGAGCGACCTCGCTCCCCAGGCCCTCTTGGAGAAGGGTAACGCCCAGGCTTTGCTGGGCAAGAACAATGAGGCCCTCAACACCTATGCCACCCTGCTCAAGGACTATCCCAAGAGCGCAGAGGCCCGCAAGGGACTCCTGCAAACGGCATTGGTCAACAAGAGCATGGACAAGGAGGATGCCGCCATCGAGGCCTACAAGAAGGTCATCAGCAAGTATCCCACCAGCGATGAGGCTCAGGCCGCAGCCGAGGACATGAAAGTCATCTATGCCGACCGTGGCCAGCTGGCAGAGTTCGGCAAGTTCCTCAACAGCGTGCCCAATGCCCCCAAGATTGACGTGAATGAGGTGGAGAGGCTCACCTTTGAGGCCGCCGAGAAGGCCGCCATCGACGCCAAACCCAGCATCGACAAGATGGAGAAGTACCTCAAGGACTATCCTGGTGGTGCCTATACCGCCAAGGCCAAGTATTACATCGCACGCTACCACTACGGCAAGGGTAACTACAATGAGGCGATGGCCGCGCTCAACGAGTCACTCAAGGGCGGCGGTGATGCCTCCTATGCCCAGGACGCGCTGTTGATGCAAAGCGACATTCTTGCCCGTCAAGGCAAGTATGAAGAGGCCATCAAGAGTTACAAGGAACTGGCCGAGCGTGCCACCAGCGACGACAACCGCACCCTTGCCCTGCTGGGCGCGATGCGTGTCGCCAAGCAGGTGGGCAACTGGAAAGAGGTGAGCAACCTCGCCGGCACCTTGCTTGACCGCGGCGGCTTGACGGTCAACGAGGAGAAGGAAGTGACCCTTGACCGCGCCCTGGCATTCGCCCAGGTCGGCAACACCGAGGAGGCCGAGGCGGCCTTCCGCAGCCTGGCCAAGGATCCTAATAGTGAGTATGGCGCTCAGGCTTCCTACGAACTCTCGCGCATGCAGTACGAGATGGGTAACTACAAGGCTGCCGAGAAGACCATCAACGCGCTCATCGAGGCCGGAACGCCCCACACCTACTGGCTCGCCAAGAGTTTCTTGACGCTGGCCGATGTCAGCTATAAGCAAGGCAATGTGACCCAAGCCCGCGAGTACCTGCAGAGCCTCAAGGCCAACTACCCCGGCAAGGAGAAGGAAATCTTTAACGAGATTGACAGCCGTCTGAATAAGTGGAAGGGCGGTAATGCCTCGTCAACGACCAACTCCAGCACCGACAACGGCAAGAAGAATGTCAAGAGCACCAAGAGCAAGAATTAATCCATCAATGCAAGCCAAGAGATTATGAAAATGAAGAAGATATATATCGCCATGTTGCTGGCGGCATTTGCCCTGAATGGTGCTTTTGCCCAGAATAACACCAACCTGAACAAGGAAATCACCCTCGAGAAGGATATCGCCCCTCTGGAGAAGAAAGCCGTCAAGAAGAATGAGCTGCCCAAGGTGAAAAAGCCCACTACCACCGGGACCAAGACCCAGTTGGGCTACAGCGACCTGACCACGCCGATTGAGGTGCCCACCTCCATCCCCACGTTGCTGCCCTACGGCTACCGCACGGCGCACAACTTCAGCGACAAGCGCGGCTACTTTGACATTGGTGCCGGCACTCAGGGTAACTTCCGCATGGACTTCGGCTACCGCATCCTCAATGACGAGCGTGAAAAGCTGGGCATCTGGCTCAACCACAACAGCACGTGGAACAGCAAGAACAGCACCAAGCTCATCACCCTCGACGAGAACCGCAACAAGATGAAGTATAATGACAACACGATTGCGGTTGACTACAGCAGGCTCTTGGACAAAGGCACCCTCACGCTGGGCGCCAAGGGGCACATCGACGTCTATAATTATTATGGCGGCTGGAACACCCTGGGTGATACCTATGCCACGGGCCAGGTGTTCGGGACGACTCCCCCCTATGACTGGAACAAGGATAAGCAGACGTTCTCCGACTTCACATTCAATGCCGGTTGGGCCAGCCATTTCATGCTGCGTGACAACCCCTTGCGCTACAACGTGGGATTGCTGTACGGCCATGCTGCCTATGACAAGTCGTTCAACGAGAACTACAAGCATGGCGCCCACGACAACTGGGGCATCCTGACGCTGGGTGGCAGTTACAACGTCAACGAACTCTCGGTTGCAGCGTTGAACATAAAGGGTGAATACCTGCGTCGTGGCTCCAAGGCGAGGATGGACAGCGAACTTGACCTCTTTGATGAGGTGGGCATGATTACCCTCTCGCCCACCTACACCATCAAGCGCGACATGTATAACCTGCAGCTGGGTGTGAACGCGCACCTCAGTTTCAGCGACGGTGCTGTTTTCCGTCTCACTCCCAATGTGCGTTTCAACCTGGCGCTGGTCGACGGCTTCACCTTGTTTGCTAACGCCTTGGGCGGCAAGAACCTGGGTTATCGTGTGCCCACCCACTTCTACAACCACCGCTATGACTATCCCCTGTTGATGTACGGCAGCATTTTCACGCCCCTCGATGCCGAGGCCGGTATCAAGATTGGCCCCTTCGACGGACTGAGCGCCCGCGTTTCGCTGGGCTATGCCATTGTCAAGGACCAGCCGGGCATCCTTTACAGGACCAGCTACGAGAACCACGCCTTGATGCACGGCATGATGACCACCTATATGGTGATGGACGGTCGCGGCTATTACCTCAATGCCGAGGTCAATTACAAGTACCGTTCCCTCATCGAGGCCAAGGCCGCTATCAAGTATGCTCCGCATGACAACGAGATGTTCGCTTCGGACACCCACTACAACGGCTATAAGTTGGGTGTGGACCGCGCTTCCACAGTCGCCAATATCGACCTTAAGGTTACCCCTTGGCGTCCCTTGTCGGTGAATTTGGGTCTTGAGTACCGTGGCGGCCGCATGGCATTGTTCAACAACCTGCGCGACGAGAACGGAAATCCCCGTTTCGTCTTTGAGAACATGAACGATGTCATCAACCTCCATGCCGGAGCCAACTACCGCTTGAACAGTAACATCAGCCTGTGGCTGCAAGCCCACAACCTGTTGAACCGCCGCTATGACCTGCTCTACGGCCTGGGCGCCCAGCGCATCGGCTTCATGGTCGGCGCCGGCTTCACCTTCTAAAAGGTATACTTCATCATTAAAGCGTTAATAACGAATAGCGGCCCCACAAAGGCCGCTATTCGTTTCTTGCTGTTCACGCAAGCGTAATTATTTGTCACTCACGATATATAGATGATTGGCTTAAAAATTATTGACGTGGGTTGATTATTGTATAAAATAATTGACATGAATTGATATCGTTATTAAAAAATCAACTATATTTGCACCTTGTAGCTCATTGCCAAAATTCAGTTCCTGTTTTGCACCTGGCGATTTGGAAGGTCTTTCCCCTTCTTGCTGTGGTAAATAGTGATGTTTTGGGTGATGCTCCAACTGATAGAACATAGCCAAAATATTTCAATTTTACTTAATAATTATTGTGTATGAAAAAATTACTTCTGATGATCTTGATGCTGGCCCTTGCAATGCCTGTTGCAATCGCCGGCGAGAAGACCGTGACGATTTCCCGCAACGAGGGAATCTATGATGACGGCACTGGTGTGTATTACTGCACCAAGGACGGCATCACGATGACCTTCTCGAGCGGTCTGAACAACGTTAACTACCTGGTGGAACACCAGCAGGTGGTCTTTGACATCTTCTCGACCAACTATGTGATCAAGAAGATTAAGTTCAACTGTCTGGACAACACCACCGATGACAACTTGGACTGCTTCTATTGGGGACCCTCCACAATCAGTGAGTTCACTGGTGCCCCTTACACGCCCACTGGCACATATACCTATAGCGGTTATATTGGCACCTGGGTTGGCGGCTCAACGCCATCGTCCTATGTGAAATTCGTGACCGAGGCTAAGCCTGTGCGTTTTGGCTCGGTTGAGATTACCTATGACAAGGAATTCGGTGACATCTACGACCTCGTGACCCAGAGCAGCGAGATTCAGGACGGTCAGACCTATGCGCTTGTCAGTCAGCGCGACTCCCGCGCACTCGGCAAAGAAGAGTACCATGGCAGTGATCCCTACACGACCTACAGTTCCACTCCGGTCACCCTGTTGAACAATAACCAGAAGGTGAAGGTGACCGATGAAGTGCAACTCATCAAGTTGCAGTCGTCGGGCTACTCTTCTCGTCCCTGGTACCTCAAGGTGGGTGACAACTACATGCGCCGTCGCAGCGGAACGATGTCAGGTTCCGGCACCAACCAGGGTTACAACCTGTATTCTGTGAGCAACATCCCAAGCGGCAGCGAGGATTATTTCCGCGTGAGCATTTCCTTCGGAAACAATTCCAATGCCTTGATCAGGTTCTACCACAATTCCAGTGAGACCCAAGCCCCGACAGGTGGTGTGACCAAGACGTTCGCCATCCGCCACTACAACGGCGGTGACCTGTTCAGGGTAATTGACTATTCCAGTAACAATGGCGATGCCACCTATCAGCGTGTCTACTTGTATAAGCCGGCCGAGAGCTTTGAGGTGATTACCGAGTGTGACCCCATTGATGGCGGTTACATCAGCCTAGGCAACGGTATCCTTACCGATGACCAGGGCAAGAACTGGTCGCAGCACTATGACAACGTGACCTTCTTTGTGGGTCCGACCGAAGGCTATGGCGTGAATGAGGTGACCGTGACCAATCTGTCGACCAACGAGGTGACCGTGCTGCAACCGACCAGCACCAGCGACTTCGGCAACGACTACAGCTTTGAAATGCCTGGTGCCAATGTCAAAGTCACTGCCACGTTTGTTGAACCTCATGTGATTCACACGGTATCCAATCCCGCTGAAGGCGGTAGCTTCAACTTCATCAACGGCTATACCGACTTCAATGGCGAGACGATGTCCAACGAGGGCAAGACGGTAACCTTCAAGCCCGAGCCCGCCGACGGCTACATCTTCAACTCGGTGACCTATACCGATGATGTCACTGGCGTGACCACGACGCTCACCCCCGATGCCGACGGTGTCTTCTCCTTTGTCATGCCGGGTAACGACGTGACGTTGACAGCCAATTTTGAGGAGGCTCATGACCTCTACCTGCTGGGTACGGCCAACGGCGAGACAGGCTGGCATCCCTATGGTCCCAAGTTCACCTTTGACGGTGCCACCGCGACCTATTATCTTGACGTTTATTTCAAGGGCGGCAATGATGACCAGTACACCGACCCCGCTTACGGTTACTTCAGCCTCACCAAGAGAATCTCCGAGAACTGGAGCGACCTTGATGGTTATCGCTTGGCGGCAGAGTACAACAACTATTGGGTTGAGGATGGCTCGACCGGTGTCGTGCTCTATGGCGACCGTCCCAACAACGCCTATAAGATCAAGCCCGGTGTTTACCGCATCATGGTCAACCACGATATGACCCAGATGAGCATTACCGAGTATCCGCTCACGCTTACCTTTGACCCCGTGAGTGGCACGGTGGTTGATCCCGGTCAAGTGGTGACCATCAGCAGCAACCTCGATGAGCTGGTTCACAACATCAACCCCAACGAGATTGATGCCGTGTTCTATAACACCACCAATAACTGGGCTACACAGGAGAACGACAACACCGCCGTAATCACCCAAGACGGCATCACCACTGTAACGGCCAATGCCAACTTGGGCTACATCCACGTGGAAGGCCAGGCCAATTATGAAATCATCGGAGACCTCTACCTGCTGGGTACGGCCAACGGCGAGACAGGCTGGCATCCCTATGGTCCCAAGTTCACCTATGACGACGACAACGAGGAATATTACATTGACGTTTACTTCAAGGGCGGCAATGACGATCCGAACACCGATCCGGCCTATGGCTACTTCAGTCTCACCAAGAAGATTTCTGAAAATTGGGGTGACATCGACGGTTATCGCTTGGCGGCAGAGTACAACAATTATTGGGTTGAGAATGGCTCGACCGACGTCGTGCTCTATGGCGACCGTCCCGATAACGCTTACAAGATCAAACCCGGTGTTTACCGCATCACGGTCAATAAGGACAGAAACCGCCTGAACGTGACCGAGTATCCGCTCTCGCTCACCTTCAACCCCGTGAGTGGCTCAATCGTTGACCCCGGTCAAGTGGTAACCATCAGCAGCAACCTCGACGACTTGGTACATGGCATCAATGCCGATGAGGTGGATGCGACCTTCAAGAACAGCCTTGACGGTGGCACCAACTGGGACAACGATAACACCGCCGTCATCACCGAGGCGGGAACGACAACCACAGTCACCGCCGAGGCGAGCATCGGCTACATCGTTGTGCCGGGTACTGCAGTCTATACAACTCCGGAGCCCACCCCCTACGCCATCATGACTAAGGTTGACCCCGAGGACGCTGGCGTAATCACCGCACCCACTGGCGCCCTTGCCGGCGAGACAGTGAATTTCTCGGTTGACATCAACAGTCCTTATGTCCTCTACAATGTGGAGGTGGCCATCAATGGCAATAACCAAATCGTTGAGCCTCTCAACGACAATGGTGACGGCACCTACAGCTTCACCATGCCGGATGGCGACGTGACCATCTATGCTGACTTTGCCACTCCGTTATACATGATTGAGAGAGACGGAGAAGAGGAGAAGACCTACACCGTAGCCGACCAGCTCTTGGGCGTGTTTGCCTTTGGCAACAGCCTGTGGTGTAAGGATCTGGGCAACATCTCAATCGTCAAGACCGAACCTAATGATGAGAATCAGGTCGACATGCTGATGGAGATTGAAGAGACTGCACGTCCTGGTGGTTGGGATCAGAGCAACTGGGTTGAACTGATTCTGGATAACATCAACCAGGCTGCTGCTGGTGTCAATAAACTCATCAAGCCTTGCAGTGTGACGGGTGAATTCACCGACAAGTTGAATTACAAGATCAGAGTGGATAATGCCCCGCTGAAGTTCGATGGCGAGTTGAATTATGACCCCAACACCTATTGCACTGTCAATTTCCTTGAGAACAACCTTACCTTGGAGCCTGGCGCACCTGGTGCCATCAGCTTGTATAATGGCAACAGTTACTATTTCCTGAACCCTAAGATTCAGGAGTATGCCGCTGTGACCTTTGCCATGTGGGATAGGGATCAGCAGATGTTTGTGATTCCCATGAAGGAGGGCACCCAGGTTAATGCTCATGACTTTGATGGAGCCATCAGGCTCGATCCTAATGATGGCTGGTATTACAACATGTATGGCGATGTCACCACCGAATTGAATATGCCGGAGAATGCTAACAATGTATATACCTTCCATATTCTTGTTCAGCGTGATAACGACAGCTATGGTGCCAGTGCTGAGGATGGCCCCAATCAGATTGGTGGCCCGCGCCGCGAGCAGATCAAGCCGAATCAGAGCGCATCGGCAACCATTAAGGCCTATCCCCTTGATTTGAAGGTCGACAGTGAACACATCATTACTGCGGTCAATGAGGTGACCCCGGCCTTGAAGGTTGTCTCGGTAGAGTATGTCAATGCAGTCGGTGTCAAGAGCGAAAAGCCCTTCGACGGCGTCAACATCGTGGTAACCCGTTACAGTGACGGCAGCATCAGGACCACCAAGGTCTTGAATTGAAACACTCGTTGACTAACAGTGATTAAAAATTGTCGCGTGACCCTTTGTGGGCCACGCGATAATTCTTTTGGTGTATTGCTGTCCTTGATAGGACTCACGAGTAGGGCGTCAAGGCAGGGTGGGGAGGGCGTCGCTGTGTTGGGCGAAGGCCTCGGCGGCTTCGCAACGGCACTCGAGACCGCGGAAGTGCTCCATCGTCTTGTGCCAGTGGTAGATATCGTCCATGTGCTGGCTCACGTGGCAGTCGCAGGCCTCGTGTTTGCGCTCGAGCACCGACTCGATGTTGACCCAATGGGTGGGGTGGAACATCTGGCTCTGGGTACCCGACATGGCTTCAAAGTAGAAGAGTTTGAAACGGCGGTCCAACCGTCGCCAGGCATCCATCACGAGGATGCCGCAGATGGCGTGGTCGCGGTGTCCGTCGAGTGGCCAGTGGGTCATCACGATGTCGGGGTTCTCGCAGTCGATGAGTTCACGCATCTCCTTGTAGCGCTCCAGGTTGACCTCGGTGTTGCCGTCGACCTGGCTCATGAAGATGTGACGAGCCCCGGTCACCTTGCAGGCGTTCTCGCTCTCCACCACGCGGATGGCAGCCGCCTCGCTGTGGCTCTTGCCCTCGATGCCGGCCTCGCCGCGCGTGAGATAGACACACACCACGTCATGACCCGCCTCGGTGAGCAGGCACATCGTGCCGCCGCAGCACGTCTCGGGGTCATCGGGATGCGCCCCGATGGCCAGCACCTTGAGGCGCTTGCGGCTGTTGGAAGTATGATTGCCGTTATCTTGGGCATTCATGCCCACAGGGACTCCCAGTACCGTGGCTCCCACGGCTGCGGTGCCCGCCATTTTTATCATTTCTCGTCGGTTCATAACTGTAAAACGGTTAAATGATTGTTCAATGATTCTGCGGTTAGTCAAGCGGCGCTGTGGGCTCAATTGTTGAGCACGTAGGTGATCATGTCGATGGCGTCGCTGATGTTGATAGCACCGTCCTCGTTGAAGTCGGCATTTTCGAAGATAAAGCCCTCGGCACCGTCATTGAGCACATAGTTGATGAGCATGATGGCGTCGCTGATGTTAACCTCCTTGTCGCCGTTCACGTCGCCCTTCAATACCTGCGGTTCCTCGGGGAAGACGATGGTGTAGTAGGGCGTCGTCGTGTTAAGTACCTGCCCACCCGAACTGTAGTTGAAAATAGCAGCGAAGTAATCCCAACCGTTGATGACGTTGTCCATGTCAAATTGCAACTCGATGGTTTGGCCCGGTTGAATGTGCATGAGCTGGTTAATTTGCTGTGTATTGCTCCCATAGGTGCCGTCCATGTTCTTGTACAATTTCACGGAGATATCGTCGTAATATTCCACGGTTCCGTTATTGGTGATAGTGAGTTTTACACTGTACTTATCACTGGTGACAATGCGGTTCTGGGCATCGGTGATGTTGAGCACCTCGGGAATTATGCTCAGGTTGGCGGCGGGCATCTCGGTGATGGTGATGGTCGTCTCACTCAAGGGGTCACTGCCGTCCTCATTGAACGAGAACATGCAGGTGTATTCACCAGGTGTCTTCGGCAGGAATCTGAACGGTACATCGCCGCTCTCACCATTTTCCAGTCCCACAAAACCGCTTGAGTAGTACGAGCCGTTCACGAACATGTAGAGCAAATCATTCTGTGAATAGCCGTCGTTGGTCAGGTTCAGGGTGAGATCCACGGGACGATTGTGGTGCATGCTGCCATCACTGGTGATGCCGTTAAGCGTGTAACTGCGGGTGCCAGCCGTGCCGTGGCCGATAACCGTGCACTCATTGTCATCAATGACGACTTCAATGTAATTGATATCGCCACCCTTGCAGGGACGCCAGTTAGCGGCACCATACTCACTGTAGATGGGTACAATGCGATAAGTGCCACTGGTAATGCCCCTGCCGAAGTTCAGGGGCTGGGCATTAGTGGATATGTAGTATCCCGAGGGGAGCGAGGCAATTCCGCTGGAATAAAGGACAGACAATAAATCATCTCCTTCATAGAGACCCCATCCGTTGCGAACGGCTATCGTTTGGTTCGTGTAGTTGTAGAAACGGCCAGTGACTGTCGCCTGGAAGTTGGCGTTGCTCGACGTGCGGGTCGTCACGGCACTATTCAAGGCCACATTGCCGGTGGTGAGGGCAAACTCATTTTCGCCCTCGCCTGGCTCGATGCCGCAGATGATGCCCTGTTCGTAGATGTAACCATAGGCTTCGCTGGCGCTACCGGTACCTTGGGCATCGGGATTGAGCACGTTGAGCAGGAAGTAGCCATTGCTCATGCCGTCCCAGCCCCAATTGATGTGGAACATGCCCTCGCCATCATAACCGTCGCAGATGAAGGCATGGCCGCCCGAGTCCTTGGCACCGCTATAGAGAACGGGGCGGTTGGATGCCAGCTCATTATAGATGAGGTCGGCCCAGCTTTGCGTGCTGAAGTTCTCTCGATACTCGCAACGGGCGCTGGCTTTGTAGCCGAAGTAGGAGGAAATCACTCTGGGAATGCGTTCGGAATTAGCGCCCGATGCGCCATACACGAAGTCCATCTGAACCGATTGGGCGCAGTAAAGGGAGAGTTGGGCAGCAGCTACAGCGCCGTCACTCTCGGTGTCGTTAGTCAGGTAGGTATCCTGCATCGCGTCCCAATTGAAGTCGATGGGCTCCAGTGCGGGCATGTAGACTTGCAGAGACGTGGAAGTGTATTCGGGAATGGTCGTTGTGGGGCGTGCGGGCCACTTCCAGTAATACATCAGCTGGGCCATCGCTGTAGCGACACAGCCTGTCACCGCCTGTTCTCCGTTGTTGAGTATGGGGAACAAGATGTTGTAAGGCGAATTCTGTGACCAGGAGGCTGTTACCAGCGGGGTGATGGCGTTGCCCGACGAACGCAAGGTCACAGGTTGGGCACCTTGTGATAAGGCTTCAATTTGGGCGGCATAACCATCAAGCAGATGCTGCATGGCTTCGGGCACGTGGTTGGCGTCAAAGGTGCCTTGGTCGCTGTAGCCCAGCACGGCAGGGGCGCGGTCGTCGCCGGCAACGATGACGTATCCGCCACGGGCTTGTGCATCATTGAAGATGTAGTAGGCGCTGCGGCTGTTCGCGGCAGGAGCCTTCAGACTTGGCCCTTTTTGAGCCACTTGCAGGCGGTTGCCCGGTTTGTGATGACTTGCCATGAAGCGTTCGGCGATGCCACGTGCTTGGGTCTCACTGATAGACTCGGCCAAAGCGGCGCCTGTCATCACCAGGCACAGCAGTGTAAGCAGTAAAAATCTCTTGTTCATTGTGGTATTGGGTTAAAAATGGGTTGATACTCGTCGGAACACTCACTAATCGCGACAAAATTACTCTTTTCTTCCCAATTCTCAAAATATTTGAAGTGTCCTGAACGGGCCATTGTTGGGAAATTTTTGGCCTACCATTGCTTGCTGGATGAACTGCGTGAATCAAGCCCGTGGTAATGCCGGCCATCGAGCCGATATTACCACCGGTATTTCAGAACAAAAGACTGTCAAAAAGGACGGCTCTTCAGCAGCGTTTATTTGTTATGGCAATGATATAGGAGTTGACCCTGAAAGTTTTTTTAATGCGAACCTTTAGCTCGGCGAAGCCAATTTCGCTAATGAAACTTATTTCACGAAAGAATAAAAATCTATTCGCAAAAATTTGATGAATTTGTGTAATTCGCATTAGCCCCGCAGGGTTTTGGGTCATCTGCTATATCGTTACCTTTGTTATACCATGTTGCCAGCATCATGTCATCAGTTGTTGAGCACATAGGTGAGCATGTCAATGGCGTCGGTGATGTTGATGGCATCATCGTTGTTGAAGTCGGCGTTCTTGATGATGAAGCCTTCGGCACCGTCATTGAGCACATAGTTGATGAGCAGGATTACGTCACTGATGTTGACCTCATTGTCGCCGTTCACGTCGCCCCTCAGAGTGGTTTCGGTGGGGAAGTTGAGCCGGTACCACTTGGCGCCCTTGCCCACGGTCTCGCCGGCGCTGTAGTAGTATAGGTAGCAGAAGTATTTCCAGCCGTTAATCAGGTCGTGGTCAAAATCGAACTGCAGACTCGTGGACTGGCCCGGGGCAAGTTGTAGGGGCTGGGTCTGGCTCAACAGTTCGGTACCCACGTTGGTATTGTCGTTGTTGATACGGTAGAGGCGGACTGAAAAATCCTCGTCATAGTCTGTCGTGCCCGTATTGGTGACGTCGGCGATGATGCTGTAGTGGTCGGCGGTGATGATGCGGTTCTGCTCATCGGTGATGTTGAGGATGCGGTAAGTCACGTTGAGCGTAGCGCTGGGCATGGGGTTGATAGTGACCTGATGGGTGTAAAGTTTGGGGGTGCCGCTCTCGTTGAGAGAGAAAGTCACCGTCTTGGTTCCGGCGGTGGTCGGGGTGAAGCGATAAACGATGTCTCCCGTTTCTCCGGCGCCGATGTTGGCCAGCCCCATGGCTTTGAATTCACCATCGACGAACATGTAAATCAGGTCGTTGCTCGAGGTGCCGCGGTTGGTGAGATTCAACGTGACAGTCACGGGCTTGCCGTGGTTCATAGTGCCCTCGGTGGTGCAGCTGTTCACGTTGTAGGAAGTGCTGCTCCCGGCCGTTCCGTAACCCTTGACGGTGCAGGAATAGCTGCCGTTAAACTTTACCTCGATATAGTTCACGTCCGACCCGATGCAGGGCCTGTAGTCCTCGTTGGGGTAGATGGAGTAGATGGGCAGGATGCGGTAGGTGCCGCTGGTGATGCCGGCACCGAAACTCAGTGCCCGGGCATTGACCGAGATGTACCCGCCGTTGCCCACTGCCGAGGAACTGTAACGCATGAACACGACGTCGACAAGTTCACCCTCGGCATTGTACAGTCCCCAGCCCTGACGGAACTGCGTGGAGACATTGGTGTAGTTCACGAACTTGCCCGACACGGTGACCGAGAAGGTGGAAGACGAGGAACTGCGCGTGCTGTTGTAGGAGTTGATGGCCAGTTCGTCGAAGGTGAATGCCGCCGTCCCGCTCTCGCTGCCGTGGTCAGCAGGCTCGATGCCGATGGCGGCGCCTTGTCCCTTGACGTAACCGTAGGCACCGGCTGCACTGCCGATACCCTCGTCGCTGGGATTGAGCAGATTGAGCAGGAAATAGCCGTTGCTCTTGCCCGCCCAGCCCCAATTGATGTGGAATCGCCCGTCTCCGTCATAGCCGTCACACACAAAGGCGTGTCCGCCCGACTGCTTGTTGCCGCCGTAGGCCACGGGACGTCCTGCTGCCAGTTCGGCATAGATGCTGTCCTCCCAGGCCTGCGTGCTGTAGTACTCGCGGTACAAGTAGTGGGCCGAGTTCTTATAGCCGAAATAGTTGATGAGCTGTTGAGGAATATTGCGGGTATAACTCCCCGTCGAAGTGAGTCCGAAGTTGGACTTCATCGCCGTGGTGCTGTAGAGCATCAGGTTGGCGACCGCCATACAGGCCTCGCTGGTGCTGTCGTTGGTGTAATAGGTCTCCTGCATGTTCTCCCAGTCGAAGTCCATCGGTTCCAGCGACGGCATAGTCACGGCATAGGTCTTGCCGCTGCTGGAAGTGTAGCCGGGAATGGTTGCCGTCGGGCGCGACGGGTATTGCCAGTAGGCCATAATCTGGGCCATTGCCACGGCGACACAGCCCACATAGGCATGCGCGTTACTGCTGCCGCTGATGTGGGGCAGCAGCACGCTGTAGGGCATACCCTGTGCCCACTTGACGTTGAGCAGAGGACTGATGGCGGCGCGTGGCATGTCACGCACCTCGGGAGCGGCACCACTGGCAATGGCCTCGATTTGGGCGGCATAGCCGTCAAGCCACTCCTGCATCATCGGCGGCACGTCGTCGGCGTCAAACGAGCCTTGATCGCTGTAACCCAGCACAGCGGACACGCGGTCATCACCGGTGACAACCACATATCCGCCGCGGTCATGGCCGAAGACATAATAGGCCGCTACCTGATTGTTTGCCGGGGCATTGAGGCGTGGCGCCTTTTTCGCTATCGTCAGTCCTGTTGACGGCAACGCGCGTTTTGCCATGAATTGGGCGGCGATGGCATGTGCCTCGTTTTCGCTGATAGACCGTGCCCATGCGCTACCCATGACGAGCAGGTACGTCAGTGAGAATAGGAATGCTCTCTTGTTCATAAGGGGGAATCTGTTTAAAAGGTTTAAATGTTGGTTATGATTCGCTTTTTGACTGCAAAGTTACACTTTTTCAATTGATTATTAAAATCCAAGCATCCATTATCTCGCAGAGGCAATGACTCCAGTCGCTCACGGGTTGGATTTAAGGCCGGCAGAGTAGCAGCAGGGTGCGGGCGCGGTGAAGGCGCCAGGCCGTGCCGTAGATGCTGTCCTCGTCGCCGTAAAGCGTCATCAGCGTGTAGTTGGCCAGGGCTTTGATGATGGTGCTTTTCAGGTCACTGGCCAGCGACAGCAGTGGCCTTTTGTCGAGTTCGATGCCCAGTACGATGTTGTGGCTGTCGATGTTGAAGTTGATGTTGCGGCTGACGATATAGCCGCTCATGCGTGCCAACAGGTCGTCGAGCCCCTCGCGAACGCGTCGGTCCACAATGGGTTCATTGGTCGGGTTCACGCCCCAGGCCGTGGCGTTGTCGGCGGGGTGCCATTGCCCCTCGGTGTAAATGGCTTGCTGAATGTCGTTCAGGTCGATGTCGATGTCGATGCGGTATTTCATGGTTTTAGTTTTAAGTTTTAAGTTTCACTCGCTTTGCTTGTGCAAGGTGAACTGCGCCTCAGCAATTGAAAGCAAACTTTCATTGCTTTCGACTTGCGCCACCTTTTTAGTTTTAAGTTTCTAGTCCCTAGTCCCTAGTTTTAAGTTTTTAGTTCCGAGTTTCTAGTCTTTAGTTTCTGGCGTTTAGCGCAGGGCGCGGTGGCGCGATTTGGTACAGATGCGTGTCAGGGCGGTGCTCGGGGTGATGAAGAAGCGTGATGCGCGGCAATGCTCCAGCACGTGGGCGATGGCACTCTCCACGCTCATGCCGCCATCGAGCAGGCTGACGACGTGTTGGGTGATTTCGTACCACATCTGCTGGCGCAGGCGGCGTTTTGCCAGTTGCATCTCGGCGGCGGTGCGGTAGGTGCGCGCATTGCTTGCCTTCTTCTGCCCGGCGGTAATCAGGTGACACACGCAGCGGTAAGCGCGTTCCATGTCCACGTGGTAGTGGGGACGGCCGTTGGCGATGGTGAATTCCACGGCGGCACGACGCGCCTTGCCCATCGGCAGGCCTTGAGCCAGCATCGCGTCGAGGGTGGGGTGGTAGAGTTCCAGGAACTCCTTGTCGCGCTGCTCACACAGGTAGCGCTTCTTGATTTCAGATTTCATGTCTTTCATGGTAAAAATGGTGTTTAAAATGGTAGAATAATAACTTTTCGTTTGCAAAGTTACAACAATATTGGTGCTGTGTCAATACTTTTGCCCACTTTTTTTCAAAAATGATGAAGATGACTCTCTGGTGTCCATTTTTTACTTTAATAATATATAAAGCACCTGTGCCGTTTGTTTTTTTGTGAAAGAATCAGTACCTTTGCGTCCTAAAACCAAGACAATAAAAGGAGATTTCAAGATGAGACACTGCCTGTTGATTATATTGGCCGCTTTGGCGGCAATCAGCGCGTTTGCCCAGTCGAACCGCATCTATATTGAGGACTTTGAACTTGACGCGGACTCGACCCGCGTGGTCTCGGTGATGCTCGCCAACAGTGACCCCACGCGCGGCTTTCAGTTCAACATGAAGTTGCCTGCGGGCCTTAAGATGATGGACCTTGAGGCGACGGCCTATGCTATTGACTACGAGATGAGCGTGACGGCCAACTACAACGCCGCCGATAGCAACTACCTGGTGTTCATGTATCCCACGGTGCGCATCTGCCTGCCGCCCGACACGGTGGCGGTAATCCTGCTCACGCTGGAGGCCGCTCCCGACTTCAGGGGGGGCGAGATTGCCATCTGGAGATGCATGGGCTCGACCATCGACAACGAGACCATCTACATGGACGGCTCCACCACCACGGTGACCGTGCCGGCCTCGACACTCTTCGGTGTCCCCATCGATACTCAGGGCAATGACCGCTACTTCAACCTGATGGGCCAGCCCATTGCCTCGCCCGATGCTGCCCCTGTGGCCATCCAGGTCACCACGGACGCCCATGGTGAACGCTCGAGCCGCAAGATTGTCACGAGCCATTAAACCAAAGCGCCTGCAGTCCGTCTAAAGAGGGAAAACAATCAACCAACAGACGAACGATGAAAAAATTATTGGCAATATTGGTGCTGGTGGTGGCGATGGTGCTGCCTCAGCCGCTGACAGCGAGAGATTTCACCAACGAGACCCTGAGGTATGAGGTGGTGTATCACTGGGGCATGATCTGGAAACATGCCGCCGACGCGACATTGAGCATCCGCAAGACCAAGGACGGCTACTACTCGCAGCTCACGGGCAAGACACGCTCCTGGGCCGACAAGGTCTATCCCGTGCGCGACACCCTCAAGTGCACGATGAACGCCAACTTAAAGCCCTTGCGCTACGAGAAGCTGACTCACGAGAAGGACTACTATGCCCGTGACGTCATCAAGTTTTCCTACAATTACAGCCACACCAAGGCCCACTGCACGCGTTACCGCAAGAGCGGCACCACGTCGATTGACCTGAGCGCCAAGACCCAGGCCTATGATATGGTGAGCGTCTTCTACATGCTGCGCAACCTGGACTATGCCGAGTTGAGCCGTAACAAGAACTACACCACGGTCATCTTCTCGGGTAAGGAAAAGGAATATCTCACCATCAATTACAAGGGTGTGGAGACCATCAAGATGCGCGACGGCACCAAGCGCAAGGCCTACCGCATTGACTTCCGCTTCACCCAGGAGGGCGGCAAGAAATCCAGCGACAACCTGTCGGCATGGATGTCGACCGACGACAGCCGCATCCCGCTGCTGCTCGTGGGCAAACTGCCCGTCGGCGAGGTCAAGTGCTACTATTCAGGCAAATGAAACCTGTAGAGTTTCAGGCGCATTGATAGGTTAAACAAAGTGAATGACTGTTCCAAATTTCACGAATTGTGGAAAATTTGGAACAGTTGTTTTTTATATGTCGGGAATTTACTAATTTTGCAGCGAAAAACAGACCATTTGAGTGATTATTAAGGATTATGCGTAATATCATTTTCATCGCGTTGTGTGCTGTCTCGATGGCAGTGTCGGCCCAAGTGGTGACGCTGGACTCCTGCCGGCACATGGCATTGCGTAACAACAAGGAAATTCAGCAGGCAAGCCTCGCCATCGACAAGGCGGGCTACCAGCGCAAGGAGGCCGCTGCGGCCTATCTGCCACAGTTTGACTTCACGGCGGGCTATATCTACAATTCCCGCAAGGTGTCGTTGATCAAGGAGGACCAGATGCTGCCTACCAAGTCGTTCAACCCCCAGACGGGCGCCTACGACTACAACCTGCTCATCGACCCGACGACGGGCTACCCCGTGCAGGTCAACGGACAGTATGTGCCGACGACGGTCGCCCTCTTGCCCAAGAGCGGACTCACCTACAACATCCACAACCTGATGGGTGGAGCGCTCACCGTGACACAGCCCATCTACATGGGCGGCAAAATCACCGCAATGAACCAGATCACCGACCTAGCCGAGCAACTCGCACACGAGATGCGTGAGAGCAAGGTCGAGGATGTCATCTATAACGTGGATGCCGCCTATTGGCAGGTCGTCTCGCTGTGCGCCAAGCAGAAACTCGCCCGCAGTTACGTCGAACTGGTGCAGAAACTTGACGATGACGTGAAGGCGATGGTCAGCGAGGGCGTTGCCACGCGCGCTAACCAGCTCGCTGTCGACGTGAAACTCAACGAGGCCAACGTCGACCTGACCAAGGTGGACAACGGTGTCACCCTGTCGCGCATGTTGCTGGCCCAGTTGTGTGGCTTGCCGGTCAACACCATGATGACCCTCGCCGACGAGGGCCGTGAAGAACTGGGTCTTTCGCTCGCTCCGTCCAATTACAACCTGAACGAGGTATACAACAAGCGTCATGACGTACGTTCACTGGAATTGGCCACCAAGATTTATGACCAGCAGGTCAAGGTGGCCCGTAGCGAGATGATGCCTAAATTTGCTGTTGTCGCCGCTCTTCATGCAACCAATCCCAACTCCTATAACGGTTTTGAAAACCGCTTCGGAGCCGCGTTCAGCGTGGGTGCGACGCTCCGGATGCCATTGTGGCACTGGGGCGGCCTGAGCAACAAGGTGAAAGCCGCTCAGGTCGAGGCCAACATCAAGCGTCTGGAGCTTGATGACGCCAAGCAGAAAATCGCTCTGCAGATCAGTCAGGCCGCCTTCCGCTATCAGGAAGCGTTCAAGACCTATGAGGCCACCAAGGCCAACCTGTCGCAGGCCGATGAGAACCTGCGCATCGCCGGCATTGCCTTCAAGGAGGGCATGGGTACCATCGATGAAGTGCTTGCTGCACAGACCGCCTGGCTCAAGGCCAACAGCGAGAAAATCGATGCCGAAATTGATGTCCAGCTCACCCATGAATACCTGAATAAGGTGATGGGTATGATGTTTTAGACATTAGACGTTAGGCTTTAGACATTAGACGTTAGACTTTAGACATCAGACGTTAGACTTTAGACATCAGACGTTAGACATTAGACATTAGACATTAGGCTTTAGGCTTCAGGATTTTAAACCGTTATATCCGTTCCATCCGTTCTATCCGGTGAGAATCGATGACTACCAGATAATGACAATAAAAAGACAGAAAACTAAATAAAAATGGAAAAAGACGAACAGAGGACAGTGGTCCGTAAGAAGGACAAAGCGCTGCTGGCAGCGCTGGCCGTGTTTGCACTGGTGATGGCAAGCATCGCCATTGTGGGCATCCTGCTCATCCATCCCGCCGACACCACAACCCAGGGACAGGCCGATTGCGACGCCGTACGCGTGAGCGGCAAGTTGCCGGGACGCATCGTGCGCTTCTATGTTCACGAGGGCGACACGGTGCACAAGGGCGACAAACTGGTGAGCATCTATTCCAGCACAGTTGATGCCAAGTATTACCAGGCCAAGCAGATGCAACAGGCTGCCGCTTCCCAGAACCAGAAGGCCGAGAAGGGCACACGTGAGGAGCTCAAGCAGAGTGCCTACAACATGTGGCAACAGGCCGTCGCTGCTCAGACGATTGCCGAGAAGACCTATCAGCGTGTCGAGAACCTCTTCAAGCAGGGTGTCGCCACGCAGCAGAAACGAGACGAGTCCAAGGCCGCCTATGATGCCGCAACGGCACAGGTCAAGGCCGCCAAGGCACAGTATGACATGGCCGTGCGTGGCGCTCAGCAGGAGGATAAAAACGCCAGCAAGAGTATGGCCAACGCGGCCCGTGGCTCGGTCATGGAGGTCGAGAGCCTGCTCGAGGACCAGGTGCTCGTCGCACCGTGTGATGGCGAGGTGAGCGAGATTTATCCCCAGGAAGGCGAACTCGTGGCTATGGGCACGCCCATCATGTCGATTGCCAAGTTGGACGACATGTGGGTGAGCTTCAGCGTGCGCGAGGAGATGCTCAACGACCTGCCCATGGGCAAGCAAGTCAAGGTGCGCATCCCGGCATTGAACAACCTGGAGACCATGATGTCGATTTACTACATCCACGACATGGGCAGCTATGCCGTTTGGCAGGCCTCCAAGGCCCAAGGCCAGTACGACAGCAAGACCTTTGAAGTGAAGATGCGTCCCACCAGCAAGGTGCCTAATCTGCGTCCCGGCATGTCGGTCATCCTCGAGAAGTGATGGGATAACCCCTGGACCATGTATAATAAATGAACTGAATGATGATTTTGCAGTATATAGGACGTTCTTTCAAGCGCGGGTGCATCCAACTCGTGCGGCGACCTATGTATTTTCTGTTGATTGTCATCATGCCCCTGCTGTGCAGTTGGTTCCTGATGGACCTCATCAAGGACGGCAGCGTGCATCGCGTCCCGGTGGGAATCGTTGACCTGGACAACAGTTCGTTGTCACGGCGTATCTCGCGCAACCTCAACGGGTTCCAGCAGGTGAACATCTGCGAGCGTTACAACAATTTTGCCGAGGCCCGCGATGCCGTGCAGCGTGGCGAGGTGATGGGTTTCTTCTTAATTCCCGACAATCTGGAGGAATTGGCCCTGGGCGGCCGTCAGCCTGTCGTGAGCTACTATGTGAACTATGCGTTCTATGCCCCGGCATCGATGCAGTACAAGGGTTTCAAGACCATCTCGCTGCTCGTTAACGGCGGCATTGTACAGACAGCATTGCGCACCGTGGGTCTGCCCAACGAGAAGATTGAGTCTTCTCTTGTGCCCTACCAGACCCATGTCCACATGATCAGCAACCCGTTCACCAACTATAACTACTACCTGAACAGCACGTTTGTGCCCTGTTTCCTGTCTTTGTTCATCCTGCTGGTGACAGCGTTCTCGCTGGGACTGGAATTGAAATCAGGCTTGAGCCGGCAGTGGGTCAAGACTTCGGGCGGCAGCATGTTCCTTGCCTTGGTGGGCAAACTGGTGCCGCAGACGGTATTGTTCACCGCCGTGGGGTGGTTCATACAATGGATGATGTACCGCTGCTACGACTTCCCGCTGAACTGCAACCCGTGGAACATGCTCAGCGCGATGTTCCTGCTTGTTGTCGCTAACCAGAGTTTTGCAGTGCTGATGTACTGCTTCGTGCCTAACTTCCGCTACGGCACCATGTTGTGCACCCTGTTGGGCATGGTATCGTTCTCCTTCTCGGGTTTCTCCTTGCCCCAGGAGTCGATGTATCCCTGGGTGACGGCACTGGGCTATGTGATGCCCATCAAGTACTATTTCCTCATTATGGTTGATCAGGCCTTGAACGGCATTGACCTGTATTATTCAAGATTTTATTATGCTGCACTCATCGGGTTCACCATCCTGCCCATGCTGCTGTCGTGGCGCTTGAAGAAGGAGTGCCTGAACCCCGTGTACGTGCCTTGATGATATGACCGAGAAACTGAAACATAGCAGGCTTTTCCTGTGGTTCATACAGGTGTTGAGGGTGTGCGGCCGCGAGTTGCTGCTCGTCTTCCGTGACCAGGGTGTGATTATCTTCTTCCTGCTCCTCAACGCGGTTTATCCCGTGCTGTATGCGCTGATCTACAATCCTGAAGTGGTGCGCGACGAGCGTGTTGTTGTCATCGATGAGAACCGCTCGGCGTTGAGCCGCGACTTTGTCCGTCGCATGGATGCCACCCAGGAGGTCTCTATCGCAGGCTATGCCGCCAACATGCAGGAAGCGCAGGAAGCCATGCACCGCAAGGAATGTTATGGCATCCTCTATATCCCCCGTGACTTTGCCCAGTGTGCCGGTCGTGGAGAACAGGCACACGTGTCACTGTATTGCGACATGAGTGTAATGATGCGTTACAAGGCGATGTTTACGGCCTTGAGCAATGTCACACAGGCGATGGGCAATGAGAAGATGGCGGCTATCGTTGAGCCCGTTGTCAACATGAGCGGCAGCATTGTCGAGAACCGTCAGGTGCCGGTCGGCAACCCGGCCATGGGTATCGCCAGTGCCGTGCTGCTGTTCATCTTGCCGCTTGTGCTGCAACAGAGTATGATTCTGGGTATCGCCATGCTTCACGGCGGCAGCATTGAGCGCCGTCGCCGCAACGGCGGTCGTGACCCGATGGCCGTGGAGGCCAGTCCCGGAGCCACCATTGTCGGGAAGATGATGTGCCACCAGATCATTTACGTCGTTCCCGTCATCTATGTGTTGCACTACGTGCCGTTGATGTTCGGATTCCCGCAGTACGGCAACTTCTTGCACATCATTTGCTTGGCAGTGCCTTTTGTCATCGCTGTCTCGTTCATGGGGCAGACCTTGTCGGCCGTCGTCAATGAGCGCGAGAGCGTCTTTCTGCTGTTCGTCTTCTCGTCGGTGGTCTTTGTCTTCCTGACGGGAGTGTCGTGGCCCCGCTACCTCATGTCGAGGCTGTGGTGGCTGGTGGGCGACTGCGTGCCGGCGACATGGATGGTCAACGGTTACGTGCTCATGCAGACTAACGGCGCCACCCTCTATCAGGTCCAGCACCAATACTGGATGCTGTGGCTGCAGGTTCCCGTGATGTTCATCCTGGCTTACCTGGTGGAACGTTACGTTAACCGACGCCGCTATCGCTCCTGGATAGCCGCCAGCGAGGACAACCCCAATATCCTCACGCGCATCGAGTACGCCAAGAACGGCGTCGGCTGATGCCTTGCATCATCACGACTGAAAAATAATGTTGCGATAAACGGGCGCCATGCAGTGTTGCGGTTGCCCATCGTATCAGACTTCTCAGAGGCCTCAGACATGCCTCTTTTTTTTGCCTTCATTTTTTTTGAAAAAAATAGTGTGATTTGGGTTACTTGGCTGCCATGGCCGACATAAAGGGTAGAAATCAATATTACGAACCCTAAAATTTAAACAAAATGAAGAAGATTATTTTTACAGTTCTGTTTGCTGTTTTAGCCATGTGTTTTACTCAGGTCAGCGCCAGCAATTACTACAAGCGCGGCGATGTGAATGGAGACAGCCTTGTCAATGTCACCGATGTGGCCATCCTGATCAATTATGTGCTGAACGACGAGTGGCCCGACAGCCCGGTTGAGCCTCAAGACACCCTCCCCGCAGTCGTTGATGACTCCAAGCTCACGTTCGATATCAATGGTGTGGAGTTCAATATGATTAAGGTCGAAGGCGGCACCTTTGTCATGGGCAGCGCCAACGGCGACACCAATGAGGGTTATCCCCATGCAGTGGAACTCTCGACCTACTACATCGCCGAGACCGAGGTGACCCAGGAACTCTATCAGGCAGTGATGGGCACCAATCCCAGCGCCCACGTGGGAGCGAAGTATCCCGTGGAGAAGGTGACGTGGAGCAATGCCAAGGCTTTTGCCAACAAGCTCAGCGAGTTGACGGGCTGCAATTTCACCCTGCCCACCGAGGCACAGTGGGAGTTCGCATCCATTGGCGGCACCAAGAGCAATGGCTACACCTACAGCGGCAGCAATAACGTGGGTGATGTGGCATGGTACTCCTCCAATAGTGGCAATGTCACTCATGAGGTGGCCACCAAGCGTCCCAACGAGCTGGGCATCTATGACATGAGCGGTAATGTCATGGAATGGGTGGCCGATAACTATGAGCAGCAGTATCCCAGGACCACGCTGGTCCAGATAGATCCCACAGGCCCCAGTGCCTATAACGGTGAAGTCGTCATTAGGAATGGCGCCTACAGCTCGCCGGCCTATTACCTACGCAACACACGCCGTGTGGGCATGTCTCCCTGGTGGGCCGACTATGGCATCGTTGGTTTCCGCGTGGCCATGCAGTGATGAAAGGGGTCCTAGGTTAATAAAAAGAGAATACCATCGAAAACAGTCAGTTGGCAGGATCGGGCGCATGCTTGATTCTGCCAACGACTTTGTTGCCGGTCTTGTTGGAAAAACGGGAGGAATTGAGTAATTTTGCACCGGTCCTGTCGGCCTGATGCTCTCCATGGGGGAGGCGACCCTTCTGGGAATCCTCGATGTTTTTTTGAAATAAAATCCCGTGCCATGGGTTACTTTAGCCTGCAGACGCGCATCAAGTTATGAAACCAATAAAATTATAAAGATATGAAACCGATAATCCAAAAATTATTTTGCTTGGCATTGTTCATGTGTGTGGGTCTTGCAATGATGGCCGATTGCCCTCGTTGTCATGGTAAGGGAAGGGTAAAAACGTTTGCCTCGGTATCCACCTATGGCGTCAGCGGCAAGAAGCAGGAATGCCCCATTTGCCACCAGTGGGTCCCGTTCGGCGACGAGCATTATGATACCTGCCCGCAATGTGGTGGCAATGGTAATACCGGCGGATCTTCGTCAAGAAAGGGCTCTTCGTCTGATGACAAGATCCAGAACGAGGCTTCCGAAGTCATGTCCTACCTTGACCCGGCCGATGCCGTGGCGCTTGAGAACCTGCTACACACGCTGTTCACGGGCAAGATGCAGATGAAGCAATGCGAAGCCTGCAATGGCACTGGCCGTTGCCATGTGTGCGGCGGTGTTCAGAATCTGAGCATGGATGCCACAGCCGCCGACCTGTGCCTCGCCTGTCAAGGGTCCGGCTTTTGCATCGCTTGCCATGGAACGGGATCCCTGGGCGAGGAGTATCTGCCTTGGACCGGCAGCGAGCGCGAGCAGCTCATTTCCAACATCAAGCTCTACTTTGACGAGGCCGCAAAACGCAAGAACCAGATGGAGCAGATGGAATCATCAGACTCTGAGTGTGATGGCGGATTCGGAATGCTGCCAGGCTCCGAAGGAGCGAAAAAGGGCTCTTCAAGCAAGACTTGGCTGCTGATCCTTGGCGGCATCGGCTTGCTGCTCCTCGGCGTCTTCTTCGGCTCACGCCGCAAGAAGTGACCGTTGACCAAGGTTTACTTGAAATAGTTTTTAACGGCTAACGACGTTAAATTGATGTAGAGAATGTTCGTTAAGGAGATAAAATATGATGGGGGTGCGCGGGTGCTGGCCTGGCGGCTTGAGGAGGAAGCGGCACAGTTGCTGAACTCTTGCCGCGAGGCCGGCCTGCCCTGTGAGGATTTGACGGAATTGCCGGTCAAGCGGCAGCGCGAGAAGGCGGCCGAGCTGCTTTTGCTGTGCCGCGCCTTCGGTCGACCCGTTGCCTTGTGCCACGACAAGCAGGGCGCCCCTTCGGTTGAGGGCGAGGCGATGAACATCAGCATCACCCACACGCCGCGAGTGGTGGCCGTGGCCCTGGATGAGAATCGTATCGTCGGCCTCGATGCCGAACGGATGGACCGCCATCAGGTTATCAAGGTGCGCAGTAAGTTTCTCAATGCCAGCGAGCAGCAGTTCATCGCCCCCAGTGACTTGACAGCCCATATCGTCGCCTGGACGGCCAAGGAGGCCATCATCAAGGCCGAGCGTAACAGCGCCCTCAATTGGACCGAAGGCATCGTTCTGGAGCCTTTCATCATCGACGTGCCCGAGTCCGACGGAATCCTGCTTGCCGCCGCCTGCGCTGAGCATCGTTACCGCCTGGAGGTCCGCTTTGTCGACGGCCACTGTCTCACGCTTGCCAGCCGGCGGTGATATAATCGCTTTGGCAAGGCAATATTGGCGCCGAAATATCGTTATAAGGTTAAAAACAGACGTGTGCATGTTGCGGGAAATCGTAGCGGTTTCGCGTGTAGCGTGCACCTTGACACCATAATGATACAACGATGAGAGGAATGATGAAATATTGTGCCCGACTGACTGTCTGCCTGTTGTTGATGGCGTGCGCCTTCACGGCTCGAGCGCTGGACAAGCAATACTATGCCGAGACGAGTAAACTCGCCACCGGCAAGTGGGTCAAGATTGCCGTCACCGAGAGCGGCATCTACCAAATCTCTGCCGACGACATCCGCAAGTGGGGTTTGGGAAGCGACTTGTCGCAGATTCACGTGTTCGGCTACGGTGGTGCACCACTCAGCGAGGTGATGAGCGGAGACAACTATGCCGACGACCTGCCGCAGATGCCCCTGGTCCGCACTGGCGACCGCATCCTGTTCTACGCCCAAGGCCCCACAACGTGGCGTCGCCTTAGTGCCGTCATGCAGCAAGTGCAGGTGCAGCATCCTTATGCCAACTCGGGCAGTTATTTTGTCACCAACGACAGCCGCTTCAACGACGTGGCGATTGCCAAGGCCACCAACCAGCCGGCTGATGGCGTGGAGACGACCTATATCGAGCGTCTCTACCACGAGCAGGACATCATCAATCCCGGTGAGACCGGACGCATCTATTTGGGAGAGGATTTCAAGTCCCAGCGCACCCAGTCTTTCAAGTTCACCATCGATAACTTGGTGGCAGGCAAGGACGTCAATGTGCTCACCGCCTTTGGCGCATTGACTCCCAGCAAGGTCTCAAGTACCATTAGCCACAGCTATAACAGCAAAGCGCTGCCCGTCACCAACAATGACATGATTGGTGGTGGCAGCGACCATGACCACTATCAGTACGCTCGTTCGGTGAAAACCTTCTCCCTCGGTGACCAGACCGAGTTGAATTATTCACTCAGTTACTCCAGCACGGGTTCGGTGTCACTTGCCAGGCTGGACTACATCACCGTCAATTATCCTCGTCAGTTGACCCTCAGGGACGGCAAACTGACCTTCGGCATCCACAATGCCGATGACGATATGAGTTACCGCATCAGCGGTTGTGGCTCAGCGACTCATGTGTGGGACGTCACCCGTCCGTTTGCCCCGATGGAGATGAATACTACCGCTGGGGAGGGCACGCTCACCTTTTCGCCCGTCACCGACGGACGCCAGGAGTTTGTCGCCTTTGATGAATCGGCGGTCTATCCCCATCCCGAGCTGCTGGGCGACGTGGACAACCAGGACATCCACGGCGAGTTGGTTCCCGACATGATTATCCTAGCTCCCAGTGCCTATCTGGAGCAGGCAAAGCGTGTCGCCGACCTGCATGAGAAGTATGACGGGTTCAGGGTCCTTGTCCTGGATCACGAGAAAGTCTTCAACGAGTTCTCCAGCGGCACCCAGGACGCAATGGCCTATCGCCGCTTGTGCAAGATGTTCTATGACCGTGGCACTTCCGACGATGGTCATCGGCTCGGCTACCTCTTGCTCCTGGGCTGTGGCAGCTATGACAACCGCCTGGTGGGCACCGATGCCAATGCCTTGAACTATCCGCGCCTGCTCACATGGCAGACTCCCGAGAGCGCCAATGACGGCAACTCGATTACCAGCGACGACTATTTCGCCGTGCTGGACGACGACCTGGGTATCGATATCAACGACAAGATGGCTATCGCTGTCGGGCGTATGATTGTCAAGAACGTCAGCGAGGCGCGAACCGTGGTCAATAAACTCGTGAAATATGTCACCAAGCCTTCCTATGGCGCCTGGAAGAACCAGGCCCTGATGGTCGCTGACGACGAGAACCAGGGAATTCACATGAGCCAGGATACCACCGATGTTGCGGTGGCTCGTGCCTATGGCGGCAGCGACATCGTGTTCAACCGCGTCTATATCGACGCATTCAATGCTGTCAGCGATGGTGGCTCGCGCTCCTATCCCGACGCGCGCAAGAAGTTGTTCACCACCCTGAACGAGGGCGCTCTGTGGTGGAGCTACATCGGCCATGCCAGCACCCAGAACTGGACGGGTGAGGGTCTGCTGATGCGCTCCGACGTCGAGACGCAGCTCTTCTACAAGCACCTGCCGGTCCTGTATGCCGCCACGTGTGAATACACCCGTTTTGACAATGCCGTCCTCTCGTCGGGCGAGCGCATCTTCCTGAATGCCAACGGTGGCGCTATTGCCCTGTTGTGCCCTTCGCGATTGGCCTATATCTCCAACAACGGCGTGCTGAGCAAGTCGCTTGCCAAGTATATCTTCTCTCCTGATGAAAAAGGCAAGCCGCGCCGCATCGGCGATATCCTCAGGCTGGGTAAAAATGATGTCTACACCACGATGGATAACAACCGTCGCTACTTCTGCTACGGTGACCCGGCGATGCGCCTGGCATGGGCTCCCTACACCGCCCGGGTCGAGGCCATCAACGGCAAGCCCGTCGATCCCGACAACATGCCGGTCTTCAAGGCACGTGAGGAGGTGGAATTCAGCGGCAAGATAGTCGATGGTAATGGCGAATTGGCCAGCGGTTTCAACGGCGCCATCATTTCTACGCTTTTTGGCCCCGAGCAGTCGATTTCCACCCACGGCTACGGCGACATGGGAGGCACGCCCTTCACCTATGACGACCGCAACAACCGCCTGGCCATCACGATGGATACCGTCGTCGGCGGACAGTTCAGCGTGCGGGTTATCATCCCCAGCGAGGTCAACAACGAGTATGACAACTACCGTCCCTCGATGATTAACCTGTATGCCTATGACAGTCGCGACACCCTTGAGGCCAAAGGCGCCAACAGCGATTTCTACATCTACGGCTACGAGGATGAAGAGGTGGCCGATACCATCGGCCCCGACATCATTAAGATGGGCTTGAACGACATGAGTTTTGTCAGCGGCGCCGATGTCAACGAGTCGCCCCTGCTGCTGGCCACGGTTTCCGATGAGAGCGGTGTGAACTTCTCCTCGGCAGGTATAGGCCACAGCATGACGCTCACCCTCGACGGCACCATCAGCTACAATGACCTGGTGGGCTACTACACGCCCATGTTTGCCGAGCAGGGCACTATGGGCAGCATCAGCTACCCCTTGAGCGACCTGGCTCCCGGCCTGCACACCCTGCGCCTGCGCGTGTGGGACGTGTATAACAACGTGAGCGAGAAGACCATCAGCTTCAACGTCGTCAACGGCCTGGCACCGCAGATTGCCGACGTCTATTGTGCCGCCAATCCTGCCAGTGTCGAGACCTCCTTCTATGTGAAACACAATCGTCCGGACGCCGTCGTGAGTGTCACCATCGAGGTCTATGACCTGATGGGACGCATGGTGTGGAGCACCACCCAGGCCGGTCGCAGCGACATGTACACCTCAACGCCTGTCACCTGGGACCTCACCGACTCGGGCGGTCGTCGTGTGCCTCGCGGCATCTATGTCTACCGTGCCACCATCTCCACCGATGGTGTCAAGGAGGCGACCAGGGCCAAGAAACTGGCCGTCGCCGGCGAGTGATCGTCCCGTATTGAAACATTATCACGCTAAGGCGTGAACCCACCGCATTTTAAGGCGGCATCAGCACAGTAGAGACGCAAAATTTTGCGTCTCTATGTTTTTAAGTTAATTATTTTGTTTTCAATGACATATTGATGAACTCACAGCAGTTTCGCGCTGTGGTGGGTTGCAAGTAGGCGGCCCTGCTGTAATGCCCTGCAGTTCAAATTCAAGTTCGTGCATCCTGGGGGGCAGTCCCTGCCAAAGACATAAGAATTGTTAAAAAAGTATGCCATTTCTAATAAAATAATGTATTGATTGCTTGACGTTCAAAAAATTGAGGTAATTTTGTCAGTTAATTGCATCAATACACGATGAACAGAGCCAAGAATAATGAGAACCGGATGATATTGCCGGAGCCTACCATCAGGCGGCTCCCGTGGTATCTTTCCTATGTGAAGATGCTTGACAACCTGCATGTCGAGCATGTCTCATCGACACAGATTTCCAAGGAATTGAATGTGCAGTCCTCACAGATTGCCAAGGACCTTTCCTTTCTCAACATTCGTGGCAAGACGCGCATTGGGTATGAGGTACGGAGCCTGGTGACCGAGTTGGAGGATTTCCTCGGCTTTAACGAGCAGCATGACGCTGTGGTCATCGGCACGGGTAGCCTGGGAACGGCTTTGATGCAGGACCATGGTCTGGAGCACTACGGCCTGAATATCGTGGCCGGTTTTGACGTGCGCAGCGAGGTTATCGGCCAGCGCCTGGGTGGCCTGCCGGTGTATGACATCAAGGAGTTGGCAGAGTGGCAGCAGGAACATCATGTGTCAATTGCCATTCTCACCGTGCCCGTTGAAAACGCTCAGGAAACCGCCGCCCTGGCAATAGCCAGCGGCATGACGGCCCTGTGGAACTTCACGCCCTACCGCATCAAGGCACCCGAGAACGTGGTGATTGCCAACACGTCGATTTATGCTCACTTGGCCATCATCTATAACCGGATGCAGAACACTAACATTGACTCCAAGCAGGGCTGATTGCTCTGCCGTCACATGTAAAAGGGGACAGTGAAATGAAGGTCATAGGATTCACGGGAAATTACGGATATGAGGAGACGTCTCCGGCTGCTTACCTCATGGCCGATTCCTCGATACTGTACACGGGCCGTCCCTTTTTCGTTCCCGACTTTGCCGGGCAGTTTGTCGCCGCACCGTCGATTGTGGTGCGCATGGGCCGGCTCGGAAAGTGTGTGGCGCCCAAGTTCGCTCACCGCTATTGGGATGCCATGACTGCAGGATTCAGTGTGGTGGCTCATGATGATGTCGACCGTCGCTTGACGGCGATTGACCGGGCCTTTGACGGTGCCGCAATCGTGGGTGACTGGATGCCTGTCGTCGAGGTTGAGCATCCGTTGCAAGCGGTGCTCGAGTTCATGGTGGATGGCACGGTGGTGTCCCGGCATTGCCTTGCCGACATGGCATGGCCCCTCGACGAGATGATAGCCGCGGTGAGCACCCGCTGCAGCATCAAGATGGGTGACCTGTTGTTCACTGGCGATGCCGCTCCGGCGGTGCCTTTGGCCCCGGGGATGCACTTGACAGCCCGCCTTGGCGACCGTCAATTGCTGGACGTGAAAGTGAAACTATGATTTTAAGAATCAGGACAATATAAAACATTTTGGAGGTAGCAACCGAAAAAAACTTAAACATATAGATATGCGTAAATTGACAAAATTTCAACTCGCTTGCGCGGTGATAATGGCCATCTTCTGTGCCACCTCTGCCAGCGCATTCAGCCTCTCGCACTATGCGACCACATCCAAACTCGCCACGGGCAAATGGGTGAAAATCAGCATTCCCGAGAACGGTATGTATGAAATCACTTATGACGAACTCCGGGAGATGGGTTTCTCCAATCCCGAGCGTGTCAATGTCTATGGTTCAGGTGGAGCCAAGATCAGTGAGGTGATGACCGGAGCAGCCATCGACGACTTGAAGGGTGTGCCTATCCTGCGCACGAACAACAAGATTTGTTTCTATTGCAACGGACCTATCAGTTTCTCAATCAGCGACTACAGCACGACGCCCCGTTTCGCGCGCACCTTCAACCCCTATTCACAGGTGGGCTGTTACTTCCTGAGCGAGAGCACCCAGGGCGACCTCGTTCCTGCCAAGAAGGCCAAGGTCGCAGTGACCAACTATGTGGATATGCCCTTCAGCCTCAATTATTTCTATCACGAGAGGGAAATGGCATCCATTACCAGTTCTGGTAAAGAGATGCTGGGTGAGGACTTCTCCAACACCAGGCTGCTGATCGACTATTACCTGCCCGACCTGGCCGACAGTTCAATCGTGGTTCAGAGTGTCATTGCCGCAAATGCCACCAAGATTTCCTATGCAACCGGTATCTTGCACAGCGGCGGCGCCACCGACACGACCAACTACTCGTTGTCAACCTCGCGCATCTACTCGCCCTCGAGCGTGTATGTGTTCTACAACTTCGCATCACCTTGCGGCCCGGTCAAGCTGACTGCTCCCGAGGAGCATGGTCAGTATCAGCCTTTCCTGCGCTTCTCGGCCCAGGAGACCGATGCCACCATCAATATGGCACGTCTGGACTATTTCATCCTGACTTACAAGCGCCGCAACATCATCAGGGAAGAAGATGACAACCAGTTGATGATGGGATATGCCGCCACCCGTGGCAACGAGCGCTTCATGCTGCCCAACGCCACACCCACCACGGTGGTATGGAACATCAACAGCACCAACAACCCTGCCGAGATGCAGACCACCTACTACAACGACGAGAGCGGACAAGGCCTCTCCTTCTTCTCGACAGGCGCCACGACCACTAAGTATATCGCTTTTGACCCCGCCAAGACGCTGAAGAAAATCAGCGGTTATGAACCTGTGGAGAATCAGAACCTTCACGGCATGGCCACCCCCGACATGCTTATCATCACCGACAAGTCGTTCCACGAGCAGGCTCAGCGTGTTGCCGATATGCACTCGGCAGTCGATGGCATCAGCGTGGCCGTTGTCGATCAGGATCAGGTGTTCAACGAGTTCTCCAGTGGTACGCGTGACGCTATGGCCTACCGCTTGCTCTGCAAGATGCTGTATGACCGCGACAACACCAAGTTCAAGAATCTGTTGCTCTTCGGAACGGGTACCTATGACAACCGTGAGTTGATGGGTGAACACCCGGGCACGCTGCTCACCTATGAGAGCGATAACAGTAACTATGAGGACTATTCTTATACCAGCGACGACTTCTTCGGGTTCTTGGACGACAACTCCGGCTCCAATATCTCGGCCGAGAAGCTCAGAATCGGTGTCGGCCGCATCACTTCGGGCGACCTCGAGGAGGCCAAGAGCGACGTTGACAAGCTGGTGGACTATTACGCTAACCCCGACTATGGTGTGTGGCGCAACAACACGATGGTCATGAGCGACAGCCCCGACCTCGGTGTTTACATGTTCCAGGGTGAGGGTTACAAGAACCTGATTGACAATGAACTGGAGACCGGTATGCACGTGACCACCGTTCACAACTCCCAGTATGCCCGCTCCAATAACGAGCCCACGACCGAAGTTCCCCGCAAGACGGCAACCGAGGGCAAGCAGATGATCAGCAATATGCTCAAGAACGGCTTGTACTTCGCTACCTACGTCGGCCACGCCGGCCCCATCTCGTTCACCAAGGGTAACAACATGTGGGTTACCGGTGACGTTGTGCGTACCAACTACAGCCACTGGCCCATCATGTCCACGGCCTGCTGCGACGTTGCCCACTTCGATGGTGACAACCGCGGTATTGCCGAGCTGATGTTCCACAAGCGTGATGGTGGTGCCATCGCGATGCTCACCAGTTCACGTATGGTTTACGCCGGTGATAACGACAAGCTCAACACCTACTTCATCAAGGCGTTCTTCAATCGTGACTCCATCACGGGCTCGCTGCCGACACTGGGTGAGGCTTACATGAACTCAAAACTCGGTTTCACCTCGTCGAACACCAACAAGCTCTCCTTCTTCCTGCTGGGTGACCCCGCTATTCAGATCAATTATCCCATCTCACGTTTCCACCTCGTCGAGATTAATGGCTCGGAGATGGACGATCCCAGTGAGACCGCTATGGTACGTCCCCTCATGAAGTTTGATGTCGTGGCCCACGTGCTGGATGCCGAGGGTAACCTGGACACCAACTTCAATGGTGACGCGACAATGACCCTCTACGACAAGGAGGACGTGTTCACCACTGTCAGCTCCTCGGTCAACGGTGCCAGTGTGAGCCGCAAGATCTACTTCAACCGCGACAAGCTCACCGAGCTGACGGGACGCGTCGTTAACGGTGTGTTCAACGGTTCGGTGATTGTTCCCAAGTCGCCCAAGGCCAGCAATGAGATGGTGCTCCTGCGCGTCTATGCTCACAAGGATAACAGCGACTATATGGTCAACGGATTCAGCAAGAGGGTGAAGATGTTGCCCTATGACCAGTACATGGCTCTCCAAGACAGCCAGAATCCTGTCATCACCAACATGTTTATCAATGATGAGCCCAGTTTCAGTTATGGCGCCACTGTAGGCACCAACTCCATGCTGTATATCACTGCCACCGATGACTACGGCATCAACGTGCAGACCAATTCGATTGAGAACAGCATGAAGCTCGTCCTTGATTACGGCAAGCCTTCCTATCAGGATGTGACCAGCTATGTGACCAGCTTTGACGAGGGCAAGACGGTGCACATTGAGTTCCCGCTCTCCAACCTTGCCGAGGGCCTGCACACGCTCACCTACACCGTCTATGACATGGTGGGTAACAGCGCCGAGCGCACCATCACCTTCATGGTGGGTCAGAGTGGCTCTGTTGAACTCACTGCCGATGCTCATCCCGCTTACCTTGACAGGGGTGTTAACTTTGACATGAGCACCGACCTGACCAGTTCGCCCGAGGTCATCGTCCGCGTGACCGACGCCACCGGCAAACTCGTGTGGATGACGACCACAAGCAGCTTCCCCGTTGCTTGGGACATGAAGGATATGCAGGGCAACAAGGTACCTGCCGGACTGTATCGCTATTTCGGTACCTATAACGACGGTATCAACTATGGTGGTACGTCAATCAACAAGCTCATCGTGCTTGACCCCCTCAAGACGGCCAACTGAGACTGAAGATTTTGTCAATACACAACATGCGGGAACGTCCATCAGGGTGCTCCCGCATGTTTCCTTTTATGGGTATATGTTAAGTTAGGGGGGTAAAAAAGCCGCGGCCGTTCCTGCGTGAGGAACAGCCGCGGCCGTTGTTTTGTACTCTAAAATTATTCGCCGGGAGCGATTGCACCAGTGGGGCAAGCGTCGGCACAAGTGCCGCAGTCCAGGCAGGTGTCAGGGTCGATCGAATAGATGTCGCCTTCCTTGATTGCATCAGCGGGGCATACCGACTGGCAGGTACCGCAAGCAACACAGCTATCAGAAATTACGTAAGCCATAGTGTAAATTTAAAGTGAATTAGTTAATAATGTAAAAGTAAACAGTTCGACAAAAGTAGTGCTTTTATTTGAATTGGTAGCACGTTTTGCCAATTTTCTTTTGCTTGAGTGAACTTTTTTATGAAGATATGCTCATTTCTCGTGGTTTTTTTGTACCTTTGACTGAAGACAAAAGCGGTCTGCACCTCAGAAATGCCGGAAACTCATTTGGCATCTCTTTTTGGTTTGCACTACCTTTGATGTTCGGGACATAGAAAAGTTTAATGAGCAGGATTTTTTTTGATATCACATATAAAACAAGGATAAGAACATGAACTCTACCGATTGGAAAGACGCCCTGGGCAAAGCGTTCAATGTGCCCGTCCCCGATGGCTCTCCTGTTACTGACAACGAGCAGGAGCAAGAAAAGGGTGATGCCCTGCAGCAGCAAGGCAAGAACCGTCTCGACATCCTGCTGGAACGCAAGGGCCGAGGCGGCAAGCAGGCGACTATCGTCACCGGCTTCACCTGTGACGACGAGGCGCTCAAGCAGGTGGCTTCGAAGCTGAAGCGCACCTTGGGTGTCGGGGGTAGTGCCCGTGGTGGCGAAATCCTGATACAGGGCGATTTTCGCCAACGTGTGCTCGACGAACTTCTCGACATGGGTTTCAAGGCCCGCATCATTTGAGTCAGGAGTGTTTTCACCTGATTGTTTGGAGAAACAAGACGATATAATATTCAAGTACTATAGAGGTTAAAGATGAGTGAGAATAACGATAACAGAAACTTGCTGGTCATCAAGGCGTCGGCTGGTTCGGGCAAGACTTATCGTCTGGCCAAGGAGTATATCAAGCACTTGCTGTTCACCACGAACAGGCAGGACGGGAAATTGTGTCCCCGTCGCATGAAGGACAACAATCAACCACTCAACACCCATCGCCAGTTGTTGGCCATCACTTTCACCAACAAGGCGACCGACGAGATGAAAACCCGCATAGTTGATGAGTTGTATAACCTCGCGCAACCAGGGCACAAGAGTGACTACCTGGCAGACTTCATGGCCGATTCGCATCTGCCGGAGGACGAGGTGAGGACCCTGGCCCAACAGGCGTTGAACGAGCTGCTCTTTGACTACAGCAATTTTAACGTGAGCACCATCGACTCTTTTTTCCAGACAATCCTGCGCAACTTCGCCCGCGAGCTCGACCGTGACTTCAACTATGACATCCAACTCGAGGAAGACTATGCCGTCAGGGTTGCGGTGCACAACTTCCTGCTCGCGCTGGGCCGAGAGGGGATGCCAACGCAGGTCGATGAATGGGTGAAGGATTACCAGAAACACTTGATTCACGGTAATGCCGAGAAGAAGAACTGGAAATTCTTTGACGACGGGGGCAACCTGAACCGTTTCGCCCAACAAATCAACAGTGAGTTGTTCCGCAGTTGTCTCGATGAGATCCGCACCTACTTGGGTCACATTGATGACAAGGGACGATTCCAGAGTGACTTCGAGAAGATACGTGAGTTCACAGCCTTCATTCATGAACAGGTGGACCAACTGAAGGGAAAAATGGACGAAGGATTACGTGACCTGCAAGTGGTGTTGTCGCCCATTGCCGATGGCCTGAGCGGCAACAAGTCGTTGAAGAAGTGGCTCAATAAGCCCCATAAAGACGGCCTGGAGCCTCTGACCGACACGATGGCTCAGACCGATGACCAGAAGATTCGGGATCAGTTTCTCAAGAGTTTCGTGCCCTCAGATGCGCTGGTCAATCAATTGGTGGGCCTTGTGCAAGGCCATTTCGCCCTCAGGAATGCCATGGGCTTCTTCAAGCATGTCGAGGACAACCTGGGCCTGCTGGGAATGCTGGCGATGATTGACTGGTTCCTACAGCAGTATCGTCATGAGTCCAACTCTATCCTCATCGGTGACACCAATGAACTGATAGGCACGGTGCTTGAAAGTGGCTCCGACTTCATCTACGAGCGTGTGGGCACGATGATTTCCCACTTCATGATAGATGAATTCCAGGACACGAGTGCCAAGCAGTATGAGAACTTCCGCAGTCTGCTCCTGGAGAGTCTGTCAAAATGCAATTTCAATATGCTCATCGGTGATGCCAAGCAGTCGATTTACCGCTTCCGCAATGCCGACCCGTCGGTGTTCCGCGAGAGGGTGGGGGACGAATTCGGCGACTTCATCTATGATGACAGGCAGGTGACTGATGAATCGGATGACGGCGAGGCGCCGCCCACCTCGATTAATTACCGCAGTTCAAGGCGCATCATTGAGTTCAACAACAGCCTGTTCGCTTACCTGCGCAGTCGTTTTTCCGACCGCAGCATTGTGGCCACCACCTACGGCGACGTCAAGCAGGGGTTGCCCCCTGGCATCGACACCGGCAAGGTGGAGGGCTATGTGCGCCTGTTAACCGGCAATTACCGCCAGTTGTTGCAGGATGACGTCATCCGCGATGCCGCGCCTGCCGATGTCGTCGGGAGCGAGGACGGTGAAGTGAGCGTGCTCGATGTCTTGCCCGGTTATCTGCTCAGGTTGCACGAGCGTTATAACTGGGGTAGTATTGGCATCCTCGTCAACAGGAACAAGGAGGGTGATCAGATTGTCGAGCGCATCCTGGAATACAACAAGCGGACCTCAGGCAAGAAGATACGCATCATCTCGGGCGAGTCCCTGTTGCTGAATAATTCGCCCATCATCAGGCGCATCATCGCTATGCTGCGCTTTATCGATATCAGCCAGTTCGGCCCGGCCGACGAGGATGCTGCCGATGCTGACGACAAGACCGCTGACAGTCACGATGACATGATGAACCGCATCAAGCGCAAACGCTTGAGCGACCGTCGCCTGTACACAGCCTTGAACGCGTTTATCAAGGACGTCGCGGCACAACCTGACGCTTCGGCCACCGAGCACGGTCTCATGCTGGCCCGTAGCCTGGACAACGCTGGCACCGATGACGGCGATGCCGACAACACTTTGGAAAAACTGCTGCCTCCGGCCGGAGAACTCACCACCCTGGTCAGCATCATCGAGACCATCATCTTGCATTTTAAGCGCGATGGAGCTGATGCTGCCGGAGTGGATAACGAGGCAGCCTTCCTGCTTGCTTTCCAGGATACTGTGATGCAGTTTGCGTCGATGCGCAATGGCGGCAGCGTGAGGGAATTCCTCAAGTTCTGGGACGAGAAAAAGGGAACGCTGGCCGTGAGCAGTTCGTCTCACGACAATGCCATTGAAATCATGTCTATCCACAAGGCCAAAGGACTTGAGTTTGACTGTGTTGTCATCCCCTTTGCCGACTGGGAACTGGACAGTAATTCCAAGGAGGTCAGTTATTGGATGCCGAAGAAGGACTTTATCTCTGCCATGCAATCGCTGGCGGACTTAGGGGTGACGGTTTGTGAGCAAGAACTTGTGCCGCCGTTGCTTCATGTGGACAAGAAGACGGCTGTTGCCCTCTGCAAGGACGGCTTGTTGGCTGGAGAGGCGGCCGACTTCGTCAATAAGCAGGTCGATGATGTGTTGATTGACAACCTCAACAAGACCTATGTGGCGATGACGAGGCCTCGCTCGGAATTGCACGTTTTTGCCAAGGGACGCGACAACACGGTGTCGCCCATGCTGGCCGGTTTTGCCCGAGATGGAGGCGTTATGTCGCCTGTGCCCGACGCTGAGGGCTGGTATGAAATGGGCACGCCGCCGACGAAGGCCGATTTCAAAGCCCTGCGCAAGAAGAAGGCCAAGAAGGAGTCCGATGATGACCATAACCAGGCATCGGACGGGAATGTCGAAATCCAGGGATACACCGTCAATGCCCTCCCCTTGAAACTCAAGGTCAGGGTGGAGAACGCCTCCAGTTTTCAGGCCGAGGCTGGTGTGAGGCTGCATGACCTGTTGAGCCGCATCGGCGACTGCAACGACGTGGAGCGCATCATCGCCCAGGGCATTAAGCATGGTGTCATCACCCAAGACCCCGATGACCCTTGCAGCCAGGCCAATATTGACAGCCATGTGAGAGGTCCCATCGTTGATGATGGATGCCGTGTCGCAGCCTGGTTCGACCCTGCCAACGTGGTCTATAGCGAGCGGACGATCACCAGTGCCTCCAATTCGTTGTGGAATGACGCGGGCATCGAGAACCTGCGTCCCGACCGCATTGTCCGCCGTCCTGACGGCAGTGTCCTTGTCATCGACTATAAGACCGGCAAGCGCGATGACAAGCGGTATCTGCGTCAGTTGAACCGTTACATTGCCAAACTTCGCCACATCTTCCCCGGAGCCTCTATTTCCGGACGCATCTGGTACATCCTCAACGACACCATTGTTGACGAGCAAGGGAAGGTTTTAGGGTTTAGGCTTTAGGGTTTTGGTATTTTTTCGTAACTTTGCAGTTTGAATCATTAAATTACGAATCATTATGTCGATTGATCAGATATTGGCTGAGGCTACTACGCTGGCCGTTAAGGAGTTGTATGGCGTGGATTTCCCCGCCGAGAAGATTGTTCCCCAGACCACCAAAAAGGAATTTGAGGGTAACGAGACGATTGTCGTGTTCCCGTTCCTGAAGGCGTCGCACAAGGCGCCCGACGTGACGGCACAGGAAATCGGTGAGCACATGCTGGCCCATTGTGAGGCTGTGGAGAAGTTCAACGTCATCAAGGGTTTCCTGAACATTACCATCAAGCCGTCGTTCTGGACAAGCGTGCTGAAGCATGTCGCCGAGACGCCTGACTATGGCTTCAAGGCCGCAACCGACGACAGCCAGTTGGTGATGATTGAGTACTCATCGCCCAACACCAACAAGCCGCTGCACCTGGGACACGTTCGCAACAACCTGCTGGGATTCAGCCTCTCCAAGATTATGGAGGCCAATGGCTACAAGGTGGTGAAGACCAACATCGTCAACGACCGCGGCATCCACATCTGCAAGTCGATGCTCGCTTGGCTCAAGTGGGGCAACGGTGCCACACCCGAGTCCACGGGCAAGAAGGGCGACCACCTGATCGGTGACTTCTATGTGGCCTTCGACAAGCACTACAAGGCCGAAATCAAGGAACTTGTGGAGAAGGGAATGAGCCCTGAAGAGGCCGAGAAGCAGGCTCCGCTCATCCAGGAGGCCCACGACATGCTGCGTCGCTGGGAGGCCGGTGACCCCGAGGTTCGCGCCCTGTGGGAAAAGATGAACAACTGGGTATATGCCGGTTTTGACGAGACCTACAAGCGCATGGGCGTTTCGTTCGACAAGATATACTATGAGAGCGACACCTATCTGGTGGGCCGCGACACCGTGCTCGAGGGCTTGGACAAGGGCCTGTTCTACCGCAAGGAGGACAACAGTGTGTGGGCCGACCTCACCCCCGACGGTTTGGACCACAAGCTGTTGCTGCGCAGCGACGGCACGTCGGTCTATATGACCCAGGACATCGGTACCGCACAATTGCGTTACAAGGATTATCCCATCGACCGCATGATTTATGTGGTGGGCAATGAGCAGAACTATCACTTCCAGGTGCTCTCGCTGCTGCTCGACAAGTTGGGCTTCAAGTGGGGCAAGGACCTGGTGCACTTCTCCTATGGCATGGTCGAGTTGCCTAACGGCAAGATGAAGTCCCGTGAGGGTACCGTTGTAGATGCCGATGAACTGATGGACGAGATGATTGCCACCGCCACCGAGATGGCCGGCGAGCCCGGACGACTGCAGGGTGTGGCCGAGGACGAGCGCGCCGACGTGCTCCGCATGATTGGCCTGGGTGCCTTGAAGTACTTCATCCTCAAGGTGGATCCGAGGAAGACCATGTTGTTCGACCCCAGCGAGTCCATCGACTTCAACGGCAACACGGGTCCCTTCATCCAGTACACCTATGCCCGCATCCAGTCGGTGCTGCGCAAGTGCTGCGAGGATTACAAGGCCGTGGACATCAGTGCCGTGGCTCCCAACGAGAAGGAAACCTCATTGATTCAGAAGCTTGCCGACTTCACCACCGCCGTTGCCGATGCCGGCCGCAACTACAGCCCGGCGCTCATCGCCAACTACGTCTATGACCTGGCCAAGGAGTATAACCAGTTCTACCACGACTGCAGCATCCTCAGGGAGCAGGACACCGCCGTTCGCTGCTTCCGCCAGCTGTTGAGCGATACCGTTGCCGATGTCATCAAGCGCGGTATGTCGCTGCTGGGCATCGAGATGCCTAACCGCATGTGATAATCACAATGCATTGTGAGTTTAGAGGTTGTGGATTGGCACGGAATTTGCAGCTTGAAATTGAACAGACAATTAACAAAGACTAAGATATGAACAACTGGAGTGAAAATTATGTGGACGGCTATCAGACCGCCGTTCAGGCCGAGAATGAAATGACGCTGAAGCGCTACGTTGCTGGCGTGATGCGCAAGGTGTTTGGCAAGATGACCTTGGGACTGCTGCTCACGGCAATCACCTCTTTCCTGGTGTTGTCCAGCGAAACGCTGATAAACATCATGTTCAGCACCACGGCTTCGATTTGGGTCTTGTTCGCCCTTGAGATAGGTTTGGTGATCTACTTGACCGCTCGCATCGACAAGTTGAGCACAACAACCGCAACGATTCTGTTCTATGTTTACAGTGCGTTGAACGGTATTTCGCTCACACCCATCTTCATGTACTATACAGGCGCGTCGATTGCCATGACGTTCCTGATCACGGCAGGCACCTTCGGGGCCATGGCGGTCTTTGGCTATGTCACCCGTCAGGATTTGTCCAAGTTTGGCTCTTTCCTGATCATGGCCCTTCTCGGCTTGATTGTGTGCACTATAGTCAACTTGTTCATGCACAACTCAATGCTCGACATGTGCATCAGCTTTGCCGGTGTGCTCATCTTTGTGGGACTGACCGCATGGGACACCCAGGCCATTAAGCGCATGTGTGCCGAGGCCGACCCCTCAGCCATGGGCAAAGTTGCCACGATGGGCGCCCTGAGCCTCTACCTCGACTTCATCAACCTGTTCCTGTACCTGTTGCGCTTCTTCGGCAGCCGCGACTGATACCCGAACAATGACAATCATGCAATTGCAACCCCGGCGACATCACGTTGCCGGGGTTGCGGTTTTTAATCCTCTTTTTCACGTTTGTGGAGGCTAAAGGGCTGCCAAAGGAAGGAATAATGGAACCAGATACAATAAAATGGCGGTTTTGTAGTTTATATGTTATAAAGACAAACCAAATTTTTCTGATTAGAAGAAATGAAACTGTACAGATCAATACTTGCCGTCGCCCTGATAGCGACCGCTTTAACGGCCTGGTCACAGGACGACATCAAGAACACCGAGTTTAATCCCGTGACCACGGGTGTTACCTCGCTGAGTATCACTCCCGATGCGCGTGGCGCGTCGATGGGTGACCTGGGTGCCGCCACCGAGGCCGATGCCAACTCCCAGTTCTGGAATCCGTCAAAGTATGCCTTCGCTTACAGCCGTGCCGGTGTTTCGCTGTCCTACACGCCGTGGTTGCGCAAGATTGTCAATGACATTTATCTGGCCAACCTCGCCGGCTACTACAAGGTGGGTGGCAACGACAACCAGGCCATTAGTGCCTCGTTGCGCTATTTCTCGCTGGGCGAGGTGGCAGCAACCGATGGTGACGGAGCGACGCTCTCGGTCATCAACCCCTTTGAGATGGCTGCTGACCTGGGCTACAGCCGCAAGTTGAGTGAGAAATTCGCTATGGGTGTCGCACTGCGCTTCATCTACAGCGACTTGGGCTACAACACGATGATGAACACCGGTGAGTCGTCGAGCGCTACGGCATTTGCCGCCGACATCTCGGGCTATTACACCACTTACCCTGTCATTGGCCGCAACGAGTGCCAGTGGTCGTTGGGTTTCAACCTGTCCAACATCGGTTCCAAGGTCAACTATAACAAGGGTAACGACCCGGCTTACCTGCCTGCTAACCTCAGGATCGGTACTGCTTTCACCTTCCCCTTGGCCGACTATAACAACCTTACGCTTGCCGTTGACGCTAACAAGATTCTGGTTCCCGCAAAGCCTCGTCTGGCCGACTTTGAGGACAACCTGGCCTATGACGATGCTTTGCAGCAGTGGAAAGACAAGTCGTCGATTACGGGTATCTTTGACAGTTTCAAGGACAACTTTGCCAAGCGCATCACCTATTCGGTGGGTGCCGAGTATGCTTACAACCAGCAGTTCTTCCTGCGTGGTGGTTACTACTATGAGAGCAAGTATGCCGGTAATCGTCAGTACTTCGGTCTGGGTGCCGGTTTCTCGCTCAACGTGATTAAGATTGATGCCAGTTACATGATTGCTACAGCCCAGAACAGTCCCCTGGATCAGACGCTGCGTTTCACCCTGTCGTTTGACCTGGATGGCATCAAGGATCTGTTCGGCAGGAATTAGGCTTTAGACATCAGGCTTTAGACATTAGACTTTAGACTAACAACTGGCTGGCTACATATAACTATGATACGCGTGGGGATGGGATTTGACGTACACCGCCTGGTCGAGGGGAGACCCCTTTGGCTGGGCGGCGTGAATATTCCGTGGGAACGCGGCTTGCTGGGACACAGCGATGCCGACGTTGCCATTCATGCCTTGTGCGACGCCCTGTTGGGTGCCGCCGCCCTGCGTGACATCGGTTACCATTTCCCTGACACTGACCCGCGTTACAAGGGCATCGACAGCCGCTTGTTGCTGCGTCACGTGATGCGTCTGCTCGATGAGCAGGGGTATTGCCTGGGGAACTGCGACATCACCATCTGTGCTGAGCAGCCGAAACTCAACCCCCACATCCCTGCCATGCAGCAGGAGTTGGCCGCTTGCATGGACTGTGCCCCCGGTCAGGTGTCCATCAAGGCCACGACCACCGAGAAATTAGGCTTCACAGGCCGTGGCGAGGGTATTGCCGCCTATGCCGTGGCCCTCATTCAAAAGAAGACTTGACACCTGAAACCACTAACACCTGAAGTATGACAGAGGCTCGACTGCAGCGGCGAATACCTTATCTTGACATCCTGCGTGTCATCGCTTGCATGCTGGTCATTCTCATTCACACGCCCATCAGGCAATATGCCACCTATTATAACACGCCGTCGGTAGCCAATGCGGTCTATACCGTGCTGGTGGCGGTGAACTGCAACCTGTTCTTCATGATCACGGGAGCCTTGCTGTTGCCTGTGAAGATGACCGGCAAGCGTTTTATCAGGCGCCGCCTGCGTGTCGTGCTTTTCCCGTTGCTGGTGTGGACTGTCGTCTATCTGCTGGAACACGCCTTCCTGCTTCACAACTTCACGCCGCGTCTGTTGACCTCCATCCTGTTTCATCCTGTTGAGGGCTTGTTGTGGTATGTGTATGTGCTGCTGGTCATCTATGTGACGTTGCCTCTGGTGAGCAAGTGTATCGACGCCATCGGCAAGCGCGGTGTGGAACTGCTGCTTGTGTTGTGGGTGCTCTCATCGTTCATTCCCTATCAGCATGGCGTCTTCATGGAGGCGTCGCAGTACAGCCACAACATGTTCGGCGCTTTTGCCAACTATTATGGCTACGTGCTGCTGGGTTATTACCTGCATCAATACGGTCTGCCCCTGTACAGCCTCAAGCACGGCTGGAAATGGGGCCTGCTGATCGCCTTTGGCATCGTGGCGATGCCGTTGTTCGAGTTCCTGGTGCAGGGTCATTTCGGCATCACTTGGCAGGAGCATATCGATACGATCACTAACGACATCAGCGTCAATAACATCGCGATGGCCACGTTGCTGTTTGTCACGGTGCAGCGCTTTGCCCCCGAACGCTATGACCGCAAGGCCCATCCTGCTGCCGCCACCTGGTGGCCGTTGCTGAGCCGTTGCACCTTTGGCATCTACCTGTCCCAGATGATTATCCTGCGTCAGGTGGTGTGGCCCTTGACGCAGTCCTGGCTCGGCGCCGCCCCCGTTGTCGTGGACTGCCTGGTGAGCGGTCTGCTGGCCTTCATCGTGTGTCTCGTGCTGACGATGGTGCTGCTCATGCTGCCTTTCCGCAAATACATCGTTGGCCGTTGAGGCTGCGCTCTTCTCGAAAAATCGCTTGTTCTTCTTTGAAAATTCGTGGGTTAGGGTTATCTTTGCGTGACACTAACCATTAACGTTTTTGGTATGATGAAAAGAAAACTTTTCTTGTTGCTTGTCTTGTCGATACTGGCTTGCGCGTCGGCCCGCGCCGCTTTTGTCATCGACGGAACTGCCTATAAGGTCGACACGCTGGTGCACCGCCAGGTGGGGCCGGGCACGGTCAATACTATCGTGAGGATTCCCGATTATCCGCTCAACGTGTATGTGCTGGAAGTGGACCTCAACAATCCCAACAACCGCATTGAGACCACCATCGGCTATAACACCGTGGGACGTACCGAGGCCCTGGCCAATGCCTATACGCGCAACCGCACGGCCACCAAGCGCCCTGTTGCGGGCTGCAATGCCAACTTTTGGGTTGTGACAGGCAACGGTGCCCCGTGGAGTAGTTTCCAGTTGAATACGCCGTTGGGCGGCGTGGTGCGTAACGACACAAGCCTGGTCAACGACAACACCACCTGGGATTGGTGGAACGGCGGCCCGGAGCGCTCGGCAGCAGCGGCCATCACCCACGACAAGACCCTGGTGCTGGGACGCATCAGGTGGGACGGTACCATCGCCAGCGACAAACTGGCGCAACCGCTGGTCTATCACAACATCAACCGCCGCGCCGTGGCGGGAGACATCTGCCTGTATGGGCCTAACTACACCCGCACGCGTGAGTTTGAGGACGACTGGACGGGTTTCAACGAGCGGGGCGACAACCACACCGACAACTATTACCTCACCCTGGCCGAGGGTAGCGCCTGGACCAACAACGCGCCCATGCGGTTCATCATCGCCGATATCGTCCCTGACGCCGATCGCCAGACGCTGGGCTCCTATGACGCTTGTCTCACCGTTACTGGCGATGCCAACAAGGCCGCAATGGCAGCCCTTGTCGTGGGCGATGAGATTGAGGTGACCTCGTGGTGGACCTGCCTGGATGACGACAAGCAGGGCTTCCGTCCCGACATCGAGAATATGGTGTGGGGTAACGCCCCCATCATGCACGGCGGAGAACTGCTGTTCCGCAACTATGACGAGACCTACAACAGTCAGGTGTATTCGCGAACCTGCTATGGCAGCAGCGCCGACGGCAAGCACCTCTACCTGCTGGTTATCGACAAGGCCACGAGCCCGCTTTACGGCCAGTCGGCCGGCTGCCCCACGGCGGTGGCCTGCCAGATTCTGCGACAGATGTGCCCCGACGTGACCGAGATGGTCAACATGGACGCCGGTGGCTCGGCCGAGATGATGCTCTTCGGCAAAATCATCAACACCACCACCGAGGGCACCCCGCGTTCCGTGGCTTGCGGCTGGCTGGTCGAGGCTGTGGGCGAGGAGGACAACGAGGTGGCAAGCATCGCCTTTGACCTGCACCGCATCGACCTGCCGCAGTACTCCACTGCCAAGCCCCGCATCTTGGGCTATAACCGCATCGGTGAACTGATTGATGAGGACGTGCAGGGCGTGACCTTGTCGTGCGACCCCTCGTTGGGGACCACCAGCGGCAATACTTTCAAGGCTGGTGGCGACGTCACCGGCGGCACGCTCACTGCGACTCTGGGCGAGATGACGGCGACGGTGCCCGTGCGCATCATCGCGGCTCAACCCGCCATCACGTTGCACCCCATCCTTATTGACGGTCGCGACTATCCCGTCGAGGTGACCGCGACGGTCAATGCCAACACCTATTTCTATGACCCCGCGACGCTCGACTGGTGCATCGGCGATGGCGAGGTGATTGCCGTGACCGATGGTGTGTTGCGCGGCCTGAAGGAGGGCTCGACAACCCTGGCTTGTCAGGTGGGGGAGTATAGCGACAACACCGAGGTGACTGTGGAAATCAGTCCCACGCCCTATCTGTACCAACCGTGGGATGGCTGGACCTTCAAGGGCTCCGGCGCCAAGAACATAACCATCGACGAGGCCACGGGTATCATCTCCTATTCTTACAGCAGCAACCGTGCCCCTTACCTGCAGATGTCCAAGGAAATCACGCTCTACAGCCTGCCCGACACTGTGGGACTCGTGTTCAACTCCACCATGCCCATCGACTATGTGCAGATTGATGCCCGCAACCGCTACAACACCACGTCCAACTTTCTCAGGATTGACCCTGTGGACGGCGACACCTTTGAGGCTGGCAAGGACTACCGCATCCTGCTTGACTTGGCTACCCTGGGCGGTGCCGACAACCTGGGCACCTATCCCGTGACCATCAAGAGCATCAAGTTCACCCTGAACAAGGGAGGGGAGCCCGGCAATCACACGCTGGCCTTGAAATCCTTTTATTGCCACTATCCGGGCTTTGTTGAGCCGCAGCCCTTTGTTACGGGTGACGTGAACACCGATGGCGAGGTCAACATCGCCGATGTCAACGCCCTTATTGACCACATCCTCACGGACGGGGGCGATACCGGTAACTGTGACGTGAATGGCGACTTTGAGGTCAACATTGCCGACGTCAACGCCCTCATCGACATCATCCTGAGCAAGTAACGGCCGATTTGCCACGATTGCGTGGCATTCAACGGGTAAAGCAAAAGGCGGGAAGAAATCTCTTCTCGCCTTTTATATTGTGAAGCACGAAGTGCCTCTTGAATCACTGCTGCTGTTTAGTAGCCACGGCCTTTACATGAAGTGCATGTTTCATAATCAACATTCCCTATTCCGTTGCATTTTTTACATGCGGCTTTTATATACTTCTCCGGAACCCAGCCTTTGATGACCACATTGTCAAAAATATCACCATCATGGATGGCTTCAACATACAGATAGCCATTCTCTTTTTTTCCAAGATATTTAAAGCCCAAATCCATGAAGAAATATTCATCATAAGATAATTCCACGTTTCCAGGTCCCAATAATACGACTGTCAGATCGTATTGTTTAATCTTCGGTGAACTGTCTGAAGGGCTTGTCCGCAGAGCGACACCATCTTGAGTGCAAGCCAGATACTGGCCTTTAGTTAACTGGACCTTGGGTGTGGCCTTAGTTTTAGATGTGGTCTGTGTCTTGGTTGTAGTCTGTGTCTTGGAGGCTTTTGTCCTTGTTGGATTCTGCGCATTGGCAGCAAAGGATACCATAAGAATGAGAACAAAGAATAAAATCTTTTTCATAATACCTGTAAATCGCACCACGTTGATTGATTGTTAACTGTGTTGGAGATTTGATTGTTCTGGAGGTGCAAAATCAAAGCAAACAATTCTTCAACTGACAGGGCAAAGATATTACAAAATCAAAAGAAAAACAATAGTTTGACTGCTTTTTAAACTGTGCTGTTTGTAATCAGTCTTTTAAATCGTTCTTTTCGCAAAAAATTAAACGGAATTGTTTATCTTTGTAACCTCATTAAGGACCTAATGAATATGCAAATCCCAAACAAGATCAAACTAAAGTCCATGCTCCGCAAGGGCGCCTTGCTGCATGGTACTTACCGCATCGACGGTTATCTGTCAAGTGGAGGCTTTGGTAATACCTATGTAGCCACCCATGTCAACTTTCACAAGCAGTACGCCATTAAGGAGTTCTTTATGGACGGTGTGAACGAGCGCGACAACAACGGCACTACTGTGAAGGTGAGCAATGACAGCAAGGTGGATGAGTTTACTGAGCAGCGTGCCAAGTTCTATAAGGAAGCGCAGCGGCTACATGACCTCGACATCCAGAATGTCGTGCGTGTGCATGATTTGTTCGATGAAAACGGCACTACCTATTATATAATGGACTATATCGACGGCGAGAACCTCAAGGAACGTCTCAAGCGCACGGGTAAGCCCATGAGCGAGCAGGAAGTGGATGATGTGTTATGCCAAGTGCTTGAAGCTTTAGAACAGGTACATAGCCAAGGACTTTGGCACATGGACCTCAAACCTGCAAACATCATGATTGACCGCAAGGGGGTGGTTAAACTCATTGACTTCGGTGCCAGCAAACAGTTCAGTGCCGACAAGGGCGGTGCCCTCACGACCAGCGCCGTGGCCTACACCAGCGGCTACGCCCCGCGTGAACAGATGGAAGGTAACTACCAGAAGTTCGGCCCGTGGACCGATTTCTATGCCTTGGGCGCTACGCTCTATAACCTCTTGACCAATAGCAAACCGCCCATGCCCGGTGACTTGGACGATGACCGAACTCCCGACAAGCATAACACCCTCCATAGACCCGCAGGCGTGAGCGACCGCATATGGAATCTCATGCTATGGCTGATACGGACCCACCGCTTGGACCGTCCGCAATCAGTCAACGACATCATGAACTACCTGGACGGTGACTCTGAACAGACCATGACCGCCCAGCAGATAGTCAGTTTTGAGCAAGAAGACGATTCAACTACCCAATTGATTAATGCCGAGCAAGAGAGTGATGAAGAGTTAACAATCCAGAAGGCTACAACCAAGCAATCTACTAAAAAGCATTCGGGTTCTGAAGCCACGACAGTCAGTGTTGAGAAATCCAACGATAGGGCCCCTATAAACAAGCAAAAGAGAAATCGTAAGACTATTATTGCAGTTGTCGTGATGGGCTTGTTGCTGATTGTATGTGGAGGCTATCTTCTCAATAACCTCAGTGATGCCTTATTTCCTACGCCAAAGCAAGATCAAAAAGTCTCAGTGAATGGGGTCTCGTTTGACATGGTGTGGGTTGAGGGAGGCACTTTTACGATGGGTGCGACACCAGAGCAGGGCGGAGATGCTATGAGCAACGAGAGCCCCGTTCACAAAGTGAAACTGTCTGATTTTTATATCGGCGAGACGGAAGTAACTCAAAAATTGTGGCAGGCAGTTATGGGCAACAACCCGAGCGAGCATAAGGGTGATTTAAACTACCCTGTGGATAATGTGTCATGGGAAGATTGCCAGACGTTCATCACCAAGTTAAACCTGCTGACGGGAAGAAATTTCCGCCTGCCTACCGAGGCTGAGTGGGAGTATGCTGCTCGTGGTGGCAACCGTAGCCTTGGTTATAAGTATGCTGGTAGAAACAACCGCCAAGAATACAATACATCATTCGCTGTATCTAATAAATATGAAACACGAATATGGGATGATATTTATGATAGACACCCCGTTGGAGGGACCCACAACGAGTTAGGCTTGTATGATATGAGTGGAAATGTGGGTGAGTGGTGTCAGGATTGGTATTTTGAGAGTTACGGCACCGCTTTGGAGAAGAACCCTAAAGGTGTTTCCAAGGGAAATAGTCGCGTGTACCGAGGTGGCTCTAATATCGGCGCAAATGAAGGACGTGTATCGTGGCGAGGCGATGAACATCCATCGAATCGAAATGGATATCTCGGCTTACGCCTTGCTTGTGACGCAGATTGAGATAGTGACGACAGTACACAAGTTTGTGCCACAAACTTGTGTACCACTGTAATTTTTGCTATTATAGATTAGAAATGATTGATGGAAACTTTTCTTTGAAACAACAAACCTCATTCCGTTCTAATCAGATAATATATTTTTATGGATTTTGTTATGTATAAGTATTTTGTAGTATCGTTGGCCTTGGGCCCAAGGTTGGTGGCATCTTGACATAGCCCATACAAAATAACTGTTTTTGTTTGGCTCTGCACTCAATTTGCAGTACCTTTGCACCGCTTTTTAGAAAGAGGTATAATTAACCGATGAAAGAGAACGAGAAACCTGAAAAAGGGAATCAGATTATAGAAGAAGCGGCACAGGCCGAGTACAAGTACGGCTTTGTGACCGACATCGAGACCGAGGTCATCCCCAAGGGACTGGACGAGGATGTGGTGCGCCGCATCTCGGCCCTGAAGGGTGAGCCCGAGTGGTTGCTGGAGTTCCGCCTGAAGGCCTACCGCCACTGGCTGACGCTCAAGGCTCCCACCTGGGGCCACGTGCATGTGCCCGAAATCGACTACCAGGCCATCAGTTACTATGCCGCGCCGCGCAAATTGAAAAAGGGCGGTTTTGAGGACATAGACCCCGAGTTGAAGAAAACCTTCGACAAGTTGGGCATCCCCCTGGAGGAGCAGTTGCGCCTGAGTGGCATGGCTGTTGACGCCGTGATGGACAGCGTGAGCGTGAAGACGACCTATCGTGAGCGCCTGGCAGAGTTGGGTGTGATTTTCTGCTCCATCAGCGAGGCTGTGAAGGATTACCCCGACCTGGTGCGCAAGTACCTGGGCAAAGTGGTACCTTACACCGACAATTTCTATGCCGCCTTGAATTCGGCGGTGTTCAGTGACGGATCCTTTGTCTATATCCCCAAGGGAGTGCGTTGCCCGATGGAGTTGTCCACCTACTTCCGCATCAATGCGGCGCAGACGGGCCAATTTGAGCGCACGCTCATCGTGGCCGATGACGATGCCTACGTCTCCTACCTGGAAGGCTGCACCGCCCCCATGCGTGACGAGAACCAGTTGCATGCCGCCATCGTCGAGATTATCGTCGAGGACCGTGCCGAGGTGAAGTACAGCACCGTCCAGAACTGGTACCCCGGTGACAAGGACGGCAAGGGCGGCATCTATAACCTGGTAACCAAGCGCGGCCTGTGCCGTGGCGACCACAGCAAGTTGTCGTGGACCCAGGTCGAGACCGGCAGCGCCATCACATGGAAGTATCCCAGTTGCGTGCTCAAGGGCGACCACTCGGTGGGCGAGTTCTACAGTGTGGCCTTGACCAACAACTGGCAGGAGGCCGACACGGGTACCAAGATGATTCACCTGGGCAAGCACAGCACGAGCACCATCGTGAGCAAGGGCATCAGCGCCGGCCACAGCCAGAACAGTTATCGAGGCATGGTCAAGATTGCGCCCAAGGCGACCGGTTGCCGCAACTTCACCCAGTGTGACAGCCTGCTGTAAGTCGGAGGCCAAGCGGGCTTAGGAAGACAATTAATTAAGGCAACTCCTTGGCTCACAGAACGACATGGCTACGATCCGACTTTCAGCGCCGGCCACAGCCAGAACAGTTATCGAGGCATGGTCAAGATTGCGCCCAAGGCGACCGGTTGCCGCAACTTCACCCAGTGTGACAGCCTGCTGT
>JAZQJW010000031.1:0-22943 GCA_045541835.1 Sodaliphilus sp. | reverse complement strand
AGCCGCCCTCGCTGATGATCTCGTCGGCACCAGCCATGCGGAAGATGGTCTCGCACCTGTGGGTCAGGTCATACTTGCCACTCTCGATCGAAGTCGGAGGCCAAGCGGTCTTAGGAAGACAATTAATTAAGGCAACTCCTTGGCTCACAGAACGACATGGCTACGATCCGACTTAGCCGCCCTCGCTGATGATCTCGTCGGCACCAGCCATGCGGAAGATGGTCTCGCACCTGTGGGTCAGGTCATACTTGCCACTCTCGATCGAAGAACGGTGGAACATCTCGACAACAATCTGGTTGCCCTCGCGCATCTTCACGCTGGCGAGGTTGGTCGAGGTCTCAACGAGGCCGGGAATCTCCATGCTCATGGCGTCGATACCGTGAGGAGCTACGTAAACGGCGTTGACAACGCGGCGGGCGGTGTCGGTGTCGATGATGGTCTCGGGAGCGTCAACGCTCGTGCAGGTGATCTCCATCTTGGGCTCGGTGCGCTTGTACTCGTTCTTCACCTCGGCGATGAAGGTGTTGAGCACGACGCTCAGCTTTTCCTTGTCCTCGGGTTTGATACCGATAACGAGGGTAGCGGCGTGGGCGATGGCGTTGTGCAGGTTACCGGCGTCGATCTTGGCCAGAACATAGTCCATCTGGTCACCGATGTTCCACAGCAGACGGCTGCTCAACTTGGTGGTGGTAGCGAAGCCCAGGTGGATGTCGGCACCGCTGTGACCGCCATGCAGGTGCTCAAACTTGATCTCGAAGTAGGTGAGATCCTTGGGAGCGGCCTCGGGCTTGTAGTTGAACTTGAAGATGCTCACCAGACCACCGGCGCAGCCCATGGTGATGACGCCATCTTCCTCCTCGTCGAGGTTGAGCAGATAGTCGCCCACGAGCATGTCGGCCTCGATGTTGCTGGCACCGGTCAGACCGGTCTCCTCGTCAACGGTGGCAAGAGCCTCCAGGGGGCCGCACTGCAGCGATGGCTCGATAACGGCAGCCAGAGCGATAGCCAGGCCCATACCGTCGTCGGCACCCAGCGTGGTGTTGTTGGCACGTACCCACTCGCCATCGATGATGGTCTCGATGGGGTCGGTATCGAAGTTGTGGGTCGAACCGGGACCTTTCTCGGCGACCATATCCATGTGACCTTGCAGCACGATGCCCTTGCACTTCTCGTAGCCGGGAGCGGCGGGCCTGAAGATGGCCACGTTGCCGGTCTTGTCGATTTTGTACTCCAGATTGTGTTTCTTGGCGAAGTTCACGAGCCACTCGCGAATCTTGTCTAACTTACCTTCGTCATTGCCACTGGGACGGGGCACCTTGGCGATCTCGTCAAAGATTGACCATACTGCCTGCGGATTCAAATCTTTTACTTGCATTGTAAAATAATTGGTTAAAATGTTAGTGAATATTTAGGTTTATAAATTACTGTTAAAGCAAATTCATTTCCACCGCTAAATTACAATTTTTTCTTGAATGCACACGCAATTGTTAATAAAAAATCCATGGAATAAATAATTTGTCTATCTTTGCAACTGGCAATTCATAATAACCGATATCCAACATAAACTGTCTTTATGAAACTATACAAGGCTAACATCATCTTTACTCGCGAGAAGGACCACTTTGAGGTTGTGGAACATGGCTATGTGGGCGTCGAGAACGGGCGCGTCGTGGACGTGGCAAGTAGCGCCGACGCTTTTGGCCGGCAACCCGAAGAGGTGATAGATTACGGCGACTGCCTGCTCATCCCTGCTATGAACGACATGCACGTGCACGCGGGGCAGTACCGTAACCAGGGCATCTCCATGGACATGGCTCTGCTGGAATGGCTCAACAGTTACACCTTCCCCGAGGAGGCGAAATACAGTGACACGCGCTACGCAAGGCGCATGTACAGCCGTTTCGTGCACGACCTGTGGCGCTATGGCACGATGCGCACCGCTACCTTCGCCACCACCCATCTGGAGAGCACCCGTCTGCTCATGGAACTGTTCCGGGAGGCCGGCATGGGGGCCTTGGTCGGCAAGGTCAATATGGACCGCAACTCCATCGACGCCCTGCTGGAGACAGTCGATGAGGCCGAGGCCGCGAACGAGGCGCTCATCGCCGAGTGGAACGACCCCGACGGTCTCGTCAGACCCATCATCACGCCACGTTTCATCCCCTCGTGCTCACCGGCTATGCTGCGGGTGTGCGGCGAACAGGCACAAAAGTACCAGGTGCCCGTGCAGTCTCACCTGTCTGAGAACCTGGGTGAAATCGCCCTGGTGCGTGAGTTGGAGCCCGAGAGCCGCTTCTATGGCGACGCCTATGACCGCTATGGCCTGTTCGGGCAGACACCAACCATCATGGCACACTGCGTCTTCAGTGAAGGCGAAGAACTGGAACTGATGAGCCGTCGCAACGTGATGGTGGCGCATTGCCCCACGTCGAACATCAACCTCATAACCGGAATCGCGCCCATCCGCGCCTTCCTCGACAAGGGCATCAAGGTGGGCTTTGGCAGCGACATCAGCGGAGGCCATGACATGAGCATCATGCGCGTGATGGTCTATGCCATCCAGGTGAGCAAGTTGTACAACCAACGGTACACGAGCGATCATTTCCTCACGCTCCCCGAGGCATTCTGGATTGCCACCAAGTCGGCTGGCAGTTTCTTTGGACGAGTGGGCAGTTTTGAGCCGGGGTACGAGTTCGACGCCCTCGTCATCGACGACAGCAACCTCAACCACAGCAACTACACACTGCCTCAACGCCTCGAACGTTTCATCTACGTGGGCGACGACCGCCAGATTGCCGTCCGCTTCTGCCGCGGGCAGGAAGTTCCCGAACCCCGCATCCTGGACTGAGCCACAAATTGCCGATAAGCCATTATCCCATGATTTCGTCTATCAGTTTTAGTGTCGGCTCGATGGATTGAAGGTCGGTAAGGACATTTGCCTTCTTACCTTCGACGGCGTTAATGAATGTGGAAACCTCCTGAAAAAAGCCTTGGTTGTAAATGGAGTTATTGGCAAGAATGGGCGAAAGGTTGTCATGTCGGTGTAGATACTCGACCGATTGGCGGCGAGGAAGAAGTTTCTCTAAGGGAATGCCTGCGATGACAGTCTGTTTGGGAACAAAACTCAACTCCTCGCATTGGGCCAGGTGATAGCAGCCTGAGCGGGTGTGGACAGTGAGTGACTGTCGCGCGTCTTGCCAGGAGTGGCAGGTGGACAGTTCTATCGTTCCGACTATGTCCTGATGGCAAAGCATCAGGATATAGGAATGTTCATCAATCTCTAAGTAGGAAACGATTTCGGCCTTACCAAATAGCCATGTGGCCAGGTCTATCGGGTGGATGTACAAGTCGAGCAGGGCATTGCCCTCGGGATAAGCCCCTGTGAGATAGTGCAGGTCATAGTTGAGCAGTTGTTCACCCTTTAATCGGCGCTTGAGTATCTGGACAGCTGGTGAATAACGCTGCTGCAACCCCACCATCGCAATCCCGGACCTGCTATCCTCCTGCATGGCAATGAGTTCTCTCAGTTGGGCGACCGATTGGCAAGGCGGCTTCTCTATAAACAACGATTTGCCGCTTTGCAGCACTTGTGAGGCGATGCGAAAATGGGCATTAGGTGATGCTGCAACCAATACACCCTTCACTTCATCGTCGTTGAGGATATCATCAAGTCGGGCCGTCGCCTTTATTCCTTTAAATTTCCGCTCAATGAGCCGTGCCTTGCGTTCACTGGTTACGCAGATGTATTTCAATGGCACCTGCAAATAATGAAGCACGGTATAAAGGTTCGTCAGGCTGTGTTGACCCATACCGACGAAGGCATATTGGCAATGATAGGTCTCGTTGAGATAGCGTTCGGTACGCATACGCTTATAGCGGTTGATGAATTGCTGTATCATGATTTCAACAGTTTATGATAGGTCATTTTCGTGTCATCTGTCCATTGATAGGGACCATAGAATCGTTCAATGAGTGTTTTTGGCAGCAAACGCTCGAGATTGCGCATCAGGATGATGTCATATTTGCGGTGGAAGTTAATCCAGCACCCATTACACTGTCTGGAATACCGACATTGGGTTTCGCAAGCCTGTTTGCCGTTGAAAATATCATCCAGCGACTGATTGTGGATATTGCCCAACTTGGCATCAAGATTTTGGCACAAGGGTACATCACCATTACTGTGAATGACCAGACTGCTCATGATGCTTTGGCAGCGTAGCTGCAAATTGCCTTGTCGCCACTGGTCATAAAGGGCGACAAAATCATAATTCTCCTGGGTCTTGTGAATGTTGCTCGGTATCTGCTTTGTGTAGTCGTTCATCGTGAGCAACTCGCTCGTAGTGTCAAAGAATGCCATCGTGCCATAGATACCGATGCGCACGTCAATGCCGTAATGCAAGGCCACATTGATGACATGCACCATGTCCTTGAACGAGTTCCACGGCGACAGGCAGAACATGAGCGACAGTGGTACCTCGTCCTTCAATGTCTCAACGACCTCCATCACCTTGTCATAACCGTCGCAGCCGCGCATCCTCTTGTAGGTCTCCTTGTCTCCGTCGAGTGAGACATACAGGTGGCGCGGTTGGAATTGCCTCACGGCATCAATAACCCGTTGAGGAGCGAGGCCATTAGTCAGCAGCGTGTAATTAAGGTGGTGCTCATGGAACCATTCTAAGATTTCATTTGCTTGAGGATGCAGGATGAATTCGCCTCCTTCAAGCCCGACGGTCGTCCTGCTCGTAATGCAGCGGCTCTGCATGACACGCTTGATGTCATCGAGCGACAGGAGTTCACGCTTTTTCTGCCAGATGTTGCAGTGCTTGCAATGAGACTGGCAAGCCGTTGTGGCATAAAGCATCAGTTGGCTTAGCCTTTTGTGATGTGGCCTGGACATATTATTGACATACAATAGCCCGTTGTAGAGGTAGTCAGTCAGTTTGTACATAAATAATCCTTGATGGTTTGGTTTTCTACAAGTGTAGATACCATCTGGCCATCATGGACTGCATAGGGAACTATAACAAAACAGTAACCTTAATGGTGGACTAACGATTCAGCAAGATGTCTATCAAGGTTGTGACGTCAGAAATGTTGACGTTACCATCCCCGTTGACATCACCACGCTTGTTCTCCAAAATGCTCTCGTCAAACTTCTGTCCCTTATAGACTATTTCACCGCCTTCGACAACATGGCTCAAGCCAAAATAGGTACCGTAACCCGTTGGCAACACCATGAAGAAATCAAGTGTGTAACTTGAAAAAGCATCGATGCCCACTCCCTCAATAATGCGGAAATCACCCCCACATAGGCTACCAACATATTGCTTGGCCAGATGAGCGCCAAGTGCTATTGTGTCGGTGTAGAAATGCTGATACTGGTCATCATAACCTGATTGGTTCACAAGTTTATCCCAAAAGGCTACGGGATCATTGAAATCGTATAAGATAAACTCCTTGCCTTCACTGATGAGGTCATAAATGTCGGGTGAAAAGGAGTTGCCGATAGGACAATCGGGATACATTTTGCCATCTGGCACTATCGCGTATACGATCTTGTCTGCCTCACGCATGTAGATAGGCATTGTGTCATTATTGGCGTTAATGGCACTGCCGTGGTACTTGTGCATGGCTTTGTAGGTGAGTCCGTTGATGACGGTGTCGCCCTTGAATTCAAGGTTCATATAGACTTTGCCTTTTCCCAATATGGTGACAGCAGGATAGAAACCATCCTTATTGACATAATAGTAAACCCATTTTACGCCTTCGCGTACAAAAGGCGTATACATGTACTCGTTTGCCGCAACCTGTGACACTGCCATCAAGGCAAGGGCTACTAGCAGAATGCTTCTTTTCATCATAGCAGTTAATTTTTTAGGTTATTAAAGATTACTATATCGTTCTATAACCTATGATACCACAAGGCGATAAATGACTGCATCATTTTGCTGATTTTAACTACCAGGTGAATCGCAAGCCGGCGGGAATTGTTATGGTGAACGGATGTTGTGTGCGGTAAGTTTCAAAGCCGATGCCATCAGGGATATAGTACTGTACGCCAGGCTCTGCAAAGATGCCGATGCTGGGCGTGATATTGTACTGAACACCGATGCCAATGCCCGTTGAACACTGCAACGGCACATCCAGATGATGGCTGTCGCGCAGTTCGGTCTGGTTGTTCAATATATACTCTGTCGTGACAGTTGACTTGACTGGAATCTCCAGTGTCACGCCAGCCGTGGTATAGATGCCGACATGCTTGCCGCTCCAAATACGATAAGAGACTTTCAATGGCACACCCAAGTAATCAATGCGCTGTTTCTCATCGATGCGGTTGATTCCCTCGCCCGTTTGGAACAACGAGTTGAGTCTTGTGTACTGGAGGCCGCTCTCCAAGCCGATTCTCTTGTTGGCTTGATACCTCAACGACAAGGAATAGGTAAGCGGCAGGCTGTGGTGGGTCTTGCGCACAATTTGGCCATTGTTGAGCGGCTCGTTGCTCTTGGCAATCTGTCGCATGATGCGATCCTCTTCAGATAGTTCACTCGTGATGTCACTCTTTACCTCAAGATAAGCGATATAATCAGTCCAGTTATCAATCGTCAAGGTGGGATCAGGCTCTCCAGGAACGGTTGGCGCTAAATAATCGGGGACGATGAAGTTTTGAGGAGTCATCTGATCTGCCTCTGGAGAGGGTTGCCCCGTGTAGGCCAAATCAGCCGACCAGCGCTTGAAGCCGTCTTTCGTGGGTCGGATGGTGGTGCCATGACCGACGTTTGCAAAGTGGATGTCACCATTCAGCTTGAGGTGGGGCAAAGCATTTTCAACAGGAACTGTTGTAGTGTCAACCATCTGTCTTGGCACTTCCTCATGCTGAGCTGTGTCTGTGGTGCTCACACTGGGCTGCTTGTATCTCTCGGGGACGGTAATGGCCATGTTGCGGCTTTCTTTGCGCTGCTGACTGGCAGGATTGGTCACTTGTGGATTGTCATCGGTGAGTGTGGGCTCGTTAGTCTCAGCCGTCTTGGGCTGCTGCTCCTCGATGGTCTTGGGTTGGCGTAAGAGTAGCAACGCAAGAGGCGTGAGCAACGCAAGCAGGATGACTGCCCAATATTTGGCCAACGAATGCTGCAACATCTTCTTGGCGCGTGCCAGTTGAGATGATGAGGAATGGGCGGCAATACCCAGGATTTCACCGATTTCCTTGTGGGACATATCCTGCATGACCGCCATCTTGAACACCTTGCCGTAACCATTGGGCAGGGCATTTACCGCTGCCATGATTTCGGCCATCGTCGGCATGTCCGAGGGCTCCTCTGCAATCCAAGTTTCATCTGGCATGTCATCAAAAGGGACCGTGACCAACGTATGATGGCGTTGTTTGTAGCGCAACGCCACGTTGGCCGCAATGCTTGACAACCATGCGTCAAATCGTTCAGGGTTTCGCAGATGATCCAGTTTGGAGAAAGCGAGTACAAAGGCATCATGGGACAATTCCTCGGCTACGGCACGATTGCCCACAATATTATAGCATATCCCCAACACCTTGTGGGAATACGCATTATAGAGCTTGGCGATAGCCTGTTGGTCACCAGCCAGAGCTGCCCCGATGACACGCTCCATGTCCATCCAATAAAGTTGTCCTTCATTGTTATGATGCCATATTGGGTGAAAAGACTGCATGGCAATGGCGATTTTTTTCGCTAATTCAAGGAACAACAGTGAGCAGGCGGGCGATGTCGTTGAGTTTGAGGCATTGGCTGCGGCTGATGGTCAGTTGTTCGTTGTGGTGTTCCCATGGGGCGAGGATGAGCAGTTGGCCGCGGGCACAGGCTTCCATTCTTGTGCCGCGGGGTTTTGCCAGGTCGGTGAAACCGTTCTCCTGCAGGTAGATGAGCGGGAGCCCCTCGTTGAATGCGGCCCGCATGACGGCTTTCTCGCCAGGAGATATGGCGGGCGACACAAGCACGGCTCCTTGTCGGGCCTCTGCCAGGAAGTGTGCGACCTGCTCTTGGCTTTCGGCTTCACTCAGGCGGCGTGACATTTGCACCTGCAGACGCACGGGGCGGTCGAGCAGGAAGCGGTTGCCGATGGCCGAGAAGGTCATTCCGGCGGCCTCGACGTTGCGCTGGACACGGAACAGGTCGGGGTGCTCACGTTTCATCAACAGGCGGCGGGGGTTGTCGTTAAGGTAATGAATCCAGGTTTCCAGTTGGCCTTCACGCAGCAGTTTGTCGTTATAGCCGCGGGCAAACAGCATGCCGTGGGAGCGGTCCTCGTTGCGGCGGTCTTGCTTGGGTTGTGTTTGTTGCGTTGACAACGCAACAGACGGGACAGACGGGACGGGTGCAACTGGAGGGGCAGACGGGACGGGTGGAGCAATGCCGAGCACCAACTCGCGGTAGTGGCGGTTGCAACTCTGTTTGAAGCCGCGCAGGAGCATCCCCAGAGGCTTCTCCATCTGTTCTTGAACAAACAGGATGCCGTGCAAGTGGTCGGGCATCATCTGCAGGGCGAGGACTCTGACCTCGGGATGGTGCTGTGAGGCCGCCCACCACTCGTTGCTCACGCGCTGCCCGAGTGGCGACAGCTCGATGCGGGGTGCATCGTCGCTGTCAGCTGGCGCATCGCTCTTGCCCACCACTTGCCCGAACAGTTGGCGCCGCCCCTCGGTGACCATCGTGATCATGTAAATCTGCCGGCTTGTGTAATCATGACCCACGCAGCGACGAAGCATGGAGGGCTTTTTCTCTCCAGCAAAGGGTCGCTGTGCTTTGTAGGTCTCTTTTTTCATTGGGAGTGAGTGGTAATCGGTTCTTGTTTGTCGCTTTGTTTTGTTTGTTGCGTTGACAACGCAACAAACAAAACAACAGATGGGACTACAAAGTTACTCATTTTTCACTTTGAAATGCACATAGGGGTGGGGTGGAAGTGTTAGTTAATCTTTAGCGCTTTGAATTTTTGTTAAATCAACCCCGTGAAATAGCAATTTGGACAAAATAAATGCTAATTATCGTGCCCAAACTCGCAAAGTATCACTAAATTTGCAGGTCTTTTTGCACAATGATGAAGGTATTGTTGTTGACATTGGCGATTGTGGGACTGGCAGTGCTGCTGCTGGGTGTGAAGATTTTCTTCGTGAAAGGGGGGAAATTCCCCAACACCCACATCCACGACAATCCCGAGATGCGCAAGCGCGGCATCACTTGTGCCAGAGATAAAGAATTCTATAAATAACAACTATAAAAAGAAAAAGTCAAAAAACCGTTTGAAATGAACTTCATTAAACACTACACCAAGGTTGCTTTATTTGCTGCTGTTGTGATGATGGCTACCACCTCATGTAATGATAAGCCTGCCGAGGCCCCCAAGGCAGCTTCGGGAACAGCTCTCGAGAATCTCAATATCCGTTACATCGACGAGGACTCCATCATGGCCAACTACAACCTGGCCAAGGATATCAATGAGGCCATGCTGCGCCGTCAGAACCAGTTTGACGCCGCCCAGAAGCAGCGCGCCAACGAGATCAGCAAGTTTGGCAACGCTATGCAGCAGAAGTATCAGAATAATCAATACCTCACCGAGGAGGCCTTCAATGCCGACCAGGCTAAGTTGCAGAAGATGCAGGCCGATGCCGAGAACTATCTCGCCAGTCTGCAGCAGAGCATCCAGAACGAGCTCAACCAGAGCCAGCTGCAGTTGCTCGACTCCATCGACAACTTCATGAAGGACTATGCCAAGAAGAAAGGCTATGACATGGTGCTGCGCAAGAGTGCCACGCTGTTCATCGACGAGAAGTTTGACGTGACCAATGAGGTCATTGAGGGCCTGAACAAGCGTTACAACAAGGTCGGCTCCTCGACCACCGCTCCCGCCAAGGCTCCCGAGGCACCCGCCACCAAGTCTGAAGCTCCCAAAGTGACCACTGAAAAACCGGCTACTCCAGGTCAAGTTGATCTGAAGAAGTGATAATAGTAATAGTTTTTTTCATCAAGTAAAAAGTTTTTATTGGGACTGTCCGAAACATTTTTAAAAAATGGCTCGGACAGTTTTTTTTATGGATAAATCTCATTATAACAGAATTAAGTATTATGAAGAAATCAATCGCATTATTTGCTGCCATCCTGATGCTGGGCGCATGCCAGAACTCAAGTAAGACCAACGCTGCCGAAGCCGGTGATGCCGAGACAGCCAACGCCGATACAAAGAAGACCACCCTGGTGGCCTATTTCTCGGCCAGCGAGGCTCACGTGACGGCACAGGTCGCCAAGACCCTTGCCGAGGCCACCGATGCCGACCTGTTTGAAATCGTTCCTGAGCAGATTTACACTGCTGAGGATCTGGACTGGCAGAACGAGAAGAGCCGTTCGACCATCGAGATGAAGAAGGACAGCACCGCTCGTCCCGCCGTTGCCAGCAAGGTTGAGAACATGGACCAGTACACCACCATCTATGTGGGCTTCCCCATCTGGTGGTACACTGCTCCCAGGATTATCAACACCTTCCTGGAGCAGTATGACCTCACGGGCAAGACCATCATCCCCTTCGCCACCAGTGGCGGCAGTGACATGGGCAAGAGCGGCGAGGACCTGAAGAAGGCCAGCGCCCCCAAAGCCAACTGGATTCTCCCCGGCAAGGTGCTCAACGGCAATCCTCCCGTCGACAGCCTCAAGGCTTGGGTTGAGAGCCTCAAGTAAGGAGCCACGTTACTACCGAGGCAGAGCCTCAAGTAAGGAGGCAGGTTACTATACCGAGGCAGAGCCTCGGCCCACGGAACATCCTTTGGGGGCCTCTGGGAGCCTTTGGACATTCTCTGGGCATCCTTCGGGGCATCTTTTGGACAAGAGACGTTAAGGCTATAATGATAAAGCGGGCGGCCCGATGTGGGTCGCCCGCTGTTTTTGTTGACAGGGTAGTTGAGATTACCCGAAGTTGTCGTAGTGGATGGACGAGGGATCGACGCCCAGGGAGTCGAGCACCTCGTTGACGGTCTGGCTCATCATGGCCGGGCCGCACATGTAGTACTCGCAGTCCTCGGGAGCCTCGTGCTGGGCAAGATAGGTGTCGCGGAGCACGGGAGCGACAAAGCCTGCCGTGTACTTCACGCCTGCCTCGTCGGCAACGGGGTCGGGACGGTCCAACGCGAGATGGAAGTGGAAGTTGGGGAAGTCCTTCTCGAGCTGCAGGAAGTCCTCAAGGTAGAAGACCTCGCTCAATGAACGGGCGCCGTAGAAGTAGTGCATCTCGCGGTCACGCGTGTTGAGGGAGCGCGTCATGTGCAGAATCTGGGCACGCAGGGGAGCCATGCCGGCACCACCACCAATCCAGATCATCTCCTTCTTGCTGTCGAAGATGGGGTGGAAGTCGCCGTAGGGGCCGCTCATGATGACCTTGTCGCCGGGCTTCAAGGTGAAGATGTAACTCGAAGCGATGCCGGGCATCACGTCCATGAAGCCGACTTGAGGCTTGGGTTTAAACGGCGGTGTAGCGATGCGCACGGTGAGCATGAAGCGGTCGCCCTCGGCCGGATAGTTGGCCATCGAATAGGCGCGCACCGTGGCCTCGTCGTTGCGGCACTTGAGGCCGAACAGACCGAATTTTTCCCACGTGGGCAGGTACTCGCCCAGCGACTCCTTGTCGATGTCCTTGTCGTAGTCCATCTCATACTCGGGAATCCTGATCTGGGCATAGCTGCCGGGGATGAAGTCCATGTGCTCGCCCGGGGGCAGGGCCACGATGAACTCCTTGATGAACGACGACACGAGTTTGTTGCTCACGACGGTGCACTCATACTCCTTGACCGACAAGACGCTGTCGGGCACCTGGATGGACATGCTGTCCTTGACCTTGACCTGGCAGCCCAGACGCCAATGGTCCATCTGCTCCTTGCGGGAGAAATGGGGCACCTCGGTGGGCAGGATCTGTCCTCCACCTTCAAGCACCTGGACCTTGCACTGGCCGCAACTACCCTTGCCACCGCAGGCACTCGAGAGCATCACGCCGTTCTCGTGCAGGGTGTTCAGCAAGGTGTTGCCGCTGTTGACCTCGATTTCCTTGGTGCCGTTGTTGATGTTGATTTTCACTTTGCCCGACGGCACCAGGTAGTGCTTGGCGACGAGCAGAATGATGACGAGCAGCAGGGTGAGCACCAGGAACACCAGTGCGCTCGCCATTACCGTGGTAGATGTGTTGGTTAACAGTATCATAGTTGCGTGTCCTCCTTATCCTAATTTAATACCCAGGAAACTCATGAAGGCAATGCCCATGAGACCAGTAATGATGAATGCGATTCCCACGCCACGCAACGGCTTAGGTATGTCACTGTAGGCGAGTTTCTCGCGGATGGCAGCGATGCCGACGATGGCAAGCAGCCAGCCGATACCCGACCCGGCGCCATAGACCGATGCCGTCAATGCCGACCCGAAGTCGCGCTGCTGCATGAACAGCGAGGCGCCGAGGATGGCACAGTTCACCGCGATGAGCGGCAGGAAAATACCAAGCGATGCATAGAGCGACGGTGAGAATTTCTCGACCGCCATCTCGACCAGCTGGGTGGCCGATGCAATCACGGCGATGAACAGGATGAGCCCGAGGAAACTCAGGTCAACTTCAGCCAGATCGGGGCTGAGCCACTTGAGGGCGCCCTCCTTGAGGACATACTCGTTGAGCATGTAGTTGATGGGGAGTGTCACCACGAGCATGAAGGTGACCGCAATGCCGAGGCCCAGGGCCGTCTTCACGTTCTTGGACACCGCCAGGAACGAGCACATGCCCAAGAAGTAGGCAAATATCATGTTGTCGATGAATATCGACTTGATAAACAGATTAAGTTCTTCCATTGTTTCTACTGAATTGAATGGTTAAACATGCTCATTAATCCTCTTGCAGGTCCTTGTTGCGTGCACGGTGAACCCAGATGATGACACCCAGCGTGATCAACGCCATGGGAGGCAGAATCATCAGGCCGTTGTCCATATAGCCATGGTCGTAGCACCATTGCGGAATCACATGATAGCCAAAGATGGTGCCCGAGCCCAGCAACTCGCGGAAGAAGGCCACGATCAGCAGGACGATGGTGTAGCCCAATCCGTTGCCGATACCGTCGAGGAACGACGGCCACGGGCTGTTGTGCATGGCAAACGCCTCGAGGCGTCCCATCAAGATACAGTTGGTGATGATCAGACCGATGAACACCGACAGTTTCTTGCTGACGTCATAGTTGTAGGCGATGAGAATCTGTTGCACAATGATCACTAACGCTGCAACCACTACCAACTGCACGATGATGCGGATGTTGGTAGGAACGGTCTTGCGAAGGAACGAAATAATCACGTTGCTGAACGCCAGCACGGCAATTACCGAGATGCCCATCACGATGGCGGGCTCCAGACTGGCGGTGACGGCTAGCGCGGAGCAGATACCCAGAATCTGCACCAAGACGGGATTGTCTTTGGACAGCGGGTTGAAAAAAGCTTCTTTGTTTTTCTTGGATAACATAATCGCAGATGGTTTTATTCGGGTTGATTGTCGTTGGTTTCACTCTCGGCGTCCTCGATGGGAGCGGGGGCGAGATCGGCGGTGCATTGTGTGCCGCCATCGCCCTGCAGCTTCTTGAGGAAGGCCTCATAGGGGGCCAGACAGTCGGCCATCATGTCGCTCACGCCGCGGCTGGTGATCGTGGCGCCCGTCAGGGCGTCGATCTGCTCGGCTCCGTTGGAGGCTTTCTGCCCCTTCTTGAGCACGGCCACGCTCTTGAATGCTCCGTCAACGAACAGGTGCTTGTCCTTGAACAGGTCTTGGAAAGACTGCTCGGTAATGCGGGCACCCAGTCCCGGGGTCTCGCCCTCATGCGAGAAATTGGCGCCATAGATGGTGTTGCCGTCGTCGTTCACGGCGATGTAGCCCCAGATGGGACCCCACAGGCCAGCACCATAGACGGGGAGCACATACTTGATGCTGCCGTCATCGAGCTTGCACTTCATCACGGGGAGTTTGCGCTCAACGACCGGCAATTTCACGTTTTTCTTCATCTGCACGTCGAAGGCCACATTCTTGGCACTGTCAACGATATTGCCCTGACCGTCGACCAGCAGGTCTTGGATGATGTATTTCTCATACAGGTCCTTGACCTGGGCATCGTCGGGGGCTGCGATGTGCAGGGCGCTCAGGATCTGCTTGCGCGTGTCGTTGGCGATGTTCTCGTTCTGCTGGGGCTTGAGCGCCATGTAGATGAACGCCAGCACGGTGCCCACGAGCAGCACCATCACGGCAGCATACAGGATTTGATAAGTGTTACTGTTCTTGTTCATGGTTTATCCCTCCTCATTCTTTAGTGGCGGCGCGACGGGCGCGGCGCTTGATGTTAGACGATACCACGCAGTGGTCAATCAAGGGCGCGAAGGCGTTCATCAGCAGGATGGCCAGCATCATGCCCTCGGGGTAACCACTGTTGTAAACACGTATCAGGATGGCAAACACGCCAATCAGCAGGCCATAGATGTACTGGCCCACGTTGGTGCGTGCTCCCGTGACGGGGTCGGTAGCCATGAACACGGCGCCAAAGGCAAAGCCGCCCAGGCACAACTGCGTCATCGGGTCGAGCATCGAGGCGGGGTAGGTGGCGCTGGGCAACGCGTGCACCAGGGCTGCCATTCCCAGGCCGCCGACAAAGACGGAGCACATGATGCGCCACGAGGCGATGCCTGTCAGCAACAGGATGGCGGCGCCGATCAGGATGGCAATCATCGAGGTCTCGCCCGGTGAACCGGGGATGAAACCGATGAAGGCGTCCATGCAACTGATGGGCTCGCCCATGATGCTGGTCATCGTCGGGTCACCGCCGCCAGTGGCGACCTGACCCAGTGGAGTGGCACCGGTGAAGGCGTCAACAACCGTGCCGCCACCCATGCCGAAAGCGCTGTCCACCTTGACAAACGCCTCGTCGCCGCTCATGCGGGACGGATAGGCGAAGAAGAGGAACGCGCGGGTGATGAGGGCGACATTGAAAATGTTCATGCCCGTGCCGCCGAAGACCTCCTTGGCGAAGATCACAGCGAATGCCGTGGCGACGGCTGTCATCCACAGCGGCGTGTTGATGGGGACAATCAAGGGGATGAGGATACCCGTAACGAGGAATCCTTCCTGAATCTCCTTGTGATGAATCTGTGCGCTGATAAACTCGATGCCCAGACCCACGCCATAGCTCACCACGATGACGGGGAGCATGGCCAGCAGACCGAACAGGAACATCGTGAACCATCCCGTGCTGGGCTGGCCGATGGCCAGATAATGCTGGTAGCCGATGTTGTACATGCCGAACAGCAAGGCCGGAATCAAAGCGACCACCACGGTGATCATGGTGCGCTTGAGGTCATTGCCGTCATGGATATGGGCGCCCGACCGCGATGTGGCGTTGGGCGTGAACAAGAAGGTCTCCATGCCGTCATAGACCGACTCCAGCTTGGCCAGTTTGCCGCCGGGACGGAACGAGGGCTCGATCTTGTTCATGAAATTCCTTAATGCTTTCATATCAATGATATTGTTGAATAGCGTTTTTAGTTGACTGATGATACAAGGCCGCGACGGTTAAGACATCTCGGCACGCAACTTGTCAAGACCCTCGCGAACGATGCGCTGAAGCTCCAGCTTTGACGTGTCGGCAAACTCGGCCAGTGCGAAGTCCTCGGGGGCGATCTCGTAGATGCCCAGCTGCTCCATCTTGTCGATGTCGCCGCTGATGATGGCCTTGATGAGGAACTCGCCGTAGATGTCCATCGGAAGCATCGCGTCATACTCCCCGGTGCGCACGATGGCGCGTTCACCGCCCTTCATGCGGCTGTCCAGGCTGACGGGCTTCTTCAAGCCGGTCAACCAAGTGGTGAACGTGCGGTACAGCGAGAAGCGGTTGGGATTGACCGATGCCCATCCCATGAACTCGTCGGGCTTGTTGTTCTCGGGAATGACAGTGATGTGGCGATAAGGCGCGCGCAGCCATTGGTCGGCTTCTACCTTCACACCGGTGAGCGCGTTGCCGCTGATGATGCGGCTGTGGGCCACATTGGTCATCTCGCCCTTCATCAGGGTCAACAGGTCGATGCCCATCACGGTCTTGACATAACGGGGTTGCTGCACCATCTCGCCGGTGATAGCCACCACAGTGTTGTGGCTCACCTTGCCCGTGGTGAACAGTTCGCCGATGCGTGCCAGGGTGACGATGTCCATCGTCCATACCGTCTCGCCCTTGTTGACGGGAACAGTGTTGGCGGCCTGCACGCCGGTGTTGCCGGCGGGGTGGGGGCCAACAAAAGTGGTGACCTCGGCACCGGGAGAGTCAATGTCCTGACCCTCGCGCACGCCGATGCGCACCTTGCCATCAGTCAAACCATTGAGCACCTCGATGCCCTTGCCGATGTACTGTCGTTTGTCACCGAGCACCAGGTCCAGGTCAGGAGCCAGTGGGGCAGAGTCAAAGGCGGTCACGAACACGTCTCGGGGTTTCTCGCCCGGGACGGGCACCACGTCATAAGGACGCTGGCGCATCATGACCCATAAACCTGACTCCAGCAGCACCTCCATCGTGGGGCGCTTGGTGTCGAGCGTCACGGCATCGTTGCCGCCATCGGGGGCGATGACGATGGCATCGATGTGACGACGCACGCCACGACGCACCTCCTTGACAGTGCCGCTGACAGGAGCAACAACCTTGATGGCCTCATAATTTTTGTCGTGATAGAGGGGCTCGCCGGCAGCGACGTGCTCGCCCTCTTTCTTTTCCATGCGGGGAATGATCCCATGGAAATCGTCGGGCACGACAGCCACGCTCGAGGGGGCATCGGCAACGACGATGCTCGTGTCGCTGATGCCGCCCAGCAATTGGATGTCAAAGCCCTTCTTGAGTCTTACAGTTGCCATGATATTTATAGTATGGATTATTTATATTATATTTAATAATGTGGGCACAAAGATAGTGCAAGTCGAGCGGAGTGCCAAACAAAAAGCCATTTTTGTTTGCAATCACGAGGTGCCGCCTGTCTTCGCTCTTGGGCAAAGGTATAAAAAAATGTTAAGCCACCATCTCATTATAGATAAAAACTCCTCCACCGCCGTGAAAATCAATCCGTCTCACTGCGCTTTTCTCCAACTGCATCCACATGTTTCCTCACCCCTTTATCCATGCTTTGTCCGCTCCCTTCGTCCCCCTTGAAACTATCAAATTGCCGTTGTTAATAAAAAAACGTGAAAAAAAGTGCTCCAATGTGTGGTCTTTTCAAATATTTGTGATAAATTTGCGTTAATTTTTTAGGCAAAATGGCTAGAATTAAGTGCTCGAGAGGCCGCCATTTGCGCGAGAATTTGTTGTGTCTCAGTCGCTTGCGTTCTGTTGTCGCAAGTCCCGTGGCACGCACAATTCGCGTTTTTGACAACTAAACTTTAATAACTAAATAACTAATTTTATTAATCCTTTTTTAAACTAATTTAAATTATGGCTGAACAAACAAACATTCAGAAGCCACAGACCGCTGATAAGAAACATGTCAGCAGCAATGTTAGTGGTATTAAGAGCGCATCGCTCGTCGTTCTCGTTTGCTTTATCTTAGCAGTATTGTTCTACATCTTTGGTCTGGGTTACGTAGGTAACTTCAAGGATGCAAGCAAGGATGTGCCCATCAACCTGCTTGGTACTGTGTACAAGGGCGGTATCGTTGTGCCCGTGCTGATCACCTGCTTCCTCGTGGTAGTAGTGCTGACCATCGAGCGCTGGATCGCTCTCGCTAAGGCTAAAGGTAGTGGTAACACCACCAAGTTCGTCGAGAATGTAAAGGCTGCCCTCCGCAACCATGACATCGCAAAGGCTGAGGACCTCTGCCGCAAGCAGAAAGGTACTGTAGGTGCTGTTGTATTTGCAACACTGCAGAAGTACAAAGAGATGGAGAAGGACACCGTCCTGACCAAGGAGCAGAAGCTCGCTTCTATCCAGGCTACCCTCGAGGAGGCTACCGCTCTTGAGATGCCCGCTCTGCAGCAGAACCTTCCCGTTCTGGCAACCCTGACCACCCTGGGTACCCTGATCGGTCTGTTCGGTACTGTGTTGGGTATGATCAAGTCGTTCCAGGCGCTGTCCGCTTCGGGTGCTCCTGACTCGACCGAGCTGTCAACCGGTATTTCTGAGGCACTTGTGAACACCGCTCTCGGTATCGCAACCGCTGCCCTCGCTCTGATTGGTTATAACTTCTACACCAACAAGATCGATAACATGACCTATGCTATCGACGAGATTGGTTTCGCTACTGTTTCTACCTTCTCGGCATCTCACTAATTGCCGGGCTAGCAACTGTTTAATTAATCACTTTTAAACAAACAGATTAAGGTAATTTAGTAATATGGGAAAAGTCAAAATTAAAAAGAAAGAGACGCGCATCGACATGACCGCTATGTCCGATGTGACTGTGCTTCTGTTGACTTTCTTCATGTTGACTTCTACATTCCTTCAGAAGGAACCCGTGCAAGTGATTACACCTCCTTCGGTATCCGAGGAGAAGGTTCCTGTTGCTAACCTGTTGTCAGTCCTAGTCAGTCCCGAGGGTAAAGTTTACCTTGAGGTTCTGGGTAGCCAAGACTCTACCGACAACAAGAGAAAAGGTAGTGAGAATGTTCGTGCTCACATGTTGCAGAACATGGCCGACCAGTACAATGAGCTCCATCCCGGTGCAAACATCAAGTTCACCCCCGAGGAGCTGGCAACATTCTCAAAGTGCAACGCATTTGGTGTGCCCATCACACGAATGAAAGAATGGTTGAATTTGGAAACCGACAAACGAGACAAAGCGCTCGAAGAAGGTCCCGGTGTTCCAATCGACATGAATGAAGATCCTAACAGACCCAATGAGTTCCAGATGTGGGTTAAAGCAGCTTATAACTCCATCGATGATGAACTTCAGGAAGCTGTTGTGAAAGGTAATGGTATTGCAATCAAGGCCGATCAGACAACGCCTTACAGCAAGGTGAACGTGGTCATGGATAACCTCCAGACCATTAAGTTCAACAAGTTCACTCTGATGACGGCCCTTAAAACTGAGGAGGAATAAGATATGGCAATTAAAAGTAAAAGTCGTCAGAAAAAGTTCGATACCCGTATCGACTTCACTCCTATGGTTGACATGAATATGCTTCTGATCACCTTCTTCATGTTGTGTACCACCATGATCAAGAGTCAGACGCTCCAGATTGCGCTGCCTACCAACGAGAAGGTTGAGGAAAAAGAACAGAACAAGGTAAAGGAGTCCGAGGCTATCACCATCATCATCGATGGTAAGATCGATGAGAAGACCGGACTCGCTAAGCCTGATGAGGGTATGCTTTTCTACTATGAAGGCAAGCCCGAGACCTCTAATCTTGTAAATGGCGAGAGCAACATGAAGCAAGCCGAGTTCGGCTCCAAGAAAGGTGCTTATGACGCCATCCGCGGGATTCTACAAGAGCGTAACAAGGAAGTTGTGCTGAAGGTGAACGACTTGAAGAAACAATGGAAGGATATGGAATTCGCTAAGAGGGCTGGTCGTCCCAACGACGAGAAACTTAACGATTCGCTCTTCCAGGTTGAACGCAAGAAGGTCATGAACGACTCCACCTTGAAACGCCCGGTTGTGATTATTAAGGCTACGCCTAACGCCAGTTACGCTAACATCGTGAGCGTGCTCGACGAGATGCAGATCAACAGCATCAACCGTTATCAGATCGACCGCATCAATGAGGTCGACTCGGCGATGATGATTATGCTGCAGGGCAAGAACCTTAAGAAGTGATGTTGGATTAATGGATTTGTTTAATCTTTAAAAAAAAGAAATCATTATGGCAAAAGAAGTTGATCTTTCATCGCGTGAATGGTGTGACCTTGTGTTTGAAGGGAAGAATAAGGACTTCGGTGCTTATGTCATCCGTACGGATTCGCCCAAGCGTCACAATATGGCTGTGCTTTGGACTATTATCGGCGCATTTGCCGTTGCTGCACTTGCTTTTGGTTTGGTGAAAGCCAACCAGATTCTTGAACAAAGAAGACTCGCTGCCCAAGGTGAACAGAAGGAAGTCATCTTTGACATGAGCCAGCAGGAGGAAGAACAAGAACCCGAGCAGCAGCGCGTAGAACCCGAGAAGCCCGAGGTGCTTCCCGAGGAAGTCTTGAAGTCAGTGAAAGTTACCGAACTCGCCATCGTCGAGGACGATAAGGTGAAGAAGGAAGACGAGATCAAGACTCAGGATGAGTTGAAGGAGACCGAGCAAGCCTTCGGCCAAAAGGATAATGATAAAGGTACTGAGGACCGTAATCAAACCAAGACGCTGAAGAACGAGGTTGTCGTTGAGGAGAAGAAGGTAGTCGAAGAAAAGAAGGCTCCCGAGCAGATCTTTAAGTCGGTAGAGCAGATGCCCCAGTTCCCCGGTGGTGATGCTGCACTGATGAAGTATCTGAGTTCTCACATCAACTATCCGGCCATGGCCGCCGAGAATAATATTCAAGGTAAGGTCATCCTCCAGTTCGTTGTAGAGAAGGATGGTAAGGTCGGTGAGGTTAAGGTGGCTCGTTCAGTGGATAAGGATCTCGACCGCGAGGCAATCCGCGTGGTTAAGACCCTGCCCAAGTTCACTCCGGGTCGTCAGAATGGTCAGCCGGTACGTGTATGGTACACGCTGCCTGTAACCTTCAAACTCCAGGGTACTAACTAATCGACAGTCGATTAAATCCTGAATACTGAAAACGGCACCGCATCGCGCGGTGCCGTTTTTGTCTGATTGGGACACGGGGACGGTTCTTTTGTCCCAAAGTGCCGTTGTTGTCTAAGGAGATGTCACAATTGGAATTCCCTCGTCCCACCCTCGGTCGTGGCCAGTGGTCAACTGGCGGTAGTGCTACGTGCTGGATGAATGCGCTGTGCTTCGTACAGGCGTGCTGGACATGCTCTGTAATAACCCGTTCCCGGGAATACCACAGTCCCTTGCAGTGCCACATGTGATGGTTTCAGTTCGCCCCACTATCCACGACCTACAATTCCTGATGGATATCTTGTTTTTACATCAACTCGGTCGTGAAGTTGATGGACTGGATTTCGATGTCCAGTTGGCGCAGTTGTGCCGACAGCTTGTCTATCTGCTTGCGCAGGGCTTTGACATCAACCGTTGTCACATACTTGATCTCGCTGCGAGAGTAGCGTTCGCCGGATGATGACGATGCCTGGTTGAAAACCTGCTGCATCACGCTAACTCGATTGGTGAGCACGTCGCGCTCGGCTATCAGTTGGGTGAGTGTCTTCTCGCCGCTCATGGTGCGAATGTTGGTCAGATTGATGCGGTAGATGTATTCCTCGAGTTGTTTCAGGCAACTGTCCAGTTCCTTGAACAGGTCCTTGGGGTCCTCGGCAGGCTCGTCGCCCTCCTGTATCTTCACATTGTTAATCAGGCGCGATGACAAACTACTGATGCGCGTCTGCAGGTCCTTGCGGATGCTTAATGCTTCGGCTAGTTTCATATCTTTATCAGTTTAATTGGTTATCTGTCGCAAAAATAATCATTCAACTCCATTTATCCAAATTGTTAAAGAAAAACCTGTGGCCCGATATTTGGACCACAGGTTTGTTTCAATAGAGAAGCGTCCTGTGCTTACTTGTTAACCTGGAAGCGGTTCCAGCCATCCTTGAGGTGAGCAACCACCTGGTTGGCGGCGGCAAGACCTGCGTTGATGTTGGCCTCGGCGGTCTGGGCACCCATCTTCTTGGGGGTGAACAGCACGCGCTCGGGATACTTGGCCTCGAGTTCCTCGGCGTTGGCGGGCTTCACGTCAGCCACATAGCGGAAGTCGGGACGGCTTTCCATGGCCTCGGCCAGACCTGCCTCGTCGATGACCTCCTTGCGGGCGGCATTGATGAGCACACCGTTCTTGGGCAACAGCTCAATGAGCTTCTTGCCTACCGAACCGCGGGTCTCGTCGGTAGCGGGGATGTGAAGGCTCACGTACTGGTTCTCGCTGTACAGCTCCTCAACGCTGTGAACGGGGTGGATGCCGTCGGCCTCCATCACTTCGTCCTTCACCCAGGGGTCGAGGGCGCTGATCTTCATGCCGAAGCCCTTGGCGATGCGTGCCACGCAGCGGCCAACGGCGCCATAGGCATGGATACCCAGCGTCTTGCCCAACAACTCGGTGCCGCTGGTGCCGTTATAGCGGTTACGGATCAAGGTAACGAGCATACCCATTACCAACTCGGCAACGGCGTTGCTGTTCTGACCGGGAGTGTTCATCACGCACACGCCGTGGGCGGTAGCCTCGGCCAGGTCGATGTTGTCATAACCTGCACCGGCGCGAACAACCACCTTCAGTTCGGGTGCTGCGTCAAACACTTCCTTGTCCACCTTGTCGCTGCGGACGATCAGACCGGCGCAGTCGGCGATAGCCTTGATCATGTCCTCGCGGGTGCCTTTTTCTACAAGTACCAACTCGTGGCCGGCGCCTTCAATCACTTCACGGATGCCCTGAACTGCCACGGGAGCAAAGGGCTTCTCGGTTGCAACTAAAATCTTCATGATTTGTATCTGGAAATTAGCCTTTATCTTGAATTAATGATTGTTCTCAAACTCCTTCATGGCGGCAACGAGCACCTTCACGCTCTCCAGGGGAAGTGCGTTGTACAGGGATGCGCGGTAGCCACCTACCGAACGGTGACCCTTGATGCCGACGATGCCCTTGCTGGTGGCGAAGTCCAGGAAATCCTTCTCCAGTTCCTTGTACTCGGGCTTCATCACGAAGCAGACGTTCATGATCGAGCGGTCCTCGGGCTTAACGGTGCCCACGAACATCTTGCTCGAGTCGATGGCGTCATACAGATAGGCAGCCTTCTCCTCGTCGATGCGCTGCAACTCCTTCACACCACCGAGCTCCTTGTACCACTTCAGGGTCTGCA
>JAZQJW010000030.1:0-99539 GCA_045541835.1 Sodaliphilus sp. | reverse complement strand
GAATAGCAGTGCCCATCAGATACTGCCCAATGGCAAACCTGATTTCTTCATCGTTGCCTTGACCACCACTCAGCAGGTTGATGGTATCTTGGCCAAGGGGGCGATGCAGGAGGCTGTACATTGAATTGGGATCATCAGAGTCAACGAAGTACTGCTTGCCGCCAATGTACTGGTCATGCATGGGCACAATGCTGACGAATCGGGGACGCAGGCTCATGATTGACTTGCCGTCCAGGATGAGCGAACCATCGGGCTGCAGGAACAGGTTGTAAGGTGTTGCCGTCACCAGCAATAGCCTATGATACTTCAACAGCTTGCGGAAATCGTTGATCTGCTCGCCGATTTTGGCCACATGGGTCACGCGTTTAGCTGCTTGGCCCTTCTTCGTGACCTTGATGGTCTTGTAGGTGCGTGAGGCATAGTCGGCCTCATCGTCAATAATAAGCACCTTCTTGCCCTTCAAGAACCGGTAATCCTTGAACAGCTTGATCAGCGCCTTCATGTTGTTGACTTCCTTTTTGCAAACAATGATGGTCTTGGTCTTGTTGACATTTGCCTCAACGAGACCGATCTTGCGCAACGCCATGATGTCATGGATCTCAACGGTAGCCCCTTGGGTGAGGTTATCGGACGGCTTGAAAGCAGCGAAGTCCTTCTCGAACCTGCTGCGCGTCTGTGACGCTAGGGCATTGGTTCCCTTGGTGAGCAACACGACGACATCAAAGCCACGATCAAGGCACCCGGCAATGATGTACTCATAGGTGTCAGTTTTGCCGCCTTGGACGCATCCCAGCAACAGGCCGGGGTCTTCGGCGTGAGGTCCATTATCGAGTAACTGTCTGACAGTGTCATCGATACACTTGCATTTATCGGCTGTTAACGGATACTTGGCGTTCGCCTGCAATGTGTTGTAAATTGTGTTTGCAGACTTTTTCACGCGTGCCGCCTTAGCCGACGGGGACGAGGCCCCAATACTTGATCTAAGAAAATTTCTTGGCATACAAAATACTGTAATTAAAATAAATAAATACCATCTTTTCTAATATTCTGGGGCTTGCCAGAGGATGCGTGGCGTGCCCGTTATTGTGTTGCTCCGCATCGAGCAGCGCTCTTCGGGGACGGGGAGCGACCACCCGTCGGTGACGGCGCGAGGCCGTGAGCTCATAACTACATTAAAGGCTGTGGTGGGTTACCCCGGCCTAGTAGTTCAGACGAGGCGTAGGATAGTTGTGGTACTCGACACCGCCAAGCAGATGACCGTTGGCCTTCTTGCTGCGAAAAACGCCGTCTGCGCCCCAAGCGCCCCACTGTTTGAAGAAGAAGGTCGTGCCGCTGACGTCAGCTAGGTGTTTTAGATTCATCGGCCATGCCGGAAGCATGCGTCGGGCCTTCTTCCCGCTCTCACCGCCGGCTATGCACCAATCGATGCCGGTCAGATCCATTCCCTGGTTGGCCAAGTCACCCAATAGGGGTTCGGCACTGATGAAGCGGACTGGTGCAGCAATTTCACGAAGGTCATCAACCTTAGACATGCTGTCCTTGTGGCCGCACGTAACTCCAAGCCAGAGGTTAGGCGCACAACGGCGCTGGGCGAAATAAGCCTTGAAGCGCTTGCTGCGCTTCGTTAGCAGTTGGTAGGTAACGTTCGGTGTCTGCTCGACCACATCGATCACCTGGTCAATGAAGTCGTCTGGCACATCGTCGTGAAACAGGTCACCCATTGAGGGCAGGAAGCACATGACGTTACCTTTCCATCCGAATGGCTCTTTAAGCGCCTGGGGATGCAACGTTACCTTAAAGCCGTTTACGTAGCGAGGATTGCCCATGGCCTGCAGACGCTTCGCCCAGCCTTCGGCATAGCACTCTCTGCATTCAGGAGCTATTTTCTCACACCCGGTACAAGGGTTCCAGACCTTGTCTGTCCAATCAATTAAAGTATTTCCCATAAGCAGAATACATTTTAGTTAAACAAGCCAATAAACACGTCGTGAGCATCTGTTCGGTCGATGCTGCTACTGCACCTGCGCGAGCCATGCCACCGGCATGACAAGCGCTAACAAAACGATTAATGTTCTGCATAATAACTGATATAGTGGCGTTGGATGATTCCAATGCCGTTGATTGAGTGCGCTCGATTGCTACAGGGGGAGCGTCAAACCCAGCCAATTTTGTAGTCGGAACCCACGATGTCAAGGAACGCTTGCTGCCGTTAGGGTAGGGCCGGTAGCTTGCCCTTGGCTCATTGAGCCGTGAGGTCGTTGTAATGGTTGCCCATTACTCATCATCGAAATTGGACAAGTATTTCGCTATGTCCTCATCCGAAAACCTCGGTGACCTCCCAACATGGCATGACGGTTTGATGTACCCAAGGTCGCGGTGACGGTAGAGCGTGGCTTTGCTGATCTTCAATCGCTGGCACACCTCGTCAACAGAGTAGAGGGTGGTGGACTGCTCCTTCTCCTGCTTTGACTTGGGCGCAGGAGCGGCCATAACCAAACCTCTCTCTTCGAGCATCTCGACCACCTTGGCGGCAACCAGGGTAGCAAACTCATCTGCTATGTTGATGTCATTCCTCATATCGATTGCAAAATTACAGCCGCTGCGCATACCCTTTTGGGGGACTTTTCAGCTTTCTCGTTGCTCGTTTTCCCCCACTGGGGATCGTTGCTACGGGACTGGTTGGTCGCGCAAGCTGGACTGCAAAGGAAGTCTATTCGGCGAAATAGAATTGGGGGAAGAATCACATATTTGGTAATGTGATTTCCCCCAGTAGAACCCTTTGCTGGCGTGACGATTAATCGAAGATTTTGAGGATGGGTTTCTTGATATCGTCATGGATAGCACGGTATCTCTCGAAGGCTCGGCTTCCTGGCCTGTGCCCCGTCATGGAAGAGATTAACGACGGGTCTTGCACCGTGGCATATAAGTTGCCGATGAAGTTGCGTCTCGCCATATGAGATGAGGCCTTCTCCCAGATTGGATGCTGTTCCTCCTGGCGTGTCCTTGGATTCAAGGTGGTGACGACTCGGTCAATTCCTGCTAGCTTGAGCATCTCTTTGATGGCCTCATTATACTTCTGTGGGCAGATGAACGGCATTAAGGATAACCTGTTTGCCGTGGTGCTATAGCGATTGATAATCTCCTTGGCACGCTCGGTGAGCGGTACGCGCACTACGGCTCCAGTATCGTGAAGCGTCTTGCCTGGGATGTACTCGATGGCACCATTCACGAGGTTGGCGGTTGTCAAGTTGTAGAAGTCACCGACGCGCATGCCGAGATTGCTTTGCAGTACAAAGATATCGCGCTGAATGGCCAACTTGGGGCGCATGGAGAAGTCATAGTTATAAAGATGATTCAACTCATCGATGGTCATGTAGAACGGGGTGCCATAGACGCATCCGCTCAACTGGAATGCTTGAAACGGACTTTTGTCTACCAGACCCGTTTTCACACACCAGTTGAACATGATCCTGAATCTCTTCATAATGGAATAAATAGTGTTTCCACCTCGCACCATAGGAGGGGTGGAAACGGGTTCGGTGTCATAGATGTGCTGATACTTCTTCTTGCACTGACCCTTCTCGAAGAAGGTGTGCTCAATCTGGAGGAAAGATTGAAGGTCAGCGAGATCTGTACGTGTCCATTCATTAAGTCGTAAGTCCCGCTTGATATACAGCATGAATCTCTTGACCGTGCGCATAGTCACGTCCATGTGGGGCTCGCACTTGTTGTTAGCGCTTTTTGCCTTGATGAATGCGCGGAAGGCTTCGATTGTATCCATCCCCGGATTCTGGCTCTCATCGCTATTGTTACTCGATGAGTCTGGTTGTGGCGCGTTCATCTTGTGGAACTCGAGAATCTTTTTAATCCAGTAGTCCTTGTCTGCCGAGTCAGGGGCAGTAATGCATTCGGACTTGAGGAAACTAGCCAATTCGTCAATCTGTGCCTGCTGTTGGGAGAGCTGATTATGCTCCTTACCGTGCATGCGAGGGATGACGAGTTTGCCCTTAGTGGTGTTCCAGGCAGTTTGTGGTACCCAGATGTTCGTGTGCAGGCGATACGAATGCCTGCGATCATAGCAGAACCGAACGATAAGTTCGGATGTGCCATTCCGATCCTTCTTTGAAATCTCAAATTTTGTACTAGCCATATTATTATGTATGTTAAATAAACGTTGCAAAATTACAGCCGCTGCGCATACCCTTTTGGGGGACTTTTCAGCTTTCTCGTTGCTCGTTTTCCCCCATATGCCTCTGTAAAATTACAGACAAAAAAATGGTTGTCAAAATGACAACCGAGATTGAGACTTGATGAGAATGATTGTTGACTAGTAAGACGAAGGCGGGCTTTAATTTGTTGGAAATCAATGCAGTAAAAGTATTACTTATTCTAATCTATTCTTAACTCCCAGAGACCGGAGGTACCACATCAAAAACACGAAGCGACCGACTGCCCGCGCAGCCGGCCGTTTTTCTTTTGGATGTATGGGAAAATATGCATGATTGTGATGAAAATTTAAAAATCTTTACTACCTTTGTGGCGATACCTTTAATCAATGATTCAATTAACCGTTATTTATTTCTAAACATTTTGATTATGAAGCAATTTATCACATCCACAATCCTCTTGCTGGCCCTTCTGTTGCCCGCACTCGCCACGGCCCACGACTTCGAGGTCGATGGCATCTATTACAACATCAACGGCAATGAGGCTACCGTGACTTTTAGAAGTCGCAATTATCCTTATTATCCTTTTTCCGGTGGGTATGCAGGCTCTGTCGTCATCCCAGCCACCGTTACCTACAATGGAACCACCTACCCGGTAACTTCTATCGGTGAAATGACGTTCTTTAACTGCTCTGGGCTGGCCAGCGTCGACATCCCCAACTCGGTAACTTCTATCGGTCGCTCGGTGTTCTATAACTGCACTGGACTGACCAGCGTCGTCATCCCCAACTCGGTAACTTCTATCGGTCAAGAGGCGTTCTATAACTGCACTGGTCTGACCAGCATCGACATCCCCAACTCGGTAACAGCAATCGGTGCCTGGGCGTTCGATAATACTGCATGGTACAATAACCAGCCAGACGGATTGGTCTATGCCGGCATGGTCGCTTATAAGTATAAAGGCACGATGCCAAGCGGAACGAATATCACTTTCAAAGAAGGAACATTAGGCATTGCTGTCTGTGCGTTCGAGGACTGCCCTGGGCTGACCAGCATCGTCATCCCCAACTCGGTAACTGAGATCGGTGTCTTGGCGTTCATGGATTGCCCTGCGTTAACCAGCATCGTGGTAGAAAGTGGCAATCCAAGATATGATTCGCGCAACAACTGCAATGCAATTATAGAAACCGCCTCTAATACGCTAATTGCTGGCTGCATGAACACGATTATCCCCAACTCGGTAACTGCTATCGGTGACTATGCGTTCGAGGGCTGCACTGGTCTGACCAGCATCGTCATCCCCAACTCGGTGACTTCTATCGGTTACTGTGCGTTCGCTGGCTGCTCGGGGCTGACGAGCATCGACATCCCCAACTCGGTAACTTCTGTCGATCCCGGGGCGTTCTATGATACTGCATGGTACAATAACCAGCCAGACGGAATGGTTTACGTCGGCTTGGTCGCTTATGAGTATAAAGGCACGATGCCAAGTGGAACGAATATCAATTTAAAAGAAGGAACAATAGGAATTTCTGGCGAGGCGTTCTATCAGTGCGCTGGACTGACCGGCATCGTCATCCCCAACTCGGTGACTTCTATCGGTGACAAGGCATTCTATGAGTGCACTGGTCTGACCAGTATCGCCATCCCCAACTCGGTAACTTCAATCGGTTACGAGACGTTCTATGGATGCACAGGACTGACCAGCGTCGACATCCCCAACTCGGTGACCTCTATCGGTGACTTTGCGTTCTATGGGTGTACTGGACTGACCAGCATCGACATCCCCAACTCGGTAACTTCTATCGGTGACGAGGCGTTCATGGACTGCTCTGGGCTGGCCAGCATCAACATAGGTAACGCGGTAACTTCTATCGGTGTCCATGCTTTCTATCACTGCCCTGGTCTGACCAGCATCGTGGTAGAAAGTGGCAATCCAAGATATGATTCGCGCAACAACTGCAATGCAATTATAGAGAGCGCCTCTAATATGTTAATTGTTGGCTGCAAGAACACGATTATCCCCAACTCGGTAACTGTTATCGATGACGAGGCGTTCGCTTACTGCAGTAGGCTGATCAGCATCGACATCCCCAATTCGGTAACTGTAATCGGTGACAAGGCGTTCATTCGCTGCTGGAGACTGACCAGCATCGACATCCCTAACTCGGTAACCGTTATCGGTGACGAGGCGTTCAGAGACTGCACTGGGCTGACCAGCATCGATATCCCCAACTCGGTAACAAAGATTGGCGAGGATGCGTTCTACAACTGCACTGGACTGACCAGCATCGTCATCCCCAACTCGGTAACTGAGATCGGTTACGAGGCGTTCGCCTGGTGCACAGGGCTGACGGATGTGTATTGCTACATTGCTGACCTCTCGAGCGTATCGAGTGGGGATCGTCAATTCTATTTGGATAATCTTGCTTACTCTGGCCGCACACTACATGTGCTGCAGGGGACGGCTGATGCCTACCGGGCTAACGAGAACTGGTATCCGTGTTTCGGGCAGATTGTGGAAGATATATTCCTGGGCGACGTGAATCGTGACTTTGAGGTCAACATTGCTGATGTGAACTCCGTCATTGACATCATTTTAGGCGGAAATGGTAGCATCCCTGCTGCCGACGTGAACGGTGATGGCGAAATCAACATCGCCGACGTCAACGCCCTAATCAACATCATCCTGAGCGGCACCTGGAATTAGATATAACTGGAGTCTGCTGCAAAACTCCTGAGGTACCACATCCAATAACACGAAGCGACCGACTGCCCACGCAGCCGGCCGTTTTTTTTGTGTCGAAAAAAATGGTGCGGTTGAACTGTTTGGAGTATTATTGTTATTCAAGCTCCTAAAGTGCTAAGCACTTCAGAAGCTTGAATTTGTTTTTACTATCAGTCTTGACTTTGCGGCTTCGCTTTGAGGAAGGAGCGCTGGCGAGCAAGGGGCTCCCAAGGTAGTGGAGCGTCGTTTTCGCCCTGGATGATGACGGGCATGCCGACGTAGGCGAAATGCTTCTTCAGCGTGATGATGTCCTTGTCGAGCAGGCGGATGCAGCCCTCACTGGCGCGCCCGGGAACGGATTTCTCGTTGTTAGTGCTGCCGTGGATGCCAATGCCGCTGTGGCCGGGGGTGACGAGCCTGAGGAACCAGTGGCCGTAGGCCTTGATGTTGCCGCGTCCGTCCTTGAAATCGTGTCTCCACGACGAGGCGTCTTGAATCATGGAAATCTTGAAGGGTTTGCCGGCTGGCGATTCAGGCGTGCGCATGTCGCCGCGTTTCTTCTTGTCTCCCTTGTTCTTGCCCATGCAGCACGGGTACTGGGCGACCAGGATGGTGTCGCCGTTCTCGTCGCGGTCATAGACGCTGAGTGTCAGGTCCAGTTTTGAGATTACGATGATGGCTTTGCCGGTGGGCTTGGCGGGCGGCGTCGGCAATTGCCAGGTTACTTTCTCGGTTTGGTTGTTGATGCTGTCGGTGCTTGTGCTGGCATTGGCTGGCGCGAGCATCAGGGCGAGGGCGGTAATGAGTTGATATACCATAATCACATTATTTTTTAATATTACAGGGAGGCAAAATTACAGATAAAATCCCACATGTGCAACCCCCCTCTGGGAAGTACACAGTACAATCCGCCACCTCGTCACCGAGACAGCGGATCCGCATGTGTTTCTATAAAACTATAAACTTTTGGTTATGAAAATGTAACTGATGTCCTTTCGTTATGTTTCGCGGCCCAAAATTACTGATTCTTTATGTCTGTAATCAAATTTTTTATACAAACAGGAAATTTTTATAGACAAATGCGCACAAAGATGCATCTTAAAAATGAAAGATTTATTGATTTCAATCGGTTGCATAGAGAGGATGTTACAAAACCTTGAATATATTTTGTCATACTTTTAAAATTTATTATTTTTGCACCCGTTATTAAGATATCAATAATTTATTTATATTTTAAAATAAACAATTATGTATATTGAAGAAGTTCATGCCAGAGAGATTCTGGATTCGCGTGGCAATCCTACTGTAGAAGTTGAAGTAACGCTCGAGAGCGGCGATATGGGCCGTGCATCGGTGCCCAGTGGCGCTTCGACGGGTGAGAACGAGGCCCTCGAGTTGCGTGACGGTGACAAGAGCCGTTACGGCGGCAAGGGTGTTCTCAAGGCCGTTAAGAACGTTAACGAGATTATCGCCCCCGAGATTGAGGGTATGGATGCCTTTGACCAGCGCGCCATCGACATGGCGATGATTAAACTGGACGGCACTCCCACCAAGAGCAAACTCGGTGCCAATGCCATTCTGGGCGTTTCGCTCGCTGTTGCTCACGCTGCAGCCAAATACTTCGGCATGCCCTTGTATCGCTACATCGGCGGTACCAATGCCCACGTCCTGCCCGTGCCCATGATGAACATCATCAACGGTGGCGCACACAGCGACGCTCCCATTGCCTTCCAGGAGTTCATGATCCGTCCCGTGGGTGCCAAGACCGAGCGCGAGGCCGTTCGCATGGGTGCCGAGGTCTTCCATGCCCTGGCCAAGTTGTTGAAGAAACGCGGCCTGAGCACTGCCGTTGGTGACGAGGGTGGTTTCGCCCCCGCTCTGGACGGTATCGAGGACGCTCTGGACAGCATCGTTCAAGCCATCAAGGACGCAGGCTATAAGCCCGGTGAGGACGTGAAGATCGCCATGGACTGCGCTGCCAGTGAGTTCGCCGTGATAGAAGATGGCAAGTACTTCTACAACTACCGTCAACTCAAGAGCGGTCAGCCCAAGGATCCCAAGGGCCGCAAACTCAGCGATGACGAGCAGATCAACTACCTCGAGGAACTCATCACCAAGTATCCCATCGATTCTATCGAGGACGGTCTCGACGAGAACGACTGGGAAGGCTGGAAGAAACTCACCGAGAAGATTGGCGACCGTTGCCAACTCGTGGGTGACGACCTGTTCGTGACCAACGTGAAGTTCCTTGAGAAGGGTATTAAGATGGGCGCTGCCAACTCCATCCTCATCAAGGTGAACCAGATTGGTTCGCTCACCGAGACCCTCGACGCCATCGAGATGGCCCACCGTCATGGTTACACCACCGTGACCTCGCACCGCAGCGGTGAGACCGAGGACACCACCATCGCCGACATCGCCGTGGCCACCAACAGTGGCCAGATCAAGACCGGTTCGCTCTCGCGCACCGACCGCATGGCGAAGTACAACCAACTCATCCGCATCGAGGAGGAACTCGACGAGGCTGCTGAGTATGGCTACAAGAAGCTGAAATAATTGTAAACATCAGCTTTGAACAAAACAAATCGGGGTGGCCCTGTTGATGGGCCGCCCCGATTTATATTGTGTGACCTGCCGCCTGGCGACAGCCGGCGATGCTACATGCCGTCATTAGAATATTTCGTCAAACAACTTTCCAACAAAGGCTACAACCAGGAATACGCCCATGCAGATAGCGGCGCAGACGGCATACATCTTGGCCTTGTGTGAAGCATTGCGCGCCTCATCATACCTCGCCTGGTGGTATAGGGATTCTACTTTGGAGGCATAGACAATCGAGATGATGCCTAACGGCAAGCAGCAAAACAGTGTCGACAGGATGGCCCAAACAAAATTGGTTGGGGGCATTGCCGGTTTTTTGATTACAACTTCTTGATTTGAAAATTCACTATCCATTGTGGTAATATTTATTGCTATGTTACTTCTGATTATGGTTATCGTGAGGCACAACAGGGCGTTGCCCCACGCTGCTGGCCGGGAGGCATGTATCTGTTATGGGTATCGGCCTGTTGAGCATATTTCAAAAACGTGATTTTGAACTGTTGGCACAAAGTTATAAATATCTTTTTGAATTGAAGGCAATTTGGTGTCCTTTTTTGACGCTTTTTATCATGTCGATTGGAACTGTGAGCATCAAAGCACAGGGTCAGGTTGGCCAACTCAATTACTGTCATCAAATCATTGTCTATTCATTCTTTTTGTTTATCTTTGCAGTGTAATCACCAAAATCTTAACTTATTATGAAAAAAATCTTATTTTCACTATTTGCCCTGATGGCGGTCATGACCGTTCATGCACAATCAATCTATGGAACATGGCAGAAGATGGAACCTGAAGTAACGACCATGGATGATGGTACCTATCTGGCTTTTAACCCCATTTTTACCTTCAATGAAGATGGCACGCTGTTTTCTATCGTTGACTTGACTTATTCATCAGAGCCGGCTCAGACCAAGGAAATGGAAGTGGCTCTCATGGTTAGGATGAATGGATGCTACATGCTTGAAGACAATCACATGGAAATGGCGATGGACAGAAATACGCTGAAGGTGGAGTTCGTCAGCCTCTCGCTAAATGGCAAGGTGGTTAAGGATCCTGAAATGGAGGCCAGATTTAAAGAGGTGTTCCGTGAAGAAGCGCTCAAAGCAAGTTTTGACGATGTGTCGTTGAGTGGCGACTACACCATCAGGCTGAGGAACAATGGCTCAATGCTTGATTTAATCGATGGTCATGGAAATGCGATGACGATGATGCGCATTGCGACCATCAGGAAGTGAGTCCCCGTCATCAAGCCCGAAAAAAACATCCTGCAACCCGTAAAAAGGCATGCAGGATTTTTAAATTATTAACATCATCATAAAAAAAATCGCGTAAAAATATGTTAGCATAAAAAAACTGATTATCTTTGCAGTGAGAAACCAAAACTTACTTATTATGAAAAAGATATTATTTTCACTTTTTGCCCTGTTGGCGGTGATGACCGTCCAGGCTCAGTCGATTACTTCGACATGGCGCAGTATTCAACCGGTTGTTTCTACCGCAGCCGATGATTCCTTCACTGCAGCAAGTTACACCTACACCTTCAACGGTGATGGTACTTACACCGAGGTCGTTGAGCAGACGATTGCCTCTGAGCCGGCCCGTACGATGGCTCTTGAGGTAGCTACCATTCTTGAAGTCAAGGGTACCTATACCCTGAACGGTGACAAGCTGACACTCACTCCCAACAAGAATAGCTTCAAGTCGGATGTCATCAGCATCTCGAAGAATGGCCGCGTGATCAATGACTCTAAAATCAAGTCAAATGCCAAGAAGCAGGTCAATGACGGTGAGGTGAAGGCTCAAATGCTCAGCAACCAGACTGCAACCGTAAAGGTTGGCAAGGCTCTGCTCGAGATGAATGGTGCCAACGGTAAGATTAATTTTGCTCGTCTCGCTAAGATTAAAAACTGATTTATTCATCACAAGAAATCAAAACCGCAAGGCCTCATGGGCTTTGCGGTTTTTTCTTGATGTGTGCTGTCGGCCCAGGACTCGCCGTCAGATGTGGAGGATGTTGCGCACAATCCACCAGGTGAAGAAAAGGACGATGTAGGCGTAGAGCGTGTAACGGTGGAATGCCAGTTCCTTGAGTCGGTCGAAGCAATGATTGAAATTGTACCAACTGACGAGTATGGCAATCAGTGCGTAGGGGATAGAGATGACGAAGAAATAGTTGTATCTCAAGGCTTCCAGCCAATGCCCATGGACCAGGGCGTGAAGGGCGCGCTGCGAGCCGCATGCCGGACACTGCGTCCCTGTCAACACTTGCCACGGGCATTTGATGGGGAAATTGGACATCAAGGGGTTGACGAAATAATAGCCTATGCCTAAGACAATCAGGATGATGGGGAAGGCATAGGCCATTGTCTTGTCAACTCGGTTGAACATATGATGTTGTTTATTTATCAGTATTGTGACTGAAGGACATCACCAAAATCCCCCCTTGAAGCCATTACCATCAGAACGATATAGATGATGGAGATGATTCCTGTAATCAAGAGAAAAACGCTACCGATGATGACCATCGTTTTTGCTGATTTGGAGTCATTTTGGGCTCCGATCATGTCTCCCAGCATATATTTGTTCTTGACACCATTGGCTTTGGTGATGCCGATAATGCCAAGAATTAGAGAAATGATGGAAAAAATACCACAACAGATGGTCACTGACAGCACCGTTACAACAATTGATTCGGTCTGCCATGTCTTGGGCATGGGTTGTTGAGGACCACCAGCAGGATATTGCATCCCGTAAGGTGACTGTTGAACAGGCTGTTGGTAGCCGTAGTTCGGCTGGCTGGTGGGCGGCTGATAGGTGGGCGGCCTGAAAGGCTGTTGTTGGTTGCCAGGGTAATTCTGATTATCCATATGATTAGAACTTAAAGAGATAACGTTGATGTGTAATGTTTGAAGGATACCGTTATCACTTACAATAACAGTAATTATTCAAGCACGATTCCCATTGGGAGCCGTGCTTGAATATTTGGATAGACAGTATCAATAACCTCCGGCCACTGCTCCAGCGATGGCTACGCCATAAATGATAATAACGATGACTGTCATGACACCTCCGATAATGGCGCCCCATGTGGCCCATTTCTTGGCGTCGTCAGCGGCCTTCTGCGCTCCGGCAAAGTCACCGGCATTATACAGGCCGTCAACCTTAGAGGAGTAAACGATTGACACGATGCCAAACGGCAGACAGCACAACAGCGTGCAGAGGATGGCCCAAACCAGATAGTTATCGGGCTTCATCGGGCGCTGGCCCTGGGGCTGCTGATAACCGTAGTTAGGCTGATAAGGTTGCTGCTGATAAGGCTGCTGCGGGTAGTTCTGATTATCCATAATGTGTAAGTTTTAAATGTGAATATGGTTGAGTTATTTCTTTCTGTTGCTGTTAATTGATTAATAAATCTGCTGTGATAATCTGTTATCGGTTACAAAAATAGTTAATTATTATGGAATATTGTCAATTAGGGGCATTATTTTTGAAAAAATGGCGCTTTTGAGGCGCCAAATGTTTTCAGTCGTTCTTGAAACGGGGTTCAGGAGAGTTTGTGGATGAGGGTGAGGCCATCGCGCAGGGGGATGATGACCTTCTCGATCCGCGGGTCTTGCTTGACGTGGTCGTTGAAGTCTAGGATGCCGCGCGTTTGGGCCTCTCGTTGTGCCTTTGGGTCAACGACCTTACCGGCCCACAGCGTGTTGTCGGCAATGATGAATCCTCCGGGATTGAGGTAGTCCATCACCAGGTCGTAGTACTCGACATATTGCCGCTTGTTGGCGTCGATGAACACGAGGTCATAGCGCTCACCAAGCCGGGGCACGATGTCGCGGGCATCACCGATGTGAAGGCGCACGCGCTTGCCGAAGGGCGATAGGACCAGATGCTCGCGGATGAAGTCCTCCTGCTCGTCGTTGATCTCGATGGTGTCGACGATGCAGGTGTCGTCGGCCAGGCCCTCGGCGAGGCACAGGGCTGAATAGCCGCTGAAGGTGCCCAGTTCAAGCACTCGCCGTGGCGCCACCATGCGCGTGAGCATCTTGATGAGGCGTCCCTGCAGATGCCCCGAACACATGTGCCAATAATAGTTCTGCACGTGGGTGTCATGGTCGATGCGCGCCAGCACCGCCGGCTCCTCATCGATATGCCCCAAAATATACTCCTCTAACTCCTCACTCATAATCACCTGAATTTCAAAAAAGAAAACAATAAGTACAATAAATACAAATTATAGGTATTCTGGAATTATATTGTTCTTATTGTATTGATTGTTGTTTTATTAAGTTGTCTTAGTTGTCTGAAATCGGGGAGGAGAGGGAGTGGAGGGCGAGGCGGTAACTGTCGAGGCCGAAGCCGGCGATGATGCCCTTGCAGACGGGAGACAACAGGGACTTGTGACGGAAGGGTTCGCGACTGTAGATGTTGCTGATGTGAACCTCGACGACGGGGGCTGTGATGGCCGCAACGGCATCGGCGATGGCCACCGAGGTGTGGGTGTAACCGCCGGCGTTGAGCACGATAGCGCAGTCGTCAAAGCCCACCTGCTGCAGGCGGTCCACGATTTCGCCCTCGATGTTGCTCTGATAGACGTCGATGGTGTGCTGCGGGAATTGCTCGACCAGTTCCTGCAGGTACTGGTCGAGTGAACGGTTGCCGTAGACCTCGGGCTCGCGCCGGCCCACGAGGTTCAGGTTGGGGCCGTTGATGATGTGGATAACCATCTTATTTCTTGAAGTAGTACAGGAACGAGGCGATGCCTTGCAGGGCGGGCTTGCGCTGGCCTTCGATTTCCATCTTGAAGTCGATTTCGGCCTTGCAGATGCCGCGCAGGTCGGCGATGTTGTGCAGTTTGGTCACCAGGCGCACACGGCTGCCGGTGATGACGGGCTGGCCGAAGCGCATCTTGTCCATGCCGTAGTTGACCTGCATCTCCAGGTTGTTGACCTCGATGATCTGGTTCCACAGGTGGGGGATGAGCGACATGGTGAGGTAGCCGTGGGCGATGGTGCTGTGATAGGCACTCTCGGCCTTGGCACGTTCCACGTCCACATGGATCCACTGGTGGTCGAGCGTGGCGTCGGCAAACATGTTGATACGGTCCTGATCCACGGTGAGCCATTCGCTAACACCGAGTTCCTCACCCAGATGGGAGGCAAATTCTTCGTAAGAGTTGATTGTAAGCATTGTATGTAGTTAGTAGTTAAGTTAACAGTTAACAGTTAGATGGACAGCAAACATTTCTCATTTCTAATTCCTCATTCCTAATTCCTAATTCTTCAATCGTCGTCGCATGATGAAGGCCGTTACCATGCTGGTGAGCAGCCCCACGGCGGCGACAAGGGCGAGGGTGACGAGCACATCGGTCCACTGCACCTCGACGGGGTAGGCGCTGATAATCATGTTAGCGGGGTCACCGCTGAGGCGCAGCCAGCCGAATTGTTGCTGGCAGAGGCTGAGGATGACGCCAATGACCACGCCCGTCACGGCACCGGCCAGCGTGATGAGCCAGCCTTGCAGGACGAAGATGCGGGAAATCTGGCGGTCGTTGGCGCCGAGGGCACGCAGTGTGGCGATGCTGGCGTCTTTCTCGATGATGAGCAGTGACAGGGTACTGATGACGTTGAATGTGGCGATGACCAGGATGAAAGCCAGCAGCAGGAAGGCCATCCATTTCTCGATGTTGACCAGCCGGTAAGCCTCTTGCTGCTGCATGAGGCGATTCTTTATCTGATAGCCGTCGCCCAGGGTCTTGGATATGCCTTGCATCACGTCGGTCTCATTGGCCCCGGGACTGAGTTTCACTTCGATTTGTGTCGCTTCGGTCTCGTAGTCAAACAGTTGTCGTGCCAGGTCGAGCGGCACATAGATGAGGTCGGCGTCATAACTGTTCTGCTGCAACTGGAAGATGCCGGAGACGAAGACTGAATCCTGCCTGAAGGCACCCATCGGGTTGGCGATATTGACGCGTCCCTGTCGCTGCGGCGCGAACAAGCGGACCATCCCCAGGAATTCGGGCCTGACACATAGGTTGACCGCCGGTCCGGCGCCTGCCACCGCATAGCGTGACACCTGGTCGCGCAGTTTCCACTCGCCGTCCACGATGACCGAGTCCATGTCGTTCATCGTGTTGTAATCGTCGGGGACACCTTTCAGCCGCACGGGCATTTGGAACTGAGCATATACCGCCAGCGCCTGGTCGACAATCACGGGCACAGCGCGTTCCACCCCCGGCACGACGCTCACGGCATCGATGACGCTGTCGGCATCATTGATGGTCTTGCCCATCGTGGCGGTGATGGCGATTTGCGGGTCGAGCAGGGCGAGGCGCCCCATGATGAGTCCCCGGAAACCGTTGAACACGCTCATCACGCAGATGAGCGCAGCCGTGGCCACCACGACTCCGCAAACGGCGACAATCGAGATGATGTTCACTGCCTGATGTCCCTTCTTGGAGACTAGGTAGCGCCACGCTATCTTCAACGGCAAACTCATTGTTTGGTTTTTAGTTTCTAGTCCTTAGTTTCTAGTCCCTAGTTCCTATTTAATGTGAACTCCTAATTCCTAATTTCTAATTCCTAATTATCTTCGCTTTTGGGCTTGTCCTTGGACAGGAGTTCGTCGATGTGGTCGATGTAGTCGAGCGAGTCGTCGATGTGGAACTTGAGTTCAGGGCAACGGCGCAACTGGTAGCGCACCTGTTGGGCGAGTTGGTGCCGGATGCTCTTCTCGTTGGCGTTGATGTTGTCCATGATGGCCTGGGCGTTCTCGCTGGGGAAGATGCTCAGGCGCACGTTGGCGACGCTCAGGTCGGGCGAGACGCGCACGCTACTCACGCTAACGAGCGTGCCGCGCGTCTTAGCGGTCTCGCGACGAAAGATTTCGCTCAGTTCCTTCTGCACCAGGCGGCTGATTTTCTGTTGTCTTGTAGTATCCATGCTGTTGATTGTTATTCGTTTTGTGACTGCAAAGGTACAACTTTTTCTAGAAACTCTAGAAATTCTAGACAATCTAGATACGCTAGAACCTCTAGAGAGAAAAAGAGTAACCGAGGATTGGCAATCGCAATCCTCGGTTACTTGAATCATTGGCGCCGTTGTGTGGCGCTATTCAGTTTGGATTACTCCTCGGGGAGCATGACAACCTCTACCTTGTTGCCTGCGTTCAGCAGCTGGCGGGCAAAGGCAGCGATGGTCTCGGGGGTCTGGGCATTGACAATCTGCTCAAAGCCAGTGTGGCCATCGGCGCCGGTAAACAGGTAGTTGTAGATTTGACGCAGCCAGTAGCCATTCTCCTTGAGGCTGGTGCCATGGTCCTTGATCATGAGCTCCTTGATCTCATTGAGGGTGGTGGCATCGATGTTGTTGCATGCCTCGTAAATCTCCTCGTTCATGATCTTGACAGCCATGTCGGCCATTTCGGGCTTCATCGGGCAGGAAGCCATGACAGCGGTGAAGTAGTTGTTGCCCTCATAGGTTGACCAGCCACGAGCACCGGCCGAATAAGCGGCGCCAGCGTCCTCACGGATCTTCTGGAGATAGATTTTGCTCAGTACCTGACCCAGGATGTTGGCCTTGATCTGGTTCTCCAGCGAGTACGGAGTCTTGGCATCGTACCAATAGATTTGTGCGATAGCCTTAGGAGTCTCGCTCTTATTGGTGAAGTGAGTGACAGTCTGTCCTACGGGATGTGATTCAACGTTCACAAAGTTGGACTGCATGCCCTTCTTGCCGGGCAGACTGGCAATGTACTGCTCGATGAGGGGACGGATCACAGCCTCGTCAAATGCACCGACAAAGATGAAGGTGTAGTTGGCGGCGTTGGCAGTGCGCTCCTTGGCAATCTGCATCATGCGGTCCAGATTTACCTGATTGAGGTAGTTTACGTCGAAGGGCCTGCTGCGCCAGTTGTGGTTAGCCAGGATGTAGTTAACCGAATCCTCAAACACGTTCTCGGGATCGAGATTCCTGTTCTTGAGCATGGTCTCCACTTGACCCTTAATCATGTTGAAACTCTTCTCATCCTTGCGCATGTCGGTGAAGTTGAGGTAGGTGAGTTGGAACAAGGTCTCGAGGTCCTTGACAGTGGACTGGCCGCTGAAGTCGTCGGAATAGGTGTCCATGCTGAAGCCTACGCTGGCCTGCTTGCCGGCGAGGGCCTTCTGCAACTCGGTGTAGGAGAACTCACCCAGGCCGCTCATCATCGTGGCAAGGGGCAGCAACTCGGTGTTCACCCAATCCTGCTCGCCATAGAGCGATGCACCACCGCGCTGGAAAGCACTCATGCGAATCTCGTTCTCCTTGAAGTCGGTCTTCTTGAGGATGACGCGGGCACCGTTGCTCAACTCAAGTTCCTTGTAGCCAAACGTGTTGTTGACGGTCTCCTTTTTGATCTTGCCGGGCTTGGGCAGTTTGCTGATGAGGGGCTCCTGCTTCACGTTGTCCACAAAGGCCTCAACCTGTGCCTTCAGACCAGCGTCAACGGCAGCCTTCAGGCTCTCGGGAGTGGGATAAACGGCGCCTTCTTTCTCCTGGTTGAAGTTAACGACAACGAGGTTATGGCCATCGGTGCTGATGAGACCGGGCATGATCTGGTTGACGAGGTCAACAGGCAGCATGGGCGCATACTGGTTCATGATCTGATATTCCTGCTCAATCGAGGGCATGGGCTCGTTATCGAGGTAGTTGCGGTAGTACATGGCAGCGAGACGGGCGTTGGGAATCTTGTTGCGCTCATTGTACTGCTTCTCCAGACGGCTCATGTACTCTTCCTTGGCGCGATCATACTCGGTGGCGGTGAAACCGTGCTTGGCGGCACGCATGGCCTCGGTGACAACGGCTTCGGTAGCGGCTTCGATCTGACCATCCTTGGGCAACACGGTCAAGGTGAAAGCCTCGGGGTCTTGTGAGAGCAGGTAACCGCCGTCCATGGCATAGGCCTGGATGTAGGGGCAGTCGGGATCCTGTGCTTTCTCACTGAGGCGGTCGTTAAGCATGCTGCTCATCATGCTCCTAGCGAAATCGATAACCATGTACATCTGGTCACCCTTGATCTCCTTGGGCATGGCTTCATGCTTGAACATCACCATCACCTGGCTGTACTGCTGCTCCTTGTCCTTGTCAACAACAATGATGGGCTCATCGTTATCGGGAACGGGCTCGGGAACAACCTGTGCGGCATCGGGACCGGGGGCGGGAACACCCTTGAAGAGGTCCTTGATCTGGGCCTCGATGTGGTCCACATCAACGTCACCCACGATCACCAGGGCCTGGTTGTCGGGACGATACCACTTGTGGTAGTAGTCGCGCAACTCGTTGTACTTGAAGTTGTCCACAACCTCCATCAGACCGATGGGCATGCGACGGCCATACTTCGAACCCGGGTACAGCGTCTCGAGTTGGTTCTCGAGCATGCGCTGCATGGCGCTGCGGCGCAGGCGCCACTCCTCGTGGATCACACCGCGCTCCTTGTCGATCTCCTCGTCGGTGAGCAACAGGCCGTTGCTCCAGTCCTTGAGGATGAGCAGACAGGAGTCGATAGCGCTCTGGCGGGTGCTGGGCACGTCGTTGATGTTGTAAACGGTCTCGGCAATGCTGGTATAGGCGTTCAAGTCTTTGCCGAAGGCTACACCCAGCGAGCGGGTATAGTCGATGATGCCCTTACCCTCGCCGTTGAAGTGCTCACTGCCGTTGAAGGCCATGTGCTCCAGGAAGTGGGCGAGACCGCGCTGGCTCTCCTCCTCCTGGATGGAGCCCACGCGCTGAGCGATGTAGAAGTTTACACGGTGCTCGGGATAGTCGTTGTGACGGATGTAATAGGTCAATCCGCAGTCCAACTTGCCGACGCGCACCTGGTCGTCAACGGGGATGGGACCCATAGACTGCGCCTTGAGGGCGCTGGTGCTGAATGCCATTGCGATTAACAGCATCGCAGCGAAGAATTTTCTCATCTTCATGTGGTAGAAAAATTAGTTAGATAACGTTATTTATACTGTTGATTACTTGTTCTGTTAGACTCAGTGAACACCTGTTTGGTTGCAAAGCAAGGTGTTAAAAGTTGCCAAACTAATCTGCAAAGTTACTATTTTTTTTATAATGAGGTCGTTTTACGCTTGATTTTCTGATTCTTCCTGCACCTTTTCCTGCTCTTTTTGCTTGGCTTTTGCCCTTCGCCATCTCTTGCAATTTAGGATGAACGCTATAATCAGGAGTATGCATCCGAACACGATTCCAACAATAATGGGAACTGTGAAGTGTTGAATGCGATCGATCCAAAAAATAGCCGTCAGGCAAAGGGCAAACCATCCGCATCCACCGTTTTCATCTTCTTCTAATGTCAGCGACTTGAAGTAGTCACCGATGGCAGCAAGTGAAATGCCATACATCAAGCACACTCTGTACCAGTCGTTTTGGGGAACGATGTTGTCGGGGAGGAAATCTAAAATCATCCCTCCAAATAAGATGATCACTCCAATTGTGGCCAGTACTCGATACAGTATTTTATTTGTCTTTTCGGTCAGCATAGTCGTAGCGTTTAATTGTTATTCACCCTTTAGACGCAGCACTCCCTTCAAAAACTATAGTAAACTCAAAAAAAGATGTCATCAATGGGCCTGGGCCGTCATGATGGCATCCTTCAGAAATGGAAATTGGGATAATAAAGCGATTCGTTTTTTAGTTGAGCATGCGGGAGTCCAGGATGTTCCAGTGCCTCTTGTCCCGATTCTCATCATTTTTCATCCAGGTGGCCTTGATGTAGTAGGCGCCGCCCATGATGAGGAATGTGACAGCAGCCAACACCAGCAATGCGGCGAGCCACGAAGTCGGGCCGGAGATGGCGCTGGCGCTGAACATCAGCACACTCCCTGCAAGCGAGAAGATTGCGTTCTTGATATTGGTGTCCATCTTGTAAAAGTGTTTAGATTTTAAATGATCAGTGGCTTCGTTGGCTGTTGTGAGGCAAATTTACTGCCTTGAGTATCGGATACCAAGGATTCGGAAGGTGAATAATGGCTATTGTCTAATTATTTGACACACTTGTGTCTAATTCTTTGACAATCGGTCGATGCGTCTTGCCGGGCACCGTAAAAAAAACAGGGACCTCAGCAAGACGGATGCTTGCGAGGCCTCTGGTGATGGGATGTGGCGGGAGTTTATTGCTCCCGTGTCAACTCGTTGATCTGGTCAATCATCTCGTCGTTGGTGCGCTGCATCCTGCGATAGATGATGATGCCGATGGTGGCTCCGGCGATGGCCCCGATGGCGATGGGCAGCAAGGTGAAGAGGGCGTTGTCCTGTCCAAAGTGTGTCAGGTTGTACTGGTAGTACTCATATCCGAACCAGGCCAGCCAGGGCACACACACAGCGAGCCCGATTTTTTGTGAAATGCTTCGGTTTTTCTTCATCTGAGTGAGCTTGCGTGCGGTCTCGACCATGTCGTCACCCATGTGGTTGATGTCCATGCGGTTGATGAGGTAGTCGGCAATGATAAAGCCCAGCAGCATGACGATGGTGAAGACGACCAGCGCCCAGGACAATCCTGCCTGATACTTCAAGAAGATATAGATGGGTGTTGCTGCGATAGCGAGTATCGCCAGCTTGAGAATCGTGCGATGTACACTTTTCATCTTGTCCTGCACCACGCGCTTGACGAGTTCCTCGTTGAGGCGGCCTTGCGCTTCCACCTTGTTCTTGACATCATTGAGTTGCTGTCGCATCTCGTCAAGCTCATTGAACTCGTCGTGGGCGTTGAAGTTGTCGTTCTGTGTTTCCATATCAGTAGTGTAGTTTGATTTAATTCATCTGTTTGAGTTGTTCCTTGATGCGGTAAAGCCTGACGGAGACATTCTTCACCTCGATGCCCACGATTTGGGCAATCTCCTGATAGCTCATGTTTTCGAGCCAGAGCAGTACAATGGCTCGGTCGAATGGCTGAAGCCGCTGGATGCGGGCGTGGAGCATGTCGGTCTGGCGGTTGTCGGCATCGTTCTTGTCAAACAGGTCGATGCCCTCCATGAGCGGTTGGGTCTTGCGGCTTTTTTTCTTGCGGTCGATGGAAATACAGGAGTTTAGGGTCACCTTGTAAATCCATGTCTTCAAGTCGCTGTTGCCCTTGAAGGATGCCAGACCTTGCCACAACTTGATGAGCGCTTCCTGGAAGAGGTCGTCGACCTCCTCCTTGTCCTTGGAGAACATGTAGCATACCGTGTAGATGGTGCCCTTGTTCTCGCGGATGATGCGCGCAAATTCGGCTTCGTTGATTTCCATTGATTAAACCATTTTGCCCTTTAGACGCAAGGGGCAACTAAAAAACTACACAATTATCTTATTTTTTTTCAACTAACGTCTAAAGTCTAAAGTCTAACGTCTAACGTCTGAAGTCTAACGTCTAACAACTAAAACGTCTGCATATCCACGAGGTGCTTGTAGGCTCCCTGCTTGGCGATGAGCTCCTCGTGGGTGCCGCGCTCGAGGATGCGTCCGTCCTGCATGACGCAGATGAGGTCGGCGTTCTTGATGGTGCTCAGGCGATGGGCGATGACCAGCGTGGTGCGGCCATGCATGAGTTTGTCGAGCGCGTCCTGCACGAGGTGTTCGCTCTCGGTGTCGAGGGCGCTGGTCGCCTCGTCAAGGATGAGGATAGGCGGATTCTTCAGGATTGCGCGGGCAATGCTGATGCGCTGGCGCTGGCCGCCCGACAGTTTGCAGCCGCGGTCGCCGATGTTGGTGTCAAAGCCCTGCTCGCTGGCCATGATGAAGTCATAGGCATTGGCGATACGGGCTGCTTCCTCGACCTGCTCACGGGTGGCGTTCTCCACACCGAAGGTGATATTATTATAAAATGTGTCGTTGAACAGGATGGCCTCCTGGTTGACGTTGCCCATGAGGGCGCGCAGGTCGGTCACGTTGAGTTGGCGGATGTCGGTGCCGTCGATGCTGATGCTTCCCTCCTGCACGTCATAGAAGCGCGGCAGCAGGTCGGCCATCGTCGTCTTGCCGCTGCCGCTCTGGCCCACGAGGGCGACGGTCTGACCCCGCTTGATGTCGAGCGTCACGCCGTCGATGACCCACGAGTCGCCGTAGCGGAAACGAACGTCCTTATATTGGATGCCTTGTTCCATCTTGGTCAAGGGAATGGGGTGCTCGGGGCTCTTGATGGGGTTGTCGGCGGCGAGAATCTTGTCGATGCGCTCCATCGAGGCGAGACCGCGCTGGATGGAGTAGGCGGCTTTGGACAGGTCCTTGGCGGGGTTGATGATGTTGTAGAAGATCACCATGTAGTAGATGAACTTGGGCGCGGTGATGCTGCTGTGGCCGTCCAGGATGAGCGTGCCGCCGAACCACAGCACGATGGCGATGGTCAGGGTGCCCAGGAATTCGCTCATGGGGTGGGCGAGGACGTAGCGCCGGTTCATGCGCGTCTGGATGGAGCGGAACTTCTCGTTCTCGTCCTCAAAGCGGCGGCGCACCTTCTCTTCGGCATTAAACGCCTTGACGATGCGCAGGCCGCCGATGGTCTCCTCGATGTTGCTCAGCAGCACGCCCCACTGGTTCTGCCCCTCGAGCGAGACACGTTTCAGGCGCTTGCCAACGGTGCCCATAATCCACCCGGCGATGGGCAGCAGCACGAGCACGAACAGCGTCAACTGCCAACTGATAACAATCATCATCACCAGGCAGGCGATGATCATGATGGGGTTCTTGAACAGCATGTCGAGCGAGGTCATGATGGAGTTCTCGACCTCGGTCACGTCACCGCTCATGCGTGCCATCACGTCGCCCTTGCGCTCGTTGGAGAAAAAGGCGATGGGCAGCGATGTCATCTTGTGGTATATCTGGTTGCGGATGTCGCGCACCACGCCGGTGCGGATGGGAATCATGTAGAAGAAACTCAGGTAACTGCTGCCCGTCTTCAAGCCTGTCATGAACACCAGTGCCGCGGCGATGCAAGCCAGCGCCATCGACTGGCCGAAGCGCTCGATGATGCACTGCACATAGTAGTAGAAGTCGTTAACCACCACGTCCTGCAGGCTACCTGAACCCAGCGCCATGAACTCATAGTGATTGGTGTTCAGCCCGAAGAGCATCTCCAGGATGGGGATAATCAGGGCGAACGAAAACAGCGTCAGGAACGCGGCCAGCAGGTTGAACAGGATGTTCAACGCGATGTATTTCTTGTAAGGCGGTACAAACCGCTTCAACAGTTGCCAAAAACCTTTCATAACCGCAAAATTAGTGCAAGCCGAGCGAAATAGCAAGAAAAACACTTTTTTCTTGCATTTCCAAAGCGCCGCCTAGTTTCTCCCTGCTGAGCCGTCGTTTAGTGCCTGTTGTTCTGTATTGCGAGCCTTTGGCTCGTAAGAAAAATCACCTTACCTTTGCGAAGAAACAATGGAAACGGGTTTACATTTTCTTGACCTGAAACGTCTATTAAGTGTAATTGACCCACGACTATGACAAAAAGTGAATTGGAAATACTGTTCAAAACGCACTACGCGCCGATGTATCGCCTGGCGGTGTCGTTGCTCTATGATGCCGACGAGGCGCGCGATGTCGTGAGCGATGTGTTTGCCTCGTTACTCGGTGGCGGCATGGCCATCCGCAGCGACAATGCCCGCGGCTTCCTGCTGACGTGTGTGCGCAACGGTTGCATCAATGTGATTCGCCACAAGCAGATGCGGGAGCGCTTCATCAGGCTCTGTTCGACAGGAGCCGAGTCACAGGTGGATGGCCCCGATGACTCGATGATGCTTGCCGAATTGCGTGATTACATCGACAATCAACTGCCGCCGCTTTCACGCCGCATTTTCACCCTGCGCTACCTGCAGGACATGACCTGCCAGCAGGTCGCCGATGCCGTGGGCGTGAGTCGCGTGACGGTCCATCACCACTTGTCACAGTCACTGGAGAAAATCAATGCCTATTTCAACAACTCAAAACAATAGACGTTATGGAACAGAACGATCAAATCCGTCTCTTGCTCGACATGCACGAGCATCCCGAGAATTACACCGACGAGCAGTTGGCCCGTCTGCTGGAAGACGAGCAACTGGCCGCCTTGTGGCAGCAACTGGCCACCGCCAAGCGTGCGATGACCGATATTCCCGAGCCCGATGTGGATGCCGAGTGGCAACGCTTCGAGCAAGCGCATTTTGCCCCGGTGAAAAATCGCAGTTGGCTCAAGGTTGCCGCCATTTTCCTCGGTGTGATTATGCTCTCGGCTTTCACCTATGCCGCCATCCGTGCCGTGAGCGCCCACCAGCCTGAAACTCAAAAACCTGAAGTTGAGAAGGTTGAAGGTGCAAAGGATGGCATGGAAATGCCCATCTCTGCTGAGCGTCAAGAAACCGATAGCGTTTCGGAGGTACAACCCGTCACCTTCGACAACGTGGCATTGGAAACCATCATTGGCGACATTGCGGCACACAACCAGATGCAGGTCGAGTTCCGCAACGAGGACGCCCGTGCGCTGCGCTTCTACTTCGTGTGGCAGCCCGATGAGGACCTGGATGCCGCGCTGGAGCGTCTCAACCTGTTCGAGAGTGTGAATATCAGTAAGGAGGGCAATACAATCGTGGTGGAATGATGGCAAGGCGCATGATTTTTATCGTGGCATGCTGGTGCATCGCCACGGCTGCCTTTGGGCAGCGGGTGACGCGGTCGTTCAATGACGTGTCGATGAGTGAGGCGCTTAAGTGGCTCAACGAGCGGGGTGGGGAATACAACATCAGTTTTCTCTACAACGAGTTGGAGGACTTCAGGGTGACGACTTCGGTCAAGAACAAGTCGGTGCCCGATGCCATCCAACAGATGATAGGCTTTTATCCCGTCAAGATGACCGTGCAAGGCAAGGAAATCGCCGTCGAGTGCCCGCAGAAGGCCTCCACGCGCTACAAGGGCACCGTCCTCGACGAGACGGGCCAGCCGTTGCCCTATGCCAATGTTGCTCTGCTCTCGCCACGCGACTCCACCCTCATCACCGGCGGCGTGACCAACGAGAGCGGCCTTTTCGTCATCCCCTGTGACCAACAGGGCGTGCTCGCCCGCATTACCTATGTGGGCTACCGCCCTGTCTATCGCCACTGCAAGACCCCTCACCTGGGCACCATCAAAATGCAGCCCGACCAATACACTCTGGGCAGCGTCACCGTCAAGGGCGAACGGCCGATCGTTAAGTCTGAAAACGGACACTTGACATACAACATGCCGCAACTGTTGGAAATTCTGCCAGCCGATGATGCCTACGAAGCCTTGACCCGTATTCCAGGTGTGACGGACGGCGGAGACGGACTGTCCTTTGCAGGGCAATCGGCAACACTCATCATCAACGGCAAGCCAACAACGCTAAGTGCCGAGCAAGTGGTGGAGCGGTTGAAGCAGATGCCTGCCGCACAACTGTCCAAAGCCGAGGTGATGCCGTCGGCTCCAGCCAGGTACCATGTGCGCGGGATGGCTATCAACATTGTAACGAAAGATTTCGCTGGCACAAACCAATTTTCAGGGCAGTTGAAGGGTGGTTGGCAGCAGAGCAAATATGGCACAGGCTTTGCGGGCGGCAGCATCATCTATAATCATGGAAAGTTGGGCATAGACGCGTCTTACAAGTTCACCGATGGCACGGGCTATGGACAGGTGGAGCACGAGGCCAACCATCCTCTCAATGGTCAACGTGTGTACTACAGTGACAAGACCCGCAACCGCAGCGAGGGCTTAAGCCATGATTATCGCATGGGTATAGACTATGCCATCGCGGCCAATCATCGCCTGAGCCTGGCCTACACGGGACAATGGAACTCCACCCGTTCCACCAACACCACGACAGGCACGGCGCAATCCATACAGCACTCCCGTCAACACGAGTATCTGCACAACGTTGATGCCAGTTATTCGGCTCCGTTCGGCTTGCAACTCGGCGTTTCCTATACCAACTATCAGGAACCCCGGACACAGAACCTTGACGGCGAGTTGTACGACATCAGCCGCAACCTTTATGTCGATAGTCGCCAGAAGGTGAGCAAGTGGCTCTTTACAGCAGACCAAACCCACACCTTGCCGAGAGGTTGGGAACTGAGTTATGGCGGCAAAGTGCAGTTCACCAATAACAATAGTTATCAGACCACCCTCGATGCAAATCGCCAACCCCTGCCCGATGCCACCTCACACGTTAACTACGACGAGCGCATCATGAATGGCTATGTCGGAGTGAGCAAACAAATTGGCGAGTCGTTGAGTCTTGAAACATCGGTGACAGCCGAGCAGTATCACGCCACCAAATGGAACGAGTGGCGCATTTATCCGCAGTTCAATGCCATGTGGAATATCAATGACAAGAACATGCTCAACTTTGGCATCAGCAGTCAGGCCATCTATCCAAGTTACTGGGGCACGATGAGCAGCATCTACTACGCATCGGCCTACAGCGAGATATGGGGTAATCCCGACCTGAAACCGATGTCAAAATATGACTTCAACTTGATGTGGCAACTCAACCGCAAATACACCTTCTCGGCCTTCGCCATGTTGGAGCCCGACTATTTCGTGCAGATGGCCTATCAGCCGTCAGACCGCATGGCCGTTGTGATGAAGGAGACCAATTTTGACTATTCCAACTACTTCGGCCTGCAAGCCTCGGCGCAATTTCGTGTTGGTGGCTGGCTCAACGGCAACGTCATGGCTACGGCCCTCTATCGCCACGATAAAACGGACAGTTTCTTTGACCTGCCTATTGATCGCACCTTCCTTTCGGGAATATTGGGTGGTATGGTTGCGGCTAAACTGTCTTCACGGCACAATATTCAGTTTATCCTGAATCCGTTTTTCCAGACCAAGGCCATCCAAGGTGTCTATGACATCGATCCGCTGCTGCGGCTCAATGCGACACTCCGTTATACCTCCGGCAACGGTAAGTGGAGTTTTGTCGCGCAAGGTGACAACATCCTGAATGCTCACATCAACACGCACTCCTGCATAGCCAATCAGGACTATGCCATGCGTCTGTGGATGCCCTACACCACCTATTCGTTAACTGTCATCTACCGTATCGGCAACTTCAAGGAGAAGAAGACCAAGGCTGTTGACACCTCGCGCATGGGATATTGACCCAAATGCCGCACTCAATGCAGAAAATGGCTTCAACATATCACCCAATGCAATCCACCCTCTCACCAGCGACAGCGAGAGGCTGGAATAAGGGTGTTGCTCAAACGCTATTTGTCACCATAATGCCCGTAGGCTGTGAGAACAAGCACAATGACTTCAGTATCTTGAATTTCGTAGACCAATCGGTGCCTCTTGCTGATTCGACGGCTCCATTGGCCCGAACGGTCACCGGCAAGTGGCTCGGGTTTACCTGTTCCCGCTCGTGGATGCTCATAAAGTTCACCAATGAGGGTGATGGCTTACTGATAAGCCTTTGGCTCATTAGTAAGCAGGTGTTTCAGGTCTTCTTCAGCCTTGGGAGCAATGATTACATTGTATTTCATAGGCTGCGGATGTGTCGGTCCAACTCTTCAATATTGGTAAATGAGCGGCCCTTGCCATCGGTTATTTCTTGCTTGGCTTCATCCACACGGGCAAAAAACTCCTCTTTTGTCATCTGCGAATCTTCTTCTTGCTTTTGGGCCGCCAGTTTCTTCAGATATCTTACAGCACGTTTAAGCAGTGCTTCGTCTTCTGCTATCACGCCCATAGCACGATATATTTCTGCGTTTAATTGTATTGGTGTCATAATAGGAATGGCTTTGATTATGAATACAAAAATACATGAAAATTTTCTATTGTCAAATAAAAACTCAGATAAAAAAGCATGAAACAATTATATACGGTATTCTTTCTATCAGTTCTATCTTTGTTTTCTCCCGTCTTTGGGCAGCGGGTGACGCGGACGTTCAATGACGTGTCGATGAGCGAGGCGCTCAAGTGGCTCAACGAGCGGGGTGGGGAATACAACATCAGTTTTCTCTACAATGAGTTGGAGGACTTCAGGGTGACGACTTCGGTCAAGAACAAGTCGGTGCCCGATGCCATCCAGCAACTGATCGGTTTCTATCCCATCAAGATGACTGTGCAGGGCACGGAAATCGCCGTCGAGTGCCCGCAGAAAACCTCCACGCGCTACAAGGGCACCGTCCTCGACGAGACGGGCCAGCCGTTGCCCTACGCCAACGTCGCCCTGCTCTCGCTGAGCGACTCCACCCTCATCACTGGCGGCGTGACCAACGAGAGCGGTCTGTTCGTCATCCCATGTGACCAGAGCGGCGTCCTCGCCCGCATCACCTACGTCGGTTACCGCCCCGTCTATCGCCACTGCAAGACCCCTCACCTGGGCACCATCAAAATGCAGCCCGACCAATACACCCTTGGCAGTGTCACCGTCAAGGGGGAGCGTCCCCAGTACCAGATGACCACTGGTGGCATGACGGTGAATGTTGTGGGCACGGTGCTCAGCGACATGGGTACGGGTATTGACGTGCTGGGACAGTTGCCCCGTGTCGATGTCAAGGGCGACGGCCAAGTGAGCGTTTTTGGCAGTGGCACACCGCTCATCTACATCAATAACCGCCCGATTCAGAGCAATACCGAGTTGTCGCGCCTCAAGTCGGGCGACATCAAGTCCATCGATGTGATCACGAGCCCAGGTGCCCGATACAAAAAGAATGTGTCGTCGGTTATCCGCATCTACACGGTCAAGCCCCAAGGAGACGGCTTCAGTGTCAGCACTATTACCAACGTGCGTAACAACCACGAGTGGGGCGGCTATCAGGATATTAACGTGAAATACCGCACTCACGGCCTGGAATTGTTTGCCGAGGGTTACTGGCGTAGCGCGTGGATGGGTGAGGACAATGATATCAATAATGACTTGTTCTTGGAGGATGGCACAGTGCATGTTGACCAGACGGGCGACACCAAATTCCGCAGCAAGTCGCATTATGAGCAAGTAGGCTTCAATTACGATATCAACGACAACCATTCGCTGGGTGCCTCTTACACCGTGAGCGGTGTCAACATCAAGAATAGCAGCGTCATCGGTGAGCAACAGATATGGAACAACGGTATGCTTGAGGGCAGCGTCTGGTATGATGCCCTTGTCAACCGCAAACAAAATCCGTTGCACGATGTCAATATGTATTATGTGGGCAAGGTGGGCCAACTGTCAATCGATTTTAACGGCACTTGGTATTGTCGCAATGAACGCAATACTGATGAACGCACTGAACTAAGCGGTGAACTTGATGACCGCCATGTGCTTACCCAGAGCCGCCAGCGTAACCAGATGACCGCCGGCAAACTCATCCTGAGTCACCCCCTGTGGAAAGGTACCGCCAGCATCGGCACCGAGTTGACCTTTACCCGCACCGACGGCACCTATTCCAATGACGATCAATCCCATTTATCATCCGACACGCGCATCCGCGAGAACAATAGTGCGGGCTTTGCCGAGTATGACTTCACCGTGGGCAATTTTACCTTCGGCGCCGGACTGCGCTTTGAGCACATCAACTCCGACTACTATTCGTCGGGCATCCGTGAGGAAGAACCCAGCCGCACCTATAATGACTGGTTCCCCAATGCCTCCGTCGCATGGAAGAAGGATAAGTGGAACTGGCAACTGAACTATAGCCGCCGTATCGACCGCCCCAGTTATTTCCAGTTGCGCAATTTCATCCAGTATGATAACCGTTACACCTACGAGGGTGGCAATCCGTTGTTGCGCCCGCAGCTGAACCACCGTTTGGAGATGTCGGCCATTTACTCGTGGCTGAGCCTGCAGGTGCGCTACACCTACAGCCAGAGCACCATGTGCTGGGTACCCGTGTTGGAGCAGGACAAGCGTTATGCCCTGCTGTGTACCCGCAACTATGGTGATGCTCAGCGCTTGTTTGCCTCGCTGGTAGCTGCACCTCGATTCGGTGTCTATCGGCCCACGATGACGCTGAGTTTCAACAAGGTCTTCTTTGATGCAGAGCAGTATGGCTCTCGTTTGACACATCACAGGCCGTTGTGGCGGTTTGAACTGAGGAACACCTTTATTCTTCCTCATTCCTGGACAGCAGTACTGGGAGTGCGTGTCGCAAGTGATGCCGATGACGAGTTCCAGAGCGTCAAGCACTATTGGACGGTCGGGGCGCGTATCAACAAATCCTTCTTCAACAAGGCGCTGCTGGTCAACCTCTATGCCGACGACATTTTCAAGACAAGCCAAGAACGATGGACGACCTATGGCATCGGCACCAATTTCACCAAGGATTGCTACAACTTTGACCGCACCATCGGCATGACCGTGACCTACAACTTCAATGTCACCCGCAGCAAGTACAAGGGCACCGGTGCCGGCAACGACGAGAAATCCCGCCTGTAACAGCATGTGGAAATCTCAATTCACCCGCATTGTAAAGACGCAAAATTTTGCGTCTCAAGGGTGGCATTTAGGTGAAGCCTAACGATTGGAGACGCAAGATTTTGCGTCTCTACAGACCTTCAGAATGATTACTTGTTGAAATGTTAAGGAGTATTTGTAGCATGTCGAAAAAAGACGGTCGCGGGTGAATGCACCTGCGCCCGTCAACGTGAGGTTTTTTCTGGGTGTTATAATGATTGCCTGTTTAGTTTCTGGTTGTTTGACTTCAGATATTAGACTTTAGATGGCATCCGCATCCTTCTCAAGGCGAGTCTAAGGTCTAAAGTCTAAAGCCTAAAGTCTAAAGCCTAAAGCCTAAAGTCTAACGTCTAACGTCTAAGGTCTAACGTCTTACTTAATAATCCCCATCTGCTTGCCGATCTTGATGAAGGCGTTGATGCACTTGTCGAGGTGCTCACGCTCGTGACCGGCCGATACCTGCACGCGGATGCGGGCCTGGCCCTTGGGCACAACGGGATAGTAGAAACCGGTAACGTAGATGCCTTCCTTCTGCAGTTCGGCAGCGAAGTCCTGCGACAACTTGGCGTCGTAGAGCATCACGGCGCAGATAGCGCTCTGAGTGGGCTTGATGTCGAAGCCTGCCTCAATCATCTTGTCGCGGAAGTAGTTCACGTTGTCGACCAACTTGTCGTGCAGGGCGTTGCTCTCCTTGAGCATCTTGAACATCTCGATGCTGGCACCAACGATGCCGGGAGCGATGCTGTTGCTGAACAGGTAGGGACGTGAGCGCTGACGCAGCATGTCGATAATCTCCTTGCGGCCAGTGGTGAAACCACCCATGGCACCGCCAAAGGCCTTGCCCAGCGTACCGGTGAAGACGTCGATGCGGCCATAGATGTTGAACTGCTCGGCTACACCGTGGCCAGTCGGGCCAACGACACCTGCCGAGTGTGACTCATCCACCATCACCATGGCGTCATATTTCTCGGCCAGGTCACAGATCTTGTCCATGGGAGCCACGTTGCCGTCCATCGAGAAGACGCCGTCGGTAGCGATGATGCGGAAGCGCTGCTCCTGAGCCTGCTTGAGGCACTCCTCAAGTTCGCCCATGTCAGCGTTGGCATAGCGGTAGCGTTTTGCCTTGCACAGGCGCACGCCGTCGATGATCGAAGCATGGTTCAGCGAGTCGCTGATGATGGCATCCTCCTCGGTCAACAGGGCCTCGAACAGACCGCCATTGGCATCGAAGCATGAGCCGTAGAGGATGGCATCCTCGGTGTGGAAATAGTCGGCGATGGCAGCCTCAAGTTCCTTGTGGATATCACTGGTACCGCAGATGAAGCGCACCGATGACATACCGTAGCCGTGGTGGAACATGGTCTCGGTAGCGGCCTTGATCAGGCGGCTGTTGTCGCTCAGTCCCAGATAGTTGTTAGCGCAGAAGTTCAGCACCTCGTCATTGGGCTTCACCTTGATGTCGGCGCGCTGCGGCGTGGTGATGATACGTTCATTCTTGTACAAACCGGCAGCCTGGATGTCGGCGAGCTCCTTCTGGAGATGTTCCTGAAATTTTCCGAACATGATAAAAATCTATTTTAAAAGGTTTGACATTAATAGTATATCTTAATTGCCCACAAAGGTCTAAAAAAAACGTGAAATGCGGAACACTTTTCACGTTTTTTTTTCGATTGTCAGTCGTTGTCGGCGCTGGAGAGGACGCGGCCCTGGCGCATGGGCGTGTAGGACTGCTGTTGCTGGCTCACTTCCTGTGCCACGGGTTGCTCGCTGCGGCTACGGCGTTTGCGGTGGTGCCAGCGGCTGTTTTCGCTGCTCTCAACGCTTTCTTCAACTTCGACCTGGGCCACCGTCTGGCTGACCGTGCCATCCATGCGACCGCCGCCGTTGATGGCATACAGCTCATATCGCTCGATGATGCTGATGAGTTTGGCGGGATAGTTGACGTCCTCGGCATAACCGCAGTCGCGCAATCCCTGGGCCCAACTGCGGTAGTCTGTCACCTCAAACTCATAGAGGACGCTGTAGCGCGGCCCCTTGAGGAACTTGGCATGGTCCAGGAAGGAGTCCTCGGGTGAGCCGTACTTGCGGTAGCCCACCTGCTTGAGGGAGTCACAGGCGCCGTAGGTCTCACCTTTCCAGTGATAGGCTTTGATGCCGAAGTGGTTGTTGGCTTCTATAGCCATGCGGCTTTTGCCGGCATAACTCTCGAGAATGCCCTGGGCGAGTGTGATGCATGCAGGGACACCAAATTCCTTTTCATATTTTAATGCTACGGGCTTGTAACGCTCGATATAGTCCAAATAATCCTGTCGGGAGGCCTGTGAAAATGCTGAAAAACTGCAAAACAGCCCAAAAATCAAGCAAAAAAGCAATATTCGCTTGTTTATCGGAAGAAAATTTATAATTTTGCGTTCAAAGTAAAAACTCATAATTTTATTCATGACTGAAAAGAAAATCACCACAAAGGTAAGGGTTTATTCTTATAATGAACTAACCGAGGAGCAAAAAAAATTAGTTGACCTCGCTCGAGAGGCCACTTCTCACTCCTATTCGCCATACAGTAACTTCAAGGTCGGGGCGGCGTTGCTGCTCGACAATGGCGAGGTGTTTATCGGTGCAAATCAGGAGAATGCGGCTTTTGCGGGCATCTGTGGCGAGCGCGCCGCTCTCTATGCCGCCGGTGCCAAATTCCCTGGTGTTCCCGTCAAGTCGGTTGCAATCACTTCTTTCACCCGCGACGAGTTTGTTGTGGAGCCGACTGCACCCTGCGGCGTGTGCCGCCAGGCTTTCCTGGAGTTTGAGAAGAACGGCCATCCCATCGAACTGATTCTGGCCGGCAAGGAGAAAATCTATATCCTCGACAGTTTCAAGGACACGATGCCCTTGTCCTTCACCGAGTTCTGATTCTCCAGAACATCAGCAACCAAATTGAGGGACAACCTTGACAACAACGCGTGGCCGTTGTCAAGGGTTGTCTCTCATGAATGAAGAAATATTAATCAATGACAATAATGAAGAGTAATTTAGACAAGAAACTGGTCGGGTCGCTGTCGCTTGGCGATGTGATCCATTTTGTGATTGCGGTGGTGGTGTTTGCCGCCATCTCTTGGATTTATTTTTATCCCAATGACGTGAATGGCGATGTCCTGCAACAGCATGACGTGATGCAGGGTGTTGCCAACGGCCAGGAGATTACAGCCTTTGAACAACAGACCGGCGAGAAGTCGTGGTGGACCGACGCCCTGTTCGGCGGTATGCCGACCTTCCAGATCGCGCCGTCCTACCAGGGCACAACGATGCTGAATCCGGCATCGGCCCTCTACCGCCTCTATTTCCCGACGCCCGTGAGTTGGTTATTCATCCTCATGCTGGGCTTCTTCCTGCTAATGCTGGCGTTCAAGGTCAAGTGGTACTATGCCGTGCTGGGTGCCATCGGGTATGCCTTCTCGAGTTACTTCTTCATCCTGATGGGTGCGGGCCACATCTGGAAACTGATGGTGCTGGCCTATATCCCGCCCACCATTGCCGGTATTGTGTGGTGCTACCGTGGCAAGTATTTGGGAGGTATGGCTGTTGCCGCCTTCTTTGCCGCCTTGCAACTGGCCAGCAACCACGTGCAGATGACCTATTACTCGATGTTTATCATCGTGCCTCTGGTTATCGCTTTCTTGGTCAAGGCTATCATGGACAAGCAGTTGAAGCGCTGGCTCATCGCCACCGCGGTGCTCATCGTTGCTGCTGGGCTGGCCTTGGCGGCCAACTCGCCCAACCTGTTGATGACCTACAAGTACACTCAGGAGACCATGCGCGGCGGTCACAGCGAACTCACGCCTAAGGGCGATGACGCCGCTGCCGCCCAGGCCACCAAGGGCGGTCTGGACAAGGACTATATCACCAAGTGGAGTTACGGCATCGACGAGACAATGACCCTGCTCATCCCCAACTGCAAGGGTGGTGCCACCATCAAGCCCGAGCACGGTGCCAACCGCATGCTCGCCCTGAGCGAAACCAAGGCTGCCGAGAAGAAGGTGGAATCGGGCGAAATCGAGTCACAGGACATGCAGATCCTGAGCCAGTTCCCGCAGTACTTCGGCGACCAGCCGATGACCAATGGCCCGGTGTATGTCGGAGCGCTCATCTTTGCCTTGTTCCTGCTGGGCTGCCTGATTGTCAAGGGTCCCGTGAAATGGGCCTTGTTGATTGCCACCATCATCAGCATCCTGCTCTCGTGGGGCCACAATGCGATGTGGCTCACCGGTTGGATGATTGACCACTTCCCCATGTACAACAAGTTCCGCACCGTCGCGTCAATCCTCGTTGTTGCCGAGATTGCAATGCCCATCCTTGCCGTGCTGGGCTTGCGGGAACTCTTCAAGGAGCCCGATGGCTGGCGCAAGCACAAGGTGGAATTGATCCTCTCCTTCGGCTTGTGTGCTGTCCTGTGTCTGATATCGGCATTGTTCCCCAATGTATTCGGGTATTACTCGGCCGAAGAATATGAGCAACTTGTGGCATCGGGCCAGATTCAGCAATTCCCCAGTGTTGACGCAGCCATCGCCGCCGTGCGTGGCGCCCTGGTCAGCGCTGACGCATGGCGCAGCCTGCTCATCTTGCTCCTGAGTTGCGGTATACTCTTTGCCGCCTTGAAGGGCAAACTCAACGAGATGGCAGCGACTCTCATTGTCGCCGGCATCGTGCTGGTGGACATGTATGCTGTGAACAAGCGCTACATGGACTCCGATACCTTCACCTCACGCTATGACGTCCCTGAGCAGAAGTTCGAGATGCGTCCCGTCGATGCCCAGATTCTGCAAGACAAGGACATGAACTACCGCGTGATGGACGTGCAACACTTCGGTGAGGCGATGCCCAGTTACTTCCACAAGACCGTCGGTGGTTACCATGCCGCCAAGTTGTCTCGCTACAACGATCTGATTGACAATCAGATCATGAACAATAACATCCAGGTGCTCAACATGCTCAACACACGCTATGTCATCGTGGATGATCAGACCGCACAGCGCAATCCCGACGCACTGGGCAACGCCTGGTTTGTGGATACGCTCACCTATGTTAAGAATGCCGACCAGGAGATGGCCTTCTTGAACAACTTCAACCCCGCCCGCACTGCCGTTGCCGACGCCAAGTTCAAGCAGCAACTGGGCGAGGCCAAGGCCGTGCAGCCCGGTGACACCATCTATGAGACGTCTTACGCACCCAATCACCTGACCTATCAGAGCCACAGCGCTGCCGGCGGCCTGGCCGTCTTCAGCGAGGTTTATTTCCCCTGGGGCTGGCAGGTGACTGTCGATGACAAGCCGGTGGAGATGGGTCGCGTGAACTACGTTCTGCGCGCCCTGCAGTTGCCCGCCGGCGACCATAAGATTGACTTCAAGTTCGCTCCCGCCGAGGTGGACAAGACGCAGACGTGGGCCAAGATTGCCGTTGTGGTCATCTATCTGCTGTTGTTGCTCGCATTGAACTATGCTCTGTTCGGCAGCCGCTTCCGCAGGAAGGCCGATGAAGCCGTCGCCGAAGAATAAAACTCTTGAGGCGTTGTCTCAATTTAAACGATATCTAACTGCTTGGAGCCGTCACCATCGGAGTGGCGGCTTCGGCATACATTCTCCCTTCGCTTACAGCTTTGTCCGCAACGTGTGGCGACAGCGGCTGCCCTATTATGCCTATCATGGCATTCACACCTTGATAGCGACCGTTAAGGCTGGCACGACACCCCGGCAACGCCGTGAAATGGACCTCATCAGCGAGCGGGAAGCGCGTCTGTTGTTCAGGGTGACCAATTTCTTCAATCCGCGGCACATCCTGCAGGTGGGCGCCGCAATGGGCATCGAGAGTGTCGCCATGATTGAGGTAAGCCGTCACAGCCGGCTGTATCTCTATGACGCGCAGCTGGAGCAGCATCCGCTTGCCGTGCGCGTGCTGCAGACTCAATTGGAAAGGGTCGCGTGCTATGATGACGTGAATGTGGCGGTCGATGAGTTCCTGGCTGCAGGAGACGGCATGCGGCTTGCGCTGGTCAACAGGCCCGTTGAGGACACAGTGCTGCAGCGGCTGCTGGATGAGGGCTGTGTGCTCATTGTTCGCAACCTCAACCGTGATGAAGCGATGTCAGCCCTGTTTGACGCCTGCTGCCGTCACATGCCGATGGGCCAGACCTACACCAACGGCCAGATTGCCATCCTCAACCCCAATCCCAAACTGCAGCGCGAGGACTTCACCCTGTGGCTGTAGATGACTGTTCCGTGCTGTAAAAACGATTCTTATGTGGTATTTACCTGTCGGATGCCGATTCTGGCAAGTACCTTGTTTTTTTGAAAAAAAACGCCCTGCACAACTGCTGTGCAGGGCGTTTTTGTTTCTTGTGTCGGCCTTATGAATTACTTCTTAGGCTGAGCGGGGATGTTGATTTGGGGAGTCTTGGGGGTGGCAGGCTTGCTGTCGTCGATGCCCAGGGTCTCCAGGTCAAAAATCAGCGTCTCGTTGGCCTCGATACCGCGGTTACCCTGCAGACCGTAAGCGAGGTCGCTGGGGATAACAACGTTAACCTTCATACCGGGCTTCATGAGTTGCAGCATCTCGGCAAAACCGGGAACTACACGGTCACAACTGAAGATGGCGGGGGTGCCTTCCTGGCTCCTGTCAAACTCGGTGCCGTCGAGGTGCTTACCAACGTAGTTCACCTTGATGTTGTCTTGAGCAGTGAAGTTCTTGCCCTCACCTTCCTTGAGCACCTTGTAGGCGATACCGCTCTTGGTGAAGGTGTAGCCTTGATTTTTCAGCTTAGCCATGTACTCCTCACCCTTCTTCTTGTTCTCGATAGCCTTGGGTGACATGGCCATGATGCGCTCCTGGAGGGCCTGAATCTGCTCCTGCTGTTTCTGCATTTCGCCCTGCTTGTTCATCATCTCTTCCTGGCTCATGGGCTTGGCCGAGGTGAAGGCGTCGTGCAGGTGCTTCATGAACAGGCTCTGGTTAATGGGCACGCCGAGTTGCTGCTGAACGCCCTGATAGAGTTGACCGATGTACATACCCATCTGCAGACCGGCCTGGAAACTCTTGCTGGTGTCGGCATTGGCGACGAACTCGAGACCCTTGAATGCCTCGTTCAGGTTGACGGTGGAGTCTTGCAACAGCTGCTGAGCCATGCCCTCACCAATCTGGTCACCTAACATCATGCTCAACGAGTCCATTGCTTGCTGGGCTTCCTTGCTGACTTCCGGACCTTTCTGATTGCAGCTGGCCATACCAATCATGAACAGACCGATTGCTGCAAAAGCTAAAATCTTCTTCATAATAATAAAACTTGGTTTTTTGTTTGAATTGTAATGTTGATATGAATTGTTGTTTATTCTTTCACTTCCTGGTTCGCACCCTGAGCGTTCTTCTCGACCTTGATGAGCTCAACGTCAAAGATGAGCGCACTGTTGGGGAGAATGTCGCTGCCGGCACCCTTTTCACCATAGGCCAGCTCGCTGGGGATGAACAGGCGGTACTTGCTGCCCTCACTCATCAGTTGGAGGCCCTCGGTCCAACCGGGAATCACCTGATTCAGGGCGAAGGTGGCGGGCTCACCGCGCTCCACGCTGCTGTCGAAAACCTTGCCGTCGATGAGACGTCCGGTGTAGTGCACGGTCACCTGGTCGGTGGAATCGGGCTTGACACCGTTACCCTCTTTCAAAACCATGTACTGGAGACCGCTCTTGGTGACCTGGACGCTGTCGTTCTTGGCATTCTCGGCCAGGAACTCGCGACCGAGGGTCAGGTTGTCCTTGATCTGGGGCATCTCGGTGTTGGTGGCCTCCTCGGTGGTCTCGTTGCTTGTTGCATTATTCTTGCAGCCGACCATGCCCGTCATGAGCATGGCAGCCATTGCGATAGCAAAAAACTTCTTCATTGTTTCAAATAAAAAATGTCGTGATTGAATTTGGTTGCTGATGTTTTTACTTCTTCTCAACCTTGAGCAGTTGAACGTCAAAGATGAGGGTCGAGTTGGGCTGGATGGGACCAGTGCCGTGGGGGCCATAGGCAAGGTTGGAGGGGATGAAGAGCCTGTAGGCAGCACCCTCGCGCATCAGTTGCAGACCTTCTACCCAGCCGGGAATCACCTGGCCGACGGCAAAGGTGGCGGGCTCGCCGCGTTCAACGCTGCTGTCGAACACGGTACCGTCAATCAACTTGCCGGTGTAGTGCACGGTAACCACATCTTCGGGGCCGGGCTGGAGGCCTTCGCCTTCCTTGATGACCTGATACTGGAGGCCGCTTGCGGTGACTTTCACACCCTCGTTGTTCTTGTTCTGCTCCAGGTACTCGCGACCGAGACGCTCGTTTTGTTCGGCGCCTTCTTTCTCGAGATTGGTGAAGTATTCGGTGACGATTTGCTTTGCCTCGTCGAAGGTCATCTTCTGCTCCGCGCCTTCATAAATGGCTCTCATGCCATCAGCAAAGTCGTTGATATCCAGTCTCTTGACGCCTGAGCCAATAAAGTTTCCACCCATGCTCAAGCCTAATGCGTAACTCAGTTTATCCATTGAATAATTGTCGATATTTTAAAAAAACGGTGCAAAGATAGTGATTTATGTGATTGGGATGTATGTTTTTGGAAAATTTTTATTATTTTTGCTATCACAATAGTGATAACAAGTTGATTAACCAACCCAATAACTCAACGACTATGAGCAAGAAGAAATTAGTGATTTCGACGGGTGCTGGCATCAGCGCCGAGAGTGGTATCAAGACCTTCCGTGATGCCGATGGCCTGTGGGAGAATTATCCCGTTATGGATGTCGCCAGCCACGAGGGTTTTCTGCGCGACCCCGCTCTGATTCATGACTTCTACAACATGCTGCGCAAGAAGCTGTTGGACGCCAATCCCAATGCCGCTCACCTGGGGCTAGTGGAATTGGAGAAGGACTATGACGTGAGGGTAATCACCCAGAATGTGGATGACCTGCACGAGCGCGCTGGGAGCAGCAGCGTGCTGCACCTGCACGGTGAGTTGATGAAGGTGCGTTCGCTGCGTCATGAGGAGCGCGAGTACACTTTGCCGTGCGACGAGTTGAGCGACAAGGGCATTGAGACCAGTGTCGACACGCTGGACCCCTATGGCGACCACGTGAGGCCGCACATCGTGTTCTTTGGCGAAGCGGTCCCCAACATGGAAGCGGCAGCCCAGTTGGCCCATGATGCCGACATCTTTGTCGTCATCGGCACTTCACTGGTGGTCTATCCGGCTGCAGCGCTCATCCAGTACGTGAAGCGCGGTGTGCCCATCTACTACATCGATCCTCGCCCCGCCAGCGTGCCCAGTTGGGTTCATGTCATCGCCAAGCCCGCCACCCAGGGTGTGGCCGACCTCATTGACATCCTGCGCGGCTGACGTGACAAATTCAAGGAGAACAACAAGGGCTTGAGACTTAATTGCCTCAAGCCCTTGTTGTTACTGCCACCTGTTCACCAGGTTTGGTTGACTATGTAATTGATGAGGGCGGTCACGTCGCTGATGTTGACTTGGGTGTCTTGGTTACAATCGGCGGCTTCAAGATTGATTGTCGAAGCGTCACTCGAGAGCACATAGTTGATAAGGCTGGTCACATCGCTGATGTTTACGACTTTGTCGCTGTTCACGTCGCCGCGCATGGCTGCGGACTTGGCGGTGAAGTAACCGGGGCTGTCTGGGCCGCCGTCGATGCGGGCATAGGTCTTGTCGGTGTGGCTCTCGTCATAGGGGGTTCCCTTTCCTCCCACCAGTGCGGTGCAGTTAGTGAAGAGTCCTTCGCCCCATTCACCATAGACGTTTTCGGTGGTCCATCCTGCTCCGGCATAGATGGTGGTCAGGCTCGTGCAGCCGGCAAACATGTTGGTCATGTACCAGGTGTTGAGGGTGTTCCAGCCCGAGATGTCAAGCGAGGTCAGCCCTGCGCAGCCCGAGAACATACTCTGCATGTCGTTGACACCGGTGGTGTTCCAGTCCGAAATATTAAGCGAGGTCAAGTTCTCGCAACCGTTGAACATGTCGTTCATGGCGATGACGCGGGCAGTATTCCAGCTCGAGAGGTCGAGCGAGGTGAGACTTGAGCAACCCGAGAACATGGCTATCATGGTCATCACCTTGCTTGTATCCCAGCCTGAGAGGTTGAGAGAGGACAGCCGCCTGCAACCATAGAACATCTGGGTCATACTGGAGACATTGGCGGTGTTGAAACCCGAGAGGTCGAGTGAAGTTAAGTTCTGACAACGATTGAACATGTAGTACATGTCGATGACATTGGAGGTGTCCCAGCCTGTGATGTCGAGTGAGGTGAGACTCAGGCAGTAGCAGAACATTAAGCCCATGTCGAGGACGTTGACGGTGTTCCAGCCTGACAGGTTGAGCGAAGTGAGACTGTCGCAGTCGCGGAACATTTCAAACATGTCGGTCACATTGGTGACGTCCCAGCCCGTCAGGTCAAGTGATGTCAGGCTGGAGCAACCGCGGAACATCCTGTTGGCATTTGTCATCTCGCTGGTGTTGACGCGGTTCAGGTCCATGCTTTCGCAATGATTGAAATTATAGAACAGTTGTGAGCAGTCGCCGGTGAAATTCACCTCGCTCGTGGCAGTGACGCTCTTGACGGCTGTGTTAACCACGTCGTTTCCCCACGAGTCCCAGTTGTTGAACTCGCCCCAGTTGAGCGTCAAGGCGCCTGTGGCGGTGTCGAAGGTGTATCTGGGCGACGAAGTGTCGGTGTTGGAGACCGCGTCGGGGAGCGCGGCTTGTGCCGCGATGCCGACAAAGAGCACGGCAAGAAGTGGCAGCGTCTTTTTCATAAGCAGTAAAGCCATTAATTTGGTTATTGATTCTAATTCTTTGCAAATATAGCGGATTCTCGTGAGAAATCACAAGTAATCAGCAAAAATGAGCCAATTCATCATTCTCTATCAGAGAAAATTAGCCTCCGCACGACAGTGTGCAGAGGCTAATGAATATTTTTCAGCGTTGGCGACTCGTTGTTGATGTCATTTGAACAACGGGATGGCCTGACTGGAAACCATCAATCCTTGAACTTGATGATGGTGTCCTCTCCGGCTCTGATTTCCACAATTTCTTGGAATAGCAGCCGGTCGTTTTGCTGTCGCACCATGACCCGTCGGGTGCCTTGCTGGGCGCCGTAGCGCATGCCCTGGACCTCGCCGTCAACAATTTGTGCCGTCGATGCCAGAAATGTCTTTTTCAGCCCCGAGATGTTGACCCACAGGTCGTCGTACTGCTTACCCGACTCACTCACAAAGACGAGGTAGCCGAAACTGTCGTGGGTCTGGTAATCCTTGGCCAGTTTGTAACTGCTGCCGCATCCGCTCAGGAGCAGACACATGGCACAGCAAGTCAGGAGCAGTATCTTTTTCATCGTCAGAGGTATGTATTACTTGTTAAGTCCGAATTTGATGCGGAGTTTCTCAATCATGTCCTTGGTCATGGCGTCGAGGTCATACTCGGGCTTCCAATCCCACTCGACGCGGGCGCAGGTGTCGTCCAGCTTGTTGGGCCAGCTGTCGGCGATGCCCTGGCGCAGCGGGTCGACGTCATATTCCATCTCAAACTCGGGAATGTACTCCTTGATTTTATGGTAGATGACTTCGGGGTCAAAACTCATCGACGCGATGTTGAACGAGTTGCGGTGTACCAGGCGCGAAGCGTCGGCCTCCATGATTTCGATGGCGGCGCGCAGGGCGTCGGGCATGTACATCATGTCCATCAAGGTGCCGGCGGCGATGGGGCAGATGAATTTCTTGCCTTGAACGGCGCTGTAGTAGATGTCAACAGCATAGTCGGTCGTGCCGCCGCCCGGAGGGGTGACGTAACTGATCAGGCCGGGGAAGCGCACCGAACGGGTGTCAACACCGAACTTGAGGGCGTAGTAGTTGCTCAACAACTCACCGGTGACCTTGGTCACACCATACATCGTGCGCGGCTGCTGGATGGTATCCTGGGGCGTGCCGTCCTTGGGGGCGTTGGGGCCGAAGGAACCGATGCTGCTCGGGGTGAACACGGCGCATTTCTTTTCGCGTGAAACTTCCAGCACGTTCATCAGGCCATCAATGCCGATGTGCCATGCCAGCTGAGGCTTGTTCTCGGCCACGGCGCTCAGCAGGGCTGCCAGGTTGTAGATGGTGTCGATATTGTACTTGTCCACCACGGCGCCAATCTGCTGGGCATTGGTGATGTCAACGATTTCCGAGGGGCCGCTCTCAGCGAGTTCGCCCTTGGGCTCAGCGCCGGGGATGTAACCGGCCACCACATTACCCGTGTAGATGCCTCTCAACTTCATTGTCAGCTCCGAACCGATTTGGCCCGTTGAGCCGATGATCAGGATATTTTTCATTGCACTGTCTCTTAATATGTTCAGGTTTATGTTCTCTAATCAAGGCACAAAAATACACTTTTTATCAAAAATGTGCAATAATGACTCTCTTTTTTTCAAAAATGTCGCTATCGGGGACGCTTGCGAAGATGACTTTGGGCGCCGTATTGCGTTGAAACGTTCCCCGATGATGGCATCTTGTGACGGTGAGTTTTGGCCGAAGGGTGTTGTTTTGGAAAAAAGTATTACCTTTGTGGTTGAAATGAAACGATTGCCCTACATATTGTTCTTGCTGGTTGCCTGGATGACGCTCACGGCGGGGGCGCAGGATGTGCCTGTCGATACGGTGGCGCCGGTGGATACGGTTGTCCATATGAACAGGTTTCAGCAGTTTAAACACCGGGTTGAGCAGCACATCGAAGATAAGAAGAACGAGCCCTACGATACCATCCATGACAAGGGCTACTGGTGGCGCGCCCTCATGCACGGCAAGGTTGACCTTGATGGCGGTACAATCGACTATCCGGCTTTCATCGATTTCTGCTGGAAGGTCTACAAGTGGGGCGACAAGGCTTTCAACAGTTATGATACGGCCTATGTGGTGAGTACGGGTAAGAACTGGAAACTGATGCTCAAGTCGATGAACTGGGCCGATACCTATGGCGGCGAGCCTGTCAAGAACATGCACATCTTCACACGCAGCAATCTGACGTCCAACCTTGGTATCCAGTTGTCGTTCATGGCGGTGAGCGTGGGTTACACGATGGGTGTGTCGGACTGGATTCATGGCGGCACTCATTCCAAGAAGTTGGACTTCTTTTTCACCTGCGCGAGGTTTGCCGCCGATGCTTACTATATGGAAAACACGGGTAAGACCATCTTCAAGTACCGGCAAACGGGCGGCGAGAAATACAAGGGCACCATCAATGACTTTGGTGGCATGAAGCGCAAGGCCTACGGCATGAGTGCATACTACTTTCTCAATAACCGGCGTTATGCCCAGGCCGCGGCCTACTGTTTCTCCAAGTACCAGAAACGCAGTGCTGGCTCCTTCATTGTCGGCTTCTGCCTGCAGCACCGTGACATGAGTCTTGATGCCTCAGAGTTTCCGCAGATAGTGCGCGACAATCTGCCCGAGAATGTCGAGATGCCGCATTTCCTGTATAATGACTATTGCCTGATGTTTGGTTATGGCCACAACTGGGTGCTGGGCAAGAAATGGCTGCTCAACCTCACGGTGACCCCCTACACGGGCTATCGCCACATGCTCGCCACTCAACATGAGCAGAAGGCCAGCCGTTGGTCCATCAACCTGCGCGCTCGCATGGGCGCGGTCTATAACCTGAACCGCTTCTTCCTGGGAATACAGAGTTACACCGATATCCACCACTACACGACCGACAACTTTTTCTTCACGGGTTCTCTTCTGGACTGTACCGTTCTGGCAGGCATCCGCTTCTGAAGAATCAGATAAAATTATCGCCTTGGGCGGGGTGGAATTGGAGGTTTTTTATTATCTTTGCAGTCTGGAGATATAGACCATAATAGTAATCCAATGAGTGAAAAATATATCGTTTCGGCGCGCAAGTACAGGCCCTCGACGTTTCGCAGCGTTGTGGGGCAGCAGTCACTGACCCACACGTTGAAGACGGCGATTGTCAGCGGCAGGTTGGCCCATGCCTACCTCTTCTGTGGCCCTCGCGGTGTGGGCAAGACGACGTGTGCCCGAATCTTTGCCAAGACCATTAACTGTGAGCACCCGACGGCCGAGGGCGAGGCTTGCAACGAGTGCCCGTCATGCAAGGCATTCAATGACCAGCGCTCCTACAACATCAACGAGTTGGATGCCGCGTCCAACAACAGTGTGGACAACATCCGCGATTTGACCGAGCAGGTGCGTATCCCGCCGCAAACCGGCCGCTACCGCGTCTTCATCATTGATGAGGTCCACATGCTCTCACAGGCGGCCTTCAACGCCTTCCTCAAGACGCTGGAAGAGCCGCCCGAATATGCCATCTTCATCCTCGCCACCACCGAGAAGCAGAAGGTCATCCCCACCATCCTGTCGCGCTGCCAGATTTATGACTTCGCACGCATTACCGTGCCCGACATCGTGCAGCAACTCCAGTACGTATGCCAGCAGGAGAACATCGAGGCCGAGCCCGCGGCGCTCAACGTCATCGCCCAAAAGGCCGACGGCGCCCTGCGTGACGCGCTGTCCATCTTTGACCAGGTGGCGGCTTCCACCGAGGGGCACATCACCTACCAGAGCGCCCTCGACAACCTCAACGTGCTAGACTATGACTACTACTTCCGCCTGGTGGAGATGTTCCTCACGGGGGATGTCAACGAGGCCCTGCTCATCTATAAGGAAATCCGCGACAAGGGTTTTGACTCGCAGTTCTTCATCAATGGCCTGGCTCAGCACCTGCGCGACCTGATGGTGGCCAGCACTCCCAAGACGCGTCGCCTGTTGGAGATGAACGACGAGGTAGCCCAGCGCTATGGCGAACAGAGCGCCAAGTTGACGCCGGCGTTTTATTATCGTGCGCTGGACCTGTGCAACACCTGTGACTTGAATTACCGCAACGCCAGCAGCAAGCAGTTGCTGGTGGAACTCACATTAATAAAATTGTGCCAACTGGTGAAGGCCCCGCAGCCTCAAGCCGCGGCTCCTCAACCCTTGCAGAAGGTGGCACCGGCATCGGCCCCACAGGCTCCTGCGGCTCCGCAACCTCGTCAGGCTGCGCCACAGGCCCACGTGGCTCAGCAGGCACCGCCTGCACCTCCGGCACCAGCGCCTCAGGCTTCTCGTCCCGCCCCGGCAGCAGCACCGCAAGGCGCTCCGGCTCCCGCCGCGCCTGGCCGCCAGATGCCCCGCACACTGGGCGGCGCACCGCGCATCATGGTGAATGTCCCGAATCCCGAGGCCGCAGCCCCCGCAGTCAGCGCGCAACCTTCTCAGGTGCGCACCCATGCGTTCACCAATGAGCAGTTGCAGTCGGCATGGCAAGGCTATATCGAGCAGCACCCGATGGAGCGTGCCCTGGTGACCACGATGGCCTATGCCTTACCCAAGCAGGGCAACAATGCCGAGCACTATGTGATGACCGTCGGCAGCCCCGCCGAGCAAAAGAATGTCGAGGAGTACAAGACTGCAATCTTGAAGTTCCTGTGCGACACCCTGCAGAATGACCGCCTCTCGTTGGATGTCGTGGTGAGCGACGAGCCCATCGACACGCCCAAGATTCTGTCGCCGCGTGAGGTGGTGGAACAAATCAAGCAAAACAATCCCAATTTCACCCAGTTCCTGAAAGACTTCGACTTGGGTTTGGCTTAGGATTGGTAAGACTGGTCAAACAGGCCCATTTGGTATCGCAACCAAATGGGCCTGTTTGTTATTGGATGGCGTTGATGGCGGCGGCCTTGACGGTGAAGAAGTTGTCGCTGTTGTTCTTCAGCAGGTTGTACTCGCCGTGGTTGCTCCAAGGGGCGGGCTTGTCCTCGATGGTCATGTCCTCGCCCGTGTCATTAATCACATATTGACCGATGCGCGCGAGCCATGCGCGGATTCGCGCTTGTGACGTCGTGCGGTCCATGTATCCGTTGCCTGGTGTCACAAGTTCCTTGAGGTAGGCGATGTATTTGTTCTTGAAGGTGCTGAATCTGAGCATCCTGGCGATGAGCGGATTCCTGTCGCTGCCCCACTTGAGGGGATTCTGCCGTCCTGCGTCATCCTGCACGCCGGTCCTCAGGCATGTTCCCAGCGTGTTGTCGTAGTCATAGGGGATGATGTAGAACTTGTAGCCGGTCAATTCCTTGCCGTTGAAATAGAGGTAGTAGTTGTTGGCATTGTTCCAGTAGTCGTCCCACATGCCCAAGGCGACGTTCACGGCATAGGTCTTGAGCAGCAGGTCCACGTCGGTCGTCTGTTGGATCCAACTGTAGAATTCGCCGTCGTCGAGGTAGCAGACCTTGTCCATGAAGTCCACCAGTTGGGCGCGGGCATTGTCAAACTCCTCGGTTTCGGTCTTGAGTGTGTAGGCATGGCGGTCATCGCTGCCGTCGTCATACCAGATGTCGCCGTTGGGATTATTGAGTCCCGCAGCGCCGTTGCGGCATTTCCACAGGTAGCCGCTGCTGGAGCCGAACTGCTCTTTCCTGTCCTTGAGGTAGCGCTTGTCGATGGGCTCCATCATTTCATACACGCCATAGTAAGCCTCCTTGCTGTCGCCCTCGACATGAATCCACAGGCGGCAGTAGATGTCGCGCATGGCGGTCCACACGCCAGCCCTGCGGAAGAGGTCATAAGAGAACATCTCGCGCACGTACAGCGGGTCATCCTTGAACCACTTGAGGTGCAGTTTGCGGACGCCTTGGATGGTGTGGTCGTCGTCATCGGCATATTTGCGCAGGTTCAGGCCGAAGTGGGCATGGTGCCAGTCGGTGTTGTCACGCTCGTGCATCTGCCCATACCATCCCTCGGGGCGGCGGCGTGAGGTATTGCCCTTGAGGCGCAGGCCGATGTCGTCGATGACGGTGGTCTCGCCGTCCTTGACAAACGAGAGCGATGCTTTCACATATTGGGTGGTGTAGGCGTTGGCATCATACAAGGCCAGCAGCCTGTTCCACTCGTTCAGGCTCACGGTGATGTGAATCTCGGGGATGACATCCTCGTCCCACACGTAGTCGTAGCCCTGCTTGACGGGCTCTGGCAACTCGCCGCCCAGCAGGTAGTTTATGAGCACATTGACGTCGGCGATATTGATTTCGCTGTCGTAGTTGACATCGGCGCGGTGTCTCGTGTCGGGGTCGGCCGAACCGCCGAGCAGGATGTCGATGAGCGCGTTGACGTCGGCGATGTTGATTTCCCGGTCGCCGTTCACGTCACCCACACGCAGCGTGACGGGGTCGGGCTCTTGCGGCTCTTCATACTCCCGGATGTTGAAGGTGAGGCTGTTGAGGTTGAAGGTGAACGTGTAATCAAGTCCCTGGCCGGTGAACTTGTAGGAGTGGTTGTTGTTGCTCTTCTGGGTGGTGTAGTCGTTGCCCAGGGTGACCTCCTGGCTGCCGTTGCCGTCGGGGCCGTATCGGTAGTTGGCGTTGAAGACGTTCCAGTCGCTGTCTTGCCCATCGGCGAACACAAACCACACCGTCCCGTTCACGGTGGCCGTGTAGGTATAGATGCCGTCTCCGTCATCAGTCATCTCGACACCCCTGCCGGGGTTCCAGTCCCCGAAGGGGTTGTTGCCGACCATATAGATGGCGGCCTGTGCTGGCAAGGCTGCCAGCACAAGCATCATCCATATCGCTTGAAAATACTTCTTCATCTTGAATTCCGGTTATGCTATAGACGCTCTAGATACTCTAGATATTCCAGACGCTATAGAAATTTTGGTCTGCTCGGTTACTCGTACCAGGTGGAGTACATCAGGTAGTTCTTGGCGATTTTCACGTTGATTTCGCTGGCCTGCTTGGGGTCAACCATCTTTTTGAATTTCGCCGGGGAGCCTGCCCACAACTCGTGGGGACCCACCTTGGTGCCGCTCAGCACCACGCTGCCCGCGGCGATGATGGCACCTTCACCGATTTCGGCATGGTCCAGGATGATGCTTCCCATGCCGATGAGGGCCATGTCGCCGATTTTGGCGCCGTGCACGACCACGTTGTGACCGATGGACACGTCGTTGCCGATTTCGGTGACCGATTTCTCGTAGAGCGTGTGAATCACGCTATTGTCCTGGATGTTGACGCGGTTGCCGATGGTGATGGTGTTCACATCGCCACGCAACACGGCGTTGAACCAGATGCTGCAGTCGTCGCCCATGGTCACGTCACCGACGACGACGGCGCTGTCGGCCAAGAAGCAGTTCTTGCCGATTTTGGGGTCAAAGCCCCTCACTTTCTTGATGATAGCCATTATTGTAGGTTAAAGGTTACTGGTTACAGGTTAGAGTGCTTGGGTCTTTGCGGCGAGCCAGGCGGCTTCGTCGGCATTGAGCAGCGGAGTGATGCGCTCGCGCACCATGCGGTGGTAATCGTTGATCTGGTCAACCTCCTCCTGGGTGAGCATCGTGCGGTCGATAAGTTGCAGGTCATAGGGGAAGAGCGTCAGCGGCTCAAAGGCAAGGAAGTTGCCGAATTCCTCGGTCTTCTTGCCCTCAACGACGAGCAGCAGGTTCTCGGTGCGGATGCCGTATTCGCCGGTCTTGTACAGGCCGGGCTCATTGCTCATGATCATGCCGGGCATGAGAGCGACGTTGACGAGGTTGGTGCGGATGCTCTGCGGACCCTCGTGGCAGCACAGGAAATGGCCCACACCGTGGCCGGTGCCGTGGCCGTAGGTCATCGACTCCTGCCACAGCGGCAAGCGGGCGAGCACGTCGAGTTGGCAGCCGGTAGTGCCCGTGGGGAACTTGGTGCGCTGCAGGGCAAGGTGGCCCTTGAGCACGAGGGTGAAGTCATGCTTCTCCTGTGCCGTGGGATTGCCCAGGGTGACGGTGCGGGTGATGTCGGTGGTGCCGTCCAGGTATTGGGCGCCGCTGTCAACAAGCAGGATGCCGTCGCCGTGGAGCGTCGAAGCGCTCTCGTCGGTCGCCTCATAGTGGACGATGGCACCGTGCTCCTTGTAGCCGCAGATCATGGCGAAACTGTCCTCGCGGTAGAGGTCTTGCTGGGCACGGAATTCCATGCCCTTGTTCCACACGTCCACCTCGTTGATGGTGCCGCTGGGTGCCGTCTCCTCAATCCACTTGAACAGGCGCACCAGGGCAGCGCCGTCACGCTCCATGGCATGGCGGAAGCCTTCGATCTGCACCTCGTTCTTGATGCACTTGAGGTCGGTGATGGGGGAACGGAAGTAGACTTTCTGGCAGGGCAGGGCATTGGCCAGGGTGTCGCTCACGCGGTTGGGGTCGATGAGGACCACCTCGCGTTCTTTCACGCGCTCTAGGAAGTGGACGATGTCGTCATAGTTGCGCACTCTCACGTTGCACTCCTTGAGATGCTTGCGCACCTCGTCGGTCACCTTGTTCTCGTCGATGAACAGTTCCCTGTTGCTCTGCGAGATGTAGGCAAAGGCGATGGCCACTGGCGTGAATGCCACATCGTTGCCGCGCAGGTTGAACAGCCATGCGATGTCGTCGAGGGCGGTCACCAGCATGGCGGTGGCGTCATTGTCCTCAAGCACCTTGAGCAAGCGGTCGATTTTTGCGCTGGCTTCCTCGCCGGCATACTCCACGTCGTGAACAAAGGCAGGCTCACTGGGGCGCGCGGGACGGTCGGTCCAGATCTTGTCGGCGGGGTAGAACTCGGTGGCAAGCATGAACCCGTTTTCACCGCAGAAGCGTTCCAACTGGTTGGCATCCTGGGCGCTGTAGAGTCTGCCGTCGATGGCGATGACCGAGTCTTCCTCGAGCACCTCTTTCAGCCACTCGTGGATGGTGGGGTCGTTGCCCATGTTCTCTTTCATCATCACGAAGCCGCTGTCCTCCAACTCGATACCGGCCTGCAGGAAGTAGCGGGAGTCGGTCCACAGGGCGGCCTGGTCAAGGGTTACCACGGCGGTGCCGTTACTGCCCGTGAAACCACAGATCCAGTCACGGAACTTCCAGTGGTCACAGATGTATTCACTCTGGTGCGGGTCGGTGCCGGGGATAATGACGGCATCGACATTCAGGCGGCGCATCTCGTCGCGCAATGCCTCAAGGTGAGGATAAGTCTCTCTACTCATAGTTTTTTATCTATAGTTTGTTCGTTCTTGAGTTACTGACCTGCAAAGTTACTATTTTCTCATTAATAAATAGACGGCTTCCTCGATTTTTCACAATGCAACATCACCAAATGATAAAATGTGGAAAAATTTTCTACACAAAATATTTGTGATTCACAAAACCTTTGTGTATTTTTGCATCAGTGAAAAAGCAACTTGTATATAAGCAGATATTTACTCGTTAATATGAATAGAATGAACGATACATCTTAGCATAACAATCGGTATAGCATTGTTTTTTGAGGATTACAAGACTATAGAGAGATAGCTTAGGGAAACTATGCCCTTTTGTGAAATCTACAAAAGGATTGAAACAGAGAAGTGACCGAAGCTTTAGCCCTCGAAGCTTAAACGATGTTTTACCGATATACGACTTGTTATATATGTTATAATAAGTAAAGCACTACAAAGCGAGAAGGATCTTTATGGCTTTCTCGCTTTGTTTTTTTTTAGATGTGGTCGCAACGGTCTCCGTTGCTAAAGATTAAAATGTATTGAGATTATGATTCATATCGGAAGAGAAATCGAAAATGAGCTGCGCCGCCAAGGGCGGGGCGTAACGTGGTTTGCGCAGATGCTTCCCTGCGACCGCACCAACGTGTATAATATCTTCCGCCGTCAAGGTATTGACACGGTGTTGCTGCAACGCATCGGAACTGTGTTGAATCGCAACTTCTTCCTGCTCTATTGCCAGGGTGAGGGTGCTGGTGAGGAAAATAATTCAACGGATTCGTAGCATTATCTGCTATAGGCAATAATGTTACTTAGTTGCAATTAGCAGTAATTTTGCATTGCCAAGTCAGCCGTGCCCATTACGGACCAGTGGTTTAATCTTCAGATATAATTAATAATCCCTAAAGTAGAAGATAATGAACATATTCAATGGGAATAAAACAATGAGGCGATTTGCCCGCGAGCCTCCATTTTTTCTTCTTCCAGGCTCAACTTTACATCGTGGTTAATAAGAAAAAATTTGCTTTTGTTTTTACCCCCTCTAAGAATATAGGGGGGCCGCAGCCTTGGATTGTGACATCATCACAACGACGCTACGGCAAGTGCAAGACCCCCTCTTGCCAAATAGTATACAAGAGGGGGCTTTTAATTACAGTAAACGAAGAATACCATAATCTGCTATTATTGAATTTACAGATAGATGCCAATACACATCGGAAAAGAAATCAAGGCAGAATTGCACCGCCAGGAACGCGGTGTGAGTTGGCTCGCAGAGAAATTGCACTGCGACCGCACTAATGTGTATAACATCTTCAAGCGCCAAGGCATCGACACGCGCCTGCTCGAGCGCATCAGCATCATCCTAAACCGAAATTTCTTCACCCTTTATTGCCAGGAAGACAGTATCGAAGATGAAAATATTTCTACAGATGTGTAGAATCATCTGCTACGGGCTCAGCATCCCCATTCTAAACCTTATCAATATTTTTGCATGTAGAAAAATCAGTGAGTTGCAGCCGTTTTACAGATTCCCGGAACGGCTTTCTAATCAACAAGTTGTGGGAGTCATTTTAAAGAAAAACATTATGGCAAAAAAGTTCTTTATTTTCATCTCGGTGATGGCAGTGCTTGGCATGTCATCGTGCACAACAACCTTAAACTCGTCTAAGTCCAAGGATTTCAGTTCTTCGGCTATCACCGCGACCTTTGCTGACCTGGTGGTTTCACCCCAAAAGATTACCTACACCTACAGGCCGACGGATGATGTGTGTCGTGGTGGTCAGACGAATGTGGTTAACACGGCTATCCGCAAGGCTCTTGAAGTGAATGGCGGAGGCGATGTCCTCGTGGAACTGCAGACAACGATCAAGAAATCAGGCAGAAAAAGCATCTCTGAAGTCACGGTGTCGGGATATCCCGCAACCTACAGGAATTTCCGTTGTGCCGATGACGAAACGCTGAGGGAATCGTTCAAGCAACGCCTTGAATAGTCTGTTGCCAAAATGAAAACCCTGGGCATCTTCTGACTGCTGCCCCTGCATGAGGGCAAACAGGTAAAAAACGGGTCGATGGTCTTCCATTGACCCGTTTTAGTATCATGATAATCGGTGCTGTTTACTCGAAGATGGGGGTGCCGATGCAGCCGTTGGGGGCCTGGATGTGGAGCATGGCGCAGATGGTGGCGGCGATGTCGGTCATGTGGGTGAGGCGTGAGGTCTCGCCGGGGGTGATGTGCCAGCCCATGAAGATGAGGGGGATGTGGGAATCGCTCTGGCTCCAGGTGCCGTGGTTGGAGCCTGACCACTCGGTCTTGCCGGCATAGACGCCGGTGCGGGGAACGATGTAAATCTCGCCGCTGCGCTCGGGGAAGTACCCCAGTTTGATGCGCTCCTTGAGGATGGTTGGGATGGGGTAGGTGTCAATGCGGGCGACATCGATGGCCCACTGGATTTCCTCAGGCTGTTCCAGGGCTTTGCAGGCCGCCTGCATCACTTTGTCATAGTCGAGCCGGGCGGCATTGATGACCTCGTGGTTGAGGTAGAAGGTGTATTCCATCTCGGCCTTGAGCAGGCTGTCCACGCCGAATTGTTGCTTCAGGAGCCGGTTAGCCTCGATGAGGGCATCGGGGTTGTGCCAGCAGCCGCTGGGCAGCCTGTGGGCCGTCATGCGGGGATAGCTGTGGGTGCCGCCATGGTCGGCCGTGAGGAACAGCAGGTAGTTGCCTCGGCCGATGCGCTGGTCCAGCACCTGGATGAAATGGGCGATTTCGCGGTCCAACTGCCAGTAGATGGCGTCCACTTGGGGCGAATGGCTGCCATAGTAGTGGGCACACATGTCGGTGTTGGAGACGCTGATGGTGAGCATGTCGGTCACTTCACCCTGGCCCAACTGCTCGTTGATAAGGGCCTGCTCGGCGAGGGCAAAGGTCATGGTGGTGCCCATCGGCAGGTTGTTGAGGTCGGTGGACAGCTCGTCGTGGTGGCGCTTGTTGAAGTCGGCGACCCATCGCGGCAGTTTGTCCATATAGTAGGTGCTGGTGACAAACGATGAACTGCCCTTGTCAAACCAGTAGGCGCCAATGGGGTGATGGCCCGAGGGGAGGATGGCGGCACGATCCTTGAGGGCGATGCCCACGGTGCGGCTCTTGAAATCGGTGGCCAGCAGCAGTTGGTCGGCGATGTTGGTGGTGATGAGGTTGCGCGGCGACTTGCCACGGGTCTTGTTGTTGCCGCCCACACCTTGCTCACTGCCGTCCTCCACGCTGGTGACGTTCTTGCCGTTGAGCATGAAGTTGTTGCCGGCGATGCCATGGATGGCTGGCGTCGTGCCCGAGTAGATTGAGGCATGGCCTGCCGCGGTGACGGTGGGTACATAGTCGATGATGGTGTTGTTGCAGCGGTAGCCGTCGGTGAGCAGGGTCTTGAAGCCGCCCTCGCCCCACTGGTAATTATAAAGGTAGTCCCATCTCATCTGGTCCACAACAAGTCCCACAACCAGCTTGGGCCTCTCCACCTGGCCACTCACGCACAGCGCCAAAGCAGCCATCACAACAACTAATATCCTCTTCATTCTCTCCATATCATTAAAAAAATTACTTGTTATAAAAGGAAAACAATAAGTACAATAAATACAATGATTTATTCGCGATATCTATGAACACTGCGCCCATCGACTGTCAAAATGTTGTGCGTCTGGTCGTCATAGAAATATCTTTCAACTTCAGCCTTTTTACTGGCAAAGTTCACAATAATACCACATGGGCATTTGAGCAAACGCATATAGTTGTACAATTGTGCCCTCATATCTCCATTCAGTTCATCCACAGACTTGCATTCAACGACAATGTCCCCCTTGCACAGGAAGTCAACGCGATATATTGCATTCATTTCTTTTCCATGGTAAGTTGGATGAAAGGCCAGTTCCTTTTGATAAATGATTCCTTGTTCTTCAAGTTGTAAACGCAGCCCTTCTTGATAGCAATATTCGTTTAGACCAGGTCCAAGTTCGGTGTGAACTTCGTACAATGCTCCTATTATATCAAAAATATGCTCTTTGAGCTTTTCTAAATTTATCATTATTAGTGACTTATAATTGTATTTATTGTATTTATTGTTTTCTTTTTATTATAGTTGTTTGAGTCGTTTTTTTTAAAAATGAGGTTGTTTTTCTGCGGTTTTAGGGGTGGCGGGTGGTGCCGCGGATGACGAGACGGGTTTTGACGATGCGTTTCTCGGCGCGGTCGGCGGGGAGGGTGCCCTCCACGAGGCCGATGAGGATATCGGCAGCTTCCTTGCCGACCTGGGAGCCACGTTGCTCCACCGTCGTGAGCATGGGGTCGCACACCGTGGCGCGGAAACCGTTGGTGAAGCCGCAGATGCTCACCTCGTCGGGGACGTTATAACCCAGTCGTTTCACTACCGTGAGGATGCCGATGGCAGTCTCGTCGTTGACGGCAAAGAAGGCGTCGGGCGGGTTTTCCATCCGCATCATTGCCGGGGTGATGCGCTCGGCGTCGGCACGGTTGTCACAGATGCGTACCAGATTCTCGTCCAGCGTCAGGCCGTGCTTGTAGAGCGCGTCACGGTAGCCGTTGAACCGGTTCTTGCCGATAATCATGTTCATGGTTGTGCCGAAGAAAGCGACACGCTTGCAGCCTGTCATAATCATGTGAGAGACAGCGTTTAATGTGCCCATGTAGTCGTCGACCACAACGCGGCTGGCATTGATGGCCGGGCAGATGCGGTCATAGAAAACCAGCGGGACACCGGCAGCCTCCATGTTAGTGAAATGGTCATATCGCTCGGTGTCCTTGGCCTGAGACACAATGATGCCGCACACCTTGTTCTTGAGCATGGATTCGCAGATCTGCACTTCCCGGTCGTAACTCTCGTTGCTCTTGGCAACAATCAGGTGGTATCCTCTTGCCGATGCCTCGCTCTCGATGCCGTCGAGTATTGACGAGAAATAGTAGTGCACGAGTTCGGGCACGATCACTCCGATGGCCCGTGACGGGTTGCGCCTGCTGTGGCGCAGTTGCTCGGCAATGACATTAGGCAGATAGTTGTGCTCGCGGGCATATTGCTGAATCGCTTGCCGGCGCTCTCGAGAAATGCTGGGACTGTCGCTCAGGGCACGTGACACGGTGGCCACGGACACGCCCAACTCTCGGGCGATGTCCTTCATTGTCAATTGTCGTTTGTCATTCATCTCGACGGTAGCTTATTGAAGTTGGTTAATACTAAAAATTATGATGGTTATGCCTTTCAGTAGGTTGCGAAATTACAATGAAAAATCGGATTACGCAAACGATTGCATTTAATTAGTGAAAAATTTAACATTAGTAAAAAAAGAAAAATAAATGAAAAGTGCTATTTTTGCCTTGTTATATTTGCGGTAGTGCCGCCTGTTTGGAGAGGTCTGCTGCAGACCGCATCTTCAGGAGTCAACTGGAAAGATGAACTAAATATGTGATTACCAATATAATATTAACTTTAAAAATTTAACAATGAAGCAGGTAAACATCAGAATTCCGTTTAGGATTCTTACCCTTGTGATGGGATTGTTCCTGTCACTGGGTGCCTATGCACAGATTACTGTGAATGGCCTTGTTCAGGATGCTACCGGCGAACCCGTGATCGGCGCGACTGTTCGTGTCGTCGGCACGCAACTGGGTACTGCAACCGACTTTGACGGTCTCTTTACCCTTGACGGCGTGCCCCAGGGCGCCAAGCTCCTCATTTCATCTGTTGGCTACGAGGACCAGGAGGTCACCGCTGCCGGCAATGTAGTAGTTACCCTTGCCGAGAGCACTCAGATGCTTGAAAATCTGGTGGTCATCGGTTATGGTGTAGTCAAGAAAAACGACTTGACCGGTTCGGTAACGGCTCTCAAGCCCGATGCCAAGAACAAGGGTGTCGTTGTCAGCGCTCAAGACATGCTCGGCGGCAAGGTCGCCGGTGTGAGCGTTACCAGTAACAGTGGTGAGCCTGGTGGCGGCGCAACCATCCGCATCCGTGGTGGTTCGTCACTGAACGCCAGCAACAACCCCCTCGTCGTTATCGATGGTATCGCCATGGATAACAACGGTGTGAGCGGTATCTCCAACCCCCTGTCATTGGTTAACCCCCAGGACATCGAGAGCTTCAACGTGCTGAAGGACGCATCGGCCACCGCCATCTATGGTAGCCGTGGTTCTAACGGTGTCATCATCATCACCACCAAGAAGGGTCGTCGTGGCCAGACTCCTCAAGTGAGTTACAATGGTAGTGTGACCTGGAGTATGAAGAAGAAGACCATCGACGTGATGAGCGGTGACGAGTATCGTGACTTCGTGGCCAAGATTTTTGAGGGCAACACCCGTGCCGGTAACGTTATGGGCTATGCTTGGCGCAATGCCATCGATGCCGATGGAAAAGCCCAGCGTGTCGATATGATCAACACCGTCAACAACGGTAAGTTGACTCGCTACGGTGTCTCGGACATCGCCCTGCCCGCCGGTTGGTCTTGGGTAGAGGGTGAAGGAAACTCGGGCATCGTGAACCCGCTGCTGGGTGATGCCAATACCGACTGGCAGAACGAAATCTACCGCACTGCCCTGAGCCACGACCACAACCTGACCGTGGCCGGTTCTGTGGGACAGATTCTGCCTTATCGTCTGTCGGCAGGTTACACCGACCAGCAGGGTATCCTCAAGACTTCAGACTTCAAGCGCTACACCGTGGCCTTGAACCTGAATCCCTCGCTGTTTGATGACCACTTGACCTTGAACCTTAACGGTAAGTTGGCTTGGACCAAGTCGCGTTGGGCCGACGGTGGTGCCGTGGGTAACGCCGTCCGCATGGACCCGACTCAGCCCATCTATGGCAACCGTGACGCCAATGGTGACGGTATCAACGATTATGCTGGCGTGGGTGGCTACTTCGAGTGGCTGCAGGTGAACAACGCCGATCCCGCTTGGCCCTACACCAAGAACACCAACGCTCCCTACAACCCCGTGGCTATGCTCGACAACCATGACAACAGTGGTAAGACCCACTCGTTCATCGGTAGTGCCGACATCGACTACAAGATTCACGGTTTTGAGGACCTGCGTCTGCACTTGACTTTGGGTGGTGACTTCACCGGCGGTAACGGCCACAACATCAGTGCCAACGTTTCCAACACCGCCAACTACTGGGGCAGCACCAGCTACTACACCCAGAGCAAGGAGAACCTCCAGTTGAGTACCTATGCACAGTACTACAAGGACTTCAACGACAAGCACCACTTCGACATCATGGCAGGTTACGAGTGGCAGCACAACTGGCGCAAGGAGTATAACGAGTCATGGGGTACCTATCCCACCAACTCGGGTCTCTTCTTCACCGCTGCCGACGCCGAGAACGGCGCCCTCATCGTGACCCCCGGCCAGTGGATTCCCTCTGCTCGCTACAACATTGATGACAGCAAGGCTGGCGCCATCCGTGCCGAGGGCGTTTATCGCCAGAACAACGGTCTGGGTTACCGCACCGAGAACTATCTGGTATCCTTCTTCGGTCGTATGAATTACAGCTACGCTAACCGCTACCTGTTGACCTTCACCACCCGTTACGACGGTTCGTCGCGCTTCAAGAAGCACTGGGCATTGTTCCCCTCGGCAGCCTTCGCTTGGAAGATCAACGAGGAAGACTTCATGAAGGACGGCGCCTTCAGCGACCTGAAGCTGCGTCTCGGTTGGGGTAAGACCGGTCAGCAGGAAGGCATCGGCGACTACAACTACTTTGCCACCTACGTGATGAGCAACGGTAGCATGGGTTCGTTCTACGATGTCAGCGGCGACGGCTCCAAGGCTAAGCCCAACGTTTACAACCCCGAACTCAAGTGGGAGACCACCACGACGACCAACATCGGTCTTGACTGGGGTGTCATGAACCAGCGTCTGAGCGGTAGCATCGACTGGTACTATCGCAAGACCACCGACCTGTTGAACTGGGCCACCTTCTCGGCCATGACCAACTTCCGCAACGCGTTCTACAAGAACATCGGTTCGCTGCGCAACACCGGTATCGAGTTCTCGTTGAACTGGAAGGCCATCTCGACCACCGACCTGTTGTGGACCATCGACTATAACTTGACCTACAACAGCAACAAGATCACCGAGCTCATCAGTGACGATCCCGATTACATCGTGACCACCGGTAGCATCGGTATCAACGGTACCGCCCAGGCTCACGCTGTGGGTCATCCCGCCAGCAGCTTCTACGTTTACCAGCAGGTTTATGACCAGGATGGTAAGCCCATCGAGAGCCAGGTGGTTGACCGCAACGCCGACGGCGTGATCAGCGATGCTGATAAGTACTTCTACAAGTCGCCGGCAGCTCCCGTGACCATGGGTCTCTCATCGCGCCTCGACTGGAAGAACTGGGACTTCGGTTTCAACCTGCGTGCCAGCATCGGCAACTACATGTTCAACAACGTAATGCAAGGTTACCACAACACCAGCACCGCATCGGTATTTGAGGAGGTATCAGGTTTCTATCTGAACAACCGTCCCAAGGCCTCGGTTGACCTGGGTTGGAAGACCTATGACAACTACGCTATCTTCAGCGACTATTGGGTACAGAACGCTTCGTTCCTCAAGTGTGACAACATCACCCTGGGTTACAGCTTCAACGGCCTGCTCAAGCATGGCAGCTACAATGGCATCGGTGGCCGTATCTATGGCACCGTCAGCAATGTGTTCTGCATCACCAAGTATGACGGTATCGATCCCGAGGTCTTCGGCGGTATCGGTGGTGACATCTTCCCGCGTCCCATTTCTTACATCCTTGGTTTGAGCCTCACCTTCTGATCGCGCAAACATAGTTACTAATTTATTATCAGATTGAACACAATGAATAAGTTTTTCAAATATATATTGAGTGCTGCATTGGTAATGATGATGTCAGGAAGTCTGACTTCTTGCATCAACGACCTGGATGTGGAGCCCATCGACCCCTCTTTGCAGAGCGATGTCACTCCCGAGCAGCTGTTCAACAAGTGCTATTCGGTGTTTGCCACCTCAGGTAACAATGGCGGTGACGACAACGTAGACGTTGACGGACTTGACGGCGGTTTCCAGCACAAGTACCGCCAGATGTGGAACGCCAATGAGCTGACCACCGACGAGGCCATCTGTGGCTGGGGTGATGAGGGTATTCCTTCATATTGCCACAACAGCTACGATGCCAGCCACCCGATGCTGCGCGGTTACTACTATGGCCTTTGCATCGGCATTACCTTCTGCAACCAGTATCTGGAGGTTTATCCCGACTATGATCCCACGATGACTGCCGAGGTTCGCTTCCTCCGTGCCATGCAGTTCTATCTGTTGACCGATGCTTTCGGCAACATTCCCTTCGCCACCAAGATCTCGGGCGAGAACCCCGAGCAGTACAGCCGTGCTCAGGTGTGTGAGTTCATCGAGAGCGAGTTGAAGGCTATCATCGGTGAGAACCCCGACGACAATGCCACCATCCTCAACGATCCTCAGCCCAAGAAGTATGGTGAGGCAGGTTATGGCCGCATCGACAAGGCTGCTGCCTGGATGCTGCTGGCTCGTCTGTACCTGAACAGTGAGGTTTACACCGGCACCGCCCGTTGGCAGGATGCTGCCAACTATGCCAAGAAGGTGATGGATTCACCTTACAGGCTGCTCACCACTGGTTACAACGGCGTAGGCATTGATGGCGTTTACCGTGAGTTCACTGCCTATCAGATGTTGTTCATGGGTGACAACAGCAAGACCGACGCTGCCTATGAGGCCGTGTTCCCCGTTATCCAAGACGGCTTGCGCACTACCTCGTGGGGTGGCACCAACTTCCTGATGTGCTCCACCGTGGATGCTGACGTTCATCCCAACCCCTACGATGAGAGTGAGGTCAATGGCTTGTACAACAACAACACTTGGGGTGGTAACCGTGCTCGTCCCGAGTTGATCCGTATGTTCTTCCCCAACGATGACGCTCCTGCAGGTCATGCCTATGTGGTGGCCTATGCCGCCGGTGATGACCGCGCTCTGTTCGAGACCGAGGGCCGTCACTTGGATGTGGAGAATGAGTCCGACTTCAAGTATGGCTATGCAATCGCCAAGTTCAACAACTTCAAGTGTGATGGCAGCAAGGGCAGTGACAACACCTTTGCCGACTCCCATCTGTTCTACATGCGTGCGGCTGAAGCCTATCTGACCTATGCCGAAGCGTTGACCCGCCTGAACGGTGGTACCGCTCCTGCTGAGGCCGTAGCTGCTATCAACGCCATCCGTGGCCGTGCACATGCCGACCAGCGCTCGACCTATACCCTCAACCAGATCCTGGACGAGTGGGCCCGTGAGTTCTACTTCGAGGGCCGTCGTCGTGTCGACCTGATCCGCTTTGGCAAGTTTGGCGGCAACACCGACTACCAGTGGCAATGGAAGGGCGGCGTCTATGCCGGTCGTGACTTTGAGGCATTCCGCAATGTCTTTGCTATCCCCACCGATGACCTGATTGCTAACTCCAAGCTGAAACAGAATCCTGGTTATTGATGCATTGATGTCTAACAATTAATAAATGACAATAAGAACATGAAAAAGATATTTTTATCATCACTGATGCTGCTGAGCATGGCTCTCGTGTTCACTGCATGCTCGGATGACCGCGATTCCAACCCCACGCTGGTGCAGCCCTCCACGTTCACGCTCAACAACCCCGTGAACCCGATGGTTGACCTGGCAAATTCCGAGGGCATTGAGTTTGCCTGGTCGCAGCCCGACTACGGCGGCTGGCCCGCAGCAGTGCAGTATCAGCTGGAGGTTTCTCCCACCAACTCGTGGACTGTATCGACCGATGAGGCTGCCGCCGACGAGACTGGCGCCACCATCGCCGACTATGCTATCCTGCCTTCGATTTACGCCTCATGCACTGGCGTGATGTCGGCATCCGATCTGGCCAAGCAACTGGTGAGCATTTGCCAGTGGGAAGAGAACAACGTTCCCGAAAAGCAGACCGTGTATGTTCGTGCTAAGGCTTCCACTCCCGGCACCAAGACCATCTACTCCAATGTGGTCAGCCTGGATGTTAATCCTTACTACATCGAGCTTGCCGACGCTCCCATCGAGCTCTGGTACCTCGTTGGTGAAGGCATTGGTTCAGCCGACTGGGACAACGGCGTGAATAGCGTCGCTACCGGCGGTCTTGTACCGATGTATCCCATCATGGGCAATGAGTATGACACCCGCACCGGTCAGGGCGAGATTGAGTATGCTGGCTTCTTCTACGCTGGCAAGGGCTTCAAGCTCGTTCGTGATCCCGGTAACTGGGATAACCAGTGGGGTATGGGCGACGGTGCCTTCGTCAAGAACGACGGCGGCAGTGGCAACATCACTGTTGAGGCCGACGGCTACTATCGCATCCGTCTGAACACCGCTACCGATGAGCTCATCATTGAGCCGATTAACGATCCCGTTGGCGTTTACTCGATGATCTCCATGCCTGGTGCTTATCAGGAATGGAACACGGGTGAGAACATGATGAACGGCATGAGCACCAACGTCGAGAACCACGACTGGTACTTGATGAACGTGACCTATGATGACACTGAACTCAAGTTCGCTGCCGACAATTCTTGGGATGTGAACTGGGGTGCAACTGACTTCCCCTATGGTATCGGTGTGGGTGGCGGCCCCAACATTCCCGTGAAGGCCGGCACTTACAATGTGTTCTTCAATGATATCCTTGGCACCTACAACTTTGTGGCTGTGGAGTAAATTAATAATGTAGTTGTAAGTTTTAAGTGTTTAGTTTTAAGTAATGATACCTTAGTCTCAATGTTTTTCAGGCGATAGTAACAATACTTACGACTTAAAACTTACAACTTAAAACTGATAAAGAGAATTATGAAGAAGTTTTTATATATTGCCGCAATGACCTTGTTGCTGGCAAGTTGTACCGAGGATTTCAAGGACTGGGCTGATCCCCAGAGCAATCCCCAGGGCGAACTGGTGACCTTCGGTACCGGCTCTGTGGCCAGTGTGGGTGTCATCGACTTGGCCGAGATTCCTGAGGGTGAAGAGACTGTCAAGGTGTGTGACATCACTGCTCCCGCATCCAATGACGAGGCCTACAATCCTGAATATATCATTTACCTGAATGATAATCCCTTCGTTCTGGGCCTGGATGGCACAATGAACGTTAAGGAACTTTCAGACTATGTGGTTTCCCTCTTTGGTCAGGCGCCCGAGGTGCGTGAAATCACGGCTCGCGTGAAGAGCGTCATGAGCAACGGCACTACCGCCACCAGCATCATGAGTGACGAGTTTACCGTGAAAGTCATTCCCGCTACTCCCAAGATTTCCACTGCTTACTACTATGTTGGTACCAGCAATGGTTGGGCACCATGTGATCCCACCTACCAGTTGACCAATGGCGGTGGCGATGTTTACACCAATCCCGTATTCACCGTTGTGGTTCCCGCTACCGGCGAGGACAACTGGTTCAAGATCTACTCTCAGGAGACCATGGACCTCGGTACCGACGGTTTCTGGAACGGCGACTTCATCGGTTATGCCGTGAATGGTGAGAACGAGTTGACGGGTAACTTCGTTGAGGGTGCTAACGACCAGATCGCTTATGCCTTCAAGATTCCCGGCGACATCCGTGCCGACAAGTATCGCTTGAGTTTCGACATGCTGAACCGCACCTTCGAGATCGAGCCGATCATCGAGTTGGGTACGCCCGACTTGTGGTACCTCGTTGGTAGTTGCATCGGTAACGGTTCGTGGGGCAATGCCGCCGACGCCCTTGGCACGGCTCTTGTTCCCATGTATCCCGCTATCGACAACTACTCCATCCTCAACTACGTGGGCTTCTTCCCCGCAGGCCAGGGCTTCAAACTCATCCACACGCCCGGCAACTGGGACGAGCAGTGGGGTATGACCGACGGCGTCCTCGTGAAGAACGATGGCGGCAGCAGTAACATTGAGGTTGCCGAGGACGGTTACTACCAGATCACCTATGACATGGAGATGGACGTGCTGACGATTACCAAGTACACCGGTCCCGTGGGCGTTTACTCGATGATGGGTATGCCTGGTGGCTATCAGGGTTGGAATCCCGCCGGCACGCTGATGGATCCGATGAGCTCGGTGGTTGAGAATCACGACTGGGTTCTGAAGAATGCAACCTACGGCGAGGACACCGAACTCAAGTTCGCTGCCGATGGCGCATGGACCATCAACTGGGGTGGCGCAGGCTTCCCCGTGGGCATTGGTGAGAACAATGGTCCCAATATCGCTGTTGTGGCCGGCACCTATGATGTCATCTTCAATGACCTGCTGGGCGAGTACTACTTCATCGCCAAGTAATAACACTCATTCAATTGAATATTCCCGTCGGGGGCGTGCCAGCAGGCGCGTCCCCGATGTTTTTGGGTGAGGGCGGGGCGCTTGCAAACGATTACGCGCAAATAATATTGAACATTATCGTTGAAAATGATTGAAATTGAAGATAATGTGCTATTTTTGTGAAGATAATCATTAAAAAAATATTACCACGATGAAAAAGTTTCTGACTATTGCGATAGCGATGTTGCCGATGCTGGCGATGGCTCAGGGGTGGCCCAGCGCCTATCCAGGTGTGATGCTGCAAGGGTTCTATTGGGATTCCTATAACGTATCCAGCTGGTCCAATCTCGAGGGTCAGGCAGGTGAGTTGTCTGAGTTCTTCAGCCTGGTGTGGATTCCTCAGAGCGCCAGTTGCAACGGGACTTCGATGGGATACGACGATGTGTACTGGTTCACTAACTACAACAGCTCGTTTGGTACTGAGACGGAGCTCCGCTCCATGATCAGCACCTTCAAGAGCAAGGGCATCGGTACCATCGCCGATGTCGTCATCAACCACCGCAAGTCGATCAACGATTGGGTGACCTTCCCCTCCGAGACTTACAAGGGCGTGACTTATCGGCTGCTGTCCACCGACATCTGCCGCAACGATGATGGTGGCGCGACGCTCGCTTGGGCCAACCAGAACGGACGTTCGCTCAGTGCCAACAACGACACCGGTGAGGATTGGAGCGGCCTCAGGGACCTGGACCACAACAGCACCAATGTGCAGAACACCGTGAAGGCCTACCTGAAGATGCTGCTCAACGACCTGGGTTATGCCGGCTTCCGTTACGATATGACCAAGGGCTACTCGCCCTCGTTCACCGGTATGTATAATACCTATGCCGCACCCACCTATTCTGTCGGAGAATACTGGGACGGCAACATGACGGCTCTAAAAGGCTGGGTCGACGGCACCAAGGTTGGTGGCGTGGTGCAGAGTGCCGCCTTCGACTTCCCGTTCCGTTACACGGTGCGTGATGCGGTCAATAACAACAACTGGAGCAAACTGGGCAACTCAAGCGATAAGGGCCTGAACAGCGAGAGCGGCTATCGCCGTTACTCGGTGACCTTCGTGGAGAACCACGACACCCAGTACCGCGACAGTTACAACCCGCAGGACCCCATCAGCAGCAACATTGAGGCCGCCAACGCCTATATGCTGGCCATGCCCGGCACGCCCTGTGTGTTCCTCAAGCACTGGATAGACTACAAGGAAAGCATCAAGCAGATGATCTGTGCCCGTCAACTTGCCGGGATTACCAACACCAGTTCCACGGCACAGCAGGCGTCCACCAGCAGTTATCACGTGCAGCGCACCACGGGAACGCATGGCACGCTGCTCGTGGCGATGGGATCGACGTCCTATGCGATACCCTCCAACTATGTCCTGGTTACCAGCGGCACCAACTACCGTTTGGCCCTCAGCAAGTCGACCGAGACTGCTTGGGTCAACAAGCCCAGTGGAGACTATAATGAGTCGATTACTGTGAAACTGACTGCCGTGAGCCAGACTTCAGGCGCTCAACTGGTCTATACCCTTGACGGCAGTGAGCCCACCGCCAATCATGGCAGCAAGGTGGCCGACGGCACGACCGTCACCATCGGTGAGAGCTGCACCCTCAAGGTGGGCTTGTTGAAGAACGGTGCCGTTAGCGGGGTCATCACGCGTTATTACAGCGTTTATCCGTGTGAAATCACCGTTTACCTCAAGGACCCGACAGGCTCGCCCAATAACTGGCCACGTGTGTCCTTCTACTGCTGGGACAGCAACAATAGCCAGATGTGTGGCAACTGGCCCGGCACGGTCATCACCGACACCCGCATGGTGAACGGCGTCAAGTTCTATTACAAGACGTTTACCATTCCCAACAAGGACTACTGTCTCAACTTCGTCTTCAATCAGGGCGGGAGCACTGCCGGTTCTCACCAGACGGTGGATGTGACGAATGTCAACAAGACCTCGTTCTTTGAAGTCACCAGCCAGACCAACAAGTACACCGTTCGCGATGTCACCGAGACCTACCTGCCTTATCTCATTGAGGTGGATACCGAATCCTTGGGCGACGTGAACAACGATGGCGAGGTGAACATCAGTGACGTGATTCAGATGATCACCTGTGTGGTGAATGACAGTTATGGTTCAATCATCATGTCGAGGGCCGACTTGAACGGTGATAATGAGATCACGATTTCCGATGTGATTGCCCTTATCAATATTGTGTTGACGAACTCGTGATTCGTTCTCGATAACGCTTGATATAAAAAAGAATTATTCTTTTTGTCCTGTTTTTACTTTTCATTATCTTTGTGGGATAAATAACCAATTAAAAAATATAAGCGATGAAAAAGATTCTGACTACCGCACTTGTTGTGTTATTCTGGCTGCCCGTATTGGGACAAGGGTGGCCCGCCAATTATGATGGCGTGATGTTGCAGGGGTTCTATTGGGACTCCTTCAGTGAGACGCGCTGGCCCAAGCTCGAGATGCAGGCCGACGAGTTGTCTGAGTTCTTCAAGCTGGTGTGGATTCCGCAGAGTGGTAATTGCGGAGGCACGTCGATGGGCTATGATGACCTCTACTGGTTTACCAACTACAACAGCTCCTTCGGCTCCGAGGCACAGCTTCGCTCGATGATCAACACGTTCAAGAGCAAAGGCATCGGCACGATTGCCGACGTCGTGGTGAATCACCGCAAGACCATCAACGATTGGGTGACATTCCCCACCGAGGTCTATAAGGGTGTGACCTATGATATGAAGTCCACCGACATCTGCCGCAACGATGACGGTGGCGCCACGCTCAACTGGGCCAACCAGAACGGCAAGTCGTTGAGCGCCAATAACGACACCGGCGAGGACTGGGGTGGAATGCGCGACCTGGACCATCGCAGCGCCAATGTGCAGAATATCGTCAAGGCCTATGTGAAGATGCTGCTCGACGACCTGGGCTACATCGGCTTCCGTTATGATATGGTGAAAGGCTATGCAGCCTCCTACACGGGCATGTACAATGCCTATAGTGGCACGCAGTTCTCGGTCGGCGAGTATTGGGACGGCAATGAGGGCGCTGTCAAGAATTGGATTGATGGCACCAAGGTTGACGGCGTGGTTCAGAGCGCGGCATTTGACTTCCCCTTCCGCTATGTGATTCGTGATGCTGCCAACAACAGCCGCTGGACCGGTCTGGCTTCTTCAAGCAGCAAGGGCCTGAATATGGCTTCCAACTACAAGCGTTACTCGGTGACCTTCGTAGAGAACCACGACACCCAGTACCGCGATGCCAACAACCAGCAGGACCCCATCCGTAACAACATCGAGGCCGCTAATGCCTTCCTGTTGTCTATGCCCGGCACCCCCTGCATCTTCCTCAAGCACTGGCTGGACTACAAGGAGAGCATCAAGCAGATGATTTATGCCCGCCAGCTGGCAGGAATCACCAACACCAGCATGTCCTACAATCAGGCCAACAGCCCCACGGTGAACTACTATGTGCAGCGCACGGTGGGCACACGCGGCGCTTTGCTGGCAGCCATGGGCAGCACGTCCTACGAGATTCCTTCGACCTTTGTCGTCGTGACCAGCGGCACTAGCTACCGCCTAGCGTTGAGCAAGTCTACCGAGACCGCTTGGGTCAGCAAGCCCAGCGGAGCCTATGAGGGTGCCATCGATGTGACGTTGACCGCCGTGAGCCAGACTGCCGGCGCCCAGTTGGTATATACCCTTGACGGCAGCGAGCCGACAGCCAGCAATGGCACCAAGGTTGCCGACGGCACGAGCATCACTGTCTCGGGCAAGAAGACGCTGAAGGTGGGTCTGCTGATTAATGGTGCGGTGAGCGGCGTTATCACGCGCTACTACGAGATTGACGACGAAACGTTTGAGCCCTATGACATCACCGTTTACCTGAAGGATCCCACTGTTGCTCCTAACAACTGGCCCCGAGTGAACTTCTATACCTGGGACAGCTCTGACAAGCAGTTCAACGGCAACTGGCCCGGTCAGACCATCACCGAGACCAAGATTGTGGGTGGCGAGAAGTTCTACTGCTTCACCTACAGGATCACGGGCAAGAACTACTACATGAACTTTGTGTTCAACCAGGGCGGTACCACTGCCGGTGAGCATCAGACCGAGGATGTGACCTTCGTGAACAAGACCTCGTTCTTTGAGGTGACCAGCCAGACGAACAAGTACACCGTTCGTGATGTCACCGACACCTACCTGCCTTACCTCACGGGCAACATCTTTGATGTGAACGATGACGGCGAAGTGAACATTGCAGACGTTAACGTGTTGATTGATATGATTCTGACGTCAACAACGACTCCTAAGGGTGACGTGAACGAGGATGGCGAGGTGAATATCGCCGACGTGAATGTTTTGATTGACCGCATCCTTAATGGTTAGTTGATAACTGAAAGAAGATGAAGTTAGTAAAGATATTATTATTGACATTGGCGCTAGCGTTGACAACGCTCAGCGCCAATGCTGCCACACGAGGTGACGTGAATGGCGACAGCGAGGTGAACATTGCCGATGTCAATGCCTTGATAGACATGATACTGAAGGCCGATGCCGAACTCTGTGGTGACGTGAACGATGACGGCGAGGTGAACATTGCCGATGTCAATGCCTTGATTGACATCATCCTGAGTGGTGGTGAACAACCTGAGCCCTATGACGGCCCTGTCGTGGGTGGCGACATCTCGATGCTGACCAAGTATGAGGCCCACCAACTCAAGGCCAAGAGCTATGGCATCACGACGGCCCACTACTATGACCAGAATGGCAGGGTCATCGACGATGTCATCACGTGGACCAAGCAGCAGGGCTGGAATGCGGCCCGCGTGCGCCTGTTTGTCAACCCGGCCAATGCATCCACGGCCGACAAGGGCCAGGGTGTCATTCAGAACCTTGACACTGTGAAGGTGCTGGGTGCCCGCATCAAGGCTGCCGGCATGCAATTCATGCTTGACTTCCACTACAGTGACAGCTGGGCCGACCCGGTGAAACAGTACACGCCGGCCGAGTGGGCCAACTTGGACGATGAAGCGCTGACGCAGCAGGTGTATGAGTACACGCGCGATTGCTTGAGGGCCTTGAAGGCCGTCGGAGCCACCCCCGACTATATCCAGACCGGTAACGAAATCAGTTACGGCATGTTGTGGGGACCTGTGGGAACACCGTCGGGCGACCTCAAGAAGTGCTACATGGGCAACGAGGCCAACTGGGACCGTTTCGCCAATCTGCTCAAGGCGGCTGGCCGTGCCTGTCGTGAGGAATGTCCCAGAGCCAAGATTATTCTCCACACCGAGCGCGTGGCCAAAACCAACATCCTGCTCAACTTCTACAACCAGATGAGGAGCAAGCAGGTGGACTATGACATCATCGGCCTGAGTTACTATCCTTACTTCCACGGCGACTTGGCAACCCTGGGTGCCGCGCTCAACAGCGTGGGCAATTCGTTCCAGGACAAGGATATCATGATTGTCGAGACGGGCTACAGCTATCACTACAAGGTGGGCGATATGGACTTCTCGTCAACATGGCCGCTGACCGCCGAGGGGCAGCGCAAGTTCACGGTCGACCTGATTGCCAAGCTGAAGCCTTATGCCAAGGTGAAGGGCCTCTTCTGGTGGTTCCCCGAGGCCAACGAGTATGGCTTGGGCGGCAATTACTGGAACGCGCTCCATGTCAACGACGATTGGTATAATGCCGGCTTGTGGAATCACGAGACAGGTCGCGCAACTCCAGCCCTGTACGAGCTCAAGAACTTCGTGGAGCGTTAGGAGGGATTATGATGAGAAAGAAACCGTTACAGGCCCTGAATCTCAGGGCTTTGTAGCGGTGAGACAGATGAAATGACGTGCCTCGTCATGGCGGACGTTGATGTTGACGAATCCGGCATGGACGAGGTACTCTTTGATATCGTCAATGGTGTAAATGCGCATTGCAGCGGCCTTTTCAAGGTCGCTGACGTGTTTTTCCAGCCCATCCATTTCGTTGGCAATCAGGCATGTGCCGTTAGGCTTGAGCAATCTGAACATCTCTTTCACGCCTAGCGCCAGTGAAGACCAAAAATAAACGGTCTCAAAAGCTGTTATCAAATTAAATGATTCTTTGGCAAGTGGCATCTGAGTCGCATTGCCGCCAAGAATGAGGCATCTCTTGTCAACGATGTCACGGTAGTTTTCTTCGATGGCCTCGTTCATGGCCAGTGTCGAGCTGTCAATACCTGTGACTTTTACGGTGGGATTGAGTTCAAGCATACGCCTGATGTTCGCTCCTCCCCCGCACCCGACATCCAGGATGCGACACTTATCTGGTATGGCGAAATCGGCAAACACCCATTCAGGCAGCTCTGCATGATGCGGCCCGTTCATTTTTTTTATGATGCGTTTGCCCCAAAAGCCTCTAGGGTGTCTTGATCGTGAGTAATACTTGAATTGGTTAGCCATATATTATATTTTATGGTGGTGCAAAGATACTGATGTAGATTGGAATACACAATAACCATAATCGGTAGATATACAGCTACTGGCCATAACAATCACCGCTACCCTGTACCGGGCAGCGGTGGAAAATGTTGTCAATGTCTTGAAGGGCTCTCAGAAATCCATAACGAGGGTGCCGCGTGGCGGCAGGGTGAGCACACCGTCGGCCAGACTGATGGTCTTGCCAGTGGGCACGTCACGTGCAACAGTGGCCTTGCCGAAGACTTCACGATAGCGGTCAAGGTTCATCTGGCGCTGTTGAGTGGTGCCGTTGATGATGGTCACGGCGTGACGGCCGTTAAGGGTCCGTGCGACGACATAGATGCCGTCCTTGGGAATGAATTGGGTCATCTTGCCCTTGATGATGACATCATTGCCCTGGCGCCAGTGCAGCAGGGCACTCAGCCAGTTGAACATGTCGTTTTGAGCCGGTGTGCGGCCCTCGGCGGTGAAGGCGTTTTTCGCGTCTCCGGGGAAACCGCCGGGGAAGTCCTTGCGCACGTTACCGTCGGTCACCTCCTTGGTGCCGTTCATCAGGACCTCGGTGCCGTAGTACAGCTGCGGGATGCGCTTGATGGTCAGCAGCAGGGCGAGGGCCTGCTTCAGCGCTGCCACATCCTGGCCGTTGCGCAAGAAGCGGTCGGTGTCGTGGTTCTCGATGAAGGCCATCACGCTCGACGGGTTGGGGTAGAGGTAGTCGTGGCACAGGCTGTTGTACACGCGGTTGTAGCCGCGCCACCAGCCGTCGGTCTCCTCGTGCTTGGCACTGTCGATTTTTTCATAGAAGGAGAAGTCCATCACTGTGGGCAGGTAACTCTCGGGCTTGCCCATCTTGTTGCCTTTTTGCCATGCGGCGGTGTAGGCCGGATTCTCGACCCAGGTCTCGCCGACGACGTTGAAGTTGGGATACTCGGTGTTGAGCACCTTCATCCATCGTGCCATAGCGTCGGCATAGGCATAGGGGTAGGTGTCCATGCGGATGCCGTCGATGCCGGCCGTCTCAATCCACCAGATGCTGTTCTGGATGAGGTAGTTCATCACGTGGACGTTGTGATGGTTCAGGTCGGGCATCGTGGGGACGAACCAGCCCTCGACGGTCTCCTTAAGGTCCACTTCGCTGGCATAGGGGTCCATCACGGGGGTGAGTTTGTAGCTCGTCTGCAGGTAGTTGTCCTTATAGTCAGGCTGGTTGAACCAGTCATGGGTGGGCATGTCCTTGAGCCAGGGGTGGTGGGCACCGCAGTGGTTGAAAATCATGTCCATGACCACCTTGAGGCCGCGGCTGTGGGCCTCGTCACACAACTGGCGGTACTCCTCGTTGGTGCCGAAACGCGGATCAACGCGGTAGTAGTTGGTCGTGGCATAGCCGTGGTAGGTCGAGTGGTTGTGGCCGTCGGGCGAATTGTTCTCCAGCACGGGAGTGAACCACAGGGCGGTGACACCCAGCTGGGTGAAGTAGTCCAGATGTTGGCGGATGCCCTCGATGTCGCCGCCATGGCGCAGGCTGGGCTGCGTGCGGTCGTTTTTGTAGACCTCCATGCCGGCAAGCTGGTTATTGGCGGGGTTGCCGTCGGCAAAGCGGTCGGGCATGAGCATGTAGAGCACGTCGGCGTTGGTGAATCCGCGGCGCTCACTGCCGCGCATCTCACGGGCCTTGAGCTGGTATTTCACCGTCTTCTTGCTCTTGCCCTGCTGGAATTTAAGTTCCATCGTGCCGGGCTGGGCTTGACGTGTGTCAATATACACGAGCAGGTAGTTGGGCGAGTCAACCCTCACCACGCTGTCAATCGTGACACCTGGATATTGGGTGGTGACCTCGGCCGAGCCGATGCCGGTGCCATATACCATCAGCTGCACGCTGGGCACAGCATTGAGGCCCACATACCAGTCGGTGGGCTCGATGCGCTCAATGTTGACTTTGGCTGCCTGTGCGGTGAATATTCCCATCGCTGCAGCAACAATCAATAATAGCTTTTTCATTTTGGTTATAAATTTTGAGTTTTTGAATTCTATCTGCAAAGATAATGCAAGCTGGACAGAATACAAAATTATCCCCGTTTTTGTGCCATCCGGTTTGGAATCATGAGATAAAATTGTTATCTTTGTATGCGTAAAAAAAGATTTGAAAAGATGAAAAAGAAGGTTCTTTACATTCATGGGTTTTGCAGTTCGGCACAGACGGGAACGGTCGGCCGGCTGCGTGAGGTGTTTCACGACACCTGTGAGGTGCATGCCATTGACGTCAATCACCACCCTGTGGAGTCAATCCGCAGGATTGAGGAGTATGTGGCCGAGCATGGCATAGAATTGCTGATGGGGACTTCGCTGGGCGGCTTTTACACCTTGTGTGCCGATGTCACCTGCCCCAAGGTGGCGGTGAATCCCGCCACCAATCCCGAGGTGATGCTCAACCACCCCGACATGATGGGGCACCTGCGTTATTTCAACCCGCGTCAGGACGGCAACTGGTACTTTGACTTCGGCCCCGAGAATCTCTTGGAATTCCATGGCGTCGGTTTCCATGTCACGCCCACAACCTATATCCTGTGCAGCGACCATGACGAGTTGATTGACGATAACCGTGCCGCTTGCCGCGCCCTGGTGCCGCCTGAACGCTACTTCGAGACTTCACAAATCGGGCACCGCATGGACCCGTCTTTCACCGAGCCTGGCTCGGGCGACTTGTGGCGCCTGTTGCAGCAACTGATATAGTCTTCTACAAGCCATAGGCTTGCAATACACCGACGCGCCCCCGTGGAAATTTCCACAGGGGCGTCGTGTTATCGTGATGGCGGGGTGATGCCGTTACAGCAACTCGGGGAGTTGGAACAGGCGGGTGCCGTTGGAACCCTTGATGAGGATGTAGCGGCCCTCGGGACGGTCGGCGGCGATGGCGGCCTTGACCTGCTCCACGTCGTCAAACTTGCGATAGGGGCAGTCGATGTCCTTGAATTCCTCACCCACGAGCCACACCTCATCAAACGGGCAGTTGGCCAAGCGCTCCACCACGCGGCGGTGCTCCTCGGCACTGCTATCGCCCAGTTCTCGCATCTCGCCCAGGATGGCCATCTTGGGACTCACCTGCATCAGGCTGAAGTTGTCCAGAGCGGCAGCCATCGAGGTGGGGTTGGCGTTATAGGCGTCAACGATGAGATGGTTGTGCTCGGTCTCGGTGAGTTGAGAGCGGTTGTTAGAGGGAACGTAGTGCTCTATCGCATGGCAAATCTGTTCAGGTGTGATGTCGAAGTGCAGGCCGACGGTCACGGCAGCCAGCACGTTGTCAAGGTTGTAACTGCCGATGAGGTGGGTCCTCACCTCGTGCCAGTCACCGGATGCGGCGCGCCACTTCAGCCTCAGGAACGGGTCGCAGGCGATGATCTGGCCATACACTTGTGCGTCGGCCTTGTTCTCGTCCTGCGTGTAATACTCTGCCTTGACGTTTTGGGGCAGGATACCCATCAGGTGCTCGTTGTCGGCGTTAACAAAGATGACCGAGTCGTCACGGGTCGCCAGGAAGTCATAGAGTTCGCCCTTGGTGCTGATGACACCCTCCAGCGAGCCGAAGCCCTGCAGGTGAGCCTTGCCCACGTTGGTGATCAGGCCGCAGGTGGGCTCGGCGGTCTCGGCCAGCGTCTTGATGTCGCCAGGATGACTGGCCCCCATCTCGACGACGGCAATCTCGTCCATGACGCTCAGGCGGAACAGCGTTTTGGGAACGCCCACGTCATTGTTGTAATTGCCTTCGGTCGCCATGCCGTCATAACGCTCCATGAGGACGGCGCGCACGAGTTCCTTGGTCGTTGTCTTGCCGTTGGTGCCCGTGATGCCGATGACGGGGATATCAAAGCGGCGGCGGTGCTCACGCGCCATGTCCTTATAGGCTTGCAGCGTGTCGGGCACGAGAATCATCTGTTTGTCACCATGATAGGCATTATAGACTTGCTCGTCGCTGACAATGGCGACGGCGCAGCCCTTCTCCAGCGCCTGTGCTGCAAACTGGTTGCCGTCAAACTGGTCGCCCTTCAAGGCGATGAAAATGCTGCCTTCGGGGCAGTCGCGGCTGTCGGTGGTGATGACAGGATGTTGCTCGTAGATTGCGTAAAGTTCCTTGCTGTTCATAATCTGCTCATTTAATTGCTGCAAAAATACAATAAAAGCACAAAATTTTGTGTAATTTTGCACCCGAATTTTAATGTGTGTGCAAAAAATGAATTTAACCAAAAGAACCATAGCCATCGTCTGTGGTGGCGACTCCTCGGAGTACGAGGTATCCCTGCGCTCGGCTCAGGGCATTGACTCAGCGTTTGACCATGACCGTTATAATGTCTATATCGTCATGATCAGGAAGAATGATTGGCATGTTAACCTGCCCGACGGCCAGCAACCCGTCATCGACAAGAACGACTTCTCGTTTATGAAGGACGGCGAGAAAATCTGTTTCGACTATGCCTACATCACCATCCACGGCACCCCCGGCGAGAACGGTGTCCTGCAAGGCTACTTCGACATGATTGACCTGCCTTACTCGACCTGCAACGTGCTGGTCGAGGCATTGACCTTCCACAAGTTTGCGCTGAACAACTACCTCAAGGCTTTTGGCTGCTCGGTGCCCGACAGCATCCAGGTGCGTCGCGGTGTGCCTCACGGCTGGACGGCCGAGAAGGTCAAGGACTACTTGGGAATGCCCTGCTTCGTGAAACCCACTGCCGACGGGTCGAGTTTCGGCGTTACCAAGGTGAAAAGTTGTGACCAGTTGGACGAAGCCATGGAGTTCGCTTTCAAGCAGTGCGACAACGTGATGATTGAGCGCTTCCTGGACGGTACCGAGGTCACTGTGGGCTGCTACAAGACCAAGGAGAAATCGGTCGTCTTCCCCGTGACCGAGGTGGTGACCGACAACGAGTTCTTTGACTACGACGCCAAGTACAACGGCCAGGTAGAGGAAATCACCCCCGCCCGCATCAGCGACGAACTGACAGCCGCCCTGCAGGCCGAGACGTCACGCATCTACGACATCCTGCACTGCAACGGCATCATCCGCATCGACTTCATCATCACCAAGAACCCTGACGGCACCGACCACATCAACCTGCTGGAGATCAACACCACCCCCGGCATGACCGCCACCAGTTTCATCCCCCAGCAAGTCCGCGCCGCCGGCCTCTCCCTCACCGACGTCCTCACCGACATCGTCGAGAACCAGTTCTAAAAAAAGAGCCAAATAATTTTGGCTCTTTTTTTGATTAGAGAGATTAGTGATTAGGGAGGTCATAATGCAACTTTGCTTGAGCGTAAGCCGCTTATAAGTTTTGATGTATTATGGATGATTGGCTTGATTTGATTGAAATCTTCCTCTGAAATGTAGTCAAGATCAAGAGCGATTTGTAGTTGGCAATAAACTTCCATCACAGAACTAAATGCTATTTCAAGGAAATGGATCTGTTCTTTGACAGCCATCCTGCCATTACCTTCTGCGATATTAGAAGGTATTGAGATTGCGGCTCGGCGTAACTGGTCACAAAGTGCATATCGTTCCTCGTTTGGAAACTTTTTCAGTAGTTGATATACACCTACGACCATTTTCCTTGACTCTTGCCACGCGTTTAGTTTCTCGAATTGATATTCCATCTGAAAAAAGTATAATTTCACTAATCACTAATCATTAATCACTAATCTATCCTTCACAACTTTAACAATGAAGTACTTGTTCCTTAGACAGGAATAGTATTTCTGAAGTGTAATCATTAATTTCACTAATCTCTAATCACTAATCACTAATCTATCCTTCACAACTAGTTGTGAAGGATAAGAGCACTCTGTGCCGGGATGGTGACTTTGCCGTTTTTGGTCTTGACGGTGGTTATGCCTTGGGCGTTGCACTTGATGTTGCGGCAGACGACGGTGTAGGTGCCGTCGGGGATAGTGATGGAGCGGGCGCGCTTGTGGGCGTTGAATGCGACATAGATGTCGCCCCACTGCTCGCCGGGTACTCCGCTGCCGTTGATGTGATAGGCCACGAGGCAATTCTCGGTGGGCAGGAAGTCGAGGTTGCGGCGCACCATGTCGGCACTACCCATGTGGAAGGCGGGATGGGCCTTGCGCAGGGCAATCAGGTTCTTGTAGTATTCCATCACCTGCGGGTAACGCTCCAGGTTGTCCCAATCCAGGTGGTTGATGCTGTCGGGGCTCTCGTAACTGTTGTGAACGCCCTTCTTGTCACGCAGCATCTCCTCACCGCCGAGCATGAACGGCACGCCCTGTGAGGTCATCACCACGGTTTGCGCCAGCAGGTCGAGGCGGATGAGTTCGTCGATGGTGATGCCTTTGACGCTGGCCTTGAGGCGGTCTACGAGGCACATGTCATCGTGGCAGCTCACGTAGGCAATCATCTGGGTTGGCTCATGGGCGTAGGGTGCCTTGCTGTAGTTCACCTGGTTGTAGTCCACACCGGGATGCTGGATGGCGCCCACGATGCCGAACTTGATGCTCTCCTCGTAGCCCTTCACGCCGCCCAGGAAGGCAGCCTTGCTGTTGCTGTCCCACGGGCCGCGCAACGCGTCGCGCATCTCGTCGCTGAAGGCGGCGATACCCGGCATCTTGCTGATGTTGGCCTTCATGGCCAGTTCTCCTGAGTAAGCGCAGCTGCCAGCGCTCCAGCCCTCGCCATAGATGAAGATGTCATCGGGCACCGCGGCGCGGATGGCGTTCATCGTCTCGATGTCATGCACGCCCATCAGGTCGAAGCGGAAGCCGTCAATGTGGTATTCACTGACCCAATATTTCACGCTCTCGACCATGTAATTGCGCATTCCTTCACGCTCGCTGGCCGTCTCGTTGCCGCAACCGCTGCCGTTGCTGTAGGAACCGTCGGCATTCTTGCGGTAGAAGTAGTCGGGACGCGTCAGCTGGAAGTTGCTCCCGTCGATGTTCCAGGTGTGGTTATACACCACGTCGAGGATGACTTTGATGCCGGCCTGGTGCAGCGCCTGCACCATCTGCTTGAACTCGCGGATGCGCACCTCGGGCTTATAGGGGTCGGTGGAGTAGCCGCCCTCGGGCACGTTGTAGTTCACGGGATCATAGCCCCAGTTGTACTGCGGCTCGTTGAGTCGTGTCTCATCGACCGAGGCATAGTCAAACGACGGCAGGATGTGCACCGCGTTCACGCCCAGCGCCTTCAGGTGCTCGATGGCGCGCGGCTCGGTCAAGGCGAGGAATTTTCCCTTATAGGTAAAACCCCCCGACTCATCGATGGAGAAGTCCCTGTGGTGCATCTCATAGATGACGAGGTCCTTGTCGGCAATGCTCGGACGCTTGTCGGTGTTCCAGCCTTGCGGGTTGGTCTGTGCCTTGTCGACGATGGCTCCGCGCTTGCCGTTCACGCCCACTGCCGTGGCCCAGATGCCGGCGCACTCGCCGCGGAACTTGCCGCCGTATTTCACGTCAAACGTGTAGAACTTGCCCTTGAGGTCGCCCTTGACGGTCGCTTGCCACAGGATGCTGCCAGCCTTCTCGCGCTTCATGTTGACGGTCTTGATGGGTTTTCCGCCGATGCCATCGTTGTAGATGCGCAGTTTCACCTGTTGGGCGTCCTCGTTGGTCTCAACAGAAAAAGCGCTCGCGCTGGGGCTGTAGTTGACCCCAGTGCGAGCGTTAAGGATTTGCGGTACGAGTAATGCCATGATTATCGCTACCAGTAGAGTGAGCTGTTTCATTATCGTCCGCTTTGTGAGATGAGTTCTTTCACGTGGTTGTTGAATCCACTTGACTTCATCAGTTGCTCAATCGTCATGTGCATGCGATAGCGCCAGTAGTGACGAGGATTGGCCGGGATATTGATGCGCTCGGCATCGGCATCGGCGATTCGCATGTTCTCGTCAACAGCCAGCCAATCCTGCAGCGAGAGCAGGCAGAGCATGGACGGGCAGTTGAGGTGGGCACGCACAATGTCGTCGGCAAGCCATCCGGGCAGCGGATGTGGTGCGGCATCATTGTGCCACAGGGCCATGTTATAGAACTCCTGGGTGCGGTCCCAGTCTTCCTCCCACCACTGCCTCATCGTGGGCATGTCGTGGGTCGAGATGGTGGCCACACTGCGGTAGGGGTTGGTGTTGAGGTTGCCGAACTTGATGTGGTTGTCCTTGGGCATCGACTGGATTTCGAGGCTCAGGATGCGCAACTCGTTCATCACCCATGCCACGCAGTCGGGCACCATGCCAAGGTCCTCGGCGCACACGAGCATGCGGGTGGCCTGAACCAGCTTGGGCAACTTCTTCATCGCCTCGTGGTACCAGAAGTCGTTGTTGCGGTGATAGTAGTACTCGTTATAGAGTTTGTTGAACGCTGCCTTGTCGTTGTCGTAGAGCGTCTCATAGATGAAGTCGAATTGTACCGAGATGCGCGGGTGGAACAGGGCGGGATTCTTGCGGTCGCGCACGAACAGCACGTCGCTGATGAGTGCATACAGACCATCCCTGAGCCAGATGTCCTCCTCGCTGTCCTTGCCCTTGAAGGCGGTCTCCACCTTGCGCTGGGTGTCATACTCGGGCTTCATGCGGTAGATGTCGTCATGCACGCGCTCGACATATTTCTCCCTGACGGTGTTGGCCAGTCTGCCGAAGATGCGGTCCAGCACCCAATCGGCAATAAACGGCTTGGTCATCAGCTCCTCCTGGAAGTTCAGGCCATAGCTGCGGATTTCCTGAGCGCTCATGCCCTGTGAGGGTGAGAACTGACCCAGCAGGCCGTGAACGGCATTGATGGGGATTTCCCAGATGCGGAAGAAGCCCAGCACATGGTCGATGCGGTAGGCGTCGAAGTATTGTGCCATCTTGCGGAAACGCTTTACCCACCACTGGCAGCCGTCGGCCAGCATCACGTCCCAGTTATAGGTCGGGAAGCCCCAGTTCTGTCCGTTGGTCGAGAAGGCATCGGGCGGTGCACCGGCCTGGCCGTTGAGGTTGAAGTATTTGGGCTCTACCCATGCTTCGACACTGTCGCGGCTGATGCCGATGGGGATGTCTCCCTTAAGGATGACGTGCTTGCTCTGGGCGTACTCGTGGGCGGCATGCATCTGCTTGTCAAGACAGTACTGCACATAATACCACAGGCTCACCTCCTTGAACGCCTTGGTGCGAGGATTGCTCATCGCCGAGCGCTCCTCGTCGCTGAACGAGTGGTGGTGGGGCCATTGTGAGAAGGAGGCGGTGCCATACATGTCGCGGTAGTTGCTGAAGGCGGCGTAGGGTACCAGCCAATCCTGGTTGGCATTGAAAAATGCCTTGAACTCGTCGCTCTTGAGCACTTGTTCGCCCTCCTGCTCGAACAGGAGCTTCATGTATTCACGCTTGGCGTTGTTCACGCGCTCATAGTCGATCTGGGGCAGGGCATTCAGCTCCTTGCGCAGTTTCTCGAACTCGGCGGCACGTTTCTTGTCGGCGAGTTTGGGCAACTGCCTCAAGTCCATGTACTGGGGATGCAGGGCATAGATGCTGATGCTGTTATAAGGATAACTGTCGCTCCAGGTGTGGGTGATGGTGGTGTCGTTGATGGGCAACACCTGCAGGGCGCGTTGTCCCGTGCTGGCCACCCAGTCCACCATCAGCTTGGGGTCACCGAAGTCGCCCACGCCGAAGCTGCCCTCGCTGCGGAGCGAGAAGATGGGCACCACGGTACCTGCCAGCTTGATGGGGTAGAGGGGGAAGTAGGCCTGCTGCAACTCATAGACGATGTGCTCGCCGTCTTTCAGGACGGGCAGCAGCACCGTGCGGTTGTCACCTGTTTCCCAGATGGCCGACTTGCCCTTGCCGCCCATGATGACGAACTTGAACTCCACAAACGCCTTCTTGAATGCCGCGCCGTCAACCGAGATGACCCACTCGTTGTGGTTGTGCTCGGTCATCTTGAGTGCCTTGGCTTCATCCCAGTCGCCCAGTGTCGGCTCGTTGCCCACGACACCGAGCGTTTCGCCCGTGCGCAACTGCGGCGCGCGCACCTTGAGCTGCACGATAGTGCTGTACTTGCTCTTGGCGACGGCCTGGTGCTTGCGCAGCGCCACACAGTCGGTGAATGCCGAACTGTAGAGGTAGCTGTCGTCGGGCATGTCGTTCCAGTGGTCGTAGGTGATGTAGCGTGTTGCCTTGGTGGCATTCAGGTCAAGGCGATGGGGAATGACCGTCCATTCATGTCTCATCTCCTTGCCGTCACGCTCCACGCTGTAGTAATAGTCGATATGACCGGCCTTGGCGGGAAGGTCGATGTCACATTTCCACACTTTGTCGCTGGCGGGCTTCATGGCATGGCTGGCCAGTTTCTCGCCATCGGCGCTATTCACGATATTGAGTACCAGATTCTCACCATAGACGGTGCCGTACTCGATGTTGAATCTTACTTTCATGTTATTCAGTTTTAAGTTTTTAGTCTTCAGTTTTCAGCAATAAACCATGTTTATTCCTTGTGTTTCTTGTCCTCAATGATGAAGACGCAGACGGCGCCCACGATGAGCAGGATGCCTGCAAGCAGCAACATGTTGCCTTGTACGCTGCCCATGAGTGCCAGCAGCACGCCACCCAGGGCTGCTGCGATAATCTGCGGCAGACAGATGGTGCAGTTGAACAGACCCAACGCGGTACCCATGCGGTTGCTGCCCTCAAAGGCGTTGGTCACCAGCGTGAACGGCATGGCCAGCATGGCAGCCCAAGCGAAACCGATGAGGAAATAGGGCACGAACAGCATATACTGGTTGTGGATATAGGGTACCATGGCGAAGCCGATACCGCCGATGACCAGACTTAAGGCATAGGCCACCTTGATGTTCTTGAACTGCGGCAATACAACGGCCCAAAGGACACTGCCGATGGCCTGTACGGCGAACAGGATACCCACCCAGTTGCCGGCCTTCTGGTAACCCTCGCTGGCGGCGTCGGTGGTGCCCCATACGGTATCGGCGATGGTGCCGTTGGTGTAGGTCCACATGTACATGAATGCAGCCCAGCAGAAGAACTGTACCAAACCCACTTCAAAGAAGACGCGGATGGCATGCTTCTCTCTTCGTATGAGTAGATAAACTATTATTGCAGAGATAATACCAGCTAATATTTTGCTTATAAAAGAAAGAACAATAGCTAATACAAACAAAAGGCAAAGTTTGATAACAAAGTTCTTATCAAAACGTTTTTGACGTTCTTCTCCTTCTATAGAGTTCTCTTCTATTTCTTTAGATTCGGCATTAGCAGCGGCGTTAAACTCAGCCATCTCGGCGGGGGTGTACTCCTTCACATGGCTGATGGTGTAGATGACACACAGGATGAGAATGGCTGCTCCCACATAGAACGACCACTTTACGCTGTCAGGCACGACACCCTCGGGGGCGATATTGGCGATACCGATGGCGGTGAACAAGAACGGGAAGATGTAGCCCACCAGCGAACCTGCGTTGCACAGGAAACTCTGAATGCTGTAGGCCTTGGCTTTCTGTTTCTCGTTGACCATGTCGCCCACCATCATCTTGAAGGGCTGCATGGCCATGTTGATGCTCGTGTCAAGGAACATCAGGGCAATGAGGCCAAAAATCATCGCACCAGCGATTGTCAGTCCGAACGAGCCCGCATTAGGCAGCAGGCACATCACGATAACAGCGGCGAGTGCGCCAATCAGCAGGTAAGGAATGCGGCGGCCCCAACGGCCCATCCACGTCTTGTCGCTGAAGAAGCCCACGAGCGGCTGTACCACCATACCCATCAAGGGTGGCAGAATCCAGAAATAACTCAAGTCGTGAGGGTCGGCGCCTAAGGTCGCAAAAATGCGGCTGATGTTGGCACTCTGCAGTGCATAGGCAATCTGCACCCCAAAGAAACCGAAACTGATGTTCCACAGTTGGTTGAATTTCAAATCAGGTTTAGTTCTCATCTTTTTCAGTGTTTTTAGTGTTATTTTAGTGTTTGGTAATAATCTGTAGTTATAAGCGGTTAAGCACCTACAAATATAACGTATTATTCCCCATTTTTCTTTTTAATAATGAGGAATAACCGTAAAAAATCAATGCAACCGATTGCATGGCACCGGCAGCATTGATTTTATGGTCTATGGGGAATTGATGTCAGGAACGCTGCAACAAGCGCGATACAGGCCTGGTAAACAGGCGGTTGACGGTCCAAGCCAGCAGGATGTCGATGGGGAGGATGAGCCACACGATGAGCCCCGGGGCGGAATCGCCCAACAGGTCGGCCGACACCTCATTGTAGACATATTGCACACCGATGTGTGCCAGTACCGGCGCCACCAAGTAGTTATAGACGAGGGCGGCGATGCCTTGCAGGATGAAAATCTCGAAACTGATATTTCCAATCCATTGTAACGGTATGGATACCAATATCTTGCCGATAAAACCTTCACGCTTTACATAAAGTAAACTCACGACCAGAATCAGCGCCACGGGGAGCCACCATATCACGGCGTCACTCCAGGGGAGCAGCCAGGGATAAGCGCGGTAGGTCATGACCATGACCGACAACAAGGCCAGGGCTAAGAGTTCGGCATCGGTGCCATTCTCACTCTTGCCCAAAAACGGGATTCTTTTACGGCATTGGCACAGGTGGGCCAGTGTCATGCCAATCAGGAAGTCGATAAGGCGCACCGGCGGGAACACGTAGAGTGCCGTGCGGCTGTAATCATCGGTGAAAGCCAGCACCACAATGTCAATGACGGCAAGCACCGCAACTGCGATGGCCTTGTTGTGAAGGCGCATCGGCATGAACCATCGTGCCAGCAGCGGATAGCACAGGTAGCAGAACAGCAGGGTGCTCAGGAACCATGAGAACTTGTTGTAGGAGAAATAGATGCTGTGGCAGAGGCTCCAACTGTGCAGCAACGTGGTGTTCAGTGCCAGGGCGACGGGTTTAATGGTTAACATGCCCAGTATTGCCAACGCCACAATCCACATCACCAGGGTGAGCCAGTGCAACGGGAACAGCTTGGCGGCATGGCGCCAAGCAAAACGGCAGTAGGACGGGCCGTCAAGTTGCTCAAACGGATGCTTCATTGCTAGCAGGAAACCGCTGGCCATCAGGAAGAAAGTCACACCTGCCCAGGTCATTTCCTCCAGCCCCGTGGCTCCCACATGAAAGAGCACTATCATCAGCGCGAAAACGCCGCGCCAGCCGTTGATGGTTTTTATCATAACAAGTTTCTGGTCTTTAGTTTCTTGTGGTCATTCGTTGATGAATATAGTTGCCCAAGGGGCGAGTGAAATAGCGGTTCACCGCCCAGGCCAGCGGCAACAACAGCGGCAAGGTGAACCATTCCAGATAGCCGTAGATGTTCCAGCCGAAGTGGGCCGCCAGGGGGGAAATCACGAAGCTGAAGAGGTGGAAGGCCACGAACTGCAGCCCGTAGACCTCAAAACTGATGCTTCCCAACCACTGCAGTGGCCTGCACAGCAGCAGGCGCCCGATGGCACCTTCCTTGCCGTTGAGCAGGGCGAGCGTCACGAGGATGGCACCCTGTGGCAGCAGCCAGATGATGACATCCTCCCAGGGCCTGATCCATGTGGTGCAGACGTTGACGGCGATGACAACCGCCAGCAACAGCATCGCTGATATCTCTAAAAGCGCGGCTGTGAGATACTTTACATGTACCAGCCGCTTCTTGAGCATGTGGTAGAGATGGACGAGCGACAACCCCACCGTAACGTCAAGGACATGGGACAGCGGGTTGACGAAAACCGCCTCGCGATGCGGAATGTCCAGAGGAAAGAGTATCACGCCAAGCACGATGGCCAGCACGACGGCAAGGACCACCTTGTGCCACAGTTTCCACCGGCCCAGCCAGTGGGCCATCAGCGGGTAAATCATGTAACAGAAGAGCAGGGCACACAGGTACCACGCCACGGGATTGAGGCCATAGTGGACGTCGTGAACCGGCGACCAGGAGTGCACCAGTAGGGCGCTCAGTGCCGTCGCTCCCCAGTTGATGGACGTGCCGGTGAACAGCAGGGCGATGGCAATCAGCAGCGCCAGGCCGAGCCAGTGTAGGGGATAGATGCGCAGCGCGTGAGAGGTGACAAAACGCGTGTAACCCTCCCTCGAGAGACGCTCAAACGGATGGCGCATCGCCAGCAGGAAGGTGCTCGAGATGAAAAAGAACGTCACACCCGAGACGGCGACGTTATAAATCCATCCCACGCCGCAGTGGAACAACACCACCGCAATCGCCATGAGTCCACGCCATGAATTTATCGTCTTGATCACGTCAGTCGTCAGTTTAGAGTTATGCCGCCTGAATGCTGTAGCAACTCTTGCTTGCTCTCGAGGCCGGGCGATTATTTTGCGAAATTACAAACAATTGTTCAAAGAAAGCCCAAAACATACTTTTTTTTTGTAATTTTGCAGCCGCTAAAAAATGACGGTATCAGAAAACAAAAGAAAGTCTGGCAGCCGAGGTTCCAAGTTTATCAAGGACATCGGCATTTATGCTATTGGTAACATCGGCTCAAAACTCATCACTTTCCTGATGGTGCCGCTGTACACCCATTATGTGCACAGCACGTCAGACTTCGGTTACTACAACTGGTGTCTCACCGTTTGTTTCCTGCTCATCCCCTTTGTCACCGTGCAGATGCGTGACGGCGCGTTCCGCTTCTTGCTCGACTGTGATGACGACACGCAGCGCAAGCGCATCGTCACCTTCGTGACGCGCGCCATGGTGTTCACCATGTCGCTGTCGGTGCTGGTCGCCATTGTGTTGGCCATGACCACGCGCATCCCCTATCTGGCATATGTGTTGGGAATGTTGATTGCCATGTCCCTGCAGGAGGTTTACTCCCAGGTGTTCAGGGGCTTGGGCAATAACCGGGCCTTCGTCATGGTGGGCATTCTCTCGGCCCTGGGCATCGGCGTGTTCAGTTACGTGTTTGTCGTTCTGCTGGGGTGGGGCATCAAGGGCATCTTTTTGGCCAACACCTTTGCACGCGTTCTGGCGTTGGGGCTGGTGGAGTTGAAGGTGCAACTCATCGTGCGCAACATCAAGTGGTCGCTGGATGCGCGTGAGGTGGTCATTGACATCATGCGCTACACCTTGCCGTTATTGCCCGGCTCGTTGTGCTGGTGGCTCACGAGCAACAGCGACAGCATGTTTATCACCCATTTCCTGGGTTACGGCATCAACGGCGTGTATGCTGTCGCCATTCGTTTCACGGGCATCATCACGACGCTTGGCCTGATTTTCTATCAGGCATGGCAGGAGACGGCCATCCTGCAGTATAACAGCGCTGACCGTAACCGCTTCTTTTCCAAGATGTTCAACGGCTACATTTTCCTGCTGTCGATGATACTGGTGGGCTATGTGTTCATGCTCAAGGTCAACTATGGCTGGCTGGTCGGTCCGGAGTATCAGGCGAGCATCAAGTACATCTATCCCCTGGCGGTGTCGGCTGTGATTTTTGCCATCGTGGCGTTTTTCGACATGGGTTACCAGTGTGCCAAGGACACCATGCGCACGCTGCCGGCTGTTCTGCTCGCCGCCTTTGTCAATGTGTCGCTGAACTTCCTGCTTATCAATTCGTTAGGTGTATATGGGGTCATCATCACCCAGTTCATCACCTATGTGGTGCTCGTGACCTACCGCTGGTTTGACATGAAGCGCTATTTTACCCTGACAGTCAATCCCCGCATTATAATCCCTATCTCCATAGTGGCGCTGAGCGCTATACCGTTCTATTTCAATGGCAAACCCTGGGTCGATATGACCTTTATGGTGGTTGCGCTGGTTTTGATCCTGTGGAGTTGCGGCAAGGAAATCCGCAGCCTGGTTTTATCAAAATTTACCAAAACACACAGTCAAACAAAATAAATCAGCCCTATCCTCGTTTATAGTATAAATAAAACTTTTTATAACCGTATGAAATCGAGATTTCTTATCATGTTGATTACAGCGGCAACGCTGTTGTCGTGTACGTCAACCAAGGATAACACCCTCGCCTATTTTAAGGACTTGGCAGCGGTCGATAATAACTCATTGCCCAATCCGCAAGGCGATTATCCCCTTAATATCCAGCCCGATGACGAGTTGGTCATTTCCATCACTTCGGCTGTTCCCGAGGCTACGGCAGCCTATAATCTCCCACTGGACAATCCCGCCACGCGCAGCAACCTGCGCCAGACGACGCAGCCCCGCAGTCAGACCTATGTTGTCGACGAGCAGGGCTATATCATGCTGCCCATCCTGGGCCGCATCATGGCAAAAGGCAAGACGATAACCCAGTTGACCGAAGAAATCAGGGCTCAGGTCGCCGTGAATGTCAAGGACCCCTATGTGCGCATCGATATCGTCAATTTCTCGGTCGATGTGTTGGGCGAGGTGCGCGCTCCGCAGCGCGTTTATTCCGGCCGTCAGCATTTCACCGTGCTTGATGCGTTGGCCCAGTGCGGCGATTTGACCGAGTTCGGCAAGCGCGACCGCGTCTATGTCATCCGCACCGAGGACGGCAAGCGCAACTACCATCGTCTCAACCTTAACAGCAGCGACGTGTTCAACTCGCCATATTTCTATCTGCGTCAGAACGATGTGATCTATGTCGAGCCGAACCAGATTCGCATCGATAATTCCAAGTATAACCAGAATAACGCATTCAAGTTGTCGGTTATTTCCACTGTTGTGAGCAGCGTGTCGGTCATCGCATCGCTGATTATCGCACTCACCCGATAACCATTATCCCAGAACGATTATGGAAAAATTCAATACACCTCCCACGGCACAACAAGAGGAGCAAATCATTGATTTCGGCGCATTCATCCGCAAGTACAAACGCTACTGGTGGTTGTTCTTGTTGTCGTTGGTGGCATGCATCGCGCTGGCTTTTGCCTATCTCCATTTTGCACAGCGTGTCTATAACGTCAAGGCCGTGGTTCTCGTGGCCCAGGACGATAACGCCGCCGGTGCTGGCGCCAACCTGCTCAAGAGCATGAAACTCATGGGGCAGGGTAGCAAAGTTGATGACGAGATGGTGGTATTCTCGTCCCAGGAACTGTGCACCCAGGTTGTCAAGCAACTCAAGCTCAACCGCACCTACGTCGAGGAGCGCAGCTGGTACAAGCCCGATAAGGAGCATTACAACACGTCTCCTGTCGAGATTGTCGTCCCCGAGGAGTTCTACGACACGTTGTCGACGTCGCTCAAGTTCAAGATCGACGTCAACAAGCAGGGCAAGGTCAATATCAAGGGCACCGATGGCAAGGATGATTTTGCCGATATCAAGGGTGCGACACTGCCCACGACAATCAAGACCCGCTATGGCATGTTCGCCATCCAGGCAACCGACCATCTGAAAAATAACAAGGACTACCATATCCGTGCAAGTCTTTTCAACAACCAGTTGAGGGGTGAAATACTGAACCGCCGCATCAAGGTGAAGCTGGCTAACAAGAAGTCTAACGGCATCAATCTGTCGCTTGCCGAGTCCAGTGCCTCACGTGGTAAGGATATCCTGAACCGCCTCATGGACCTGTACAATGAGCGTGGACAACTCGAGAAAGACGAACAGGCCATCAACACCGCCAAGTTCATCGACGAACGTCTGGCCATCATCTATAAGGGCCTGACCAGCAGTGAGGCCGACATCGAGGCCTATAAGCGTGCCCACAAGATTGTCGACCCCGAGTTGCAAATCAAGACCGAGGTCACCAAGCAGCAGATGGCCGATCAAGCCATTGTCAAACTGGAGACCAAGAGGCAGTTGCTGGGCATGGTCAGGGACTTTGTCAACAATCCCGCCAACAAGCACAGTTACATCCCCTTTGAGGTGGATTCCAGTGCCGCCACCAGTGCCATCAAGGCCTACAATAACCTGCTGGCCAAGCGCCAGGAACTGGTGCAGTCGGCACAGGGCGACAATATGGCCCTCAAGCAGATTGACCTGCAGATCGAGACCATGCATGCCAATGTGGTGCAGGGCGTCAACACGTCAATCAGTGGCTTGAATGTGCAGTTGGGCAGGATGCAGGGCCAACTTAACCAGTCTTCAGGTGAACTGGGCAAGGTGCCCACCGAGGAACGCGAGGCCCGTGAACTGCTGCGTCAGCAGGGCATCCAGAACACCCTGTACACATTCCTGCTCGAGAAACGTGAGGAGAACGCACTGGTACTTGCCGCAACCACTCCCAAGGGCAAGATTGTTGACCACGCTTACGCACAGCACACCCCCATCAGTCCCAACCGCCTGGTGACGCTGGCTGTCGCTTTGCTCGCCAGCATCCTGCTGCCGTTGCTGCTGTTGTACCTGAAGGATCTGTTCACCACCAAGTTCTCCAACCAGGAGGAACTCGAGGAGATTTCCCAGGTGCCCTTTATCGGCCATATCCATCACAACCGCCACAACACGCAACTCGTTGTCAAGGATGGCAAGACGTCGTCGATTGTGGAATTGTTCCGCTATATCCGCAACAACCTGCAGTTCCTGCTCAATAAGGAGGACGACAAGGTTATCCTTGTCACCAGCAGCGTGAGCGGCGAGGGCAAGTCGTTTATCAGTACCAATATCGCTTCTTCGTTCGCCCTGTTGGGTAAACGCGTGGCGCTCGTGGGAATGGACATCCGTTCGCCCAAGCTGGCAACGATGCTCGACTTGAACGAGATGCCCGGTGTGACGTCTTATCTCTCGCGCAGCGATGTGACCCTCGACCAGATTGCGCAGCCGTGCAAGGAAGTCAACGGCTTGGACGTGTATGTGGGTGGTGCCATTCCTCCCAACCCGTCAGAGTTGTTGCTGGGTGACCGCGTGAAGAATCTGTTCCAGGATTTGCGCGAGCGCTATGATGTCATCATTGTTGACTCGGCACCTGTGGCACAGGTCAGCGACAGTTTTGCTCTGGACAAGTACAGCAATGCCACGGTCTATGTGACGCGCGCCAACTACACGCGCCGCAACCTCATCAAGTTCATGAACCGCATTGCCGCCAACAAGCAACTCAAGAACATGTGCGTTGTGCTTAACGACACCAAGCCGAGCAATGACAACACCTACGGCTACGGCGTTAAGAACACCAAGGACGAGGATTAACCATCACCGCTAACAGGCATCAGGCTGTAACAGTATGGATCGAGCGCTCATCATCGTGACTCTGGGTTTTGCGTTGATTTTTCTCATCGCATATAGGGGTCGCCGCATGAGCAGGGCTCAGTTGTATGAGATTGTCATTGCCCTATACACGTTCTCATGCTGTTTCACACGCATGTATCTGCCTGTTCTGAAGGCGGTTTCCGAAACCGAGGGCTCCTTCGGAGCGAGTTTGTCGATACAGCCGTTCTATATCCTGTCAATCTTCCTGATTTGGGTGATTGCCCGCGACCTGCGGTGGCGCATCCGCCGGCCTAACATCTGGCTGCTTTTCATCTTTATGGGTTATGCCATCTACACGTTGCTCAACCCCTATGATGTCACTCGCATGCAGACGGTGTTTGCTGTCATCTATCTCTTGTCGTTCGCTATCTTCATCTATCTGTTTGCCAACAGTTTCTCGGCAAAGCATGTCGTGAACGGCGTTTTCATGGGACTGGGCTTGACGGTTGTGCTGCATTTTCTGCTGGCATTGCTCTTCCCGGTGCTGGGCATGGAGTCGGCCATTAAACTGTATTGTGAGGACGCCTCGACTCGTGCCGATGACCGAGCCGGTGCCGTGGGCACCATGGTGCATCCCAATGGCTTGGGCACCTATGCGTCCTATTATTTCTGCTTCTTCTGTGCTTGCTTTATCACGGCCTACAAGCGCAGGCAGAGCGCCGTGCTCGCTGTTCTTGCCTTCCTGGTCCTCGTCCTCAGTGCGAGCCGCAGTGCACTTGTCGCAGCGGTGTTTGCCGTTCTGATGATCGCCGTTTTCTATATCTATCGCCGTTACAAGTTGATCAGCCCCCAGAGCATCCTCAAGGGCATCATTCCGCTGGGCATCATTATCGCCCTGCTGTTGACGGGCCCGTTGAACTTCCTGTTCAGCGATGTGGAAAACCTCGACGAGATGACCACCTCGCGACTGATGCACTACTATTGCGGCTATGAGATTTTTGAAGACCACCCCCTGGTGGGCGTTGGCTTGAACGGCCACTTGAACTATCTGGTCGAGAACGGCTCGGCAATGATGTTTGAGCAGATTTTTGATGCCGCCGACATTTTCCAGCCCGAGGAGTTCATGTTCTCTCACCCGATTCACAACATCTGGATTATCCTCATCGACGAGTTGGGCCTCATCGGCTTCATCCCCATCCTGGGCTTCGTCTTCTGGTATATAGCGACCTTCAAGCGGCGGACGCGCAATTCCGAGAACCGCTATTACAACATTATCAACATCACGGGTCTGGGAATCGTCTGGTGTCTGATTGTCCAGGGCAGTACCGACTGGAATCCGCTCACGCCCCAGTCCCTCAATGTGTCGCTCATGTTCATTGCCCTGTCGCTCAACCGTCATTATGCCGCCGAGGTGCATCCCGAGTTTGAATCGGTCGAGGCCGCCAAGCGTCGTCAGTTGGCCGAGCAGGCCGAGGAGGAAGAGCAACAAGAGATTCCTGCCGCCCTTGAACCTGCATGAGAACAGCCAGTCAGCACATATTGTTCCTTGTCACCGAATATGATGCCCACGGCATGAGACCTTATGCCCGCAACATCATCAGTGCCCTGTGGCAGCCCGGTGACCATGTGCTTGTTGTGAGCCGTCATGGAGCCGACGCCGCGGCATTCCCCGGCATTCCCGGCGATGCGTTCACGTGGATAGATTATCCCGCCGGCAAGTTGTCCAAGGCAGTGTTTCGTTTTCGCCCAACCCGTGTGTTGAAGGCCATCGACGACATTGTTGACCGCCGTGGCATCAGCCTCGTTTTCTCGTTGACCGAGGAGATTATCCTGGCCGACAGCATCAGTCGCCTGCAGCGCCGTGTGCCCTGGCTCTATACTGTGCATGACGCCAGTTTTCATGACTACAAGTTCTCCTCTGTCGGGCGATGGCTCAAGGACCACCTGATTATCGCCCGTCCGCAGCGCTTGATGCTCAGCCGCACGCTGCACCAGGTCACTAATAGCCGTGCCCAACTCAACGACCTCGGCCGCCGTTTCCCTGACCATGGCGTGCACTACGCTCCCTTTCCCACGCTGGTGACCGATGCCATAGCCCGTGGCGACAGCAAGGTGCCTGAACTGGAATCGGTACAGGACGGCTATATCCTCTTCTTCGGCACGCTGCACCTCTACAAGGGTGTGCACCTGCTCTACGACGCCTATCTGACGCATCCCGAGTTGCAGCGGCGCTCTTTGGTCATTGCCGGCACCAAGGACATCTACTTTGAGCGTCGCGCCGATGAGAAAAACGTCACGTTCATCAACCGCTTTGTCGATGACAGCGAGGTGCGCGACCTGTTCTCACGGGCCGCTGTAGTTGTGTATCCCTATATCTCGGCGACCCAGAGTGGGGTGGTCAGCATCGCCAGTTACTTCGACAAACCGATGGTCGTGAGCGACCTGCCTTTCTTCAAGGAAACATGTGACAGTTGTGAGGGTGTGGAATTTTTCCCAAGTGGCGATTGCCAGGCTCTGGCCAAGGCCATCGGCCGTGTGCTGAGTGGCAGCGCGGCCTCCACGCGTCCCCTCTATGACCGCGAGTATGCCCCGCAGGCCATGAGCGATGCCTTGAATGCCACCATTAACAGTATCCTGACCTGCAAATAATCACTTGTCCGTCATTTGATTGATTCTTTCGGCGACGTCACGGGTGAACTCGTCGGCACCCCGTGCGTTGAGGTGTGCCCCGTCGGCAAAATAGGCGTTGTTGTGCAGATACTTCGGGTTGTTGGAGTAATCCAGGAAGGGAATATTGCGTTTGTGGCACATTTCTTTCACAGGCACGAGCAGCGCCGTGTCCATGCCGTTCCAGCATGGCGACACCACCATGATGACCTTGATGCCCCGGGACTCGTCAAGCAACTTGCCCAGATAGGACAACTTCAAGGGGTCAAATTCGGCCTTAAGGCCAGATTGTCCGTCGCTCACGCGCATGGTGTCCATTTCCTCGTCCAGAGGCCTGAAGCCGTTGATGCCCTCGTCTTGCATGGGATGGATGCAGTCGGTCAGCATCTGGATGAAGCGTGAGTTGTAACGGTACATCTGGCTCATCATCTTGTATTTCTCATTGTGGTCAACCGACTCAAAGATTTCGGCAATGCCCTCTCGGTCATAGTAGGGCCTCAGCCATCCCAGGTACTTGCGGTTGTCCTCGCCGGAAAGCAGGTCATACTCGGGCATCACGTCATAGATGATGACCTTGGGGCGGTATCGCCGCAAGATGATGTGGCAACGGCCATAATTGAGGATAGCGCCGTTGCCGTCCTGACCGCAGTTATAGCAACTCATGCCTGTCACGCTGTCGAGCACCGACGGATTATAGTGATGGATAGCGCGTGAGGAGCCCATCACCAGGATATCCTCGCTGGTGCCGTTGCAGATGTACTCGCCACGTGCCGTGTCGCCACCGCGGGCCTTGACGGTCAACCGCGAGCACACCAGTCCCACCGCCACGTCAATGAGCGCGATGATGAGCAGGAACAGCAATATTTTTACCAGATGCCTCTTCACTAATCTTTAATCATTAATCTCTAATCATTAATCAAAATTTGGCATAGATGAACTGGTCGGCGCTGAACACGCCACAGAGCATAATCATCACCAGGGTGACAATCGCGGCTATCCACCGCACCGCCGCCCGGCGGTTTTCCAGCAGCAGGAAACGGCCAGGGAGAAATTCGTCGGTAAAGTCCTTGACAAACAGCATCCCGACGCCTATGGCCATGAGCAGCAGGTCGGTCTTGGTGGGCAGGAAAACGGAGTGGGGGAGAGACGGGTCAAATATCCTGCCGATGACATGGTAGGCGTCGCCCAGCGACGGCATGCGGAAGAATATCCAGGCGAAGTTCACTATCAGGAAGGTTACGATAATCTTGACCGTCTTGCCCACGAGGCCGTAGCGGCACTGCTGCTGACCGAGCATTTTCTCGACGATTTGGCAAACGCCGTGCATGATGCCCCAGAAGATAAACGTCCAGTTGGCGCCATGCCAGATGCCGCTGACCAGGAACGTCACGAAGATGTTCCAGTAGTTGCGCACGCGGGAGCAACGGCTGCCGCCCAGGGGGATATAGACGTAGTCCTTGAGCCAGGTGGACAGCGAGATGTGCCAGCGGTGCCAGAAGTCGGTCACACTCACGGCAAAATAGGGGCGGCGGAAGTTCGCGGTCAGTTCAAAGCCGAGCGTCTTGCCCACTCCAATGGCCATCAGCGAATAACCTGCGAAGTCGGCATAAATCTGTATCGTGTACAGCAGGCTGGCAACCAAACAAGACAGGCCCGTGTAGTTCATGTAGTTGGGCAGGACCGTATCCACATAAAGCGCCACACGGTCGGCAACGACCACCTTCATGAACATGCCCCACAGGATCATGCGCAAGCCCTGGGTGACCTTGACACGGTCATACTGCGGGCGCAATGCCTTCAACTGCGGTATCACGAGCGAGGCCTTGTTGATGGGACCCGACACGATGCTCGGGAAGAACGAGATGAAAAGGGCATAGGTGAGGAAGTCCCTCTCGGCCTCCTGGCGCTTGTAATAGACGTCAAACAGGTAGCCCAACGCTTGGAAAGTGAAAAACGAGATGCCGAGGGGAATGGCCCAGTTCAGCCCGGGCAAGTTGAAATGCAGCCCCACCAGCGATAGGCCTTGGGTGACGCTCTCGTTAATGAAATTGTAATACTTGAACACCAGCAGTGGCAGCAATGTCAGCAACACGCTCGCCACCAGCAGGACTTTCGGCCTGCCCTCCCCCCGACCAGGCGTTTGGCCTGTAGAGACGCAAAAATTTGCGTCTCCTGTTTTGTCGAGCGCCAAGGCCGCCCCATAGGTCACTGCTGTAACACCCAACAGAATCATCGCATAGGCTGGTTTCCACTGCAGGTAGAGCAGGTAACTCACCACCAGCAGGAACACATTGCGTGCCTTGCCGTACTGAGCCGGTATGGCATAGTACAGCAAGAAGATGCAAGGGAACAGCACTATGAAACTCAGTGAGTTGAAAAGCATCGGCTGGACGGATGGGTTGGTAATTGTCTGCAAAGGTAGGAAATTTTAGTTAATAGTTAATAGTGAACAGTTAATAGTTGACAGAGAATAGTAAATACTGCCTTTTGCTGATTTGTAAAATAAACATTACCTTTGCATATCAGTCTAACCGATAAAAATGGAATGACTATGAAACAGTTCTTGAAATACGCCTATCTGATTGTTCTTGCGTGCTTGATGGCCTTGACAGGGCAGGCACGTACCTATAACATCAATGTCAACTCCAACCGTGGAGACTTGACGCAGAGCCTGCGTAACGACTGCGCGCGTGCCGGCTACAGCGACACCGTGGTGATTACCTTCGGCCCTGGCACTTATACCATTAGCGGCACCATCCGCCTGCAGTGCCACACTGTCATCAAGGGCGCCGGGCGCGACAGAACGACCATCATGCTCGACAATGGCAGTGACAGACCGGGTTTCAAGGCCTTCACTGATGACACTTTCTTCCGCATCACAGGCACGTTGAGGAATTCGATTGCCGTGTCGATCAGCGACCTCACCTTCAGGCTCAAGGAGCACAAGGGCATCTGGTGGGAAGGAAAGGGCATTGAGCGCTATGCCGTGAAAATTTATCATGGCAAGCGTGTCGACATCCGTGATGTGGACAGTTATCTGGACAATGCCAATATCACCAACTTCAACATGCACGTTTGCTCCAACGTCACTGTCACGGGTTGCACCATCTCCAACTATAACAACAGTGAGACGGGCGGTTGCCTGTGGATTCGTGGCGAGATGCACAATGTCACGGTCAAGAACAACAAGTTCTACAAGTATGGCAAGGACGAGACGCTTGCCATCTTTGACCGTGTGGTCGATAATACCGATAAATATGTTAGGGGCAAAGCCAGCCGCTCCGACATCTTCATCGAGGACAACGAGTTCTACTATGGCGGTTACAACGGCAAGAACAAGATGAATCCCGAGGCCAACTGTGGCATGGTATTCTCTCTGTTCACCGACCAAATGCAGTCCAGGGATAAGTGCGTGACACGCAATTTCCATCTGCGTAACAACAAGTTCTATGTCAACGAGGTGACCACCCGCTGCATCTACGTGGGCTTTGACCCTGCCGATGAACACAGCGACATCTATATCGAGAACAATGAAATCATCAACGGCGAGATTGCCCGCGACTACAGGTTCTACCACAAGGACATCGAGATTCATGACTTGAGCAACTGCGGCGACCCCATCCATATCGTCGGCAATAAAGTCCGCAACAAGGCTCTCGTGCTCAACAGTAGCGGCACCACCGGCTACATGTTCCTGCAGACGCGCGGCGGTATCATCAATATGGATAACAACACGATTGTCAACGAGGTGACCCGCAACAGGTATGACGGTAAGCCCTACGGCGCTCAACTGGTGTGGTGCCAGTTCGAGGGCGGTGATGTCACCATGACCAACAACGTGTGCAAGGGCCTGGCCTATGTCGCCTATGTGGGTGGTGGAGAGGGCACACCGCTGTTCAAACTGAATGCCAACAACAACTACTTCGAGGGTGATACCCGCATCTATAGTCACAAAATCAAGGAGATGCAACTCAATTTCACGGGCAACACCTTCAAGAGCAACAACAAGAATTTCTTCTTGCAGGAGTTCGCGCCCAAGGGCAGCGTCGTGTTCAATTACAACAATGTCACGGTCACCCCTGGCGGCGGTGAGTTCATGACTCACTGGGGCAAGAACAGCACCAACTTGATGCGTTTTGACCTCCTGGAACTCAAGGGTAATGTGTTCAAGGGTGTGAAAAGCGAAAAGGAAATGTTGCGCAATGTCACCAATGTGAAGAAGCGCAAGGTGAGCCGAAACACCATCACAAGGTGAGGTCGCGCGGCTGGTCGAGTGTCTTGATGACACGGGCCGGCACGCCGCCCACTACCGTGTTGGCCGGCACGTCTTTCACCACGAGGGCTCCGGCCCCGATGAGCACGTTGTCGCCCACCGTGACGCCGCCCAGCACCTTGGCGCCGCAGCACATCTCCACGTTGTTGCCGATGACCGGAGCGCGCAACTCGTGGTCATAGCCCAAGGTCACATGGTGGTAAATCTTGCAGTTCTCGCCGATGGATTGTGCCGAAATGATGCTGCTGAAGCCGTGTTGGATGATCAGTCCGCCACCGATGTCGGTCGTGGTGATATACAGGTGCTGCATGGGGCGCAGCCACCAACTGAACAGCAGTCGCGCGATGCCCATGCGCCGATACAGCACCGAGCGGTATTCGGGATAATTGGCAGCAAGATAGGACATCCCCACAAGGTTGTCGCTCACGTGGCGCCAGCGCGTCCACTGCTTGCGGTCGGCCGTTGCCAGCCTACGTCCACCGGGACTCATCACGCCCCACATCAGTGCCGCCACGGGCAACATCAGGTATCCACGCAGTTTAAACAACTGTTCTCTCATAAATAATCCTTCTTTTAATGGTTGATGGCAAAATTACAGTTATTTTTCTATAAACACACAAATTTGCCTGAAAATATCGGGGTTTAGGCGATTTCTACAAATCGGAGGGACAATAATTCGGTAATTATTGCGTGGGAGCGTCATTCGTCACATGCTCCACCTGACCATTGTTTTGGCTTGGGTAGTAGTGGACCTTGATGGCGAAAACTGAGCAATACAGGATGAGGAAGACTGCCGTTGCGATGATGCGGCGTTTCCCGTTAGAGCCGTTGACGAAGTCCATGGCAGCCTCCGGTTTCCACATGGCATAGGCGTACATGGCCAGCAGAGGAATTGAGATCAGCATGAACGGGTTGAACTGCATTGCGCCTGGCTTGAGGCCGAGCAAGGCGCAGGCGAACATGAAAAGCACAGCACCAGATACTATCATCAGAATGCGGGCTGATGATTTCTGCCTCCTTACATCGTCAGGGTTAGCTTGACCAGCTGGGATTTCATAGAACTTGTAACCTGCCTCATTCTTGTAGCCACGGATGCCAGACTTATAGCGGCGGTCATAGATGGGCACCTGCTGCACCTCGTAGCGCTTGTAGGTTACTGTGTCTTTCTTGAAGTAGTGTAGTCCCTTGAAAAAAGCGATGAACGAGGCGAGTCCGCAAGTGAGGAATATAGCCACGATCCATAGCGGAAGTTCCTTGCTGAGCGTGGGCACAAACTCTGCGTTTCCTGTTTCGATGTAAGGTTGGTTGGTCAGTGGCGGCGGGGTCTGTGACAGTTCCCCGGTGCCCCTGACTGGCGTGCTATGGGCGTCGCCATAGATTTGATTGCTTATCACACGGCCACCATCACGCCCCACCTGGTTAACGGCAGACCGGACAAAACCCTTTGCGAGTTTGCCTAAATACGATTTCTTAGCCATAATTATTTGATTTGTTTTTTGAGTTTGTCGTTCTCTGCCTGGAGTGCGTCAATGGCTTTTTGTTTTTCCTCAACAATAGACTGCATCTCGCCGATGGTGGCGATGAGTTTGTTAAGTCTGTCATTCGATTGGTTGGTAATGTCCGTGAGGTAGATTGGTCCATCGCCTCGCAGCAGCCATTCAGTAGAGAGGTTAGGAAATGCCGAAACGATTTTAATAACCGTTTCCAAGCTGACGTCCCGCAATCCCTTTAATTGCTTATCTAAAGTGGCTTGATGAATACCACACACATTGCCAAAAGCCCTAACACTGAGGTTTTGGCTAATGATAAAATCTGAAATTCTTTGCCTGATGTCCATAATTCAAAACTGTTAACTAACATTTAGAAAAGTTAAAATAATCCAAATGGATGCAATTTTTCTCCAAAATATTTTTCTATTTAATCCAAATGGATTTACTTTGCATCAACAAACAAACTAACACCGCAAATATAGTGTATTTGTTTGGAATAACAACAATGTATAACTCAAAAAATTAACCGCAATGGAAACTAACATTAAATGCTTCATCGACGGCATCAAGCCAACCAATGAAATGAACGAGGACGAGCTGCGCAAATTCTCTGATGCAGCCCGCGATGAAATCAAGCGACTTATTGACATGCAGCACCGAGCTGCCGAGGAGTACAACGCATTGAAGGCCCAACTTGCAGAGGCCAATGAAAAGCTCGCCGCCATCAATGCAGAGAGAGACAACGCGACTGACGAGATCTGCGAGAACAACGAGAAAATCCGTGAACTTGAAAAGCTGCTCGCTGATGCCAACGCAAAGGCTAACTCATCGGGCAAGTATCACCTGCAATTCTACCGTCAGTGTGAAATCCTCAAGAAGACTCTCAACGCGCTCATTGAAAAGTATGAAATCAGCAAGGGCGATTACCTCACCGCTCTGACCGAGGGCAACAGCATCGACATCGACGGACTCCTGATGTTCCTCTCTAAGTAACCCACTCCGTAAGTCAAACCAAACCAAAGCGACACTGACTATGAAACTCTACAAACTTTCAATCGTGTATAGCGAGCATCACATGACTGAGGATGTTTACAACGACGAGAAGGCAGCCAGGAAGGCACTCGCTGAGGCAGACCGCAATCCCCACGTTTGGGGTGCCAAACTCTATGACTGCGAGTTCGTGAACGGCAAACTGGAAACGACAAACTGCATTGTGAGAGTGTAA
>JAZQJW010000029.1:0-5634 GCA_045541835.1 Sodaliphilus sp. | reverse complement strand
TTCACCCGCGAGGCTGAGGACTACGTGGTAACCGTAATTGCTGTTGCAACCTATGTAAATGGTGAGGTTGTTGAGAGCGAGCCCGTTGCTGTAACCGTTTCCAAGAAGCAGGAGAACCCCACCAGCATCGACGAGATGAACGGTGGCAAGACCGTTGCCGGCGTTCGTTACTTCAACATGGCTGGCCAGGAGATGACCCAGGCCAACGGTATGACCATCGTTGTCACCACCTACACCGACGGCACCACCAGCGCCGTGAAGGTCATCAAGTGAGAAAAGAAAAATAGTAGTATATAGTAACCTGATGTGTGAAAGTGCGTCCCTGTGGCAACCTGCCACAAGGATGCACTTCTGTTTTTTGTCACCCTGCCAGCCACCCGTGCCCTCAGCCGCCTGTGCCGCCCCTCAGCCGCCTTGCACGCCGCCCGTGCCCTCGGCCGCCTGTGCCGCCCTGCGCGCCGCCCGTGCCGTCCTCCCTCCGCTGTCCCTGCCGTCCTCCCTCCGCTGCCCGTGCCGTCCTCCCTCCGTCGTCCGTGCCGTTCAGTATTGCGAGATATCATCTCGTACCGCTCCGCCGTCCCCGGCCTGTCGCTCCGTCGTCCCTCTGTCGTCCGTCGCTCCATCGTCGCCGTGCCGTCCGTGCCGTTCCAGTATTGCGAGATACCATCTCGCACCGCCCCGTTGTCCCCTTTGTCTGCCCTCTCCGCTGTTGCTCCATCGTTGCAGCCCCGTCCGCTCTCCGTTCTCTCCGTCTTCTCCGCTCCACTACGGGAACCGGTAGTTTTAAAATCACATTAATAATATATTATTAAAAGATGTGTAAAGAGAAAAAATCTTGCTCGATGGCATTCTTATCTCGATTTATTAGCGTACCTTTGCACCCGATTTTCTAAAAAGGATTCAATTATATGGCAAAAAACCTAGTTATTGTCGAGTCTCCCGCCAAGGCAAAGACCATCCAGAAGTTCCTGGGCGGTGATTACAAAGTGATGTCGAGTTTCGGTCACATCCGTGACTTGCACAAGAAGAACTTTAGTATCGACGTGGAGAACGGCTTCAAGCCGCTTTATGAAATACCCGAGGACAAGGAGGAACAAGTCAAGAAACTGAAAGATGAGGCCGCCAAAGCCGATGTCGTCTGGCTCGCAAGTGATGAAGACCGCGAGGGAGAAGCCATCGCATGGCATTTGTTCGAAGTCTTGGGCCTTTCGGCCGACAACACCCGCCGCATCGTTTTCCATGAGATTACTGAGCCTGCCATTCTTGAGGCTATTAAGCATCCGCGCAGCATCGATTTGAATCTGGTCGATGCCCAGCAGGCACGACGTGTGCTTGACCGCATCGTGGGCTTCGAACTCTCGCCGGTACTGTGGCGCAAAATCAAGCCGGGCCTGTCCGCCGGACGCGTCCAGAGCGTGGCTGTGCGCCTGATTGCCGAGCGCGAAAAGGAAATCAAGGCCTTTGTCAGCGAGCCCTATTACCGTGTCGCTGCTCAATTCGCTGCCGCCGACGGTGGCGAGTTCCAGGCCGAACTCAACCGCCACTTGGCAGACCATGATGCTGCGGTGAACTTCCTTGAGGATTGCAAGCAGGCCACGTTCACTGTGGCCGACGTCACCGTGAAGCCTGTCAAGCGCTCTCCCGCGCCTCCCTTCACCACCAGCACCCTGCAACAGGAAGCGGCCCGCAAGCTGGGTCTCTCGGTCAAGCAGACGATGAGGCTGGCACAGCGTCTGTACGAGGAAGGTCTCATCACCTACATGCGTACCGACTCGGTCAACCTCAGCAACCTGGCTCTGGGCACCATCAGCAAGGAGATCAAGGAGAACATCGGTGAGCGTTACCTCAAGGTGCGCCGCTATCGTACCACCAGCAAGGGTGCTCAGGAAGCCCACGAGGCCATCCGTCCCACCTATATCAGCAACCACACCATCACGGGCACTCCGCAGGAGAAGAAGCTCTATGACCTCATCTGGAAGCGCACCATCGCCTCCCAGATGGCAGACGCCGAGCACGAGAAGACCACGGCCAACATTACCGTGTCGGGCCGCAAGGAACTCTTCGTGGCCGAGGGTGAGGTAGTGAAGTTCGACGGTTTCCTCAAGGTCTATTTCGAGAGCACCGACGACAGCGTGAATACCGACGCCAAGTCGCAGGCCTTCTCCGAGCTTCACACCTTGCCGTCCCTCAACGCCGGCGAGGCGCTGAACGCTCTTGCCGTGAATGCCATCCAGCGCTACACCCAGCAGCCCAACCGCTACACCGAGGCATCGCTCGTGCGCCGTCTGGAGGAACTCGGCATCGGCCGTCCTTCGACCTATGCCCCCATCATTTCGACCATTCAGGAACGTCAGTATGTCGAGAAGGGCGAGGACAAGGGCCACAAGCGTGACTATGAGATCATCACCCTCAAGGGTGGCAAGATCACGACCGGCAAGAAGAGCGAGCTCTTCGGCGTCGAGAAGGGAAAACTCATCCCCACCGATGTCGGCATGGTGGTCAATGATTTTCTGGTGAAGTATTTCCCCTCAATCATGGATTACAACTTCACCGCCAAGGTGGAGAACGAGTTCGATGAGGTCGCTCAGGGCAATGTGGTGTGGAACAAGGAAATCGCCGATTTCTACGAGGACTTCCATCCCAACATCAGCAAGGTGTCGGCACTCAGGCTTGAACACAAGGTGGGAGAGCGCCTGTTGGGCAACGACCCCAAGACGGGGCTGCCCGTCATGGTGAAGATTGGTCGCTATGGCCCTCTCGTGCAGATGGGCAGCGCCGACGACTCGAGCAAGCCGAGGTTCGCCTCGCTGCAACGCGGCCAGAGCATCGAGACCCTTACCCTGGAAGAAGCGGTGAAGCTCTTTGAGCTGCCGCGCGACCTGGGCACCTTCGAGGGTGAACTGGTGACCATCGGTGTCGGACACTATGGCCCCTATGTGAAGCACAACGGCAAGTACACTTCCATCCCCAAGGAGTTCTCACCCACAAGCATCACCCTTGACGAGGCAATCGATCTGATCAAGGCTCAACGCGAGGCCGAGGCCAAGAAAGTGCTCAAGACCTTTGACGAGGAGCCCGACTTGAAGGTGATGAACGGACGCTATGGCCCCTACATCGTCTACAAGAAGCAGAACGTCAAGATTCCCAAAGGCAAGGATGCCGAAAACCTCACGCTGGAGGAGTGCCGGGAAATCGTTGCCGATGAGTCGAACATCTCCAAAGGCACAGCCCGCAAGCGCGGTGTAAAAGGACGTTCAACCGCCAAGTCAAGCGCAAAAAAGGAATAAAAACCCTATAGTAATACTTCAGGCTGTGTTTGACAAGATATTGCAACACAGCCTGTTTTGTTTTACTGTTTTGTGACTGGTGAAAAGATATTCAGTCCAAATAGCGAAAATAGTTCTTTATTTGTGCCGCGTATTAGAAAAATTCATCGTAATTTTACCGACTGGAGAGGAAAAACGACCCATCGTGCCCTCCTCTTCAGTTGCTCATTAGGTAGATAGATTATTGAAAAACAAGCACTAAGATAATAAAACTTAAAGTTGTTTTTAAGGTTTACCCTGGCTCATGAGCGGCATTGCGTGTTAGAAATTAAATAGAACAAACCAAAACTATAAAAAACAAGAAGACTATGTCATTTTTAAAATCAATCAAGAACGCCTTCGGTGGCTCCGAGAATGAAGAGTATGATGTTTTTGGACAGCCCACCAGCTTTGTCAACCCATTCAGTAAGGACAAGAATGTGCCCAACCACGACCATCCGGCAGATGAGGTCGTGCTGGCTGAGCCCGACAAGCAGGAAGAGTACGCCATCGACGCCGAGTTCGCCGACAAGGCCGCCAGGCTGATGAACGAGCACACCCAGGCTGTGATTGACATGATGAAGGAGACCTGGAAGAAGGAGCGTGAGGAACTGTCGGCAGTGGCTGGCGACGCCCAGAAGGTCGTAGATGAGTACAAAGACAAAATCAAAGTTCTCGAGGCCGGTAAGGTACAGGCCCAGACGCGCGCCAATGAACTCTCGGCCAAGATTGCAGAACTCGAGACCGCGCAGGAGAAGATGGAAATCGAGAAGAAGAGCCTCGAGAGCCGTCTCAAGGCCATGGAGGTGCGTGGCGAGAACACGGGCGAACTGAATGCCAAGGTCGAGGAAATGACCGCAACCATCGAGGATCTCACCAAGCAACTCGCTGAGAAGGATGCCGAGATAGAGCGTCGCGACAACATGCCGTTGCCCGCCGATGACGGACCCACCATCGACCAACTCAAGGTCCAGGTGGAGCAGCGTGACGAGTTGATTGAGCGCCTCCGTTCCAATGTCGAGGACCTCGAGGGCCAACTCAGCGCTGCATCCGAGGAACTCAAGAGCATCGATGAGTTGCAGAAGACCATCGAGGAGGTTGAGGACTTCAAGGACAAGAAGAACTCCGAGATCTCGTCACTTCGTCAGCAGATTATCGACCTCCAGCGCCGCGCTTCAGAGTTCGACCAGTTGCGCAAGCAGCACATCGTCCTCCAGGGTGAGAACGACGACCTGCGCAAGCACATCGACCAACTCGAGCAGACGGCAAAGCAGAATGCCGAGGTGCAGAATCGTCGCAGCATCGAGACTGGTAACCTCATCGACGGCCTCAAGCAGCAGTTGGCGTCGGTAAGCGCTGTTGCCGAGGACTTCAAGCGCAAGTACAACTCATTGAGCGTTGACGGCAACGAGAAGGCCGCCAACTTCGCCAAGATCACCGCCGAGCGCGACGATGCCAAGGCCGAACTCAAGCGCACCCAGGCAACCCTGCAGAAGAAGCAGCACGAGGCACAGGCCATGAACGATGCCATCGACGAGAAGAACCGTCGCATCGCGATGCTCGAGCGTCAGATCGAGGAACTCAACAAGCGCCCTGCCGCTGCTCAGCCCGCCGCCGAAACGATTCCCGACGATCCCGCCCTGCGCGCGATTGACGACATCGACTGGGAAGACGACGGCTCCATGCCTCCCCATCCCGGAGAGGATCCCCGTCAGCTCTCCCTCTTCTAATCGAGGATAAACCCAAATGGGGCCGCCACGTTTGATGGCGGCCCCATTTTTTTTCTCTCGTCCTCAACCCACCCGCCGCCCCCTCTGCCGCCCGTCGCCCCTCTGTCCCCCGCGCTTGGCCCTCTGCCGTCCGTGCCGTTCCTGTATTGCGAGATATCATCTCGTAATGCCCCGTCCGCCCTCTGTCCCCCGTCAGCTCTCTGCCGCCCCGCGCTTGGCCCTCTGTCGTCCGTGCCGTCCGTGCCGTTCCTGTATTGCGAGATATCATCTCGTAATGCCCTGCCGCCGGCTTTCTCATTATTAATATATAAAAGCGACCATTGAAATCTTAATGAATGTTATTTTTTAAATTTTTTCTCGATTTTATTTGGCCAGTTCCGGAATCGGCTGTAATTTTGCATCGCTTTTCGGCTCACAATATGGTAAATTGCGTGAGCGATTTTTTTGACGCCTTTTTTTGAGGGTCCGGAGCCGGGAAGCGTGAGTTCATTGAAATGTTTGCAATGAGGGAAATTGACAGTGCAGAGACAAGGAAGGGAAACCGCCGAGTCCACGTCAAGATTCCGAGAAACAGGTAGAGAAAATACGAGCACAGCAAA
>JAZQJW010000028.1:0-111945 GCA_045541835.1 Sodaliphilus sp. | reverse complement strand
GACGCTTTAGACCGTCAAAAAAAGCCTGTGGGGGCATCGAGCCCCCAACAGACTTTAGCACCAACAATGACGGCTCAGCATTACCCGTCTTGATAGGAAAATAAAGAACAATCTGTCAAAAAATTTTAGGACGAGTCAAGCGACTTTGCGGCTTCGCGTGAGGGTTGCGGCCACGCCAAGGCGAGGCCCTACGGTGAAGATGCGACTTTAAACACTAAACTGTGGGGGTAGCCCTACTGTGCGGATGCCTCCTCTAAATCCTAAACTCCAAACCCTAAACTGCGGGCGTCAACTCGCATCACAGTGTGACGACGGTGCCGATGGGCTCGCCGCTCATCACCTTCTTGAGGTTGCCGACCACGTCCATGTTGAACACGTGGATGGGCAGGTTATTGTCGCGGGCCATCACGGTGGCGGTCATGTCCATGACCTTGAGGCCGCGGTTGTAGATCTCGTCATAGGTGATGCGGTCAAACTTGGTGGCGGTGGGGTCCTTCTCGGGGTCGGCGGTGTAGATGCCGTCCACGCGGGTACCCTTGAGCATGACGTCGGCCTCGACCTCGATGGCACGCAGCGTGCTGCCCGTGTCGGTGGTGAAGAAGGGGCTGCCAGTGCCGCAGGAGCAGATGGCGACCTTGCCGGCCTGCATGGCCTCGATGGCGCGCCACTTGCTGTAAGGCTCACCGATGGGGAACATGCCGATGGCGGTGAACACCTGTGCGGGCTGTCCGATGCCCTCGAGTGCCGATGAGAGCGCCAAGGCGTTGATGACCGTAGCGAGCATACCCATCTGGTCGCCCTTGACGCGGTCAAAACCCTGGGCGGCGCCCTTGAGGCCGCGGAAGATGTTGCCGCCTCCGACGACGATGGCTACCTGTACGCCAGCGTCCACGATTTCCTTGATCTGGGTGGCATAGTCGGCCACGCGCTGCGGATCGATGCCGCTACTCTGTTCTGCTGCCAGCGACTCTCCGCTGAGTTTGAGCAATATGCGATGATAAATCGGTGTCATAGTTGTTGAGATGTTGTTGTATAAAAAAGGTTGGCACAAAACGACGTTTTGTCCAACCCTTTATTCAGTAATTCATTCTTTCAATAATTACTTGCCGGCAAGTGCATTGGCGCGCTCAATATACTTGTCAACATTCAGACCGGTCTGCTGGCAGTACATGAGGTACTTGTCCTTGATGGTCTGGTAGATGTCAGCCTCTTCGGCATACTTCTTCTGAGCGTGCAGAATGGTGGCCTTCTTCATCATGAAAGCGGGCGTGTAAAGCTCGTTGTCACCTGAGAGGCTGATGGCCTTGTCAAAGGCACTCATAGCCTGGTCATACTTCTTCAGGTTCACGTAGCAGTCACCCAGCAGCGACTGGCTTGCGGGAGCAATGAGGGTGCCCTCGGGGCTGTAATCCTCGAGATGCTTGATGGCCTTCTCATACTCACCCTTCTGATAAAGTTCGATGGCAGCATTGAGGTGAGCACGCTCACCAACCTTGTTGCTGAACTCATCGGCAACCTTCTCATAGAGCTTGAGAGCCTCTTCATTATTGCCCTGAAGCATGGCGATATCGGCCTTACCGATTTCTTCCTTGGCTTCGGCAATGCCCTTGTTGTGGAGGTAGATGTATCCACCAACGAGCAAGGCAATCAATGCGATAGCGATAAGCGCCCAATTGATATACTTCTTGTTGTCTTCGATGCGTTGTGCCGCACTGGTCAGTGACTCATTCACCTCTTCGAGGGTCGTGCGGGCACTCTGATTCTGTTTTTTTGCCATTTTTATTGCGTTAATTAATGTTTTCGTCAATTTTGCGGCTGCAAAAGTAATAGATATTCTTAACATTAGAAAGCAAAACGGCAACAAATTTTGATTTTTGGTCAATTTTGACACTTTCGATTCATTTTTAGCCTTTAAGTACCAGCTATTTCATTCTTAACAGTTAACGTTAAAAAGCGGTGTGCTGAACGCTAAAAAAAATTTGGTGTTTTGAAACCAAAGCATTATCTTTGCGCCCACATCAGTGTCAAGTATATGGAACTCAAGTGCCCTCAGTGCGGAAAATGGATGGCCGTGTCACAAGAAGAGCTTGTGATACACGATTGTCAGGTTGTGTGCCCACAATGCCTGGCAATTTGCCATTACGAGAGTGGCGCGCTCGTCGTGCGCGATGACTCTGACGCCCCCTACCGGCACACTGCCAGTGTGAGCACCGAGGCCCCTCAACACGAGTCATCAAGGTTCTGTCACAGCTGCGGCAAGCAACTGCCTGCTGGCATCAGCTTCTGCCCCTACTGCGGAGCCGACCTGAATGCCCCCTTTGATGAACCCAAGCCTGAGGCTCCCATCCAACCTGTTCCCGAGGTTAAGCCCGTCGCCCCCACTCCGGCTCCGGTCCAAGCCCAGGCCCAGCCCCAGCAGCCTGCTCCTGCCAAGGAGCGTCCCAAACGCGAGCCCAAGGCAGAGCCCAAGCCCACGTCTAACCATGTCGAGGACAAGCTGCGCACGATGACACGCCATTACAGCAGCGCCCATCCCCACCTGCATCAGAACGGCACCATGCCGAGCACCGCCTTCAAGGTGGTGGCCTATGTCATCATCGCCCTGTTGCTCGCCCTGTTGGTTTACATCATCATCGCTGGAGCCAGCATCGAAATGCCCGAATAAATCCACCAAAATCCACGCCAAGCCGCTAACTCAACACCGCTAGATTATGTAGTGGGTGTTTCATATTTCACGCCCGGAACAAGATTATACTATCGCACGAGCAGCAGAGAAATCTCAAAACTTCCGTTTTCCGTTTCTTCCGTTATATATATAATATAGGCGGACGGACGGAAAACTCTTGAGATCTCTCTGCCACCGAGTCTTGTTCAACCATGCGCGTACATGCGGACGGAACGGAAAAACGGAAATTACGCGAACTAAATGTGACTGGCACAAATAATTCGCGTAATTCTAAAATTGAATTGGTCCCGCTGGGAATCCTAGGATATCTTCAGAAACATCAGACTCTTCAGATGTTGGTTCTAAAGTTTGCGTCAGCCTCTAAAGCCTAATCCTCAAATGCCTAACTGGCTAACTTATCACTCTGCTGCGGCCATGAAGTCCTCCACATCCTTGGCGTGGTAGGGGATGCGCTTCTCGCCCAGGAAGCGGCAGCCATCGGCGGTGATGAGAATATCGTCCTCGATGCGGATGCCGCCAAAGTCCTTGTAGGTTTCCAGCATGTCGAAGTTGAGGAACTCGGCACAGTGGCCGCTGGCACGCCAGTCATCGATGAGGGCGGGGATGAAGTAGATGCCCGGCTCATCGGTCACGACGAAACCTTCCTGCAGACGACGTCCCATGCGCAGGCAATTGGTACCGAACTGCTCCAGGTTGGGGCGCGTCTCCTCATCAAAGCCGACGTAGATCTGTCCAAGGCCTTCCATGTCATGCACGTCCATACCCATCATGTGACCCAAGCCGTGAGGCAGGAACATGGCATGGGCACCGGCGGCAACAGCCTCGTCGACGTCGCCCTTCATCAGGCCCAGTTCCTTGAGTCGCTCGGTCATGTGGCGGCAAACAGCCATATGGACATCCATGTACTTCATGCCGGGTTTGGAAATCTCCAGAGCCAGGTCATGGCACTCGACAACGATGTTGTAGATGTCGAGTTGGCGCTGGTCATACTTGCCACTGACGGGCATCGTGCGCGTGTTGTCGCTGCAATAGTGCTCGATGGTCTCGGCACCGCAGTCACACAGGGCCAGCCTGCCAGCCTCCAGCGCTGCCATCGACGGATTGCCATGCATGATCTCGCCATGCTGCGAGAAGATGGTGGCGAAACTCACCTTGGCACCATAACTGTCGGCGATACCGTCAACCTGTCCACCGATGAACTTCTCGGTCACGCCCGGCTTGATGAGGCGCATCGCAGTGGTGTGCATCATGTAGCCCACCTCGGCAGCGCGCTCCATCTCGGCAATCTCCTCGGCCGTCTTGACCGAACGCATCTTGATGACCGCCATGCGCAGGTCATGGGATGCAGCCTCGGCCTGCTTGGAGGGATGGATGCCCAGCAGGTCCATGATCTGAATCTTGGTGTCGTGACGGTAAGGCGGCAGGAAATGGATGCGGCGACCCTTGGCGCGCGCCTCGTCACAGATGACCTGCAACTGGCTCATGGGGGCTGAGTTGGCAATACCCACTTGAGCAGCCATGTCGGCCATGCTGTCCACAGAGCCATACCACACGATGTCCTCGATGTCGATGTCGTCACCCACGAGGGTCTCCACGTTATTGTCGATGTCGATGACACCCACCAGGCCGTCACGTTTCTGCCCGAAATAGTACAGGAAAGAGGAATCCTGGCGGAAAACATAGGCATTAGCGGGATAGTTGCATGGCGCCTCGTTATTACCGAAAATCAAAATCACACCATCGCCCACGAGTTTCTTGAGTTCCTCACGGCGACCAATATAAGTTTCCTTTTTGAACATAGTATTATAGAATAAAGTTGTTATTTCATTAATAAGCGCAAAGGTAACCATTATAGCGTAAAACGCCAAATAATTCTTTTCAACTGTTATGGCTATCGCGGATGGATTCGTCGGTTTGAATTCAGTGCAAGAGAGCCAATCAGCGTATCATAACAGCCTATAAATCACCACTCTTGTACATCAAATACAGGTACCAGACGGCAAGCAGCAGCACAATGGCGCCCAATCCCCAAAGAAACAGCGTGAACCCATCGGTATCATCAACTTTCAGGTCCTGACCGGCTTCCAATTGGTTGTCTACAGTATCCACAGCGGCTACAGTATCCACAGCGGCTACACTATCCACCTCGGCTATGCTATCCGCCTCGGTGACAGTAACCGCATCGAGGTGGTCGTCAGTCACAGGGGTAATAACAGGGGGATAGGGGCGAAGCCATCTTCTCCCCGGCTTAGGTTTTGGCCGCATGCGCCCTGGGATTGGTTTAGGCTTTGGTATTTTTGGCGGCTTGAATTTAAACCCGGCATCAGCCTGGAGAGCGAGGCCCAACAACAGCAAAAAAATGATAAAAACACGTTTCATAACTCAACTGATTATTATTTGGTGAATGATTCATTTACATTAGTGCTTGGTTCATCATGTGACATGACGTTCCACGTTCCTGGCGAGCACGATCGAGTTGCTCCCTGAAGGCGCCACACGCGTGCAACCGTGTCACAATCATGGCCGCGATGACGCGGGCAGCATCCACATCGCTCTGCCAGTGATAATTGGCTATGACACGCGATTGCCCAAACTCTATCCCACGTTGCATAATCTCGGTCTGATGTTCTGGCGCCAGTTCGGACAATATCAAGGCGAAAGCGAAGCCAACGGCTGAATGTCCCGACGGGAAGGAGCCGTTGTCACGCAAGACATCCTCATCCTCGGGTATTAACGTGGGCTCACCGAAGTACACGTAGGGGCGCAGACGTTGATGCTTCTGCTTGATGGGGCGCAGGGCTATCGAGACATCCATCGCAGTACGCTCCAACAAGGAATACAGCTGCGGAGTGGATTCCAACGAGATTTCTTGACCATAGGCTTTCTCAAAGCGCTTGGCCACGCCGATATCCCAAGGACAATCCAAGCGGGCCTCCTCGGCACGTGGTGTGCCCCATAACTCCCTGGCCCGCGCATGCTGGCACAAGTCGTTGAAGAACAGGGGATCCTCGGTGCCTGGAGGAGTGAACATTATCGTGACATCGGCATAGTCCTTCTCGGTCAAGAACGGTTCGGCTGTGCCTGCCCGGAGTGTCGTGCATGCCAAGGTCAGCATCAAGACGCAGGTAAGACGCCAGATGCCACCCGGTCGTTGTCTATATGTATTATTGTTCAACATTGCTTCTTTATCTATTTATTTGACTTGTTTCTACGGTTGCCTTTGTCCTTCTTCTTGGACGACTTCTTATTACCCTCCTCCTTTGCAGAAGAACGTTTTGAAGGCAGCTTGATGTCACGAGGACGGTGATTGTTCATGAAAACGCTCACGTCGACCATTCCTGCGATGCCATTGATAAGTCCACTCTCGGTCGACTGCCACAACATGACATCAACGTCGACATCGGGGGCTTCCTTGCTATACTTCGCTAACCAGACCGGATAGGACTTGCTGAAAGGCAACAGGTTCCTGGTGAAGAACTTCTCGCCGCTGTAAATCATCGGCTTACAACCGAACTCTTTTTCGACACAATCCAGGAACACTTGGAGCGAATCGCAAAGTTGATCGGGCGTGTACAACTTCTGCACCTCGACATCGACCACTGGTATTAAATCGATATCGACCTGCCTGAGCATGTTCAGGAAATGGGCAGCCTGATCACTCGCGCTGGAGCGCTCCGAAAAGTAATGATAAGCGCCCACCTTCATCTCAACCGCCTTAGCGTCTCTGGCGTATTCCAGGAATTTCGGGTCCACGTGAGTGCTTCCCTCGGTGGCTTTCAGATAAATCCACTTGACAGGCGACTGCGCCACCCGTTCGAAGTCTATATTCCCCTGATGACGGCTGACGTCGAGCACAACACGCTGCTTGCGCGCCAGAGAATCAACCGAGATGACAGGTCCTGCACAAGCCGATACAGCAACCACAAAGGTAACAAAAACAAAAAACATGTACTTCTTCATAGTAGTAATAATTAAGTCAGTTTATGTGGATAAATAATAGCATGTCATTTCATCTGCCGCTTCAACCACGGACAGAGGCAGAACAGGACAACAGCCATCACACCGGTCATGACGGCGAAGACCAGGAAGAAATCGGTCAGGTTCTCAACATGGAAGCCGAGAATCGACTGCATCTGACCCGGATCGGAGCCCGGCAGGAGCGTCGCCAGTTTGCCGGCAAGGGCGTTGCTGGCGGCAAAGGAAACATACCAGAGCCCCATGAGCAGCGAGGCGAAACGTGCCGGCGACAACTTATTGACGAGCGACAAGCCGATAGGGCCGACCGACAGTTCGGCGATACTCTGGATGAAGAACAGGATCACGAGCCACCACATCGAGGCCTTGTTATCGATTGTTGCGCCATTGGTGCCGATGGCGATAACCAGATAACCGATTGCCAACAGCAGCAAGCCGATGCCCTGCTTGGCGGGAGACGACGGCTCCAAGCGGCGTCGTCCCAGCCACTCCCACAGCATTGCCAGCACCGGAGCGAACAAGATGACCACGATGGGGTTGATTGACTGGAACCAAGTGGTGGGAACCGTGAAAGCGCCCAAATGGCGGTTGCACTGCTGGTCGGCAAAGATTGTGAGCGAAGAACTTGCCTGCTCATAAGCGGCCCAGAAGAACACGGCAAACACAGCCAAGACATAGATTACCACAATGCGCTTGCGCTCGGCCGAGGTCAGGCTGGAGTCACTGATGACAAGCACCGGCAACGTGATGCCAGCGGTGTAGATGACCGCCGCCACATAATCGTTGACATCGGCTGCCGAGCCCGAGAACATCACGAAGAGCACGATGGCCAGCACCAGGCAGGCCACAATCTGCCACACGTTGCGCTTGGGCGACGGCACGTCCTTCTGCTTCACGGTCTTGACGGGAACCGTGCCGATGGCCGTGCCGTCGGGGCGCACCAGCAAAGAGTCCTTGAAGTACAGGAACGCCGACAGCGATACCGCCATGGCAATAGCAGCCGAGAGGAAGCCCCAGCGGAAGATGCCCGGATTGGTCCATCCCCCGTCGGCAGTAAGCCAGCCCATCAGCAGCGGCGCCGCAAAGGCTCCGATGTTCACGCCCATATAGAAGATTGTGAACGCCGAATCGATGCGCGAGTCGTTGCGCTCATACAGGTCGCCCACCATGGTGCTGATGTTCGGCTTGAAGGCACCGTTACCGATGATTAAGCAAGCCAAGCCCAACATCATCAGCCAGAACGACAGCGCGTTGTCGATGTTAGGGTCAATCGTGCCGCCAGCGACAGGATCGATGAAGATGCTCTGCTTGACCACACAGGCCGAAGCGAAAAGCAGCAGTTGGCCCAAGATCATCACCACTCCGCCAACAATGATTGAACGGCGGTTGCCCCAGTAGCGGTCGGCAATATAGCCGCCCAACAGCGGGGAGAGGTAAATCAGCCCCGCGAAGCTGCCATAGAGCCTGGAGGCATCGGCGTTGCCCAGGAATGCGGCTATCAGATACAGCACCAGAATAGCACGCATGCCATAATAAGAGAATCGTTCGGCAAGCTCCGTCATGAACAGGAGCTTCAGGCCGTTGGGGTGTTTTTTCAAGTTAGTCATAATTTTCAAGTTTTTAGTAATTAAGTTTTCAAGTAGTAATTAATAAGGTGTCTCTACCTTCCCCCTTGCATTGGGGACAAGAGGCGCTCCGGGAAGCGATGGCAGCCGCCGGCGCCTCAATGACGGCTGTCATAGATGTGCACACTCAGGTGTGTCGGGACAAATCACTCTTTCTTGCCAAAGAGGCGTTTAAACCAATTCGGCTTGCGTGGCACTTCAACCCCTGCCGGCGCATTAGCATGACGTTCCTCGAGTCGCCGACAGACATCATTGAGATTGTTGTCAACGATGATATGGGTATCGCATTCCTCATTCACGCCATTAGTGCCGGTGATCTTTTTGTGGCAATGAGTGTGAACGCTCCTCCCGGCCCATTCCTCCTTGAGAGGAATCATGTTGTGACAAACCGGGCAACGCTGCGTCAGTTGACTGGCATCGGTCAGCACCTCTTTCACTCCAGGGATGTCAGAGGCCATCAGCGGCAACAAGGAGTTCAGGAGATGCCTTACCAGTGCCTCGCCCATGGGTTGGTTGGGATTATAATCCAATTCCAGGGCCCGAAGACCCATCTGAGCCTTGCGACACTCCATAGGAGTTTTACCGTAATAGAAGTCGCTCATCATCTTGGTCTTCTTAGCAACCTCGGCGCGGCCTTTCTCAACCACACGCTCCAACAGGTTCAGCAGAAGACTTGCCGTGCCCAAGGGTTGACACGCGAACTCAAACATCTCCTTGGTGACGTCGTTGCTATCAAGCTGGCTAAGCCACTTCAATGAACAACGCTGGATGGCCTTGTTCACCTCCTCGACAGCATGAGCGGGCAAGCCATCGGTCGAGGGCACACGTCCATTCATGTATTCGCTCAAGACGTAGGCCATGGCGTAGGTATCTGGAGTCAGGTAGCCTGATTTCATCTCCTTATTTCCTTCTTTACGCTGATAGTTGATCATTGTGAACTTACCAAAGCCGAGATAGAAAGTCGCCAAGTCGGCATAAATCTCGTTTTCAAAATCCAAGGGTTGGTAGAACCAGATATCGTTCATGTACAACACCTTGTGAGACAACTCATGGGCTACGGTGGCCATAATGGTGTCGAAGTGGTTTTCTTTTAACCGCTCCCTGTCAATTGTGATGTCGATGCAGTCAGTATTTGACATGTTAATCATAGCGGCAGCATTAATCAATGTTGACTCACGGAGTTTGACAGGCATGGTCCCAAGGCCCACAAAGAGCACCATGCGTTCAATCTCGCCCTTGAGTGAATTCAGGCTATCACCACTATCTATCAGGTCAAGCGTATAGTCCAGCGAGGGGAAGAACAGGTCACCCGTGTGACGCCTGAATTTCTTCTCCATCGCAGCAAAGTGTTCTACAATCTGCTGCTGGTTAAGTTGATAAGCATGAGCTTCCATAATGATTTCTATTATATAAGGTGAAACATCTGATTATACACTGACGCAGACGATTATGATAGCAATGATGCAGACGACAATCACGCCGCGCATTATCATAGTCGATGTGCCCTTTTTAACCGGGGCCTCCCGAGTGCTTGAATCGCGCTTCGATTCAAGATTGACCTTCGGGAGTTTGAGCCCCCACTTCTTCATCACCCGATCACACAGGCGGTCATAGGCTTCAACCAAGAAGATCCAAGCACAGACGCCGCCAGCCATAACAGCGCCAATCACAACGAAAATCAACGCGAGGATTATAAAGGCTATTATTATCAGCCCAAGAATGGCTAAAAAGTCCTCCCAGCCCAGGGCAACGAAAGCGCCCTTCATTAAAAAATCACCGATAATCCGTCCCATGACAAATAAGTATATTAAATGGTTTCTGTCTGTTTTCGATTACAAAGGAAAATAAAGCCCAACAAATGAGCCTTGAAAAGAGTTGCCCAAAAAATTAACCCTTGAAAAATGTATTTTGGGGAACGTTTCATATCACAGACGCGAGGATGGCGTTTTTCTTTTGCTTTGAACCCGTCAATTACAAAAAGACTCAAATCAAAGCCACAAGAAAAAGTAACCCGTTTGAAACAGCTCCAAACGGGTTACTTTTTTAGAAAACGCTTAAAACCGACTTTTTGAAATCAAGGCTAAACGTCTGTAATACTTACGTTTACAACAACAATCGGGCAATACTTGACGGATTCTCCTTGGCATAATCCTCGAGTTGCTCCCGTTGTCCTTGGAGATGCGTCCTCACTTCGGACTTCTCTTTCTTGTAGTCTCCGGTACGTTTTCCAAGTATTGCATCTATCAGAATCTTCATTTTGTTGGTGCTTAATTCGACTCCTGCCAACAACAGAGCCACGACAGCGCCCCTATTAGTGATGTTAGTCTCATCACCTTTTCCAAACAATTTTCCGGTCGTGCTGCTGATCTTAATCAGTTCCAGCAGATTGTTATCAACGTCACGTCCATCAATCCAAGGCTCATAAACGGCCTGAATGGCAGCAAAAGCATCGCTTGCCAAATCCTTCAGCTTCGAGCGCAATTTCACTAAATACGGGTCGTTGCCGCTGAGTTGATCCTGATTCTCTTCAATCAGGTCAAACAGGCTATCGTCTTCGCCTTCGGGTGCATGAACGGCGTTGTGGAGGCATTGTCCCAGGTCGACGACACCTCTTGCCATCTTGTGGCGTTCGTCGAGCGTCTTGATTTGCTTGAGCAGGTCGACCATCTCATCCTCGGTCAGGCGGTCGTTAAACTGCTTGAGAATATCCTGGTATTCCTTCTGCTGAGCGGCCAACACATCAGCGACCTGCAGTCCACAGGCCTTGGACACTGCCATAGCCTGCTGAACAGCAGCAAGTTGTTCCTCCAGATGTTTCTCAAAGGGCTCGCGGACCGAATCGTTGGAAGCATAGTCCAGGAAATCATCAATCCGCTTGTCACACTCGATGGGTTCGAGTTTGCCATGCGCCATGAGGAAATTGTTGAGTTCCTTCGTCTTATTGTCCAGTTCCTCAGAGATATACATCTGATCAAGGCCAGCGACCCACGTCTGCTGCCATGCCTTGACCTTGGCCACGGCATCAATGATTTCTTTATTGGATTGGGTAATTTTTTCAAACTGAGCGACGTCATTCAACTCGTACACCTTGTCGGCCTGACGCTTGATGGCCTCATAATCGGAAAGGCCATAGGAGCGGATGGCATCGAGTTGTCGGCGCAACCTGTTGCGAAGATTGATAATCATCTGGCTTTCTTCCTCTTTAGTCTGGAGATCCTGCTTGTGGCGGCGGCGCATCAACCATGACATGAGCAGGAGCAGCAAGAGCGCTATCGCTGCGCACGTGAGCACGAGTTTCCAGTTGCTATCAAATTGCCAGTTTGGCTTGAACTCCATCCAGTGTTGCTTTTTACTGACCTTGCCTATGGAATCGTCGATGAGCAGCACGCCGTTATTGCGGCAGACAATCATTCTGTCCCCGCAGTCCAAACTCTTTTCCGGCCTGAATGACCAGTCCTGGAAGTAATCGTTGTGGCTGACGGAATCTTGCTTAATCATGAATTCACGCAAGCCAAAGTCGGCAACGGCCACCACATTAGGCCCGTTGACAAGCAGCCGGTTGAATCCAGGTGACGATATCGGCGGGAATGTACGTTGCGGTGTATGGATCCACAACTGCTTATGAGTCAGCACAAACGTCGTATCTCCCTTACATGCAATATCGCGAATGAAGCGGTGAGTTGATTCATCCGAGAACTCTTCAATTCGGTTAAACTCGCTTCCTTTACCCTTAAAAATGCCATCATTTAATGTGGCTATGTATAGCTCGCCATCACTACAATTGCTGAATGCCGTGATAAACGGGAACTGAACGATACTGTCATTCTCATCCAGCAACTTGACATCACTGAGCTGACCATCCTTCAGCATCACGATATTATCACGCACTCCGATATAGACAATCTGATCATGGCTACCCAAGGCGGTGGCCTCCTTAATCAGGTTGTGTGACTTCTCGATATTCCCCTTGTCGTTGACGCACTTCAACTGTCCGTTATTCACAAAGTAGAATTTACCATCACACACTGTCATTAAACTGGGAAGATACTGGCAACTGAATTTCTCATTAGCAATGGTATCCCCCTGTTTCAATTCAAACAGTTTATTGCCCAACAGAAAAAAGGCATTTCCCTTCTCGTCGGTGCAGGAGGCAGATACGCTCACGTGATTATAGGCCCATGTGGGCAGCATGTAATGGTGAGGAATCCTCAAGAGATGATGCGAGGTGACAAGCAAGACCTGGTCGTGGGCCGGGTCATCGGCGACGGGATTTCGGCACTCTTGACGAGCCGGACTGGGCAACATACGTCCCACGCCATTGACGAACAACGAATCCTTGCTCACCTGGTAGAGATTATCGTTGGCCTGCAAGAAGTCCATGCACATGTGGTCCACTGCTGTCGAGACGACTTTTTCGCCGTAAATGGTGTAAAGCGTGTTGTTGATGATTGCCTTAATGCCGTCATTGGATTTCCACAACGAGGGGTAAAATGTGATTTCGGCTGTGTCAGGAATGACAGTATGGTTTTGACCGTCCTTGCGCTTGGAAAGTCCTTTTTCGGTGGTGAAGAACAGGTATCCGCCATCAATACACAACTTGCGAACAACGACAGGGTCGCCCAAGTTATCCTTCTTCCAGCACACTTCAAGTTCTGAACTGCCGCTTGAGGCCCCCATGGCCGGCATGCGAAACAGTCCATTGCTGGTGCCCAGATAGAGCGAGTCGTTATTGTAACAGATATCATAGACCGAGTAGCGGTCACCCTTGACAGGTATCGTAAAAGACTGCTGCTTGACCAGACTGTCCCCCCTCAGCAGACAGCGTTTCAGGCCCATATTGCGAGTGCCCACCCAATAATAGCCCGGGTTTCCCTGGTCACGGCGCACACAATAGATACGGTTAAAGGGTGTTTTGTACTTCACGATGCCTTCTTTGCTGTAGACATAGACCACGCCGTCCTCGGTGCCGATGTAGAAGCGGGCGCTGTCTGAATCGGCGGTAATCGAAGCCAGCCGTTCTTCAAAGAAAAGTTCTGCCCAGTTCTCATACTCATTGGGTTCAGCCGAATCGGTGTCTTCACCATGGCATGACACCAACGTCAGCATTGGAATCACCAAAGCCATCAAAGCAATTGCCGACTTGAACGACCTACGGATTAAGGCGCTATAGCGATAGGGACTACCTGAGGGAAAGAATGAATGAAAAGCACGTCTCATCGTTATCATCACATTGTATTAGTATTATATTCTGCAAAAAGATTATTTCTTGCAAAAATATAAAATAAACTGATAGAAAACAACTCTTTCAGTTTTTTCTATCAGAAATAGTGACGACAATGACAATCGGGAAGGTAGTGGTCAGATGGTCGCAGGGGCAGAGAAGCCGTTAGTATGTCACTGCATGGGGATGGCCTTGATGGTGCCCAGTTTGTGGACCGTAACCTTGCTGGGATTGCCCTTGTAGTAGACCTTGCCAGTGCCGCTGCCGCTCACCTTGAGCGGGCCGCCGTCCACGTCACAACCGATAGAGCCCGTGCCCATGATGCGGCACGAAACAGAGGTCGCTTTCACGCCATCGGCCTGAATCTCGCCAGTCCCGATCAGTCGCACTGCCAGTTCATCACATGAGCCGTCGGTGATGATTTTACCTTTTCCGCTCAAGATCTGCAACTCCAGTTTTGAAGCGCGCACGCCGCGGACAATTACCTTGCCATTATCCGTCAGCCTCACCTTGAAGGACTTGAGCGGCGGCAAGTCAGAGATGCGCAGGGTGCTGTCGCCTGAATTATCGGCTTCATCAAGCGTCGTGGAATAGACGGTGATGGTGGGCAGATTGGTGAGTCGCTCGAAGTCGTCATCCACCTGGATGTTCAGTCGACCCTTGGCCGAAATGGAAAAAATGATGGAGTTGGCCACCTCCTTGGTGCAGGAAAAAACGGCCAGTCCCGCCGAATCGGGATTGCTGCGGTAATTCACGTTGATATTGTCGACGAGCGACAGATGAGTGAACTCACCCAGCTTGACTACATGATGCTCCACTTGCGCCCTGGACATGAACGCTATGGCACACACCAACAAAACACTAATCAGTACTCTTTTCTTCATCATCTCCTTTTCCTTCGTTTTGTGTCTCCAGATATGGTAAAATATCGTTCTCGATATGGTCAAGAATGGCCTCCAGCTCACTGCGTGTGTCGGCACGTAGCATGGCGATGCGCGTCGGGCGGAAGTTGCGTATACCCTTGAACAACGGTGTTGCTGCCAAGTGGCGGCGGATGTGCAGGATGCCGCGGTACTCATCGATGCGGTCGATGCTCTCGGCAATCTGGCGACGCACCAGCGCCATTTTCTCGGCATTGCTGATCTGCGGCACCTCGCCCGTGAGCAAGTACTGCTTCATCTCCTTGAAAATCCAGGGAGCGCCGATGCTGGCCCGGCCCACCATCACGCCATCCACGCCATAACGGTCAAAGCACTCCTTCAAGCGCTGCGGAGTAGTCACGTCACCGTTGCCGATGATGGGAATCCTCATGCGCGGGTTGTTCTTCACCTGGCCGATGAGGGTCCAGTCGGCCTCGCCAGTGTAAATCTGGGAGCGTGTGCGGCCATGGATGGTCAGCGCAGCGATGCCGCAGTCCTGCAACTGCTCGGCAAGTTCCACAATGATTTTGCTGTTATGGTCCCAACCGAGCCTCGTCTTCACCGTCACGGGCAAGTCAACGGCATTGACCACGGCACGGGTGATCTCGAGCATCAGCGGAATATTGCGCAACATCCCGGCGCCCGAGCCCTTGCCGGCTATCTTCTTCACAGGGCAGCCCCAGTTGATATCGATGAACTCAGGCTTTGCCGCAGCGACAATGCGCGCTGCCTCGACCATAGAATCCACGTCGCGGCCATAGATCTGAATTGCCGCAGGACGCTCGCCAGGGGCAATCGCCATCTTCTGGAACGAGCGCTCAATGCTGCGAATCAACGCATCGGCACTGACAAACTCGGTATAGACCATGTCGGCACCCTGTTCACGGCAGATAAGCCGGAACGACTGGTCGGTGACATCCTCCATCGGAGCCAACATCACAGGGCGCTCGCCCAAATCTATATTACCTATTTTCATTGCAGAATCAGTGCCTAGTATCTGTTTTAATGTGCGAAATTAGCACATTTCACCCACACAGGCAATACCTTAACGCATTTTAGGACACAATTAAGGAAATTTATGCAAACCCAGGACAGCAACACCTGCCGCAACAGTTCACACGACCTCACATCACCTGAACCCAAAAACTCCAACCATGACAGCCATCCCCACGCCAGCGACAGAGATAAAAAAGCTGTCATTTGCCAGCGACAGAGTGAGAACCCCTCACGTGGCAAATGACAGCATTTAATATTATCTAAAAATAAACTGATCGGTTAGAACATGATACCAAGGCTCACCATCATCGGCTTGTTCTGCTTCACCTTGTAACTGCCCGAGTTGGACATGTCGGTAATGCCCTTGGACATCGTGAAACTAGCCTGAACTGAGTGAACGCGAATACCGCCACCAAATTCGTAGGAGATGTTGAAGCGCTTCCAGTTATAGTCATCATACTCATTCTTCTCCTCGTAACCTACATCACCGGAGCCATCATATTTCAACTTCATCTTGTAGTTCAGACTATAGTCAAATCCGGCGCCGCCGAAGGCAAAGAGTTGGAATTCACCGAACCTGAGCCTGTAGCACAAGTGTACCGGAGCATAGAGCGACTGTTCTGTCATCTCACCATACACTTGCTGATTGTCGATGGTTAACGTCTTGCTCTTGGAGAAATAGAACTCGTAGAACACACCCATGTTCACACCGAGGCCGAACTTGGCATAAGGTTCGAAACGGAGACCGGCCTGAATACCGTCCATGTGACCGCCTTCGCCATTAGGATCATACATGTCCCAGAAGCCATATTTAAGCTTCTCGGTGCTGTTAGAGGCTTCCCACTGTTTCTGCACATAACCTACCGAGAGGCCCCAATAGCGCTTGTGCCAGGGACGGTAAGTCTTAATCTTGACATTGGAAGCAGAATAGTTACCGCTACCGTAGGATGAATTAGATGAAGTGCCATAGCTGCTGGTTGTCGATCCAGTTGTAGTGCCATAGCTATTTGAAGTGGTGCTCGTGGTTGAGGTCGAACCCGAGGTGGTACCATAGCTGCTGGTCGAAGTCGGCGAAGTGGTGGAAGCCGTGTAGGCAGCGGTTTCAGTTGCTTGCACCACGGGTGCTGAGGTGGAGTACAATTCAGTTCTTGTGACAGCATCGTTCTTGTCCCACACAATGATTCGATATTTCACAGACTTCTTGCCTGTGCCAGTCAAGTGCAATTCACTATAGGGTATGGATACGTTAAAATTGGTATACTCCGAGTTATTGCTTCTAGGATGGAAGTTTTCACCTGAACTAATCTGACCATCTTTTGAACAATAACTGTTATTCGTATCCTTCAACGGATTTCCACTACCATCATAGAAATAGACAACAGCACGACAGTCCTTATTGGCCAGATTGACCGTGCTCATTTTGAACTTCACGGTCATGCCCTTGCCTTGGGGCAGTTGGTCATCATGAATTACAGAAATATTATCAATAGTTACACGAGGAATGGTAGCATCTTGACTGACATTAACGCGAACACTTTTTCCTGAACTATAGCTCGTAACATCAAAACTAGCGCTACGAGTTGTTTTTTCTGGATTTTGTGAACACTCCACATAGAAACCGTAATCATCCCTATCGCTGATGGTACACCAAGAAGGTACACCTGTAACAGAATAACCACCCTTCTCGTTCGTTTCCACATTAACCCAGACAGCTTCACCCTCATTAGTCTGCCTCTTGAGGGTCACGCTCGACGTTTCGCCATTCACCTTGAAATAGGGCTCAACATTTTGCTTCGGAGCTTTTTGCTGCTTAGGCTGAGTTTTTTTCTTGGTCGTGGTTTTGGTTTTGGTTTTAGTCTTCTTTACCGTCTCCACATTCTTCGACTCAGAGTGCCTCTTCGGTGTTTGCGCCATGGCAGATGGCGCGCCCATAGCCAAGAGTATCGAAAAAGCCAAGAAAACCTTTAAAAAGTTAATTAGTAATTTCATTTTACTCTTAAGATTTATTGTTAAACATTATTCTATTCACATCTCATTGTTTAAGGTGACATCATGCTCGTGATACCGCTCAATTATTCGTTAATGAATCAGGGGTCATCAATTTCTTTACCCTCCACAACACGGCTCACATGATTACCTTTTTTATCGTACCAGTCGCCCTGATACCAGTCACCATTTTTGGCTGTTCCCTTGAAATAGAAGCCATCGCCTTGGGTAAAGGTGCACTCACCGTCCAAGAGGTCGTTCTTGAAACCGCCGACATAGACATCTCCCTTGTTATCACCAACGGTCCAAGTGAATTTGCAATTCTCGCCTTCTCGGCGTCCGTCAACATAGGTTCCTTCATAAATGCCCTTGTTTTCATACACACCCTTGCCCTCTCCGTTAGGCACGTTGTTGGCCAAGGGTCCAGAGTACTTGAACGTCGTAGCAGTACCGTTAATGTTGGTGGTGTAAACAAAGTCTTTGACGACGGTGTCGGCAACAGCAACAGCAACAGTGTCATTAGGATCTGAAGTCGTTTTTCCTGTGATTCTGTCCCAGAACAACGACATGACCAAAGTCGAAACCAGCAATGTTACCAAGAAGGTGCCAAGCACGATGGCGGTGGTCTTTTTGGAGGATTTGCCACCCGGCTGAGGATCATCAATATCATCGGTATAGCCCCTATCGACAGGTTCAGAAACAGGAACGCCAACAGGAACAGACTGGGCATCCCCTGACGAATCACGGATAACCGTTTCCTCGTCTTCATCTCTTACAGGGGTGGTTTCCACTTCTGGAATAATGCCAGTCGAGAGTGCATTCTTCACTTCCTGAACATCACGGGGACGACGGTCAACCCTTGTGCGCATCAACCACTGGACAATGCGCTGGAAGTCCTCATTGGTGCCCTCCAGGAATTTGAATGCCGAGGGTCCTTCAGCATCAATCACCGAAGGTTGAGGCGGCTTCTTATTGGTTGCTAACTTGTATAAAGTCGCTCCAAGGGAATACAGGTCGGTCCAAGGGCCAATTCGGCTATAATCGCCGTCACGCAACTCACTGGGGGCATAAGGTAACGTCAGAAGCATCACCGATGCCACATTGCCGGGAGTGCCCGAATTGGGATCGATCTGCTTGCTTGCGCCAAAGTCGATAAGCGTTGCGTTGCCATTAGCGTCCAGCATGATATTGTCGGGCTTAATGTCAAGATGCCATATCGACAAACAATGAACGACCTCAAGTGCATCAAGCATCTGCGGCAAAATTGACTGCAGCAACCAAGTGGAATCGAATGGTGTGTTCAGTTCTTCAAGTTGGTCCCCTAATGACTTGCCGTTGATGTAGTCCATCACGAAGTAGGCGGTACCATTCTCCTCGAATATGTCATGAACCTGCACGATGTGGGGATTGTTCATGCGGCGCATTCGACGGGCCTCACGCTTGAAAACACTGAGTTGCTTGTCAAACTGTTCCTGATTGGAGGAATTGACCACTTCGACAGTGAGGTGGTTTTTCTTGCGATGGCAGATGTCCTTCATAAAGAACTCCTTGATTGCCACTTTCTCTTCAAACTCCACATTCGTCGCCAGATAGGTTTTGCCAAACCCTCCACTTCCCAAATGGGCATCAATGCGATAAATGTTGCGAAGCAGTGTGCCCACCTCCAACATGGATTGAGTATCAATCTTCTGACTCATCTATCTATTCTATATTTGAATTCATCGTCAACGACCTGCAACACTTCATTATAGCACAATTATAATAACCTATAAAACAATAGGTTATCTATAATTCAATCTCATCAGACACATTAACTCCCCACAGTGCTGCTATCAAAAAACAGGAAGAATTCTGACAGATTTTGCAAAATTAGCAATAAAATTTTGAATTATTCACATTTCACGGAGAGTTTTTTCTTCTTTTAATAATCGGAGCAATTCAACAAGGAGGCCATGGAAGGGCATAAAAACAATCAATGTTGCGAAGCGGTATTCCCACTCGCAACATTGATTACATGTCAATTTGAAGCTATCTAGATAGTAGGCAACTCTGTATTTCCTTGATTGTTCTTGTTCTTGTTATTCTCTTTATCTGACTTATCTTTATCTGACTTATCTAGTTCACCGCTTTTAATACCCGGTAATGCATTCGGATCCTTAGGTTTTTCTCCATTCTCAATCGCCTTCTTGACATTAGCCTTGCTCGCTGATTGATTCTGTGGAGTCTTTGTATCCTTCTTATCATTCTGCTTGGCAGGGGCAGCATTAGGATTTTGCTGCTTGGCCGGAGCGTCTTTAGTAGTGCTGGGAGCGGTGTGGCGCCTTGTCGGTTCATCACCTGAAGAAGACTCATCGCTCTGTTGCTGAGGTGCCGACACATTTTGTTCAACGCTTGCGGGTTGCGCCTTTTTATCATCACCGCCCTTCATCGTGAAGAAATAATAGGCTGCACAGGCCACCAATGCCAAGAGCAGACCCAATAACACATATCTTAAGAAGCCACCGCCCGATTTCGGTTCAAGCCCCTTAAGGTCATCTTGAACGACGTTGACCATGGTTTCGGGTTCCATTGGAGCTTCCATCACAATCTGTCCACTCTCTTCCTCGGGTTCCATTGCGGCAAGAAGTGCAATCTCGTTATAGTGAGAAGTTGCCTCATCGTTAGGCAGGTTCTCATCACCCACTTCACTGGACACACCCTTTACCCTTACAAGAATTGCGGAATGATTATCCCTGTTGTCCAGCGTGGAGGATTTGAGCAGGCTTGCCTTTTTCTCGTCGGTTCCAGGATCACACAACAAGTCAAGTAATTGCTTGTCACTCATCTGCTCCAGCATACCGTCGCTACACAGATAGAAATAGTCGCCTGGCAGCACATCGGTTGTGTGGGTCAGGTCGATATCTACCTCATTGTCGTCGCCCGGCATCATGGCTCGGGTAATCACATTGCGCTTTTTAGAGCTAGCCATTTCGTCATAGCTGATCTCACCCGAGCGGAACATGTCGTACACCAGCGAGTGGTCTATCGACTTGTAAAGAATCTGACGTTTTGAAGGACGAATATGGTAGACACGGCTGTCACCGATATGTCCCATGGTCACACCACCATTGTGCATGCACAACAACGTCAAGGTGGTTCCCATCTTTTGCACCGCACCATCATCGCGCTTGTTAAGTTCTCGATGTGACTGATCAATGGCATCCCTGATGGTATCGTCATCCACTACGCCGTTCTCTTGAACATGGCTGGCTAACCACTTGCTTATTGTTTCACAGACAACGGAACTGGCGACTTCCCCTTTGGAGTGTCCACCCATACCGTCACACACGAGGAACAGACGGCTCTGTTCTGTCACCTGGTCGGCGCTAGGGCAAACAGAGTCTTCCTGATTCTCACGCTTTCCAAGTTCATTTAAAACAATAGGCTTAAATATATCAAATTTCATAATGTTTATCTATATCTCATTACATCATTTTACTTCGAACACTACTGTTGTGGCCTCTCCCATTGAAATCTGGTCACCATCGTTGAGTTTAATCACATCACCTTTAGCGATTTCCACACCATTGACCTTGGTTGGATTGGAGTTTTTGTGATTGGCCAGTGTGGCATATTTTATACCATTGGCACCCTTGATGACCTCAATGATCATGTGAGAACGGCTCGTGGTCATGTCAGTGGTGGGAATCTTTATCAAAGCAGTACTGCTGTTGGCTTTCCTTCCAATAGTATTCTGACCGTCCCTGAGTTCAAAAGGCATGCCATTAAACACTATTCTGAAAGTGGCTTCCTTGGGTGGGGGATCCTTAAGAATAATGGTCCTGTTATCATCATCCTTGGGCTCTGGCTTCTTGGGCTCCTGAACAGGTGCGGGAGGCGTAAGATTCACTTTGAGCCTGGTCTTGCACACAGGGCAAGTTATGTGCTTGACACTCTCTCCTGTTTTTTCAAAAGAGATGTCAAGCACAGAACTACATTTAGGACATTTTATCCTTTTCTTTTCCATCTGAAGACAGCAATCTCACTTTTTAGCAGTCAATCAAATCACTGCCACCCAAATCATCAACGCCACTGTCGAAATCGTTGTCGGCGAACAAGTCAGTCTCTTGAACGGGTTCGATGTCCATCTCAGTTTCTTCCACGTTATAATCTGCGTAGATCAAATCACCGCCGTCCTCGACTTGGGCTACCTCTACGGAACCGTCATCGACAGGTTCGTTAGAATCAACAACTGCAACAAACGCACCTTCGGGAACCTCGTCAGCCACTTCAATAAGGCCGTCATCGCCGGTTTCGCCTTCAGTGACCTGAGCAACAGTAACTACATCGTCTTGTGAATCAACAGTATCAAAAGCATTAAGTGTAGCCAGGAACTCTTCAGCACCTTCGGGATTCTCTTGAACCACCTGAGCAGCGAAATCGGCAACGCCAATGTTAGCATCACTGATGTCAATGATATCATTCTCGTCAAGCACACCATTCTTGTCGGCATCAAGGATTGCTACATCAAATACGCCATCGATATCCACGTCAATTACGACAACATCCTCGCCATCGATGGTCAAGGCACCAGCGATCTCGGGCGTACCGTCTTCATCGAGGTCAACAAAATTGATGCCTACAAAGTGAACTTCGGCTTCGGGCTCAGGAGTGGGCTGAGGAGCGGGAGTGGTATGAGGAGGCTGAGGAGCGGGTTGTTGAACTGCCTGTTCGTGCCCAGCCTCGGTGTGGGTAGCCACGTTTTCAGCAGGCGTGTCAGCTACTTCCTCCTGCTTGTCATGAATATAATCTCCTACTACGGCAGCAGCAGCACCGATAGCGGCACTACCGACCAATCCGGCACCAACGGCTCCGGCAACTTTGGCTCCCATATGGTCATTGGGTTTACGCTGAGCGCTCTTTGCGGGTTGAGATACACTGTTCACATTCTGGTTGGCCTTAATAAGCCTGGTTTCGTCATTAGTATTCATAGCACTGTATAGTTTTGTGGGTTAATAATTACATTGCAAATATACTAACAGAATTATCTAATGTGCAAATTTTCAAGCGCATAGATGATAAGTTAGCATGGTTTTGTGATGAAATGCACAATTTAGCTGATATGCTTGAACTGAGCACCGCAATTACCGCATTTTCCTCTCTTAATCAAGTGCTTAAAAGAGATGTTACCGAAGGGATAACCACATTTGGGACAGGCATACTCGTCCTGGAACTGTTCCTTCAAGCGTTCATTCTTTGAGGGATCCACGAGGAATGACCACACTGTCACGACCACAGTGATGGCGATAACAACGCCATAGAGGTACAGACGGGTGTGATTCTCGGGATCCACAAAGAGGAAACCACTCACGATGGCCAACGTGGTAAGAAGACTCGATACCGTTCTCAACAGATTGATGCGTTGTGCCTTTTTCTGCTGTGTTAACAACTTTTCACGGTAATCATCCCAAACCTTCTCAAGATGGGAAATGTCAACCTTTTCTTTGACAAAATGCCTGATGATAGAGGCAACTGTGACCTTATAACGGTGCATTCCCAGTTCCAACGAGTCTTTGCTGGTAACGGCACATTGCATGATGTTCTTGCCGTTGACAAAGGTCTCGTTACTGGGATTCAGATTGGTGACCGTCATTCTGTCTTGATCATCTATCGTGATCATCAGGTGCTCCTTGCTCACACTTTGGGGAACGCTGTCAGGATCACCCAAGAGCATGGTAGACTGCCCACAAACCAATTTAAGTTTGCGTGTCGTGGCATCGCGACCCACTTTTATCTTAATCTCAGGCATCTGTTACAAAACTTTGGAGATTAATTGTTTCATTCCCTTGATGGCCTCTCTCGACACCTTCACGGTAAAGGCAAGACCATTGTCACCGGCAAGCAACACTTGCTGCTTAAGCACATTGAGTTGAACAATCTTATTTATATTGATAATGTGGCTTTTACCAGCGCGGACGAACAAGAGTTTGGGATTCTTAGAAATGTATTGGGCGAGTATTTCCTCCATTTTACCAATCCCGATGCCGCAAGTGAGGATTAACTTGTTTTCAAGAACAATACGCGTGCAATTACCATCAGCAAGGAAATAAATGACCTTGTCAAGATCAATGCTCAAAATCTCATCACGCGAATTTAAGAGAATTTTCATAGTAATGTCTTTTTAACATGCCGTGTGCTGTTCCTTCTTAGCTGCGGCGTCAATAATCTTAGGGAGCAAGACGTGGAGGAACCTTTTGTTATCCTCACTGCTTCATTTGGAGATTTTAACAGGGTGGGATAAAACAAAAACGCCTTCTTAATAATACATCTTCATTCATCACATGGATGCGCTTATTCCATACAATGATTGCCGCAAAGATACAAAAAATCTTAATGACTTCAAATAAATGTAGCCCTTTTTCTTTAACTCTATTAAATATCGGATGCCCGACAGAGAAAAAAAATGGCCGAGGGGGTGGTCCTCGGCCATAATTACAAACTGAATGAATTTACTCTATTGGTTACGAATTGATGATGAGCTTGAGGGTTGTGGTGTGGCTGCCGTTGTGGCCTTGCAGGATGTAGATGCCACGGGTCAAGTGGTAGAGACCCACGGTTTCCTTGCCGGTTGCAACGGTGCGGCCATTGATGTCATAGACCATGATTTCGCCGGGATAACTGGCTTCCTTGCCGACAACTCGGAATGAGGGGGCAGTATCGTAGACATGCTCGATAACGGTGGCCTGGGTCTCAGTCACCTCACTGTCGGTGATGGTGAAGTAGTAGTCACGGTCGGCCACGATATCGTAGTCGGGCAACTGCACGCCATTATTCCAGTTGTTGAAAATCAGGTGATAACTGCCACCATTGGTGTCAAGCAGGAATACCTTGTAGTTGGTACCGTTCACGATCGAGTCGCCAACGCTGGCCTCACCAGGCCATGCGCCGAAGAGTTCGCTGTCACCCCAAGCATACAGACCGAGGGCGTCCCAACCGGTCAGGTCATTGACAAAGATGTAGTGCTGCGAAGCGGGAATCTTGGGCAGTTCTCCCTTGATGCTGAAGTCATCAATACCCAAAGCCATGGCACCCTGGGCAGCGTCACCGCTTGCCACGCTGATGTCCCATGCCAGATAGAGGTCGCAACCGCGGGCCAGTTTGGTGCCAAGCAAGCCACTGACGGGAACGGTCTCGCCGGGAACGGTCTCATAGCCTGCCGTCTCGCTGTCGGGAGCAAAGTAGGTGTAGAAGTCATTACCCGCACTGGTCCAGTTGCGTCCGTCGATGGAGTAATAGAGCTGCACGGCGAAGCCTGCGCCGTTGTTACCCTTGCGGTATTTCTCGACATTATAGGCAACGTTGACGTTCTCGATGTCCTTAGCGCCCGTGTTGAGCAGGTGGGCATACACATTGACACACCTCGTGCCACCGGCAACACCGGTTGAGATGCCACCCAGGGCACGGTCGGTACCGGCATTGTCACCGAAGTTCCACGTGCCGTTCTTGGCGTTGCTGGGCAGGCTCACGCCACCACTGTACATCGTCTGATCATCGGCCTGGTCATAGCGGCCCACAGTGCGCGGTGCCGTGAGTATGCGGTCGATTCGCCATGCTTCAGGCAGCGTGGCGGTTGCCTCTTCACCCATCACGTCAAAGTTCTCGGTGGCGCTGAGGGTGGTCTCGTTCAGTTCGATGGCGGGATAGGTCACCACCTCGGTCAAGGCATTGGCCACCTTGAGTGAGGCGTTCTGGGTGAAATCGCCAGTGGTTGCGGTAACGGTAAACTCGCCAGTGGTACCGTTGCTGGTGAACACCTGATTGGCATCGATGTCACCGCCGTCGCTCAGGGTCATCACCACGGGCTCGGGAGCCTCGACTTCCATGCCGAACTGGTCGCGCACGGTCACCTTGTAATGTACTTGACCAGCGGTGTGGTCCACATAGTTGGTGAAGCCGTTCAAGGCGCGGCTGGCATAGCCACGCATGGCAGCGGCATCGGCAGCGTTCAAGCCATCGGGTGCCCAAGTGATATTCATGGGATCCTCGCCGTAGATGAGACCATACTCCATAGCGGCAGCCATGTAGGTGGCCTTGAGCGTCGGGTGACGGTCATCGAGGAACCAAGTGAGGGTACCCTCGCTGCCCTCCAGGTCATAAACCTCCTGATAGGCCACGCCCACGGGGCACAGGGTCACGCCCAGGTCGAGGGCCACATCCTGATAGTTCTTGACAAAGGTCGAGTTGAAGGCCGTGTAGTTTGCCCAATCGCCACTGTAAGCCCAGTTCACGGGCACGATGATGATGGCATTGGGGTTGGGGCAATACTCGCGGATGTAGTCCACCCAACGCTTAACATTGGCGCGGAAAGACTCGATATTGGTGCGGGGCAGCGAACTCTGCTCCTGCAGGATGATGTGGCTCCATGCCTCGCTGCGCACGAGCATCTTGGCTCCGGGGTTACCGTCCTCGGCCACGCCGTCGCCTTCCTCCCAATGGGTCAAGAGCGACTTGCCCAGCAGGGTGTGCTTGGTCCAGCTGGCATCCTTGCCCATGGCCTGAGCAATGCCGTTGAACACCGCATCCTGATCATTATAATAAATGAGGCTGTTGTTCAGCGAGAGCACCTTGACCTGCTCGGGCAACTCGGGCACGAGCACGACATCGGCGGGCTGCAGCGTCATCGTGGTGGGTGTGGAGGCTGCCAACTCAAGGAGATACTCGCCAGTGGCGAGGTTAAAGGTCACGTCATAGGTGCCCGGGGCGGTCGAAACCTTGCCCTCGGCGCCCTTGATGAGCGTTCCTGCCGTGTTGTTGCCGGTGAGGTCACTCTCGGCGCCCCACACGCCGCCCATACCCAAGCGCTGATAGATGCGCCAGTGGCTAAAGCCGTCGCCAACAGCGGGCATGGTCACCTGACCCTTGAAGGTCTTGCCCTCGACAAGGTCCAGTTTGCCCGAAGTGTCCATGTAGTTCCAGCCATTGTTGTCGCCAATGACATAGACAGCGGTCAGACCCGTGTCGTCGTCATCACTCTCGAGCAACAAGGTAGCGGTACCGTTATTGATGGTGAGCACAATGCGCTTGCACACGAAGGTGTTGCCGCCACACGAGATATTATCGTTGGTACCCAGCACCAGGTTGTAGGGCACGCCCATCTGGGCACTGGTGCCGTTGCTGCCATAGTTGCAGGAACTGCTCCAGTTGGCGTCAGCCACCTTGAACTGGCCGCTCAGCGTCTTGTCATACAGCACATAGGTGCCGCTGCCCTCATCGCTGAATTCCCAGTCACTCACAGCGCCCCAACTGTTCACCTCGCCGCGCAGGAAGATGCCCGAAGCGACAAAGGGAGGTCTGGTGGGATCCACATAGCCCGTATAGTTCTCAGGGTCGGTGATTTCGGTCACAGCATCCTTGGTCAGGCACAAGTAGTAGTCACGGTCGGCAACAATATTGAAACTCAACGTGTTATCCACGTTGTCACCAAAGGTGAGCATGTGGTCATAGCCGTCCATGTCGAGCGCCCACACCTTGTAGGTCACGCCATTGATTACAGCGCTGCTGGCGGGAGCCTGAGGCTCGCCACGATCAACAGCCATAAACAAAGCGCTCCACTTGGTCACGTCCTCGACATAGATGTAGCAGGACTGGTCCTGCGAGGCAAAGGTGGCATCGATGACCACATTGTCAATCGACAGGCCCATCGCCTTGTTGGGGCTGCTGCCACTGGCCACACTGATGTTCCACGCCAGATACAAATCGCTGCCCGCAGCCATGTCCACCTTGAGCTGCTTGCCCGTGATGGCGGTGGTGCTGATGGGCACGACAGCCGCACCCTGAGTGGCGGCATCGGGAGCAAAGTAGGTGTAGAAGTCCTCTCCCGCGCTGGTCCAGGTCGCACCGTCGGTCGAGATGTAGAGCTGCACCGCAAAGCCAGCGGCGTTGTCGCCATCACGATATTTCTCGATGTCATAATTCAGCGAAAGTTTTGTGATAGCCTCATCCCCAGCGTTGTGGAGGCAGGTCATCACGTTAATGCAACGGGTGCCGCCGTCCACCGTCGTGGACAGACCGCCCACCGAGCAGTCACTGGGCACGCTGCTGGAAGCGAAGTTCCACGTGCCGTTCTTGGCGTTGCTGGCCAAGCTCGTTCCTCCGGTGTACATTACCTCGGTCGCTGCCGAAGCAAAGTTGCCCACCGTGCGAGGCGCGTTCATCTGGCGTTCCACACGCCAGCCCTGCGGCATGCCGAGCGTTGCAACCTGTGCATCGCTGTCCCACATGCCGTCAAAATCCTGACTCACTGTCGGTGAACCGGCAGTCACCTGCAAGGCATCTTGTGCCCAAGCGGTGCCTCCCCATGCGGTCATCACCAGCATCAGGACGGTCATTAACATTAAAGTTGAAAATCTCTTCATAGCGATTTGTTTTATGTGATTACTAAACAATTGATGTCCTGCAACAAAATTATATAATAATGTAACTCAAAAAACGCACTCAAAAAAAAATCAAACTTTATATTAACTACAACAAACTGAATTACAGTGATTTGCACTAACCTCTTATCCTAAAATATCTAAACCCGCCACAACGCGCATAAAGACAAAAAAAACGTCCCCATCCTTAACGGATGAGAACGGAAAACTTGTTGCGGCTGTGCTATGGCCTGTGAGGCCTGCACAAGTTGTCGCGCTTGAATCAGTTCTTCTTGGCCTTAGCCTTGCAGTCGGGGCACTGCTGGTCGGCGGGCTTGGTGCAGGGCTGACCATCCTTGTGGTCCTTGCACTCATGCTTCATGCCCTCGGCCTTCTTGCACTCCTGGCCGGCGCCCTTCTTGCACTCGTGCTTCATGCCGTCCTTGCATGCCTGGCCTTCGCCCTTCTTGCACTCATGCTTCATGCCGTCCTTGCATGCCTGGCCTTCACCTTTCTTGCATTCGTGCTTGGGAGCGTTAGCGGCCTTGGCCTTGCAGTCGGGGCACTGCTGGTCGGCAGGCTTGGTGCAGGGCTGACCGTCCTTGTGGTCCTTGCACTCATGCTTGGGAGCTTTTTCCAAAACAATCTCCTCCTGAATTACTCGGGGCGATCCCTTCACCACCTGGGGCTTGTCATAGCCAGTGGGAATATCGTTGCCGGTAGGATTCTTTGACAGATGACGATTTGCGACACGATCGGGTTCCTCCTGCGTGGTATTGGGAACAGGAGTTTGAGCCATCAATACACTGCTGGCAAATGCCACAGCAGCAAGAGTCAATAAGAATTTCTTCATGTTTCTGTTTCTGTTTTTATGATAATGTACTTTGGTTTTGCGGCGTCAAAATTAAAAATAAAATCCGAAATATTAGACGATTTAAGTTTTTTTTGGTTTAATAACGGCTTGAAATTTGAATTTTGTTTATAAAACGTGTACTTTTGCAGCCATTCACATTAATAATAAGATATAACTCATTCACAATCATGTCAACCTATACCGTTTCAGACCCTCGCAAGGTCACTACCAAGCGCATCGCTGACATGCGCATCGCAGGTGAGAAAATCGCGATGATTACCGCCTATGACTACACCATGGCCACGCTCGTGGACCAAGCCGGCATCGACATCATCCTGGTGGGCGACAGTGCCAGCAACGTCATGCAGGGTAATGCCACCACCATCCCCATCACTATAGACGACATGATTGTGTATGGCCGCACCGTGGCACGAGCCGTCAAGCGTGCGATGGTCATTGTGGACATGCCTTTTGGCACCTATCAGGGCGACCCCATGGATGCGCAACGCAATGCCGTGCGCATCATGCAAGAGACCGGCGCCGACGGCGTGAAACTTGAGGGAGGACGCGAGATGCGTGCCGCCATCGAGATGATCCTGCGTGCCGGCATCCCCGTGATGGGACATCTAGGCCTTACACCGCAGAGTATCAACAAGTTCGGCACCTATGCCACACGTGCCGAGGATGAAGCCGAAGCCACTCGTCTGCTGGCCGACGCCAAGGTGCTGGCCGAAATCGGATGCTTCGGTATCGTGCTCGAGAAGATTCCCGCCACGCTGGCTGCCAAGGTCACGCAGAGCATCAACGTGCCCACCATCGGCATCGGTGGCGGTCCTGCGTGCAGCGGCCAGGTGCTCGTGCTGCACGACATGCTGGGCCTGAACCGTGAGTTCAAGCCCAAATTCCTGCGCGTCTATAACAACCTGGGCGAGCAGATTATCGACAGCGTGGGCAACTACATCACCGACGTGAAGAGCGGAGACTTCCCCAACGCCGACGAACAGTACTAAAAACCTTCATCACTCATGCGTGTAGGGAACATCCTGAGGGTAGCCGCAATGCTGTGGCTATGCCTGTGTTGTTCCACAAGCCGTGCAGGGAGTCGCTACAATGTTGACTCGCTGCTGCAGGTGCTGGATGCCGTCATCGACAGCAGCGCCGTCTATGATGCTCGCCTGCACCAGGATTTAGTAGGCTACCGGGTCGCCTTTGTCAACGCCGAGGACGATGAGGCCCGTTTCCACCAGGCGCACACCCTGTTCAAGACCTACCGCAAGTATCGCCTCGATTCGGCACTGTACTATGCCCGCCAGCGGGTCCAGATTGCCAACCGGCTCAATATCCCCGATTCCATCCTGTCGGCACGTCTCGACGAGGCCGATGCACTGAAGTGCTTGGGCAGACTCAATGACGCCCTGGCAGTGCTCGATGCCATGCCGCACAATGCCTACATCGGCAACAACACCCAATATTTCTCGCTCTACCTCAGCATCCTGCTCTCCCTCTCCCAGATGACCACCGATGACCAGGAAGTGGCGCGATACAAATCCCTGCTGATGCACTACCGCGATACCATCAATCTCGTGAATGTTCACGACACCTTGTCGGTGTGTGTCAACAGTTGTGCCATCGACAAGAGCCACGGACGCTTTAAGGAGGCCTTGGAAGGGCTCCTGCGGTTTGGAGAGACACACGGCGACCTTGTTGCCAACTCGGCGATTTACTGGTATGAGTTGGCCGACACTTACCGCAATCTGGATGATTTGGAGAGCGCCAAGTATTGCTACACCATGTCGGCCATCATCGACAAACGCAACAGCAGCAAGACCTACACGTCGCTGCAGTCGCTGGCGTGGCTGCTCTACCAGGAACAGGACACCGAGCGCGCCTACCGTTACATCACCTGTTCGCTCAACGATGTCATGTCGAGCAATGCGCGCAACAGGCTGGCGCTGGTGGGAGAATACTTGCCCATCATCACTGCTGCCTATACCCATCATCGACACACCCTCGACGTGCGCCGCAACATTCTCATCGCCATCGGCACCCTTGTCCTTGCCATCCTTGCCGCGCTGTTAACGGTCATCTACCGCAGCAACAAGAGGATGCGGGTGATGCAAACCCAGTTGACCGAGAGCAACAACAGCCTGCAGGAACTCAACCGCCAGTTGAGGGAACAAGGCCAGGCGCTGGTCGAGAGCAACCGCATCAAGGAGGAATACATCGGGCAGTTGTTCAACCTGTGTTCCAAATACATCAGTGACACCGAGAACAACCGCACCAAGATGCTGGGACGCATCAAGATGGGAAAAGTCAAGGAATTGCAGGAGCAACTGAGTTCCTCGACCATGGCACACGACTTGAGTCGGCTGTTTGACAATTTTGACGCGATTTTCCTGGAACTGTTCCCCGATTTCATCGAACGTTTCAACGCGCTGCTGCGACCTGACGAACAGATTGAAATCAAGGGCAAACACCTGCTCACTCCCGAACTGCGCATCTATGCGCTCATTCGCCTGGGCATCAACGACAGCATCAAGATTGCCAGTTTCCTGCATTATTCCCCGCAGACCGTGTACAACTACCGCATGAAAGTTCGCAACCGCTCCGATATTCCCAAGGAGGAATTCATCTCCCTCGTCCGCCGCCTGTAACCCCCACAAAAAAAGAAAACAATGGGTGCAATAATTACAATCCTTTTTGGGAATCAAGGATTTGTAATTATTGCACCCATTAAAATCCTATTCACATAGAAGCTTAAAGCCTATATGCGGTACTTATCGGGTGACAATGCGGCCACAAACGTCATAGGTGACGCCGTCGCGGATAATCAGCACCTGGCCATTGCAGATGACCTTGCGCACGCTGTTGTCGCCCTTATCGGCTTGGACATCGACAACACCGGTGGGCTGCTGCTCGTCACCACGCAACTTGGCAACGCATGCCTCAATCTCACCCTGCTCAAGGTAGCCGCCATTGACAAAGTGGGCAGCGATGGCATCCTGCAGCGTGGGCAGCGGTGTGCCGATGGCAGGATAGCTGTAAAGCACCTTTCCGCCACTGTAGGAAGTGTGTGAAGCGATGGCTTCATCGAGCGTGGTGGCAGTATATACGGTGGGCACGGCATCGGGGCCTGAGGGCAGAATCAACGGGTCAAAGCCCGTGAGCAGATAGAAGGCGTAACGCAACTGATTAGAATGGCGATACTCTGAAATCTGCATGTCGCTAGTACGCATGTAGTCGGCAGCGATGTCATCCCACGATGCACCACACATCGCGGCAAGAACCCCTGAGAACACACCGGTGCGGTCAGCTCCCAAGTGGCAATGGATCTGGAACGGAACGGGATGGTCCTCATCGTTGATAAAGCGCACAATTTCCTGGATCCACTCAGCGAAGCGGCTTTGGTCGGTGTAATAGAGGGCATGGTCATAGGAAGGCGTGTGACCGTTCTGCTTGCCCACATAGAGCACACGGTGATTGCTGATAATCGCACGGTAGTAATCGGGAATGCTGGTGGTGTAGGTTGTGCCGTTGACGGTGTAAGTTGCGGTACCATCCTCCGACTCCAAATTGCCCGACAGAGCGATGTCGCAATTGATTCCGGCCTCGGTTGCCAAGGCGGCAACCCACTCGAGACGTGCACGCTCGGTGTCATATTGAGCACGCGATGAGTGATAGGGATGGTAGGAGCGGTATAAGTGCTGGGTGCCAGGCACACGGCGGAAGTTGGAAATGCGCTCCTGCTCCATCCTGTTGGTCAAGTCAAAGTCGGCCAGCGGACGGATATACAAAGCCGTCTCCTTGCGCTGTGCCAAGTCCTCCACATCATCGTCGTTGAAGGCTACAATCTGCTTCCAGCCGTTAGAGCAGAAGGTCAGGTAGTCCTCACATCCCTCGGCCAGCGTGGGCCATGACTGGGTGACATAGGAGTTTCCGTTCACGTGATAGACCTTGAACAGGAACTCGGGTTGGCCACCATTGCCAGTACGCTCGATGGCGCTGTAAGGTAAGGTCAAGTAGAAGCAGCCATCGGTACTGAAGCCTGTCATCTGGTAGTCGGCATCACTCTGCGACCAATTGGAAATGGACCCATAGACGTAAAGCTTCTGCAGGTTCAGCGGCGAGATAACGAAGCGGGTGCGTGAGGTCGAGAAGATGAACGTGATTTGACGTAAGTCATCATTCAAGCGGAAGCAGTTGTTCTTCTCGGTAGTGGTGAACCTCTCGCCATATTCACCCTCAAGATGAGTCAGCGTGAGCGGACTGCCATTGTCGGCAGCACCTAAGGTGATCTCCCAACCGTCATTCACGCCTGACTGCCACCCCCCAGTGTAAACGTCCGAGTAGTGATTAGCTGAGGTGAGGTTAGAAGGTCCCCAAGAGCCGCTGGTAAAGTGGCTGTTGCCTATCACGGCGGCATAGGTGATGTCTTCTTTGACATAAGGCACGGGGCAGGTGAGGCGGCCCAACGAATCGGGCAAGAAACGCACGCACAACGATTCACTGTCGTTGCCCACCACCAGATAGATGCACTCGTCATCCCAGCCAGTCACACTGTTGTCAAAATATACGCGTCCACCCACGAGTGAGAACGCTTTGGTGGGGTCGGGCTCGATAATGACCTCGTCCTGCGGGGCCGCCTTGGTCAGGCGGATGGAAATTGCCTTTGTGACAGGGTTGAAGGCGAACTCTGCCGAGTCGCCCACTGCGGGGTTATCAATCAGGGTAAGGTCGCTCAAGGGAACCCATACCGAATTAACGCCCAAAGCATTGTCGGCATAGTTACAACCCGTGCCGCCATAGACGTCTTGACGAATGTATAAAGTTGAATCGGCATTGGGATAGAGTTCACGCCATTCCCACGAGGCATCCAGGCCGTCACCCCAGCCATGCTTGAAGAACCAGCGCGGCCCCGTTTCCTCCTGAGTCTCTCCCATGTTGCGGATGCTGATAGCCCCGGTCATGGGGTTGAAGATGAACTCGCAGGAGTCACCCAAGTTGGGGTTGTTAATCAGTTCAATATTCTCCAGAGGAACCCACGACGAGCCGCTGCCGTTGATGTTATCGGCATAGTTGCAGCCGCTGCCACCGAAGACGTCCTTGCGGCTGTAAAGCGACGCATCCTCGTTAGGTAAGACTTCGCGCCACTCCCACGAGCCACCGCTCCACGGGTGTTTCAAGAACCAACGCTTGGTGGGGGTCGGTGGGGTGTCGCCTCCAAAGTCGGGATTGGGTTTCAGGCGAATGGCATAGGTGTACCAAGAGCCTGAAGAAACCATCGCCATGACAGTTTCCTCGCTACCGCCATACACCACATAGCCATAGGAAGGGTCAGAACCTGTTGCCAGGTCAACATCGCCCCACGACACGCCGTTGTAACCGCCGCTCTTGAACGTGAGTGTGCGTGCTGAGGACGAGGACGTGGAGTTACCCCACACCTCGATGGTGTCACCAGGACTGGCGGTAAAATACAGCCAACGGTAAGCCGTGCTCGACTTGCCATTGATCTTCAAACGCTGGGTAAACGTCAGCGTCTCGGCACCATCGACTGAGGTCCACGAGCGCTCTGAGCAACTCTGGAAGATGGGGACACGGTCGGCCGACGAGCCGTCAGTGACAAAGGTCACGCCATGAAGGGTGGTCGTTTCCCACAAGGTGTCGCTGGGAAACATCTCGACGTCGGAGAAATTCCAGAAGGTGACCTCCTGGGCCGACATCAGCAGCGGCCATGCCAGCAATAGCGCCAGCAGCCTGCGTAATAAGGTTTGATTTTTCATAATAATTTTAATTTTTAGGTTATTAAAAATGATAATGCTTCACGGTTACAAATTTACAACATCCCGAGGCACCATCCACTATGAATGAAAGATAAAGTAAACCCGAAAAATACAGCAATCGGCTGACTTTCAGGAAATACCAACTCATCGTCATTGCCTAAAAAGTAAACTGCAGATGAAGCCTAATCGACAACGGCATCGGCATTGTCGATTAAATTATCAAGTGTGATTGGCTGGTATTTATTGTTTTCCTTTCCTCAGGGTGGAACGGAAAAAGTGGACGATGAGGGGGATGGCGAGCAGGAAGGCGAGGACGTCGCACACGGCCTGGCAGATTTCGACGCCAAAGAGGCCCATCACATGGGGCAGGATGAGAATCAGGGGGATGAAGAAGATGCCGTTGCGGGCAGCAGCAAGGATGTTGGCCGACACGCTCTGCCCGGTGGTCTGCAACGTCATGTTGCACACGGTGACCACAGCCGCCATGGGCAAGGCAACGAGTTGCCAACGCAGGGCCACAGCCCCCACGGCAACGACCTCGGGGTCGTCACGCAGCAGGTCCACCAATTCCTCGGCAAAAATAAAGGCGGGGCCGCACATCACCACCAGCACGGCCATGTCGAGCAGGATGGTGAAGTAAAAACCGCGACGAAGACGTTTATACAGGCCTGCACCGTAGTTGAATCCGCAGAAGGGCTGATAGCCCTGCCCCACCCCGATGATGATGGCAAAGATGATGAACGCCAAGCGTGACACAATGGACATGCCGGCAATGGCCGCATCGCCATACACGCCAGCTGCCACATTCAACATCAGCGTGGCAATGCTGGCAAGAGCCTGACGTGTGAGCGATGGCGTGCCACCCTTGAGGATTTCTTGCTGGAAATGCCAGCGGCGGGAGGACTGCTTGAGGTCGATGGGGATGTTCTCGCCACGCCGCGACATCACCCACAGCACGATGAAGCCGAACAACTGGCTCAACACGGTGCCGATGGCAGTGCCCAGAATCCCCAGTCCGAAAGTGAACATGAACAGCGGCACCAATACCACATTGAGCACCGCTCCCGAAATCATACCATACATCGCCTGGGTAGCGTTGCCCTGGAAGCGCATCTGATTGTTGATGACCATCGAAGCCGTCATCAACGGCGCACCCAGCAGGATAACGCCCATGAACTGCATGGTATAGGGCAAAATGGTGGGCGTGGAACCCAAGGCAATGGACAGCGGCTTGAGGAAAATGAGTCCTAAAATCGTGATTATCACTCCACAGACGATGCTACCAACGAACGAGGTTGCCGCCATCTGACGCGCCTCGTCGAGGCGCTTTGCCCCCAAGTGACGCGACATGTAAGTGCCAGAGCCTTGACCAAAGAGGAATCCGATAGACTGGATAATCGCCATCACGGGGAACACCACACCGACAGCAGCGGTCGCCTGGGTGTTGATGAGACCCACAAAATAGGTATCCACCAAGTTATAGATACTCGTGACAAGCATACTTATAATGGTGGGCACAGCCATCGCCGGAATCACGCGACGAATAGGTGCCGTGGTCAAGAAAGTATGGTTGTCTTGCTTGCGCATCGAGAATCTTGGTATTTTTTTGAGGGTGCAAAGGTACAAAAAAGACTTTAGACTTTAGAGATTAGAGATAAGATTTTGTTTTTTGGCAGCCTGAGAGGGAGGATGGGACGGGGATGACGGATAGAACGGGTGGGACGGAACGGCACTCGCGCCATTCCCTGATAGCGAATACCTCTTTAACCTTTAACCTCTAACCTCTAACCTCTAACCTGCTAGCGAAGCGAGCATTTAGAGTAGCCAGCGGATGCCCTTGACGACGCGCAGGGGCGGGTTCTTGAAGTGGTTGCCGGGATTGAATTCAAACTTGGTGAGGATGCCGCGTTCGGCCAGCAGGGCGGCGACGGCTTGGGTGCGCTCGCCGACGGTCTGAAGCACGGCATTGCGCGAGGCGCTCTCCTGTTCGCCCACCGAGAGGTAGGCTCCCTGCAGGGGCGCTGCCAGTTCATGCTCTCGGGCATATTCCAGCCATCCAGGATACCACATCGATCCCGATGCCGACAGGATGCGGGTAAACAGGTCGGTTTGGAAGGCTGTCCACACGGCGAACAGTCCCGCCAACGAGTAGCCCGCCAAACAACGCCACGACGGCGCCACGTCAAGCAATCGCTCAACCTGCGGCACCACCTCGCCAGTGAGTAACGGCAGCAGTACGGGCGCGCCTCCCGTGAAGCGGTCATCTTTGGACACCACCGTCTCGACAGGCCAGGGCGACAGTTCCTGATTCCAGTGCAGTCCGCTGATTGTCAAGAAGTTAAACCCATGACAATCCAACTGCTTGCAGGCGTCCATCAGTAACTGTCCATTCTCATGATAATCAATTGAATAGACCAGCGGAGCCGGACCATCCACCAATTTGTACAGACACACCCGCCGGTGCCCGAATAACAATTCTTGAGGTTCCATAGCGACAAAATTACAAATTTAATGTTACCTTTGTAGTCGGGACATCACTTTTTTGACTATGGCAACAACCTTATCTCCCAACAAGAAACGCCCATTGTGGATATGGATTCTGCTGTTTATCGCAGCATTCCTGCTGTCCACTATCGGCTACGGAATGGTGACAGCATGTTTTGAAGCATTCAGCCTGTTCCTGCATCCCGTCTTTACCATTGTGGCCGCTGCCATCATCCTGGGCCTTTATGCCTTGTTTGTCAGATGGATGGAAGGGCATTGGCCCACCGACCTGAGCCTGCGCCGTCTCATCCCCCACACCCTGCTGGGCCTGTTAGTGGGCTTCATCCTCATGACGTTGGTTGTGTGCACAATTGTCGCGACCGGCTCGGCCATTGTGGACTGGAACGGTTTTTTGGCCGACAGGCAGTTAGACATGTTCATGATGTTCCTTGCCGTGGCCGTGGGCGAGGAAATGATCCTGCGGGGCGTGGTTTTCCGCTGGATTGACGAGCGGTGGAACACCGGTGTGGCGCTGCTGGTATCGGCCATTCTCTTCGGCTGGATGCACATCAGTAACGACAATGCCACCTGGTGGTCGTCGCTGGCCATCACCATCGAGGCAGGTCTGCTGCTTGGCGCAGCCTACAAATGGTCGGGAACACTGTGGGTTCCCATCGGCATCCATTGGGCATGGAACTACACTCAGGGCAACATCTTCGGGCTTGCTGTCTCGGGCACCAATGCCGGCACCACGATGCTTACCACCACCGTGGGCGGCCCTGAAATCATCACCGGTGGCGCCTTCGGCCCCGAGGCCTCGATCATCTCGGTCATTCTGGGCACCTTATACACCCTCATCTTCCTGGGTAACCGATATCGCCGCTAATCATTATCGCATCAAGGAAAATGGGCAGGCTTCACTCATGTGTTGCCTGCCCCATTACGATAATTTTATTGGATGTTTGCACTACAAGGCGAGGCGCAACCCCATGTCATTATACTTGTACGACGGACTGTAGTTGGCACGAGCCGATACTCGGCACCACCCGAACCACCAGGACCAGCAACCGCCACGCAGAATGCGGTTGTAGCCTGTGGCAGGGCCTGTCGGATTGTTCTGTGCCTGGGCGCGGTAATCACCATACCAGTCCTGGCACCATTCCCACACATTGCCTGACATGTCATAGAGTTCCAATTCGTTAGGTAATCTGGTGCCTATCGTGTGAGACGTTTCGTCTGAATTGCCCTTCCACCACGCCACATCACTATAACTGTTACCGCCAGCAAAACTATAGCCCTTGCTCTTGTTGCCGCCACGTGCAGCATATTCCCATTCGGCCTCGGTAGGCAGGCGGAAGTTCTTGCCTGTCATCTGGTTGAGTTTGGTGATAAACACTTGGCAGTCCTCCCATGACACATTCTCCACAGGGAGATCAACGCCCGTCTCGAAATAGCTGGGGTTGCTGCCCATCACTTCTTCCCAAAGAGCCTGGGTTACCTCGGTCTCGCCGATGTAGTAACTTGACAGCGTCACTTGATGTGCAGGCTTTTCATTATCTTCGGCATAAACGCCCTGCTCGGGGGTCGCTCCCATGGTGAATGTGCCGCCCTCGACCTTGACCATACGGAACAACACGCGGTTCACGTTAAAGGTCTCTTTATCGTCCAAAGCGAGACGGAGACCGACATCATGGGGTGCATCAAAATTGACCGTATTATGGCGATCTGTCACACGACTGAACTGGGTGGCGATATTCCAAGAGCCCCCACGGATAACACGATAATTCGAGTTGGTAGCAGGTCCTGTGGGATTGAATTGAGCATATTCCCTGTAACCGCTATGAATGTCATAACACCACTCATAGACGTTACCCGTCATGTCATAGAGGCCTAACTCGTTTGCCATTTTGGTAGCGACCACATGGGTTCCATAATCTGGGTTGCCGTAACCCACACCATTGCAGGCATTACCATCCCACCAAGCAACTTTGTTGATGTCATTACTGCCTGAATACTTGTAGCCCTTGCTCTTGTTTCCGCCTCTTGCGGCAAATTCCCATTCTGCTTCTGTCGGCAGACGGAATTTCCTGCCAGTCATCTGGTTGAGTTTGGTGATGAAGGTCTGGCAGTCATCCCACGAGATATGAGCGACAGGAAGATTCGGGTCATCTTGTTCATAACTGGGATTGCTACCCATCACCGCTACCCACAATGCCTGAGTCACCTCGGTTTGGCCGATGCTGTAACTTGATAAAGTAACCTGATGGGCAGGTTTCTCATCATCACTTGCTTCTGGATCATCATCGGTCGCGCCCATCATGTAGATACCGCCCTCAACGTTGACCATCTTGAATGTCACGCCGTTCACGGTAAAGGTTTCGACAACACCTGGGGGCGTCGGTGCCGAGCCACCCAGGATGATACTGATGAGCGTGTTCACGTCGGCGATATTGACCTCCATGTCATAGTTGATATCGGCTATCGGACTGCTGTCACCTTCCAAGATCATATCAATCAAGAGATTCACATCGGCGATATTGACTTCACCGTCGTTGTTGACATCGCCGCTCACATTAGAGGCGGCAGCATTCAGCGGCATGAGCCATGCCATCAGTGCGCACCATGCGATAGATAGTTGTAATAATCTTTTCATAGTCATTCGGTATTATCTTGTTTATAATTCGCAAATATACGCATTTTAACTGAAAAAACGAGTATTCTTGTGGAAAAATCTTCATGCTGAAAAATATTGGGAAAAGTTTTTCTATTGCGAGCTTCTTGCACTATCTTTGCCACGTTTAAAAAACGCCAAAATCAATAAACGGAAAATTGACAATGAAACAGATGAAGCAATGGTTAATGGTTGCCGCTGTAGTTGCACTGTGCGGCACGATGACGGGCTGCAAGGGCAATGCCCCGCGCCCCGTGAATGGAACGATAGAAGAGGCTGTTGCGCCCGGCGAAGCGCCCAAAGCAGTGGTGGAGTTGATGAAACGTGTCAACATCGACGATTGCTACGAGACGCTGCTGGAGGACAAGACCACGGGGGTGACCGTCTACAGCCTGCTCAACTGCGGTGACACCGTGTCGAGCGAGGGTTACGGCATGGTTGTCGCCAAGGGCGACGTGAAGACCGCGCTGCCCCAGTTGCGCCACGGCCGCATGCCTCGGGCACGCTATGACGCCGCCACGGGCGACCTGTGGATCCTGGGCAGCGACACCGATGGCACCGGCGTGAATGTCGAGCGTCCCTACCTGCTGCGCTTTGGCGATGACGGCTATGCGAGTATCGTGAACTCAATTGACCCCTACGAGATGCAGGAAGCCTTGCGCAAAGTGCTCACCTATAGCATCAAGGATCAGGAAATCACCTTCTACTGCGAGGGCAAGGAAGTCGCTAAGGCAACCAACAAGATGGAAGACATGGGTGGATTCATGGACGACGCCATCTACATCGGTGAGCAGATTTCTTACAGCATCGAGGGTCCGTTGACGGTCCATGTCACACCGGGAGTGAACTTCGTTGTCGGCAAGGTGCTGCAATACGACGACATGCCCACCATCAGCGCCACCGTCACACTGGACGATAAAGGCAATATCACGTTAAGCGACTTTGAGGCCGTGAAAGAGCCTTGAACAGGGTCTGCGCCCACTCGGCAACGGGTGGCGAGCGGTTATTGTTTTCATTAGGCAAACGTGACAAAATGCTGAAAGCGTGAATCATCTTGAATCAGTAACTTCTACATCGAGGCGATGTCCCATTGTGCATCATCGCCTCGATAACTTTTTTAGTAGTAAAAACTTAGATTTTTATTTGTAAATATCATATAGCAGTTGCTATCTTTGTCAGACATAACTAATTCAATATTAACACCATCAAACCTCTCAAGTATGTTTAAAAAATTATCACAACCCATCGCGCTATTGATGGCTATGTTCCTGTTGAGCGCGCCTGCATGGAGCGCACCGCGCAACAAGCAAGTCATGTTGCAAACGGCAAGGCAAGCCTTGATGACAATGACCGCCGGCGGTCATCGCCTCAATGCCTCCTCGCCCCTCATCGAGTCCCGGGTGACCGATGCCTACACCCTTTATCAAACACACCAAGGTGACTTTGCCATGATCGCTGCCGATGACCGCCTGCCGGCGGTCCTGGCTGTGGGCAATGGCCGGGCATCGGTGACCCCACAAGCCAATCCAGGCTTCGAGTGGTACTGCCAGAGCATCGAGGAGGTGTCACGCATCCTCACCGGCAGAGGCATGGCCCTCACGACCACCCTTCCCGACCCGGCCAAATATCCCGCCAAAGTCGATGCCCTCATCACGTCGCAATGGGGGCAGGACGCACCCTACAGTTACTGGTGCCCGACCGGCTATGGCGAGATCTGTGACGACTACACGCCCGATGTGGTGCATTGCTGTGTGGGCTGCGTTGCCACTGCCCTGGCTCAGATCGTGCGCTATCACCGCTTTCCCGACCATGCCGCCGGTACGGCCAATTTCATGATCGGCAACCAGAATGCCAGCACCAGTTTTGACGCGACCTTTGACTGGGATAACATGCTGGACAGTTACCCCGAGGGCCAATACACCGAGGCTCAAGGGCGTGCCGCAGCGTTGCTGTCCTACGTCTGCGGACTGATCAGCGGGATGACCTATGCCACCAACGAGTCGGGGTCAAGCAACCATTCCGGCCTGGCAGGTGCACAAAACTACTTCGGCTACAGCAAGGATGCCGCTATAGTCGTGCGCAGCGACTACAGCGAGCCCGAATGGATGGATATGGTCTATAACGAGTTGAGCCATCAGCGCCCCTTGTATTATCAGGGTGTCTATTTGAAATTCGATCCGTCTGTGGGTCTGATGGCAGCCGGTCACTCATTCATTATCGACGGCTATAACGAGGAGGGCCTGGTTCACGTCAATTGGGGATGGTACGGCAACTACGATGGCTACTTTGACATCGCCCTGCTGGACGTGCGCGGTATGCAATTCAACAGTTATCAAGACATGGTCATCAATTTTGAGCCCGACCCCAATCTTGTGGCCATCACAGGCGATGTCAACAATGACGGCCAGTTCAACATCGTTGACGTGACTCTTGTCATCAACTATCTGATAAACAACGATTCGTCACAACTCAATCTGGACAATGCCGATGTCAACAGTGACGGCACCGTCAACATCTCAGATGTGGTGAAACTCATCGACAATCTGCTCTACCAGCAGTGATTGGGTAGCCCTGGCACGTGAAAAAAGTCATCAATGGAACAGCGTCCATTGATGACTTTTTTGTGTCTTGACAAGAGGGCACTAAATGGCAGGCTTAGCAGTCTTCTCGGGATTCAACTCGCCGATGTCCAGCGGGTTGCTGGGAGAGGCGCTGCTGCGCATGATGTCCTCCACGCTATCGATGACGTTGACGATGAAGTCACCCAACTTCTCGGTCTCGCACACGATATCCATGTAGAAGATACCAGCCTTGTAGGGATACTTGTGCTGGTTGACGTTCTCGATGTTCTCGGTACGGCACGCGTTGCGGAAGTTGTTGATCTCGCGCTCCTTGTTGTAGTTGCGCATCAGGTCCTCGGGGGTGACGTTGTCGATGTCGATGAGCACGGTGAGCATGTTAGTCATCGCCTCGCTCACCAGCTTGAGCATCTCGTCGATGTTCTTGTAGTTGTACTCGTTGAAGTGGGCGTCGGCCTCTTCCTTGCGCACCAGCGCCTTGGCGATGTTGTTGCTGCTGTCGGCGATGCTCTCCAGCTCGCTGATGATGCTCAGCAGTCCCGACACACGCTTCTTGGCCATGCTACTGAGTTTGCCGTCGAGCACCTTATTGAGGTAACTGCCGATTTCAAACTCCATGCGGTCGCTGATGTCCTCATATTTCTCGATGCGCGAGAGCAACTTGTTGAACTCGGGCGTGCCGGTCTTGGTATGCACCAGTTCCTTGACCATTCCCAGCATGCGCTCCACGCGCTCGGCAAACACGACAATCTCGCGTTCGGCCTGTGCGATATTCAACTCGCTGGCACTCATGAGACCGCCCTGGATATACTTCAGCTGGAACTCCTCTTCCTGCTTCTTGCTCTTGATCAGCCAATTGAGCAACTTCACATAGAGCTTGGTGAACCATATCATGATCAACAGGTTGCAGAACTTGAAGATGGTGTGGAACATCGTCATGCCGATAGACATTGCCACCTGCTCTCTCATCAAGGAACCGTCATCGACACTGGCACCAGCCTTCACACTGTTATAGAGAGCCAGCGGGTCACCCAAGTGGAACAAATCCTTGACCACCCAAGTCACCATCGACACAAACGGATGGAAAATAATCAGTACCCATACAGCACCGAACAGGTTGAACAACGCATGGCCCAAGGCAGCCTTCTTGGCCTCGGCATTACCGCCCAGCGACGCCAGCAACGGCGTAATACTGGTACCGATGCTCGCACCGAGCACCATGGCACAGGCGATGTCAAACGAAATCCAACCCTTGGCGGCCATAATCAGCACGATGGCAAATGTCGCCGCACTCGACTGGATGACCATGGTCACTATCCAACCCACCAGGGTGAAGAACAGGATGGACAAGAACCCCATCGACGTGTACTGCTGCAGCGAGGCGAACACCTCGGGCGACTTGGACAAGTCAGGCACGTTAGCGCTGATGGCGTCCAGACCCATGAACAAGAACACGAAACCGATGAGCAACTCACCGATGCTCTTGTAGTTGCTGCGTTTCATGAACAGCATCGGGACGGCGAAGGCCAGCAAGGGCAAGAGGAATGCCGACAGCTTGACCTTGAAGCCGAAGATGGCGATGATCCACTCGGTGAACGTGGTACCCAAGGCGGCACCAAAGCTCACCGCAAGTGACTGTTCCAGCGGCATCAGTCCGGCATTGACAAAGCTGACCACCATCGAAACCGATGCCGACGAGCTCTGAATCAAAGCGGTGATGATGACTCCGGTAACAATGGCGAGGAAACGATTCTTGGTCATCCAAGCCAGGATGGAACGCAGGCGTTTACCAGCGGTTTTCTGCAAGCCTTCACTCATGATCTTCATTCCGTACAGGAACAGACACACCGAGCCTAACAAAGCCAGCAAATCAACTAACGAGTATTCCATTGAACATCAGGTGTTTGAGTTATTACCAACTTATTTTGTCACAAAATTATAATATTTTTTCCAATTTTCACGGATTCGGCAGTTTTTTTTGGAAATTTGTAGCGTTTTCTTGATAAATCCAAGCTGATTGAAACATGGGGAAAAATACCAGTTGCCGAAAACTATAAAACTCACCGAAAACCACTAATTATTTCCTGATTTAACAATGGCTGATTCAGATAATTTGAGTAATTTTGCACCTTGAAAAACGTAACTGTATTATTCATCTGTAAAACTAAGACAACATGAAGAAAATCTACGCATTCCTGCTTATGGCAGCTGTGGCAGCCGGAGCAATGGCCGACGACTTTGTGAGCGACGGTACCGGCAGCGTCTACACCTTTAATGCCCTCAGCCAGATTGAGGGTACTGGCGTGACCTTGCAAGACGACGGTTCCTACCTCGTGAGCGCCGACTTCACCATCGCCGAGGGCGACGTGTTGCAACTCGAGAACAACGACGTCATCAAGATGGCCAACAACGTTAGAATCACCATCGACGGTGACGCCAACTTCGCTCCCGCCGACACCGCTCTCATCACCCGTGATGCCGAGGGTTCCAACCCCAAGGGTTTCTGGATGCTGAGCGATAACGGCAACGCCAAGTTGAAGAACGTGACCTTTGAGTATGTGGGCATCGCTTTTGGCGGCGAGAACAGCAGCCTGCACGCCGACAACTGCACCTTCACCCTCTACAACGGCAAGTTGTCCAGTTCGGGCACCATCTCGTTCAACGCCTCATGCGACGGCAACATCGTCGAGAACTGCTACTTTATCGAGAACACCCTCAATGCCATCGGTAATGGTGCCACCAACCCCGTGGGCATCATCATCCGCAACAACGTCTTCTGGCACAATGTTACCGCCAACCGCAACAAGCCCCAGATCAACCTGACCGTAGGTGGCCCCTACGATGTGTTCATCACCAACAACCAGGTGATTGGTGGCCAGTTCACCATGTCGGGCGGTATCGGCTTGAGCAACATGATGGGCCTGGCTCACAGCGGCACCAACCTCATCGAGAACAACTACATCGTTGACAACCGCTATGGCATCACCACCATCGGCAGTGTGGACGCCATCATCACCAACAACACGATGATTGACAACTGCCACGATCCCAATCCCAACAACGGCGGCAGCTGTGTCAGCATCTATGACAGCAGCAGCAGTGCCAACATCTACATGGAAGGCAACTGGATGGAAGGCGGTCTGTGGGGTATCACCGTGCCCACCGGCGCTCCTAACATCAACCTGGGTAAGGTCGATGATCCCGAGGCCGCAGACTACAACCCCGGCAACAACACCTTCGTTAACAACGGCAACAACGGCGAGCTCTATGACCTGTTCAACAACGGCACCGGCACCATCTGGGCTCAGGGCAACACCTGGAACGTTATCGTACAAGACGAGGAGAGCATCGAGCAGGTCATCTACCACCAGGCCGACGACCCCAGCAAGGGTTTGGTCATCTTCATGCCTCCCCATCAGAACAACACCGCTGTTGAGGAAATCAAGGCAGCTCAGGAGAACGACGGCCTCTACTACAACCTGATGGGTATCCCCACCAGCAATCCTGCCAACGGCATCTTCATCCACAACGGCAAGAAGATCTTCGTGAAGTAAATCCTCACGACATCCCTTAATAAAAAATTAAACACGCTACAAGGCGGATGACCTTGTAGCGTGTTTTTAAAGACAACGGGCAACTTGAACAAACTTAACAGTGTTGTTTAGGTTGCCCCCTCCTTTTGGCTACCGAAAACTTGTGGTTGCTCTGGACTTGAGACGCAGCGTCTCTACTTTTTTGGCAATGATATAACTGCCCTTCCAAAACCCTGCGGGGCTAATGCTAATTACACTAATTCATCAAATTTTGGCGAATAGATTTTAATTTTTCGTGAAATTCGTCTCATTAGCGCCATTAGCATTAAAAAAACTTTCAGGGTCAACTCCTTTATCGTTTCCTTTTTTTTTGTACCTTTGTAGGCTAAAATAGGAAACAAATATAATAACGATACCAAAATGGAGAATGAGAAGAAATTTGCGCGCACGTTGGTGACGACGGCGCTCCCCTACGCTAACGGACCCGTTCACATCGGTCACCTGGCCGGCGTGTATGTGCCTGCCGACATCTATGTGCGCTACCTGCGCCTGCGGGGCGAGAATGTGCTGTTTGTGGGCGGCAGCGATGAGCACGGCGTGCCCGTGACCCAACGCGCCCGCAAGGAGGGCATCACTCCGCAGCAGGTCGTTGACCGCTATCATGAGTTGATCAAGAAGTCGTTTGAGCAGTTCGGTATCTCCTACGATATCTACAGCCGCACGACCAGCAAGACGCACCATCAGTTCGCTGCCGAATTCTTCCGCAAACTCTATGACGACGGCAAACTCATTGAGAAGGTGACCAAGCAGTTCTATGACGAGATAGACGGCAAATTCCTCACCGACCGTGACGTCGAGGGCGAATGCCCCTACTGCCACCACCCGGCAGCCAAGGGCAACCAGTGTGAGGACGGTTGCGGTCGCGACCTGGACCCCACCGAACTCATCAACCCACACGCCAAGGACAGCGACCATCCCCTCATCCTCAAGGACACCACCAACTGGTTCCTGCCCCTCAACGAGTATGAGGGCTGGCTCAAGGAGTGGATCCTCGAGGGCCACAAGGAGTGGCGCAGCAATGTCTATGGCCAGTGTAAGTCGTGGCTCGACAACGGCTTGCAGCCCCGCGCCATGACGCGTGACCTGGACTGGGGTATTCCTGTGCCCGTCGAGGGTGCCGAGGGCAAGGTGCTCTACGTGTGGTTTGACGCCCCCATCGGCTACATCAGCAACACCAAGGAACTGTGCGATGCCCAACCCGAGCGTTGGGGCACGTGGCAGCAGTGGTGGCAGAACGACGAGACCCGCCTTATCCACTTCATCGGCAAGGATAACATCGTGTTCCACTGCATCATCTTCCCGACGATGATGAAGGCCCACGGCGACTACATCATGCCCGATAACGTGCCTGCCAACGAGTTCCTCAACCTTGAGGATGACAAGTTATCAACCAGCCGCAACTGGGCTGTCTGGTTGCATGAGTACCTCGAGGACTTCCCCGGCAAGCAGGACGTGCTGCGCTATGTGCTCACCGCCAACGCTCCCGAGACCAAGGACAATTACTTCACCTGGAAGGATTTCCAGGACCGCAACAACAACGAGTTGGTGGCCATCTTGGGCAACTTTGTCAACCGTGCCCTGGTGCTGACTCACAAGTTCTGTGGCGGCAACGTGCCCGAAGCAGGTGAACTCACCGACGTGGACCGCTCAGCCTTTGAGGAGTTCAAGCATGTGAAAGTCGCCCTGATTGACCACATCGAGCACTTCCACTTCCGCGAGGCCCTGAAGGATGCCATGGACCTGGCCCGCATCGGCAATAAGTACCTGGCCGACACCGAACCCTGGAAGTTGGCCAAGACCGACATGGCCCGCGTGCAGACCATCATGAACGTGGCCCTGCAGATTACCGCCAACCTGGCCATCGCCTTTGAGCCATTCCTTCCCTTCAGTGCAGCCAAACTGCGCAGCATGATCGGCATGGAGCAGGCCGAATGGAGCCGTCTGGGCGATACCGATATCCTGCCCGTTGGCCGCCAGCTGGAGCAGCCCGTGCTGTTGTTTGAGAAAATTGAGGATGAAGTCATCCAAGCTCAAATCGACCGCTTGGACCGCATCAAGCAGGAGAACATCATCAGCAACTTCAAACCCAAACCCATCACCACCACCAGCACCATCGATGACTTTGCCAAGCTCGACATCCGCGTGGGCACCGTCCTCGAGTGCGAGAAGGTGAAGAAGGCCGACAAGCTGCTGAAGTTCACCATCGACGACGGCATGCAGGGCCGCACGATCATCAGCGGCATCGCCAAGTGGTACCAGCCCGAAGACCTGGTGGGCAAGCAGGTGTGCTTCATCGCCAACTTCCCGCCCCGCAAGCTCAAGGGCATCGAGAGCCAGGGCATGATCCTGAGCGCCGAGGATGCCGGCGGACGCCTCGTGGTCATCGGACCGACCGGCCCCGTCAAGCCCGGCTGCCAGGTAGGGTGATTTATTCAAGCGCCCATAGGCCGCTTGAAGGTTAAAGGTTAGTGGTTAGAGAATCTTCTCTGGCCACTTGCTTTTTAGATTAAAGGTAAAGGGTTAGTGGTTAGAGGGAGTTCTCTGGCCACTTACTTTTGTAGAGACTCGCCATGGCGTGTCCGCGACCCTGAGCATTAGCCTTTTTCACGGTCACGCCAAGGCGAGGCCCTACATCAAAAGGAGTGATTCGATTGGTCGGAAAATCAACCATGTTGATGAGGATGTATTAAAGAAGGTTAAATAATGGCTTAAAATTTGGTTTATATTATAAACCGCTTTATATTTGCAGCGTGAAATAAGAACGGTAATCGCGAGTGCTGTTCTTTTTTCGGAGAGTTTTAGTTTATTTTTTAAACCGCTTTATAGCCAAATTAAAGAATTCAAGTTATGGAAGACAAGAAAATGACCGAGAAAGAAAGTCTCGAATTGATTACCGCGATGATTCAGCGCACCCGTGAGCGCTATGTGGGCGACGGCAACATCATGCTGATGTGGGGTTACCTGTCGGTAGTAGTGGCCGCCCTGGTATGGATCTTGTTAGTGAAAACTCACAATCCGTTATGGAACTGGTTGTGGTTCGGCATCGGTGTTATCGGCGGCATCCTCACCCCCATCATGGACAGGAAGCAGCGAGTGAAATCTGGCGTGAAGAGTTATTCCGACAAACTCACTTCACAGATTTGGACGATTGTTGGTATCTCGGCCATCGTTGCGACGTTGTTCTGCCTGGGATTTAGCCTGATCAAGGGCTACGACGCATGGAAGATGATGTTTGCCTTCGCGCTCATTATCGTACCGATGGCCGAGATGGCACAGGGCATTATCATCAAGGAGAAATCGCTGGTGGCAGGCGGTGCAATCGGTCTGACGTGCGGCATCTTCATCGTCTGCTGCATTGCTGCCGAGGTTCCCTTGTATGCCAGTCTGATTCTGCCGCTGTTCATCATTGCCTTCATCTGCATGATGATTATCCCGGGTCACATCATTAACCATAAAGCCCGCCTGCAGCGATGAAAGAGCTTGATCCCATCCTTCACTCCCAGCTGCGGCTGGCAGTGATGTCCATCCTGATGAATGTGGACGAGGCCGACTTTGTCTACCTCAAGGAGCAGACCGAGTCCACAGCAGGCAACCTGAGCGTGCAGCTTGACAAACTCTCAGCAGCCGGTTACATCACCGTCACCAAGGGTTTTGTCGGCAAGAAGACACGTACAACCTGCCAGGTTACCGAGCAAGGCCGCAAAGCCTTCGAACAATACGTCGAGGCCTTAAAAAGCTACTTAAATCTATAAATAGCTGATTCTTATAGTGATAGGAGCGCTCATTCCATTGCCGGGTGGGCGCTCTTTTCATCCACTACAGGCCTTTCGTCGGTAAAAAATCTTACAGTCCGATAAAAAGAAGTTTCCCCTTTCGAGGCACTTTTCACACGTTGCCGCTGGAATGCCTGAAACAAGAAATGAGGCTTTGTCATCAAGCAACATAGCCTCATTTGCTTGCCCCCAATCGACATGCGCCAACACGTCATGGGGGAGCGGTTAAAGATATTAGAAGAATCTTTTGACGATAAATGTTGATGGTTTATTTCAAAGGGTTATACACCTCGTCGGTCACGGGTTCCAGCCACTCGTTGCTGGCGCCGTCCTCGACATTGGTGTGATAGGTCAGGTGCTGGAACCACGAGTCGCGGGCAGCGCCATGCCAGTGCTTTGCCTCGGCAGGAATGGCAATGACGGTGCCGGGAATCATCTCTACAGCGGGTTTTCCCCACTCCTGATACCATCCACGGCCGGCGACACAGACAAGCACCTGCACCTGGCGATGATGCACATGCCAGTTGTTGCGGCAGCCCGGTTCAAAGGTGACATTGAACAGTCCGCCTCCCATATCGGCGAGATAACTGTTGCCCGTGAAGAATTGCCCGTAGGGATTGGGTTCTCCCTTTGGCCACACACCGAAATCGACTGTATTGACGGCTTGAGAGGGCTCGTTGAATACCTCAGCCACCGCACGCTCGCAGCGCACGGCCTCGGCCTCACCGACCTGGTTGCGGAGCACGGCGGGAATTTCATGCAACTGGCCGTCGTTGACTCCCATATTCCTCGCACCAGCGACGTGAGCCTTCAACTGCGGCTCACAGCCAGCCAAAGCCGAGATGGCCGAAACGGTAACAATCTCGCGATCGGCAAAGGTGAGGTTATTGCGGGCGAAGATGTCGCCAAAGAGGTGCGCCTTCAGGTAATAGTCCGTCTGAGGAGCGAAGGCGTAATTAAACGGCTGTCCCGAGAGACGCGTCTGCACCTCGGTACCCTGCTTGAGCGCATCATAGTCGTCGGGGAGCGGGTCGGCTTCACGTCCGTCCTCGGTCTGTTTTCCCTCTGCCTCACGCTGCTTGATGACCTGTTGCAATGCGCCGAGCGCATTCAGGCTACGGGGAAATCCCGTGTAGGCATACAGTTGCGACAGGGCTTCCTTGGCCTCGCTGATGGTCAGTCCGTTATCAAAGCCCTCGTTCAGGGCATTCTTCAGCCCCTCGATGTTACCTCTTGCCTCGTTGGCAGCGATTGCCACGAGTGCTTGTTGTCTTTTAGTCAGTTCCATATTCTGCTGTGCGTTGATTGAAAGGAATGCTGTCAGCAGCAATACAGCCAGCATCCAAAACTTCAGACTGTTCATTTCAGATTCTCTTTAAAAAAGGATTCAATCTTGTCGTAGGGGATCACACCTGCCACATCATCATAGAGGTCCACATGAGTGGCGCCGGGGATGATGAGCAGTTCCTTATTGCCTTCTTTGGCGCTCACGCCCTCGACATGCTTGCCGGTCATCTTCTCGAAGGCATACTCCGAGAAATAGCGCGAGTGAGCCTTCTCACCGTGGATGAGCAGCACGGGATTCACAATCTCGGAGGCAAAAGCCAGAAGGTAATCGTTGAGGAACGACTGGCAACCGATGACATTCCAGCCGTCGTTGGAGTTGCCGCTGCGCTCGTGGTAGCCACGCTTGGTCTTGTAGTAGGCATGGTACTCCTTGACGAACTGCGGTGCATCGTCGGGCAGCGGGTCGACAACGCCTCCGCCACGTTTATAGGTGCCGTTGCGGAAGTCCTCGGTGCGCTGGGCTGCCATGGCCTTACGCTTCTCCATGCGCTGTGCCGGAGTGTCCTCGCTGCCGAAGTAGCCCTCCCGGTTGATTTTGGTCATGTCATACATCGTCATGGCGACCGTTGCCTTGATGCGCGGGTCGATAGCGGCAGCGTTGACAGCCATGCCACCCCAACCGCAGATGCCGATGATGCCGATGCGCTCAGGATCGACATTTTCCTGCACCGAGAGGAAATCAACGGCGGCGAGGAAATCCTCGGTGTTGATGTCGGGCGAGGCCATGCGACGGGGTTCGCCGCCGCTCTCACCCGTGTAGGACGGGTCAAAGGCGATGGCCACAAAGCCACGCTCAGCCATGTGCTGGGCATACAAGCCACTCGACTGCTCCTTCACAGCACCAAAGGGTCCCGAGACAGCGATGGCCGGCAACTTGCCCTGAGCATCCTTGGGGATGTACAGGTCGGCAGCAAGTTCAATGCCGAAACGGTTCTTGAAAGTCACCTTCTTGTGCTCAACTTTGTCACTCAACTGGAATGTCTTGTCCCATTCCTTTGTCAGATTCAATGTCGTGTTCATATTCTCATCATTTTGACTGTTATCCTTTTCTCCAGTGCATGCCAGCAACAAGCCACTCAACAGCATCACAGTGGCCAGCAACACGATGTTTCGAATTATTTTTTTCATCTCCTTGAATTTGAAATTATTTCACGTTGCAAAATTAGTCGTTTCTTCATGACCGCCAATTATCTGAAATACTTGAAAAGTTACCCAATTTACCTATTTTCATTCTTCTTTTAGGCTTTCAGATAGAAATACTTAAGATAAAAATCATTACCTTTGTACACGTTATATGAAAGAACTTGTGAACATCAACACCGCCAATGACTTTGCACGGGAATACGGCGCACCAGTCTGGCATCCGATGGTGAGTGTCGTCCACTTCGACGAACTGGGCGAGATACGCCACATGCTCACCAAGATGGGTGTGTATGCCATCTTCGTGCAGGACAACTTCCCCACAGGGGCGACCTATGGCATGGGCGGATATGACACGACCAAGGGCACATTGACGGCGGCATCGCCTGGCCAGATTATCGGCAAGGCCGACGATGGCCACTGTGAGGTTTACCACGGCTGGGTGTTGCTGTTTGATGCCGAGTTCATGCATGGCACCATGTTTGAGCAGCGGCTCAAAGACTATCACTTTTTCTCCTATAACGTCAACGAGGCACTGCAGACGACCGAAGGTGAGAAACAACTGATATGGCAACTGATGGAACTGATAGGGCGGTTCATCCAGCACCGCGAGCAGACCCCGTTGACCGACCGCATCGTGCAGAACTACATCCTGCTGGTGTGCGACTATTGCCTACTGTTCTACCAGCGACAGTTTGAGGTAGCCACCCAGCAGCAGAGCGACCTGCTGTCGCGCTTCCAGAAGGTGTTACTGGATTATTACGAACAGCGGATGCAACTCCAGCAGGGCTTGCCAAACGTCAAGTATTGTGCCTCGCAACTGTGCCTCTCGCCAAGTTATTTCGGCGATGTGGTCCGCAGTATCACGGGCGACAGTCCCAACCGCGTCATCCAGCGTTTCCTGATTAACCGTGCCAAGAGTCTGCTGGTGGGCGGGCAATCGGTGACCCAAGTAGCCGAAGAACTGGGCTTCGAATATCCGCAGCACTTCACACGCTTCTTCAAGAAGCATGCGGGCCTTACACCCTCGAAATATGTCGTCTCGCTGCAGAAAAAGTAATCCAGGTATAATTCCAATGTTTTCAGATAGTCCGTGATACGGCAATTCTTCGCACCTTTGCAGCCACAATCAACACATCAGCAAGATCACGCTTATGACCATTCAGGAATATAAAGAACACATCGCATCGGGCAAGCCGGTGGTTGCCGGTTCCGAGGCTCACCTGCTCATGCACTGGGCCAGCCGTGAGGCCCAGAAAATCACCGTCAGACTGAACAACGAGTACCATGAGCCGGAAGAGATACGCGCACTGCTCTCCGAATTGTGGGGTTTTGAGGTACCCGAGCATGTCGGCATGTTCCCGCCCTTCTACACCGACTTCGGCAAGAACACGGTGGTGGGCGACCGCACGTTTATCAATGCCGGAGGCAAGTTTCAGGACCAAGGCGGCATCTACATCGGTAGTGACTGCCTGATTGGTCACAATGCCACGCTCTGCACCATCAACCACGCGCAGGATCCCGACCGCCGGGGCGACATGGAGTTCCACCCTATCCGCATCGAGGACAAAGTGTGGCTTGGAGCCAATGTCACCGTTCTGCCGGGTGTGACCATTGGCGAAGGGGCCATCGTCGCTGCCGGAGCAGTGGTGACCAAAGATGTCGCACCGCGAACCATCGTCGGAGGCATCCCCGCCAAGTTCATCAAGAATATAGAGTAATTGGTATCTGCCCTGTCAAGGTGTCCAGTTCACTATCAGCCCTACAAGCCTGGAGCAAGGATTATCTTCATTGCCCGATGACATCAGGCTTTTCCGGGGGAAGATGGGTGCTGAGGATGCGTTGGGGCTTGGGGTAGAGGTTGTTGGCGCGGTTCCCCAGGTTGTTAACAAATCCCAGGACAGCGCCCTGATGGGCAACGAGCACATGGCCCCGCGGACCGTCAATAGCGATGCTCTCGCCACGCAGGTAACGCAACGCTGTCGAATAATCCACCTCACAGATCGGGAAAGCATCGGCTGCCCTCGCCGTTGACATCGCCAGGGCATGGTGAGGCACCGTCTTGCGACCCATCACGGTTGCCAGTTCCACCCCGGCATGCAGCACATTTAACGAGGAGCGCAGTGCAGCCACCCCACGGCGGATATCCTGCGGAACGGCGGTATATATATCACCCTGTTGGTCAATCACATACTCATCGGGTACAGCCAACCAGTCTTTGCCTATTTCATCTGATTTTTTCGCTGTCTTTTCCTTGACACGGACGTCCTGCCTCGAGCCATCACCGTCCTTGCGGAAAGCCGCCATGAACAGACCCTCACCATCCACACGATGCGGCATGAAGCGGTAGCAGTGGCACGAACCGCCGATGGCGGGATGGATATTCCAATCGGATTCGATGGGGACTTGAAGCGAGGTGGCTCCCAGTTCATTCACAATGAAGTCGGCGATTTGCTCATTTTCCTGGCGGTTATAGGTACAGGTGCTGTAGATGAACAATCCGCCAGGGCGCAGGGCTTGCCACACGTCGGCGAGAATCTCGCGCTGACGCTGGGCGCACTGTTCGACCAGAGCCAGAGACCATTGGGCCACGGCCTCGTCATCCTTGCGCATCATGCCCTCGCCGCTGCATGGCACGTCGGCAGCGATGACATCAAAGAAATGAGTCATTTTTCCCAAGCTAGCGGGTGCATTGCTCGTCACCACACAACGCGGTTTACCCCAGCGGATGACATTGTCGGCCAGCACACGGGCACGGGGCGGCACAATCTCGTTAGCGACCGTCAGTGAGCGCGCCGGAAGCGCCTGGATGGCTGCCGTGGTCTTGCCACCTGGGGCAGCACACAGGTCAAGGTAGCGCACAGGCTCGTGGATGAATTGACGTATCACGTGGGTGATGAACATCGACGAGGCGTCCTGAACATAATAGCGTCCCGCATGCCAATCGGTGTCAAAGGTGAACGACGGGCGGTCATTCAGGTAAAAACCCTCGCCGCACCAGGGCACACAGCGGCACCTCTCGGGCACCCCCACCCCACGCGCGCTGTTGACGCGCACGGCAACGCTGGGCTCGGTCGTCGTGATGGCCTCGGCCAGCGCCTCCCATTCATCAGGCAAGAGGTCCCGTAACTGATTTATGAACTCCTCAGGCAGTTTCATCACTGCAAAGTTAGTTGAAATGCCGCAAACACGCCACAAAAGATGTCCAGTAAATTGATTTTCGTCCAAATCCACACATTTTACCCCACTTTTAGACAAAACTCCTTGTGTTTTACCCCATTTCAAACAGTATGATATATCCTCCTGCAAAGGGGACGAAAAGGGTGCTCGAAATTAGGTTTTTTTAAGGTTTTAAGCCCTTGGCAGATGGGCGATTTTTTGTAATTTTGTACGTTTTTAGACACCCCCTTTTTTGGAGGGTATAAAGTGCGAAAAAAACTACATTTTTATGTCAGAAGAAGAAAAATATATCGAAGAACAAGAAGAGAAGAATTATTCTGCGTCTAACATCCAGGTCCTCGAGGGACTGGAAGCCGTGCGCAAGCGCCCGGCGATGTACATCGGCGACACCCACATCAAGGGCTTGCACCACCTTGTGAGCGAGGTGGTGGACAATTCCATCGATGAGGCGTTGGCCGGATTCTGCAACCGCATCGACGTGTTCATCGGTGAGGACAACAGCATCACCGTGCGCGACAACGGGCGTGGTATTCCTGTCGACGAGCACGAGAAGCTGCACAAGTCGGCTCTGGAGGTCGTAATGACCGTGCTCCACGCCGGCGGTAAGTTCGACAAGGGCTCCTACAAGGTCTCGGGAGGACTGCACGGCGTGGGCGTGAGCTGCGTGAACGCCTTGAGCGACTACCTGCGCGCCGAGGTGCGCCGAGGTGGCAAGGTCTATATGCAGGAGTACAGCCTGGGCAAGCCGACGAGCGAGGTGAAGATCGTTGGCGACTGCCGCGAGGAAGACCACGGCACGACCATCATCTTCCACCCCGACGCTGGCATCTTCTCGACCACAGTCTACGAGTTTGACATCCTGTCGAAGCGCCTGCGCGACCTGGCCTACCTCAATGCCGGTGTGACGCTGTCGATCACCGACCTGCGCAGCAAGGACGAGAACGGTGAGCCTCGCAGCGAGACTTACTACAGCGAGACCGGTCTGGACGAGTTTGTGCGCTACATCGACGGCAACAAGGAGGCGCTCATCCAGGACGTCATCCACATCAAGAGCAAGAAGGGCGACATCCCTGTTGAGGTCGCCATGACCTACAACACGTCGTTCAACGAGAACATCTACTCGTTTGTCAACAACATTAACACTATCGAGGGAGGCACACACCTGACGGGCTTCCGCCGCGGCTTGGGCTCAACCCTCAAGAAATATGCCGAGGACAACAAGATGCTCGAGAAAGCCAAGGTGGAGATCAAACCCGAGGACTTCCGAGAGGGCCTCACGGCCATCATCTCGGTCAAGGTGCTGGAGCCCCAGTTCGAGGGACAGACCAAGACCAAGCTGGGCAACACTGAGGTCATCGGAGCCGTTGAGACATCGGTGCGTGACGCCTTGAACAACTACCTCGAGGAGCATCCCACACAGGCCAAGACCGTCATCGAGAAGGTCATCCTGGCCGCTCAGGCACGCCATGCCGCTCAGAACGCCCGCCTCAAGGTGCAGCGCAAGTCGCCGCTCGCCGGAGGAGGACTGCCCGGCAAACTCGCCGACTGCTCGTCCAAGGATCCCGCCGAGAGCGAACTCTTCCTCGTCGAGGGTGATTCGGCAGGTGGCAGCGCCAAGCAGGGACGTGACCGCAAGTTCCAGGCCATCCTGCCCCTGCGCGGCAAGATCCTCAACGTCGAGAAGGCGATGGACCACAAGGTGTTTGAGAGCGACTCTATCGTGACCATCTTCCGTGCCCTGGGCGTGACCATCGGCACCGAGGAGGACCCCAAGGAGGCCAACCTGAGCAAGCTGCGCTACCACCGCATCATCATCATGACCGATGCCGACGTCGATGGCGCACACATCGACACGTTGTTGATGACCTTCTTCTTCCGCCGCATGCGACCCATCATCGAGAATGGCTACCTCTACATCGCCACCCCACCCCTGTATCGTGCCCGCACCAAGAAAGGCCAACGCGAGGAGTACTGCTGGGACGAGACGCAACTGCGCAAGTTCATCGACGAGTATGCCGGTGGCAACGAGGACGGCGTGACCGTTCAGCGATTCAAAGGTCTGGGTGAGATGAACCCCGAGCAGTTGTGGGAGACCACCATGGATCCCAGCAACCGCCTGCTCAAGCGCGTCAACATCAGCGACGCCGCCGAGGCCGACCGCATCTTCTCCATGCTCATGGGCGAGGACGTTGACCCGCGCCGCAAGTTCATCGAGGAGAACGCCACCTACGCCACCATCGACACTTGATATTCTATAATTGCCAGCATGCTGGCAATTATAGAAGTTTAGAGTTTAGTGGTTAGGGTTTAGAGAGGCTTTTCCTTGCGTGGGGCGGAATCCCCGCGACGATATATACCTCTATAACAATCCCTGGGACCAATGATGGCCCCAGGGATTTCTTTTAATAATGTAGAATTACTCACGTTCTTGTTTTACAGGTTCGCTCAACTTGAAGGAGATGGGGAGGGTGTACCAAACGGCAACAGGTTTGCCGTCTTGAAGGCCGGGCTCGAAGCTAGGCATGGACTTGACCACGCGGACTGCCTCGGCATCAAGTTCAGGATCTACCGAGCGGGCAATCTTGACTTCTCCTATCTGCCCATCCTTCTCAACTACAAACTGCAAGACCACACGGCCCTCGACACGGTTCTTGGCCGCATTAGCGGGGTATTGGATGTTCTGAGTCAGATAGTTCATCATCGCTGCTATGCCACCGGGAAACTCGGGCATCTGCTCGACAGAATTATAGACCTTCTTGGACTTGTTGCCATCGGTTTGAGATGTGCTCACCCTTGTTGCTGTTGAAGTCGCTGTTGAAGTTGCTGTTGAAGTTGTTGTCGGGTTGGCAAATGCCAACAGCGCCAATGCTATCACGGGCACCACAGCCAGCGCGCGCAATTGTTTCCATCGGCTGCTTTTGTTCATCGTCATCATACGGATTCGTTTTTTTAAAGATTGATAATTGAAGCTATTTGCCATCGAGAATAGCTGGTCCCCGACGGACTTTCGTATCAGCAGCAACTGGTACTGCTTTACGTCGACGCCTTGATTGATAACGGCCTCATCGGCCTCATACTCATGCACTTGTCTCAACTCCTGGCCTATCAGCCATGCGGCAGGATTCCACCATTGGAACATGGTCATCAGGCCGTTGAACAACACATCCCAGGAGTGTCCCAGCCCGATGTGTGTCTGCTCGTGGATGAGAATCTCGCGCGGGTTGTCGCGATAGTCCTGCTCATTGATGACAATGTGCTTGAAGTAACTGAACGGAGCGATGTCACCCGAAACCACATGCAGTGTGATACCATCGGGCAGCGACTGTTTGCTGCCCTGCTTCAACAGGCGGTGCAAGCTCCAGCGGCTATGCAGCAGCCACAGCAGAGCGGCCGCCACCCCAATGAAATAGAGCACCTCGGCCACCGCCAGCCAGTTCAACGACCACCCGGCGGGCTGAGCCTGGGCGTCCCTTGCGGGTGTAATCAGCAGTTCCTCGAGCATCACCATCGGTCGGGCTGCGGTGGCATCCATCGTGACCTTGATCCACGGCAACACCAGGGCAAGAACCATGACCGAGAGTAGAGCCACGCGATTAAAGCGGTGGAAAGTCTCGCGGCTGAACAGCAACTTCCACAGCAAGTAAAACGCGATGAGGCAGAGGCCAACTTTGATTTGATAGATAAGTAACATGGCAATTGGGGTGTTTACTGTTGGTTCTGTTCTTCCACTTCACGGATGAGTTCCTTCAGGTCTTCAACGCTGACCTTTTCACTCTTGACAAGCGCCGAGACGGCACTCAGGTAGGATTTGCCGAAGAACTTGTTCACCACGCCCTCCAACGTGCCACCGCGGTATTCCTCGCGGCTGATGCGGGCAAAATACTGGAAGCAACGGGCAGTGATGGCCTTGTGGCCCAGAAAACCTTTCTCTTCCAATATCTTCATCAATGTAGCCAAGGTATTCACATGGGGACGGGGCTCATCATAGCAGGCCTGTAACTCACGCACAAGCATGGGGCCATGGTTCCACATCCGCTCCATGATTTCCTCTTCTTTTTGTGTTAACTGTTTCATAACTCAAGCCTTTTTAAGTTTCACGATGCAAATTAACTAAATGTTTTAGTTATATAACAAATTATTTTAGTTAATAAAACTAAAAACATTAGTTTTTACCGATTTGGTAGCCCAAACGGCCTGTTGGCACGGGATTTGCAGGTAGAAGATGGAATGAATTAAGTTAAGAGAGAGAAAGGAGAAGAACAATGTCGTGCTTTAGGGTTTTATTAGCGATTATTTTCCCGCCGCTGGCTGTGCTTGACAAGGGCTGTGGCTCAGTCTTGATTGTGCTGCTGCTCACCATCGCAGGCTGGATTCCGGGAGTGATAGGCGCACTGGTCATCTTGAACAAGAACACCAATGTGCCGAACAATAATCAGCCGACCTACCCCACCAACTATTATAACAACAATCGCACACGCTGTGACTATTGATCAAGGCTGCCTGTAGAGGGAAAAAGCGAACACCAATAAAAGCACAACGACATTAACGAGGGACACTCTATGGCCTCCGGGCCATACAGGTCCCTCGCTTCGTTGTGGATAACGGCCAAAGAGCCGGCACATGAACGCCTTGTCGCATGAGAAAACACGCGACTGTTCTGTGAATCAATCACCGCTCGCATAGGCCCACAAGAAATCAATATAGAATTTTTTGTTCGAGCCCAGTTACAGTTGATTTCCCGCACACGGCGCAAGTCTTAGATATGCCGAAACCTAACATTCGGCTGAACAGTCACATGAAGGGTGAGAAATTGTTAAAAAACATCAATGGGGCAAAAAAATGACAGTTTTTTTTGCCAGTTCGCCAACTTGCCGTAACTTTGCATAAAAATTGAATATAATTACCTTTTTGAGGGGGGTTCAATTTTACTATAAACGATTAAAAAAGTTTAACCTAAATATTTGATAATCAATGGAATTACCATTTGCTGAATCTTGGAAAATCAAGATGATTGAGCCGCTGCGCAAGAGCACCCGTGCCGAGCGCGAGCAGTGGCTGAAAGAGGCCCACAACAACGTGTTTATGCTCAAGGCTGAGCAGGTTTACATCGATTGCCTGACCGACTCCGGTACTGGCGCGATGAGCGACCGTCAGTGGGCCGAGATGATGCTGGGTGACGAGAGTTACGCCGGTGCCACCTCGTTCTATAAGTTCGAGAGCGTTGTGCAACGCATCTTCGGCTTCAAGTATGTTATCCCCACCCACCAGGGTCGTGCAGCCGAGAACGTGCTGTTCTCCTATCTGGTGAAGGAAGGTAACGTCATCCCCGGTAATGCCCACTTCGACACCACCAAGGGTCACATCGAGGCCCGCAAGGCCAAGGCTATCGACGTCACCATCGACGAGGCCAAGGACACCCAGCTCGAGATTCCCTTCAAGGGTAACGTTTCGCTGGAGAAACTGGAGAAGGTGCTGACCGAGAACAAGGGTAACGTTCCCTTCATGGTACTGACCGTGACCAACAACACCGTTGGTGGTCAGCCCGTGTCGATGAAGAACATCAAGGAGACCTGCGAGTTGTGCCACAAGTTTGGTGTGCCCGTCGTGATGGACAGCGCCCGCTTTGCCGAGAACTCCTACTTCATCAAGACCCGTGAGGAAGGCTACGCCGACAAGACCATCAAGGAGATTGCCCGCGAGATGTACTCCTACGTTGACGCCATGACGATGTCGGCCAAGAAGGACGGCGTTGTGAACATGGGTGGTTTCATCGCTACCAACAACCAGGAGTGGTACGAGGGCGCCAAGCTGTTCTGCATCCCCTTCGAGGGCTTTATCACCTACGGTGGTATGAACGGCCGCGACCTGAACGCCCTGGCAGTCGGCCTTGACGAGAACACCGAGTTTGAGATGCTCGAGACCCGCATCCACCAGGTTCAGTATCTGGCCAAGAAGCTTGACGAATATGGCATTCCTTATCAGCGTCCCGTTGGCGGTCACGCCCTGTTCATCGACGCCGACAAGGTGCTGTGCAACGTTCCCAAGGAAGAGTTCCCCGCTCAGACCCTGACCTGTGAGCTCTATCTGGAGGCAGGCATCCGCGGTTGCGAAATCGGCTACATCCTGGCCGACCGTGACCCCGTGACCCGCGAGAACCGCTTCGGCGGCCTCGACCTGCTGCGCCTGTGCATCGCCCGCCGCGTGTACACCGACAACCACATGAACGTGATTGCCGCCGCCCTGAAGAACGTCTATGACCGTCGTGACGAGATTACCCGTGGTGTCGCCATCGAGTGGGAAGCCCCCCTGATGCGCCACTTCACTGTGAAACTGAAACGACTGGGCTAAGAAAAACTCAATACCATTAACTGACCTTTTTGATGACAACGGCGAGGCATTCCTCGCCGTTGTTTGTTGTTATAGCAGGTTTTGAGGAGTTGGAAAAAAGTATTATTTTTGTGGCCCATAGAGAAGATAATGAGTAGATCTTTCTGGACCATAGTATGCTGCCTTACCCTATTGTCGGGGTTGCAGGGTTATGCCTCGGGGCCGTCAAAGGACCGCAACAAATGGCTTAACCTGCCCATCGGCCAACTGCTTGAAATGGCTGACAAGGACTTCATCGACGGCAACAAGAAGGATACGGCAATGATGTGTTTCACGATTGTTGCCAACCGCTATGAGCCTTCCATGCCTATAGACCAGAAAGTCTCATGCAAGAATGCCAACATGAGGTTATGGTCCATCTACTTCTACGACTTCTATGATTATCCCAAATGCTTTGATTGCCTGACGCGAGCGCTGGAGATTGCCAATGAGGCAAAGATTGAGGACGCGAACATTTTCCTGGGATTCGGCTGCATGTACCAGACGATATCGGAGGAGTGCAACAACTACGACCTGGGCACCACAGCATTCCAGTATTACCAGCAAGCGCTCAGGGTGGGACTCAAGACCCACGACGACGAGCACACCGACATGGCCTGCACCGATGTGCTGTCCATGGCCCACAATCAGGGAAGCCTGAGCCAGATTGAAGACATCTGGAAAAAATACCTGCTCTTGCCCGAGGATAACCCGACTTGGGTGCTGCGCCGGTACAACAAGATGTTTTACCAGGCATTGCACAACATCGAGCAACAGCGTTATGCCGATGCCATCGACTGCTATAACAATCAACTGGAACTCATCGACACCACTCAGTATTCACGCCTGATCTATTTCACCCACGTCGAGAAAGCCAAGGTCTATGCCATGCAGCACGACTACAAGAATGCCATCCTGAGCCTGAAGCAATCCGAAAAAATTGCTATGGACCTGGAGATGAAGGACTGCAAACTTGAAGTCTTCGGAATGCTCGCCAAGTATTACCGTCAACTGGGTGACAATAACTCGCGCGAACATTATTATAATGAATACACCCTGCTCAAGGACACGCTGACTAATTACCAGCAGTTGGCCAGCGTGAACGAGATGGAGTTCCGCAACGAGTTGAAAGACATGGAACAGGAGATGACCGATATCAAGTACCACCGGAAGGTGATGACCATTGTCACGCTGGTATCGCTGGGATTCTTGCTGCTCCTGCTCGTGCTGCTGTACCTCGTGCACCGCAAGAATGTGGAATTGACCCGCTCCAACCAGTCGTTGTACCAGAAGAACGTGGAGATGCTGCAAGCCGAGGAAGAGGAACGTCGCATGCGCCGCCAGTTGCAGGAAAAAGAACAGGTCATCGCTCCCCTGGCCGCGACACCCGAGTCCATCCCCGAATCCGCAGACGAGGTCAAGTACAAGAGCAGTCACCTGAGCGACGAGGACAAAAAGCAGCTGCTGGCACGCATCCTGGAGGTGATGGACAACAACGAGGAGATTTTCTCGCCCGACTTCTCGCTGGAGCGCCTGGCCATGCTCTCGGAGTCCAAGTACAAGTATGTGTCACAAGTCATCAACGAGCACTACGGCCAGAACTTCAACAATTTCCTGAACTCTTACCGCATCAAGGAGGCCTGCAAGCGCATGAGCGACCTTGAGAACTACGGCAACTATACCATCGAGGCCATCAGCGAGAGCGTGGGCTTTAAATCCCGCTCAACGTTTGTGACGTCATTCAAGCGCATCACCGGCCTCACCCCCTCACAATATCAGCGCCTGGCCCGGATGGAGGCCAAGAACTGAAATCAGCGAAAAAACAGGTGAAATGCAGCCTGAAAGTACTGTTTTCAGTTGCTTTTTTGTGTAAATTGCCGAAATCCGTACATCTTGAAAGTCCCTTAACCTCATCCTGTTGGTGAATCTTTGTATTTTTGCGAAGTACAAAATAACTTTGCCAAACACCAACGTGTTGGGCAATCATTAATCACCATTAAACTATAATTGGATTATGAGAAGACCCAAAACCTTACTCCTCATGCTCGCTTTGGTTGCCTTGATGGCAACAGCAGGCGAACAGTCCACGACCTACACGGCGGTCCCCAAGTCCGTCAAGCAGGTCGTTAAGACCCAGCAAAGGGCCAAAATGCTCTCTACTGGAAAGAAAGCCTCACGACAGAAGGCCCCGAGTGCCGACATGTTCAACGGACGGACCATGTATGTCAACCTGACCAACTCTGATGACTGGTCAGGCTACGGCATCGGTTCAGTGCCCTACGGCATCTATTCCTACACCATCGGCACCAGTGCCGACTTCACGCCGCTTGCTACCGACCTGCGCTACGACTTCATGGCGAGCGCCATGGGCCGTGACCAACTCGTGGGAGCCCGTCCGATGGAGTTGTTCGGCAGCCTCAATGGTGTCGAGTACAACGGCTTGAGCCGCAATGACTTCAGCGAACTGTGGTCAAAGGTCTACGAACAGGTGGATTACAGTTTCATCCCCTCGGTGATGGCCTATGACGTCACCAGCGATGTCATCTACTCGATTCAGTATAACAGCGACCTGACTGGCCTGAACATGGCCATCTGGAATCCCGAGCAGCGCATGTTCGAGACCCTCTTCCCCTGGCCCAACAACTTCCAGCCGATGACTTTAGGCTTCACGCCCAATGGCGAGATGTACTGCGTGGGCAGCGACGGTGAGTTCTACCAGATTGACAAGGAAAGCGGTGAGGTGCGCTCGATGGGTACCCTCGATGTCACCCCGTTGATGTATGTTCAGGGTATGGGTTATGAGCCTCACAGCGGCTGCTTCCTGTGGATGGCCGTGACGCAGCAGGGCAACGGCATCTATGCCATTGACCCCAACGACGGCAGCACGACCCTCGTCAAGGAACTGACCAAGAACGAGCAGGCTCCCTGTGTGTTCTTCAAGGACAACCAGGCACCCGACATGGCTCCTGCAGCCATCAGCGACCTGGCCTTCACCTTTGACGGCAGTTCCACCAACGGCAACATCTCCTTCACTGTTCCCACCACGACCTACAACGGCAGTCCGCTGAACGGTAATGTGACGATGAGCATCTGGCTCGACGGTGAACTGATTGCCAATTATGTCAGCGTGGCTCCTGGCAGCAGTCAAAGTTACAACCGTGAGGTGAGCAACGACAACCACTACGTGTATGTGCTGCTGGAGAACGGTGGTGGCTATTCGCCCGTCAACAGCCTGTACGTCTTTGCCGGCTATGACACGCCGCTTCCCGTGACCAATCTGAACTTCACCGTTGAGAACGGTGTTAGCCACCTGACGTGGGATGCTCCCACTGCCGGTGTGAACGGCGGTTATCTCGAGGACGTGACCTATAACGTGGTGCGCATGCCGGACAACGTCCTCGTTGCCGACCACCAGAGTGCTTGCGAGTTCAGCGAGACGCTGCCCAGCAAGATGGAGCGCTACTACTACATCGTGACCCCGTTCAATGCCGATGGCAAGCAGGGCGAGAAGACCGTCTCCAACTCGATTCTGACGGGTAATGCCTTCCAGACGCCCTACTTTGACGACTTCAGCGACGCCACAACGCGCGACCTGTGGACAATCGTCAATGCCAACAACGATGCCAGCAACTGGGGCAGTGAATACACTTGGCAGTTCAATGACTACAATAGCTGCTGGGGCATCTATACCGGTCCCTACAACATGGGCGATGACCAAACCAGTGCCGACGATTACCTGATTTCCCCGGGTATCGAAATCGAACAGGGTATCTCCTACGCCTTGATCGTGAACATGCGCAACACATTTGCCAACTACAAGGAGCGCGTGAGCCTGATGATTGGTACCGATCCCACCGATATCACCACCTTCACGGTGCTGGATTCTGACGATGCCTATGACGTGGACGGCACCCTGGCCGACTGGGAGGCCGACTTCCAGGTGGCTGAGAGCGGCACCTATTACTTTGCCGTTCATGTTTACACCGCCAAGGAAGACAATGCATCGGGTATCTTTGTTTACTCGATGGCTGTCAACAAGTTGGGCAAGAACGAGGCTCCCGCAGAGGTCACCAACCTGACCGTCACCCCCGATGAGGACGGCGAGATGATTGCCGACGTGAACTTCACCGTTCCCACCACCACCCTTGACGGCAATCAGTTGACCAGCAGTTCCCTCACCGCCAACATCTATCGCGACGGCGTTGAGCCCGCAGTGGCCCAGTTGCCCGTCCAGGCCGGCAGCAATGCCTCGTGGACCGACAACACCGTAGAAGGCGTGGGTGTTCACACTTACACCGTTGGCATCAGCAATGAGTACGGCGAGGGCAAGCGCGTCAGCGCCGAAGCCTTTATCGGTGTTTACACCGCTCCCTACACCAACGCATTTGACACCGAGGACGACGCCCGCTTCTTCGTCACCGTCAACGACTCGTCGATCTACAGCACCAACGAGTACCGCTGGATCTGGAGCAACTACAACCAGAACCTGGCCCTCGGTGGCTATGGCTACTTCGTGCAGCATCCTGTAGAGAACATCTGGCTCTACATGCCCGCTATCAAACTGGAGAAGGATATGGTTTACACCTATGCCTTCAACTGGAGTTACAACTCCTATAACCAGACCTGCCCGGGCTATGCCGGCATCGGTATGGCAATGAATCCCGACGCCCAGAGCGTCTATGAGGACCAACTGCCCTTCACCAACTATGGTGAGAAGGTTTTGGTCGAGAACGAGGTGGTAACTACCGAAACAGGCAAGTACTATCCCTCGGTTCTCATGGTTGCAGATGTGGCCAGCAGTTATATCTCGCCGAGCATCGACGACATCTCAATCACGCTCGTGGGTTCGGCCTTCGCTCCCTACAGTGTCGAGAACCTCCTCGTCGAGCACGACTTGACCGGCCTGTTGAAGGTCAACTTCGCCTTCAACGCACCCAGTGTTGACTACGCTCAGCGTCCGCTGGAGGGTACCATGAAGGTTTACATCTACCGCAGCGGCTCGGCTATCCCCTTGGTGACGTTTGAAAACGTTGAACCCGGCCAGGCTCTGGAATGGGTTGACGAGCAGCCGTTGAATGGCAGCAACTCCTATATCATCGTAGCCGAGAACGAGTATGGTCGCGGCAAGCCCAGCGAGGCCACCGTCTTTGCCGGCGTTGACGTGCCCATGGCAGTTGAGAACTTCTGGATTCGCGGTAACGAGGACAACCAGATGGCTATCCTGACGTGGGATGCTCCTGCCGGAGCCGTGAATGGCGGTGTGCTTGACGGTTCGCTGCAATACACCATCGTAGAGTACTTCCCCGATGGCGCTACCCCCGAGGAACAGATGGTTGTCATCGGCACCACGACCGAGACCACCTATACCGTTGAGCGTGAGCCCAGCCAAGAAATGGAGATTCACTACTACGCAGTGATTCCGTCCACCACGGCTGGTATCGGTCAGGCCGTTATCGATGATGTCATCCTCGGCCAATTGAAGGCTGCTCCCTTCATCGAGTCCTTCACCGACGGTTACACCAACGGCAGCGGTTGGGTTGTTGACGCTGATGTTGCCAACTACGGCACTGTCTGGTATGTACTTGCCGACGACAGCGAGATGACCTCACAGGACGGCGACAATGGCTTCGCCATGTGCTACAACGGTAACTACTACAGCAGTTACCACTGGTCAGACCTGATTACCCCCAAGGTAAAAGTCGATCCCAGCAAACTGTACACCCTCTCGTTCTGGGTTTACATGGGATATGGCTCGAGTGCTAATGTGATGCCCACCCTGGTGGTATCGAAGAGCCTCAACGATGACCCCTATGAGGAACTGATTACCATCGACGTGACCGAGGGCAACGGCGAGTGGGAATTGTTTGAGATTCCCGTGACCGGAACCGAACTGGCCAACTATGTCAAGTTCAGTTTCCGCGGTTACATGAGCATGATGAGTGAGCGCATCTGGTTGGACAACATCCGCATCTCCAGCGAGGACAAGCCCACCGGCGTGAACGAGTTGACTGCCAAGCAGCAGATCACAGCCGTCAAGGGTGGCGTCAGCATTGAGGGCTTTGAGGGCCAGCAAGTGCGCGTTTACTCCATCGATGGTCGCCAGGTTGACGCATTTGTTGCCGACGGCAACCGCACCCTGTCGATGTCACCCGGCATCTACATCGTGACAGTCGGCAAGCAGGCCTACAAGATCAGCGTGAGGTAAGTCTGACATCATCATTATAACCAGACCAAGGGGGCTGAAGTCCTCCTCTATACACAAACAAGGCGCGCCGGTTGGCACGCCTTGTTTGTGTTATGTTTACCTTGAATCGTTACAGGGTTCCTTGCTCGACTTGTACACAGATGCGTTCTATCATGGCATCCTGCTTGTCCTTGGCTGGATTGTAGCCAGTCTTGAGGCTGGCACCGAAGAACTTGCTGAACGTCTGCCAGAATCCAGCCCTGAAGGTGCCCAGGAAGGCCTTCAGAATGCTGTAACTGCTCTGGTTGGTCTCCCGGTTGATGAGTTTAATCAGCAGCTTGCCTTGATTTTTGGTCAACTTCTTCATCTGCGGCTTGTACTGATTGAACATGTCTTTCTCAAATTGCTTGAGGTAGGCCTGTTTCTGCTTCTCGTTCTGGTAGGTGTTGATGTATTCATAGGTCTCCAGCAACGTCGAGCTAATCAGTTTGGCATAAGGGAGTGTCTTCTTCACATCGCGTACCGTCTTCCAATAGAATTTTTCCTCGTCCTTATTGCGGAAACGCTCATGCGGATAGATGATAATGGGATTGATGACGAGCATCATCAGGGTGTCGCCCGTCTCGGCTTCGATGAAATGATAGTAACCGGCATAGGTCTTCTTAAGCACCGAGGGCAGCTCGACGTTGTCGAGCGGATCATTCACCGCAGGTGCAGCGGATGCATCAGCACCCGTTAAAGCCGTCATGGTCACGGCAATAGCCAATATGAGGAGTAAACGTTTCATTTCTTGGCGGCAAAAGTAGAACAAAGAAATGAATCCAAGCAAAAAACATTGTTAAAATTTGTGCACTCCCAAAGCGGAGGTACCTAAAAGTTGTTGAAAATCATGCAACTGAGGCCAAAACGCCACAATAGTCGCTCCCATGATAAAAAGCAATGTTCAGGGCTAATTGACAGCGTTTTGGGCCGTTGATATTGATGATTCATGAGTGCGGATGGTGATTTATGCCGTTCTTGAGGTCAAGCACGATTAATCAAGCACCGTGGACAAAAAAGAATGGATAATTGGCTTAGAAAAAGTAATATTTCATTGATTTTCATTGAATAAATAGCAATTCAGGGCATTGATTCACGTTATTTAATATATCTTTGCGGACTGAAAATGAAGAGCGGACTGAAAATGAAGAGTATCATCACATCTTTCCAGCCCATCTCGCTCGACGAGATGAGCGGCATCAAGCTGATGAACCGCACCGACACCAAGTTTGTCACGACGGTTGACCGGCTCAAGTTGCTGTTGATGCTCGCAACACATGATTATCGCATTCAGGAGGTTGACGGCAGACGCGTGGCCGAATACTACACGGCCTACTTTGACACACCCGACAACAACATGTACATCGTTCACCAGAACGGGCATGCCGGTCGCCAGAAGTTGCGCATCCGCTCCTATGTGGACTCGGGCCTCAACTATCTGGAGGTGAAGACCAAGAACAACCATGGGCGCACCAAGAAAAAACGCGTCGACATGGTGGGTTTTGACCCCAAGCACCCAGACCACGGCATCCGCTTCTTGCGTCAGGACGACCAATACAGGCAGTATGACGAGTTCTTGCGTAAACACTTGCGCTATGACCCGACGAACCTGAGTGAGCACATGGAGAACCATTTCCACCGCATCACGCTGGTCAACAAGGCCAAGACCGAGCGCGTGACCATCGACACCGACCTGTGCTTCCACAACCTAAAGACGGGCAACGACGCCGACTTGACGGGCCTGGTCATCATCGAGCTCAAGCGCGACGGACTGCAGCCGTCACCCATCGTGGGGATGCTGCGCGACCTGCGCATCAAGCCGTGCGGTTTCAGCAAGTACTGCATGGGGTCGGCATTGACCAACCCGGCATTGAAACGCAACAACTTCAAGGAGCGGCTCCGATTGGTAGAGCGTCTGCTCTCACGGGCGCAATAATCAAGACATTAACTACACATCACTAAAGAATAATATGATACTACTACAAGATTTATCAGCCCTGGAAAACGGCACCGAAACCGTACATGAGGCCGCCAGCCATGCTGTCAAGGCTTTCAGGTGGTATGACGCTGCGGGGGTCACCGAGATGTTGATCCGCTTCGGCTTCTTCTTGCTGGTACTGTTTTTCATCGTCTATTTCCTGTACTACCGCAAAACACATCGCCGCGACTATTTCTTCACGCTCGTGCTGCTGAGCGTGAGCATCTTTTTCCTGATTTACCTGCTGGGCAGCGTGAAGGTGAAAATCGGCTTTGCGCTGGGACTGTTCGCCATCTTCGGCGTGCTACGATACCGCACCGAGACGATACCCGTGCGCGAGATGTCCTATATGTTCGGCGTCATCAGCCTCTCGGTCATCAACGCGCTGGCCGACTCGCTGAGTTTTGTCGAACTGCTGCTGCCCAACATTGCGATAGCCCTGCTCATCTGGTTCTTTGAGGCCTGCGTGCTGAAACGCAACCTGGCCAGCAAGCTGATACTGTATGACCGCATCGAACTCATCACACCCGAGCGACGCGAGGAGTTGATTGAGGACCTGCACAAGCGCACGGGCCTCAACATTTACAAGGTGTCCATCGGTTCGGTTGATTTCCTCAAGGACACAGCAATCATCAAGATTGAATACGAGAATGACGGTGGTGGTGGCAGCCACATCAATAACACCCTTAAAATCCATAAGGACGAATGGCAAGAGGTAAAAGAAAACAACTGATAGTCAGCTTATTGCTACTATTGTGTTCAGCCATCTTCCCGACGTTGTCGCAGGCCGACGATGCCGGGTTGGTTGCCTCAATTGAGGCATCACACAAGTTTAACAAGAAGTTAAGTGCAGGATTTGAAATGGAATTCCGCTCACGCAACAACTTCCGCACCGCCGACCGCGTAAGTTTCGGGGGCGATGTTAGCTACAAACTGCTGCCTTGGCTCAAGGCCAGTGCTGGCTACGTGTTGCTCATCGACAACAACCGCGAGAAAATCACCTATCAGGACGACGGCGTCAGTTACAACAACTGGCGACCCAGTTATTGGGCCCCACGACACCGCTTCAACGTGTCGCTGACGGGTAGTTACAAAGTGCAGCGTGTGGAGCTGAACCTGCGCGAGCGCTGGCAGTACACCTATCGCCCTTCCAAGATGATCGACAACTTCGACTTTGACGAGGGCGAGTGGGAAGACCACGAGGTGAAGGGAAAGGGCAAGAATGTGCTGCGCAGCCGCATGCAGGCGGAGTGGGACATCCCCAAGTGCAAGTTTGACCCGTTTGCCAGCGTCGAATTCCACACGACACGTGACCTTGAGAAGACGCGCTTCATCGTCGGTGTGAACCATAGCATAAAGAAGAAGCACAACTTCCAGCTCTATTACCGTTGCCAGGTGAGCGGCAGCAGCGACGAGCCTAACATCCACATGCTGGGCCTGGGTTACACCTATAAATTCTGACAGATATGAAGACACTTCTACGATATAGCCTATTGTTGACAGCACTGGTGCTGGTCATGTCATCCTGTGTGAAGGACGATACCGACATGGACGAAATTATCGCCCAGTATCAGGTAAAGCCCGAAACCATTGAGCTGGATTTCTCTGACTTCAACGAGATACCCGATGTCCCCGTCACCGACGAGAATGACTCGACCTATAACGACTATGTGGAGAACACCGAGTGGGACAAGGTGATAGAAATCACCTTCGGAGGCGAGAAGGTTACGGTGAACGGCACTGTTCCCGGTGTGGTCGTGCAAGCCAATGGGGCCCACGTCATTGTCATGAACATCTCCGGTCCCGTGAAATTCGTCGTCAGCGGACAGACCTCCAACGGTTCACTGAAGTTCTACGGCGATAAGCGTATCCAGCTGATGTTCAACGGAGTCAGCATCATCAATCCCACGGGTGCCGCCGTCAACAACCAGGGCAGCAAGTCGATGTATGTCGTGCTGGCCGACGGCACCACCAACCAGCTGCAGGACGGTGCTGACTACGTCATGGTTGACGAGGAGGACCAGAAGGCGGCCCTCTTCAGCGAGGGACAGATCATCTTCAGCGGCAAGGGAAGCCTTGACGTCACCGCCGTGGGCCGCGGCGGCATCCGCAGCGACGATTATATCCGAGTTCGCCCAGGAGTCAAAATCCATATCAACAGCAGTGCGCTTGACGGCTTGCGCGCCAACGACGGCATCATCGTCGATGGCGGCGCCATCAACGTGGAGACCTCGGGCGTTGGCGCCAAGGGTGTGCGCAGCGGCGGACCGATGACAGTGAACGGCGGCCGACTCATCGCCATCAGCGACGGCGACACCAGGATTGACGTGGAAGATGACCTGAGCGACACTACGGCGTGCGCAGCCCTGTACTGCGACACACTGTTGACTGTCAAAGGCGGAATCATCAAGCTCAAGGCCACCGGCGACGGCGGCAAGGGGCTGAACGCCAAGCAGCATGTGACCATCGGTGGCGGCACCTTCATGGCCGTTGCTCTGGGTTCCAAGGATATCAAGAAACCTAAGGGCGTGAAAATCGACGGCAACTTCAGCATCTCGAGCGGCTATTTTTACACTTATAGCCGCTGCAGCGACCCGCTGGAGGTGTCGGGAATGACCAATATCGCATCAGGCTACAAGACCTGGGACACGCAACCGAAGGTAATCATTATTGCCTATTAATCAATAAAATACACAACCAAAAGCTATGAAGAGAATCTTTGCTCTCGTGATACTGGCACTCTCGCTCGCCATGGCCGCCTCGGCAAGGACAGGCGACGTCAACGATGACGGCGAAGTGAACATCAGCGACGTCAATGTGCTGATTGACTACATCCTGACCACACCCGTAGGCAACAACGGCGACGTGAACCATGACGGAGAGGTGAACCTCGCCGATGTCAACGCGTTGATCGACATCATACTGACCGGTGGTGGTGAAGACGAGCCCCCCACCCCAAAGGAAATTGAATTGGACTTCACGGCCCTAACCGAGCCAGCCGAGACCATCCCCGACGATGAGGACGCTATCGACTACGGCGACTATGTCGAGAACACCGTTTGGGCCACCACGGTGCGCATCACCTTTGATGGCGAGACGGCAACGGTGACGGGTAACCCCAGTTCGGTCATTGTGGGCATCAGCGGCGCGCATGTGACCATCACCAGCGCTGCCAAGCGCGTGCGTTACATCGTGACAGGTACGACGCCCAACGGGTCGCTCAAGTTCTACGGAGAAAGGAAATTCCAGCTCCAGCTCAATGGCGCTGACATCACCAACCCCAATGGCGCTGCCATCAACAACCAGTGCGGCAAGTCATTCTACCTGGTGCTCAACGAGGGTACCGAGAACACCCTGCGCGACGGCGAGCAATATGCCATGGTCGAGGGTGAGGACCAGAAGGCGGCCCTCTTCAGCGAGGGACAGATTCTCGTCAGCGGCAAGGGCTCGCTGAACATCTATAGCGTTGGCAAGCACTGCATGGCAAGCGACGACTACGTCTTTGTGCGCCCCGGCTGCCACCTCTACCTGAACAGCACCAGCGGCCACGGCATCAAGGGCAAGGACTACGTCCACATCAAGGGCGGTGTCATCAACATGGAAATAGCTGCCGACGGCGCCAAGGGCATCAACTGTGACAGCCTTGTCTACATCACCGGCGGACGCACGACCATCATCAACAGCGGAACGAGCAAAGCCGAGATTGATGAGGAGGGCTACGAGACAACGACAGGTGTGGCTGGCGTCAAGGCCGACTATAACATGACGATGACGGGCGGCACGCTCAACATCAAGTGCACCGGCGATGACGCCAAAGGCATCAACGTGGCACAACCGCTGCTCTTCACCGGCGGCGAGCTCAACGTCGTCGTGACTGGCAAGCAGAACACCGTGGCTCCCAAGGGCGTGAAGTGTGACACCGACTGCACCATCAGCGGCGGCTACTTCTACAGCTGCACCCCCAACGGCAAGGCGCTCGACGTTGACGGCTCACTCACCGTCCAGGACGGCTACACCTCACTCGACAACGAGGACACCCGCCTCTTTGAGGTCAGCTACTGATTCCATCAAAACAGTCAAAACAGTCAGCCTGATTCTTTGGGCTTCCGCTTTCCTGCTTTTTAAACGACAAGAAGGACAAGAAAGACTGTGGCTGACGCGCTCATTCAAACAACAAGGGCTACGCGGTGAACAACTGGTACAACCTTTTTTATAGGGGCATCCGCAGGACTTCTTGATGAAATCCTGCGGATGCTTCAAATTTTATCGGAAAGTTCAGTTGTTGAACAACTGTCTTTGACAAGGGTTTACTCCTCGTCGCCGCCTTCGGCCATGGTGGTGAAGACGTTCTGCACGTCGTCATCCTCCTCAAGGACCTCGATGAGGGCCTCTACCTCGGCACGCTCGGCCTCGTTCAGGTCTTTGTAGTCGGCGGGCTCATAGACAAACTCGCTGCTCTTGATCTCGAAACCGTTGTCCTCGAGGTACTTCATGATATCGCCATTAGCGGCAAAGTCGCCGGAAACGAGCATTTCCTCCTCGTCGATGGCAAATTCCTCTGCACCACAGTCGATGAGTTCAAGTTCAAGTTCATCGGGATCAACATCGGCCTTGGGAGCCACGTGGAAGTAGCACTTGTGGCTGAACATGAAGGCCACGCTGCCAGAGTTACCCAGCGAGCCGCCCTTCTTGTTGAAGTAGTTGCGCAGGTTGGCGACGGTGCGGGTGGTGTTGTCGGTAGCGGTCTCGACCAGCACGGCAATGCCGTGGGGAGCAAATCCCTCGTAGATGACCTCCTTGTAGTCGCCGGCATCCTTCTCGCTGGCACGCTTGATGGCGCGCTCGATGTTCTCCTTGGGCATGTTGGCTGCCTTGGCATTGGCGATCAAGGCGCGCAGGCGTGAGTTACCTTCCACATCGGGGCCACCGGCCTTGACGGCGATGGTGATTTCCTTACCGATGCGTGTAAACGTGCGGGACATGCTGCCCCAGCGTTTCATCTTTCTTGCTTTGCGGTATTCAAAAGCTCTTCCCATTGTAATATATAAGTTTTAAATTGTGAGTTTTTAGTTTTAACTACTATTGCCATCGCCTGATTCATAGAGACGCAAGATTTTGCGTCTCTACTGTTACCAAAACTTATCTCAACTTGGCACCCAGCTGGGTCTCCAGGTTCTTGATAATCTTGTTCATGATGGCATCGATCTGCTTGACGTTGAGCGTCTTCTCGTTGTCCTGCAGAATCATGCTGATGGCATAGGATTTCTTGCCGGCCTCCAGTTTGTTGCTCTCATAGACGTCGAACAGGGTCATCGACTTGAGCAACTTCTTCTCGCTGGCCACCACCACGCGGCGGATGTCGTCGTAGGTCACGGCGCGGTCCACCAACAGCGCCAGGTCGCGGCGCAGGGGCAGTGTCTTGGGCAGGTCGGTGTACTTGATGTCCTTCTTCATCGCCATCTTGCAGGCCAGATTCCAGTTGACCTGAGCATAATAGACGGGCTGGTCGACGTCAAACTTCTTGGCCAGGCCTTCGTCAACGACTCCCATCACGGCGATGGTCTTGCCGCCACGGTTGCTGTATCGCAGGGCGGGATTGAGCACCTCGTCCTCGTGCTGCTCGATGACCAGGTCATGCAGGTTGATGCCCATGTTGATGAGCACGTTCTCGAGGTCGGCCTTCAAGTCATAGACGTTCAGCGGCCTTACCTTGTCGGCCCACGACTCGTCGTGGTTGTTGCCGCTGAGCCACATGCCCATCTGGGTGCTCTCGCTGTAGGGAGCGAGGGCCTTTTCCTCCTGGCTGATGCTGCCGTCGTGGCTATAGACGTTGCCGAACTCGTAGAGTCGCAGGTTGGCGTTCTTGTGGTTGATATTGCGGGCGATGCTCTCCAAACCGCCGAACAGCAGCGTCTGGCGCATGACGTTCAGGTCGCTGCTCAGGGGGTTCATGATGCGCACGCACAAGTCGGCGGGATAGGTTGTCAAGCCCTCATAGTAGGCACCCACTGTCAACGAGTTGTTCATCATCTCGTGGTAGCCCACGCTGGTGAGCTGGTTGCTCACAGTCTCCTGCATGTCGTCGCGGAAGTCGACATCGGTCTTGTTCGACAGGCTGCTGTGAACATCGTCAGTAAACTCGACGTTGTTGTAACCATAGACGCGCAGGATGTCCTCGACCACGTCACAGGGGCGACGCACGTCCACACGATAGGTGGGCACGACGAGATTGATTTTCTCATCATCCTCGGCAGTGATTTCCATCTCGAGGCTCTCCACGATGTCACGGATCACGTCGTGAGGAATGTCCTTGCCGATGAGGCGCTTCACGTAGTCGTAGTGCAGCTCCACAGGGAAGCCGGGGAAGTCGTGGGCCTTCACGTCAATGATGTCGCCGCAGATTTCTCCGCCTGCCAGTTCCTTGACAAGCATGGCGCAGAGTTTCAGGTTATAGATGACCTCGTTGGGGTCGATGCCGCGCTCAAAGCGGAACGAGGCGTCGGTGTTCAGGCCGAAGCGGCGCGCCGTCTTGCGGATCCACGTGGGGTGGAAGTAGGCCGACTCCAGGAAGACGTCGGTCGTCGTCTCGGTAACGCCCGAGTCCAGACCGCCGAACACACCGCCGATGCACATCGGCTCCTCGGCATTGCAGATCATCAAGTCGCGCTCGGTGAGCGTGCGCTCCACGCCGTCGAGGGTGACAAACTTGGTGCCCGTGGGTGCTGTCCTGACCACGATGCGGTCTCCCTTGACCTTGCTCAGGTCAAAGCAATGCATGGGTTGTCCGGTGCCCAGCAGGATGTAGTTGGTGATGTCCACGATATTGTTGATGGGACGCTGGCCCACGGCGAGCAGCAGGTCCTTGAGCCACTTGGGGCTCTCCTGCACCTTCACGCCGCGCACGGTCAAGCCAGCATAGCGGGGGCAGGCCTCGGTATTCTCAACGGTGACGGGGATGCCGCCATCATTACGGTCACTGGCAAACTCCTCGACACTGGGACGGTGCAGGTTCACCGCCATGCCATGACGCTTCATCCATGCCGCCAGGTCGCGAGCCACACCATAGTGCGAGCCGCCGTCAATGCGGTTGGGTGTCAGGTCCACCTCGATGAGGTAATCGTCCTCAATGCCATAGTAGTCGGCAGCGGGGGTGCCCACCACAGCGTCCTCGGGCAGGACAATGATGCCGTCGTGGCTGGTGCCCACGCCAATCTCGTCCTCGGCGCAAATCATGCCCAGCGACTCCTCGCCGCGCATCTTGCTGCGCTTTATGGTGAACTCCTGGTCGCCGTCATAGAGCTTGGTGCCCAGGGTGGCAACAATCACCTTTTGGCCGGCTGCCACGTTGGGCGCGCCGCACACAATCTGAACGGGGTCATTACCGTCGCCCAGGTCCACGGTGGTGATGTGCAGGTGGTCACTGTTAGGATGGTCGATACAGGTCATCACCTGTCCCACAACCAGTCCGCGCAGACCGCCCTTGATGGTTTCCACTTGTTCCACTGCTCCCACTTCCAGACCCAGCGAGGTCAGAGCCTCGGCCACCTTCTCAGGCGTCAGGTCGGTGTCAATATAGCGTTTGAGCCATTTATAGGAAATATTCATATGTCTTGAAAGTAATTTATAATCGCTTAAAAACGTGCAAAAATACAAAAAATCTCATGAACAGCCAACACCATGACAAAAAAAGCCGCAAACAGCCTTTGTTTGACCTGTTAACGTAGTCTCGGTGGCGACGTAAAGATGTGTGTTAGAGCATAAAAAAGGTGACTGTGACGCATCGCGCGCTAGCCACCCGAAAAGCTATGAGAAAAATACTATTATTACTTTGTCAAAATCTTCTTGTTGAGGTAGTTGTTGAATGCTTCCTTATAGTTGTCGCCGATGGGCATGGAGACATCTCCATCCAGCACGACGTGGTTTTTCTTGACCTCGACAATCTTGTCCAGGTTGATGATGAACGAGCGGTGGATGCGCATGAACTTGCTGGAAGGCAGATGCTCCTCAATTTTCTTCATGCTCAACAACACGACGACGGGGTTTGTGCGGCCCTCGCAGGAAATCCTCAAGTACTCGCTCATCGCCTCGATATAAATGATCTGTGCAATATCGATGCGCACAATCTTGTAATCGCTCTTGACATAGATGATGCCGTCGTCGTCGACCTGGGCAGTAACCTCACTGGCTGCCTGTTGACGAATTTCGCAGATGTCCTTCACCTTCTGGGCTGCCGTTTCAAACTCCTCAAAGCTATAGGGCTTGAGCAGGTAGCCCACTGCATTGGCCTTGTAGCCCTCGATGGCATACTCGCTGTAGGCTGTGGTGAAGACCATGACCGGACCTTTGCTATGATTCTGATTCATCGACTTGGCAAAATCAATACCGTTCAAGTCGGGCATGTGAATGTCGAGAAACATGGCGTCGACCGATTGCTGTTCAACAACCTGCTGAGCCTCGACGGCACTGTGGCACTCGGCGACAAGTTCCAGATAAGGGACCTTCTTGATATAGGCCACCAACTTCTTGAGCGCCAAGGGTTCATCGTCAATGGCAATACATTTAATCATAGCTCTTCGTCTTTATTGCTTGGTTTATTTTGACTGAAATCCTCGGGTTGCAGCGGAGGCAGATTGAGCAGCACGTCATAGGTGTCCTCGCCATCGGTGATGTCGAGTGAGTAATCGGAACCGTAGATGAGTTCCAAGCGCTTGGTCACATTATTGAGCCCCACGCCACCGTACTCGTGCTTAACATTGTTCTTGGTATTGCGGCAATGGAACAGGAGACGGTCACCCTTCTCTTCGATGTCGATATCGATGGCAGACGGCTTATCATAGGCCACACCATGCTTGAAGGCGTTTTCCACAAACGGAATAAACACCAGCGGGGCAATCATGATGGTATCAGGACAAGCCTCGGGCACGTCAAGGTTGACTGTCACCTGGTCGGTATAGCGCAACTTCATCAGGTTCAGGTACTTCTTCAGAAACTCAATGGCCGTATTCAGGGGCACATAGTGTTTGTCGCTCTCGTAGAGCAGGTAGCGCATCATCCTCGAGATGTCCACGATGCTGTCCTTGGCCTGGTCGGGATCGATGTCCACCAGGGCGTGGATGTTGTTGAGCGTGTTCATGATGAAGTGAGGATTAATCTGGTAGCGCAGGTAGTCCAACTCCTGTTTGAGGCTTTGTTCCTTGAGCTTGGCCAGGTACTTCTTCTCCTCCTCACATTGGAAATAATGCTTTACGCCCAGATTGGCACCCAGCATCATGATGACAAGAATGAACATAGTGATGTCGTGTCTGTCGATGGGGGGGCGTCCCTCGGGAGGAGGCGGTTCCATCTCAACGGCACTCACCGGATGGTGGGCGTGTGGCATGTGATGAGGTTTATGCACGCATTGGGCCGTTTGGAACAGGGCAATGACAATGACGCAACAAGCAATGTATTTGGCCACTTTCTTCTGCTTCAGCAGAATGGGAGCCAAGATGTGGTTGTGGATAATGAAAACAATGAAGAAGAACAGCAGGTGGGCCCATGTGTCCAGCAGCCCGTTTTTAATCCAAATCGGGTGCTTGGGGTCATAATTAACGAGAAACTCAGCAAGTGGGGCCAAGAAGATGAGAATCCACACGATAGTGTAGATAATTGTCTCTTGTTTGGTCTGCTTGAAGTAATTGCTCATGGGCGTAATGCTGTTAGTTATTGCCTAGCAAAGATAATCATACCGGACTGTACCACAAAATAAATTCAGCCATCAGCAGGAATGTATCAATAAACCGCCCCTATAGCGGTAGCAATAGGGACGGTTCATGATGTGAGTGGCATACTTTAATGCCAGATGTAGGTGACGGTGCCGATACCCTCGGTCATCGTGTTCTTGGGAACCGAGAAGCGGGACTGTAAGGCGGCCTGCTCACAGGCACGGCGCACCTCGGGATGTGAGGCGAGGTCACCTGTCGCACTCACGGCAGTCGCCTTGGTGACCTGGCCACGAGGATTAACAGTGACACGCACCACGACGCGTCCTGACCACTTGCTATTGGGGTTAGGCTTAGCCCAGTAGTCGAGGGTGTAACCCACCAGTCCGCTGATGCCGGGTTTGCCGGCCAGTACGCCCTGGCTGGAGTTGCCTGTTGAACCTTGCTGTCCCCCACCCTTGCCGTTACCTTTACCGAAGGCGTTCTTCACCTTGTTGTCGGTGGCACTGCTTGTCGAGGGTTTCTGCTCGCTAGTGTTTTTGGACTTGGTCTGTTGAGCCTCGGCCTGCTTGTCCTTGGCCTTAGGTTTCTCGACCTTCTTGTCGTTCTCCTTGGTCGGGCCCGACTTCTTGGGTTGCGTCTCCTTGGGCTGTTCCTTCACCTTGTGGGGCGATTCGGTCTTCTGGGTGACCAGTGGCGGCGTCTTCTGGTTAGCTTCTCCCGCATCTTCCAGGTCATCGGCATCGATATCAGGGTCATCACCCTCTTCGGGTGAAGCGCTGGGATCGGATGATTCCTGGTCCATCAAGTCGTTCTGGACGTCCTCGATGGTATTTCCCAACATCACATAATCACCGCCAAACAAGATGGAGTCTTGGGTCAGATGCGTGAAGTCGGGCGGGTAGGACTGCTCATAGCGCAGCGAGAAGCTCAGCAGCAACGCCATCGTGCCCACCGTGATAAGCAGGGTGAGCAGTAGCGCCCAAAGGCTATTTTTGCGGCGATCTTCTTCCATCGTGATGACGTATTACGGGTTGACGGGGACAGGCTCGTTGACGCTGGCTTGAGCCTCGTCAACGGGCACTTCGGCATTATTGGGGCCAAACGAAGTCTCGCTGGGCTTGGTGGCAAGGACGATTTTCACGCCTTGCTTCGAGCCCTTGTCAAGAATCTCGACAATCTTGCCGTAGTTCACTTCCTCGTCGGCATAGACGGCGACAAATTCGTTAGGATTACCCATCTTGAGTGCCTGCATGAAACCCTCGAGCTGCTCGGGGGCTATGGGCTGGAGGTCGCTCTCGCCAGCATCGGTCGTCTGAGTGGCATACATGTTGAGGTCCTTGTCAACATAGATGCGCGTCGATGGCTTGATGGCAGTCTGCTCGCTGCTCTGCGGCAAGTTCACCTCAAGCGCCGACGGGAAGACAAACGTCGATGTGACCATAAAGAAGATGAGCAGCAGGAAGATGATGTCGGTCATCGATGCCATGCTGAACATCGACAAGGTGTTATGTTGTCTCTTGAGTGCCATAATCTATTCTAGTTTTAAGTTGCAAGTCTTGGTTTAAACGTCGTCAAGCTAACGACTAAAGCCAAATACCTAAAACCTAAATAATTACTTGGCCGGCTCATTGAGCAGGTCCATAAATTCCATTGTCTTACCCTCCAGCTTGTTCATCACCTTGTTAACACGCGAGGTGAGGTAGTTGTAGGCAAACAGGGCAACGATACCCACAATCAGACCGGCAACGGTGGTCACCAATGCCTGATAGATACCGCTGGCGATGATGCTCACGCTGCTGTTATTGCCAGCGCTGGCAATCTGGAAGAAGGCCTTTACCATACCAAGCACAGTGCCCAAGAAACCAATCATGGGAGCACCGGCAGCGGTGGTTGCCAACCAGTTGAAACCCTTCTCGAGCTTGGCAATCTCCATGTTGCCCACGTTCTCGATGGAAACGAGCACGTCGTTCATGGGTCGTCCAATGCGAGACACGCCCTTCTCAATCATGCGAGAATAGGGGGTATTGGTATCCTGGCAGAGCTTTTGAGCCTGGTCCACTTCACCGCGGTGGATGAGGTCCTTGATGCGGTCCATGAAGGTGCGGTCCTGACGGTTGGCACGATTAATGGCGAACAGTCGCTCAAAGAAGATGTAGATGCTCACGATGGCCAGCACAGCCAGCACAATCATGAGGGGACCACCAGCCTTGGTAAGTTCCCAAACCGACAATTCCCTGACAACAGGCTCGGCCTGTGCAGCAACCGGTGCAGTGGCAGCGGCTACGGCAGCGGCGGTATCTGTAAGTACCTGAGCAGCAGTATCAATAGAGTCTTGTACGTTGTTTATCGTCTGCTGCATCGTATCGGCAGGCAGTAATGCAAGAATCATGTTGAGGGTTGGCATAATTGATGAATCTATTCGTTATTTTTTTGGTTATTGCTATTAATACTCTAACGTGAAAAGACTGTTTTTATTTTAGACAGTCTTTATAAGCCTTGATAGTGGCCTCAAGTCCCAGATAGAGGGCGTCACTGATCAGGGCATGGCCGATGGACACTTCCATCAAGTAAGGCACGTGCTTCTGGAAGAACTCAAGGTTGTGCAGGCTCAAGTCATGGCCAGCATTGAGTCCCAGTCCCACGCTGTGGGCGGCAGCAGCGGCAGCGGCAAAAGGAGCCACAGCACGTTCAGGATCGGCGTCAAATTCCTCGGCAAAAGGACCCGTGTACAGCTCCACACGGTCGGCGCCAGTGCGTGCCGCTGCGCGGATGTTGTCCACGTCGGTGCCCACAAAGAGGCTTGTGCGTATGCCGGCCTCCTTCAGTCGGTCGACGACACCGGTGAGGAACTCCATGTTTGGCTCAATCTCCCATCCCGCCGAAGAGGTGAGGGCGTCGGGGGCGTCGGGAACGAGGGTCGCTTGGGTAGGACGCACTGCCAGCACCAGCTCCAGGAACTGCTCGCTGGGGTAGCCCTCTATATTAAACTCGGTGCGCACCAGCGGGCGCAATGCAAAGACATCGCTGCGGCGAATGTGCCGCTCGTCGGGACGGGGGTGTACGGTGATGCCGTTGGCACCAAATCGTTCACAATCCATTGCCACGCGCAACACGTCGGGGACATTTCCACCCCTGGCATTGCGCAATGTTGCTATCTTGTTGACGTTTACACTCAGGTTAATCATCTGCTATCGATTTGTGTTTGTCTATTGGTTGTCAGTATGGGCTGACGCTATGCCGCATTACAACTTGCAAAAGTAACCATTATTTTTCACATAGGTGTGATAACGAATGTGAATTTTGGCAAAAAAGCAATAACTAAGGAGGGCGACAGAAATGCCATAAAAAACAACCGCCCGCCAAAATCACGGCGGGCAGCAGTTTGGATGATGTGTGTTTCTCTCAATTTAAGGAATACCTAATTATTTAAAATCTAAACATTTCTCTTATCTTCTTTGTAATCTATCGTGATCGATACTGTCAAAAACTGACGTATCGAATAATCCTGTCCTAGAACTGATCGACGAGTTGGTCCAACTGGAACTTTTCACAAACTCGGTCGAATAGTTGAATCCGTCAGAGCCTAAATACTCAATCAGATAGGCTTCATTGTTCGTCAGGAAGGATACGTTGATCGTTGCCGATGTTACGTTATACACTTCCTGTAGTTCGACTTCCTGGGTTGACACTGATGTGATGGTCAACTCAAAGTAGTTTACATTATCTCTTGTAACGGTGAGCAATTGGGTATTCTCGTCATAAGAGATAATCGGGGCATTTACAATCACAATGCCACCACGATCGCGGCCGGTATTTTGATGAGCCATATCCGGCCTGTTTTGAGCCATCGCGGTCATGCCACAGATGACTGCCAATATAGTGATAATACAAATACGTTTCATAATCCTGAATGTTTAGATTTTTACAAAAGAATGTTTAGATTCACGATGCAAAGTTATAACCAATTATTGAAATGGCCAAATTTTTTCGTAATACAAGGTAATTATAAGAATTTGTAAACCAAGTTGTTAGATATTTTTTTTTAATACACTGAATTTGGTGTCGGTTTTAGCGCCAAAAACGGCGTTCTTCACGCCGCTCCCACTAAAATTTCACATTAGAGTTCTGCTCGATGTACTCGTTGAGGGTACAGTCAAGTCCCATTTTCTTTGCCAGACGCTGCTTGATGACACTGACGCTGGTCGCATTGGAGTAGCCCATGATGATGGCGGTCTGGATATAGGAATAGCCCATGCAGGTGAGTGCCAACAACAGCAGATCCTTGTCATTGAGTTGCGGATACTGCTCACGTGTGCGCGTCATGATATTGTTGTGCTCCATGTCGATGTAGTCATAGAGTTTCACCCAGTTGTCGCGGTTGCTGTCCTGGAACTTGACAATGCGCTTCATGTTCTCGGCAATGCGGTTGTTGGGCTCATGGTAGCAGGTATCAATCATTTCACGCATCATGTTGATGTGGGAAGAGATAAAACTCTTGAGGCGTTCATCGTTGATTTTCAACTCGCTGACGTTCTGCTGCATGCCGGTCAAGTCATCCAACTGGGCGCGGGACTGGTCCTTGAGTTCCAGAACGAGTTTATCGTAGCGGTGTGCCCTGCGGTAGAAGAGCAGAGCCAGCAGCGACAATAACAGCATGACGCCAGCCATGATATAATACCTGATGCGGCGGGCATTGTCCTGCTCTTCCTTGTACTTCTGATCACAGTCTATCTCAGAAAACATGATATTTACAATATCAGGATTCCTGATTGCTGAAAAAGAGATGCTGTCACATTCATGACTCAATCTGTAATAGTCCAGCTCCTTACCACTGGCCCTGGCTATCAGACTCATCGGCTCCAGGTAATTATTGGAGTGGAAATAGGTTGAATCATTCTTTTTCTGCTCAACGGCTAAGTCCAGAAACAATGATGCCGAATCCACCTGACCTATATTGGCATACACACAAGCGAACGTTGTATATACCCTATAATCAAGCCCATACATGCTTAAGGACTTGATGCGTTGCAATTGCTGGTAGGCCTTAGCGTTGTCACCCTGCATAAAATACAGGTAGGCCAAATTATTCAGGCAACTGATGAGATTGGACGTTTTGTTTTCTTTTTCGGCGAGGGAGATGGCTTCTTTCAACTTTTCCTCAGCCTTATCGGCATTCCTGTAGCGATATTGCGTTCCTAAGATTTTGAGACTGATAATCAGGTAGAGGTTGTTACCGGCTTTCCTGAAATTCTCTACTGCTTGCTCAAGTTTTTCAATTTCCCTGCCATCATAAGCCTGGTGATCGGAGTAGAGTTTTCCCATGCTGAATTGAGCATAACCGATGTTAAAATAGTCATCCTTATCGGCATAGAGTTCTGCCCACTTGTAATAGGTCATGGCCGAATCCGGGATATTAAGTTCCTCCAGCACAGCACCTTTATATATATAGGAACGTGTCAGTTTATCCTTGTCACTGCTGTGTTCTCTAAAATAGTTCAGCGCCCGGGTGATAATGCTGTCATTCTCATTGGTTATCTCATCATAGTTGATGTAACTGGCTTGAGTGAACAGCAGGTTGTAGTAGGCCGCATTGGCTTCATTGAGATCTTTCTGGTTAATTTTCAACAAAGACGCTTTGGCCGAATCAGGATGTTCATATATGATTTTATCGGCCTGAACCAGACGTTTGTCATAGTCAGGCACACGATTACAGCTGGCAAAAATCATCACCAGAGTACTGATAATAAGCCATATATAAACCTGAGTCTTAATCATCCAACGGCAAAGATACAAATTTTTTCCTTTAGCACGGCTTTTTTCAAAAAAAGTCATGCAAAAGAAGCTATTGCCGCCAAAACAGCAACTATTATGGGCGTTGCCCAATGCCGTCAATCGCTATTAGCAAGAAAATCGACAAGACGCGCAACGGCGCGTCCGCGATGACTGATGCGGTTCTTGTCTTCGGGCGACATCTGGGCAAAAGTGCTTCCGTCACCCTCCAAGGGCCGGAAAATGCTGTCGTAGCCAAAACCGCCAGTGCCATGGCGCTCGGTGAGGATGACACCTTCGACCTGACCCTCGAACATGTGCAGCTCGTCACCCTGTAACAGAGCAATAGCCGTGCGGAACCTTGCAGTGCGCTCGGTAACCCCTTGCATCTTGGTCAACACCTTATCTATATTGGCCTCGCTGTCGTGTCCCGGACCGGCATAACGCGCTGAGTGCACGCCAGGTTCACCGTTCAAGGCATCAATTTCCAGACCCGTGTCATCGCTGAAACAGTCAAATCCATAATGATCCTTGACATAACGCGCCTTCATCAGCGCATTGCCCTCGATGACATCGGCGGTTTCGGGGATGTCCTCATGACAACCGATGTCGGCCAGTCCCAACACCTCGTAGGTGTCGCCTATCATCTGCCTTAATTCCTTCAGTTTGTGAGCGTTATTGGTAGCAAAAACAATCTTCTTCATCATTTACTGAATAATAAAAAACTACGAATTACACGAATTCAACTAATTATATCTATTCGTATGATTCGCGTAATTCGTAGTTTAATCAAAATATTTACACGACGATGTTGACAAGTCTGCCGGGAACGAAGATGATTTTCTTGGGTTCCTTACCGGCAAGCCAGCGAGCAGCACCCGGGTCAGCGAGAGCAATCCGCTTCACCTCCTCGCCATCAGTCTCGGCGGGCACCTCAATGTTGTAACGGGGTTTGCCGTTAAACGAAACACCATAGGTAACCATCGATTCCTTGAGGTATTCCTCGTTCCATGTGGGCCACTGGGCGTCACACACGCTGGTGTCATGACCAAGTGTATGCCACAGTTCCTCGGCCATATGTGGCGCAAAGGGTGCCAACAACACAACCAGCTGCTCATAAATTTCACGTGAGCGGCACTTCATCTGCGTCAACTCAGTGATGCAGATCATGAAGGCAGCTACCGATGTGTTGTAGCTAAATGTCTCGATGTCACCCGTCACCTTCTTGATGAGTTTGTGCAGCGACTTGAGTGCCTCGGCACTGGGTTTATCATCGGTAATCTGCAAGGTGTCGTCCTTCCAAATGAGTGCCCACAAGCGATTGAGTAAGCGATTCCTCACACCTTCAATGCCGTTGGTATCCCAAGGTTTGCTGGCCTCGATGGGACCCAGGAACATCTCATACAGGCGCAGCGTATCGGCACCATAACGGTCCACAATATTGTCGGGATTAACGACGTTGAACATCGACTTGGACATCTTTTCGATGGCCCAGCCGCAGATGTACTTGTTGTTCTCGAGAATAAACTCGGCATCCTGAAATTCAGGGCGCCACTGACGGAATTTCTCGATGTCAAGCGCATCCTTGTCAACGATGTTCACGTCAACGTGGATGGGCGTCACATCATACTGATCCTTAAGGTTGTATGACACGAATTTATTGGTACCCTTGATACGGTAAACGAAGTTGCTGCGACCCTGAATCATACCCTGGTTGACCAACTTGCGGAACGGCTCAGCCTCGCAAACGTAGCCGTAGTCATAGAGAAACTTGTTCCAGAAACGACTGTAAATCAAGTGACCCGTGGCATGTTCGGTACCACCCACGTAGAGGTCCACCTGGCGCCAATAATCATTAGCTTCATGCGAGACGAGTTCATTCTCGTTGTGCGGATCCATATAACGCAAATAGTAGGCCGACGAACCTGCAAAGCCCGGCATCGTGTTCAGCTCCAACGGATAGCCCTCAGTAGTCACCCAATTCTTGGCACGGCCCAGGGGCGGCTCACCAGTCTCGGTCGGCAGGAACTTGTCCACCTCGGGCAACTGCAGCGGCAACTGGCTCTCGTCAAGGGGCTGGGGCTGATTGTTTTTATCATAATAGATGGGGAACGGTTCGCCCCAATAACGCTGGCGGCTGAAGATGGCGTCACGCAGACGGTAATTCACCTTCACGTGTCCAATACCGGCCTCCTCGATGTATTGTTTGGTCTTGGCAATCGCTTCCTTGACCTGGAGTCCGTTGAGCTGCAGACGCTCATTGGATGAGTTGGTCATGATGCCTTCCTTGGCATCAAAACTCTCCTCACTGATATCAGCACCCTCAATCAGCGGGATAATGGGCAGATCGAAGTGCTTGGCGAAAGCATAGTCGCGGCTGTCGTGAGCAGGCACGGCCATAATGGCACCCGTACCGTAACCAGCCAATACATAGTCACTTATATATATAGGTATATTCTTGCCAGTGACGGGATTAATGGCATAGCTGCCAGTGAACACGCCGCTCACCTTCTTCTCTATCATGCGCTCGCGCTCGGTCTTGTGCTTCACCTCATCGAGATAGGCATCGACAGCAGCACGCTGGTCGGGCGTCACCACCTCATCAACATACATGCTTTCAGGAGCCAGTACCATGAAGGTTACACCGAAGATGGTGTCGGCCCTGGTGGTGAAAATCAACAGGCTCTTGTCGCTGTCGGCAACAGAGAAAGTCATTTCGGCACCCTCACTGTAGCCAATCCAATTGCGCTGTGTATCCTTGATGGAGTCGGTCCACTCGACTTTCTCCAGGTCACGCAAGAGTCGTCCAGCATAGGCCGACACGCGCAAGCACCACTGGCGCATTATCTTCTGCTCCACGGGGAAACCGCCGCGCACCGACACGCCCTCGCTCACCTCGTCGTTGGCCAACACGGTACCCAGCTTGGGACACCAGTTCACCATCGTGTTGCCCAAATAGGCAATGCGGTAATTCATCAGCACGTCGTTGCGCTGCACCTGAGTCATGTTGTTCCATTCCTCGGCAGTGAATTCGTCGCTGCTGCCCGTGTGGGCATTGCAACCCTTGGTACCATGCTTCTCAAAATGTGCAACGAGTTCGTCGATGGGACGAGCCTTGTCGAGCTCGGTATTGTAGTAGCTCTTGAACATCTGCAGGAAAGCCCACTGTGTCCACTTGTAATAAATGGGGTCACAGGTGCGCACCTCACGGTCCCAATCGTAGCAGAAACCTATCTTGTCCAGCTGCTCACGATAACGGGCAATGTTCTCATTGGTGGTGATTTCGGGATGCTGACCTGTCTGGATGGCATACTGCTCGGCAGGCAAACCATAGGCATCATAACCCATGGGATGCAGCACATTGAAACCTTTCAAGCGTTTGTAACGCGCATAGATGTCGCTGGCTATATAGCCGAGGGGATGTCCCACGTGCAAACCCGCTCCCGAAGGATAGGGAAACATGTCAAGCACATAGAACTTGGGTCTGTTATTATCTATTTCGCACTTGTAGGTGTGATTGTCACGCCAGTACTGTTGCCACTTTTTCTCTATATCTTTAAAGTTATAGTCCATTTTCAGTTTTTATCTCTATATATTATATGTAAGATGCTAAGATAACTTCTACTTGATGATTCCCAATTCTCGCGAGATGTCCAGCATGCGCTGAATGGGGCGCACGGCGCGCTCGGCGATTTCAGGTTCTACCTCAATCTTGGGCGCCATGAACTTGAGCGAATTGTATAGTTTCTCCAGCGTGATGAGTTTCATGTATTCACACTCGTTGCAGGCACAGGTGCCGTCCTCGGGAGGTGCGGGAATGAACGTCTTCTCGGGACAACGACGTTGCATCTCAATGAGGATGCCGCTCTCGGTGCACACGATGAATTCCTTGCTGTCACTGTCGACGGCATAGTTGAGCAGTGCCTGTGTCGAACCCACCTTGTCGGCCATGATGCGCACGGGCTTGGGACACTCGGGGTGAACCAGCACCTTGGCATCGGGATGCTCACGCTTGAGTTCGGCAATCGCAGCGACACTGAATTTCTCATGCACATGACAGGCGCCATCCCACAGCAGCATCTCGCGGCCCGTGATGCTGTTGATGTAGTTACCCAGGTTGCGGTCGGGGCCGAAAATGATTTTCTCATCCTGAGGCAGGCTGCCCACGATTTCCTTGGCATTGCCCGAAGTCACCACCACATCGGTCACCGCCTTAACGGCGGCGCTGGTGTTGACATAGCTGATGACGGTGTGATCGGGATGCTCCTTGACAAATTCCTCAAATTTGTCGGCAGGGCAACTGTCGGCCAACGAACATCCGGCACTCAGATCGGGTACGATGACCGTTTTGTCCGGACACAGGATTTTGGCCGTCTCACCCATGAAATGCACACCACAGAGCACGATGACCGGCGCGTCGGTCTTCGCGGCCAGTTGAGCCAGAGCCAGGCTGTCGCCGATATAATCGGCGAGTTGCTGAATCTCTTCACGCTGGTAATAATGGGCCATAATGACAGCGTTGCGCTCTTTCTTCAAGCGCAAGATTTCTTCTTTCAGGTCAATGCCATCCTCGATGGGCTCATCGACGTATCCTTTTTCAACATTCATATTATATATTATTTTGTTTTTTATTTTTTTCAAAAACTTAAATTTAACTACAACTATTATGCCTGTTAATTGTGTTGAAAACTTTTTGAGCACTTTTGTCATCATTTGAATTATCAACACCTTCATTAGTTTATTAATAGTTTATTGACAAGCCTAAATGCTGACCTTTAGCGGTTTTGCCACTTTATTAACAGGGTGTAAACAACCTGCAAAGTTAATAATTTCCTGAATATTTTTCTAACAAAACTGATTAAAAGCGTGTTTATAGAGCAATAAAATTTTTGTGGTAACTTTTTTGGCTGAATAAAAAATATTGGTAAGCCACATTGATTTCAATTTGTCAAGAGTTTTTTATTGATTTTTTTTGATGAGTTTTCAACAGTTATTGACAGGTTTTTCTACAAGGATATTTTACATGGAATCATGGTGAATGATAAGCGGGTGAAAGTCTGGTTACAAAGCACCGTTCTTTGCTACAAAGTAGCAAAGTGCAACAGGTAAAAATAGGGGACATGTGAGAAATATTTTGTACTTTTGTGGAAACTATCAAACTGACCTAGAACTATGTCGAAAAAGAAATCGATGGTGGAACTGCATCGCGTGGATGTGGACGAATATAGACAGGCAGCCAAATTGCCTGTCACTCTGGTATTAGACAACGTGCGCAGCGAGATGAATGTGGGTTCGGTGTTCCGCACTGCCGACGCCTTTCTGATTGAGCGCATCTGCCTGTGTGGTATCACTCCCAAGCCTCCTAAACCTGAAATTCACAAGACAGCCTTGGGTGCCGAAGATGCTGTTGAGTGGGAATACCACCCCACCACGGTTGCCGCCATTGAGCAACTCAAGGCATCGGGCTATGTGATTTGCAGCATCGAGCAGGTTCATGACAGCATCAGCCTGGAGCAATTTGTCATCAATAGTGATCAGCGAATCGCCATTGTATTGGGCAATGAGGTCAAGGGCGTGTCTCAGGATGTGGTCGACATCAGCGACATGTGTGTGGAAATTCCCCAGGAAGGCACAAAGCACTCATTGAATATTTCCTGTTGTGCTGCCATAGTGATGTGGCATGTGTTTCAAGCCTCAAAGTTAAAGATATAGGGAGGTAATATTATTAATGAGTACTTGTTTGTCATTTTTTTGTCAATTGAATCAGCGAAAAACAGCCATTTTCACTATTAAATTTAGTTAAATTGAGAATGTTAAAAGGTGTTGATTTTAACATTCTGATGAATGATTTCTTTTTTTTGCTCATTTTTACTTTAAGATATTAATAATCAATAATTTAAAGTAAATTTAATGGTATATAATCAATTATTGAACAAATTGAATCCTTTTTTCTAAAAAGATAGAAAGAAAGGGTATTTAGTTAAAAGAATCCTTTTATTTTGCCTAATTCACATTTTTTAGATATCTTTGCATACTTGTAATTATCGATAGCAAATACTAAAAAGTACCTTCGAGACCTTACAGTAACTGTTGATTAAAAACACATTTTTAAATAATTATTAATTAATAAACATCACTATTTATGAAGAAGCTATTTCTTTTATTGTTTGCGATGTGCTTCATGGCACTCTCGGCGTATGCCGACCGCACAATCAGCGGACAAGTATTGGATGCAGCCAGTGGTGAGCCCCTCATCGGTGCAACTGTGCAAGGTGAGGGTGTGAATCGTGGCACGGCAACTGATTTGGATGGTCATTTCACGTTGGTAGTACCTGATCACGTGAAATTTGTCAACGTTTCGTACGTTGGCTACGCTACCCGTCAGGTAGAAATATCTAACAATATGGTCATCAAATTGTCTGACTCCGGTCAGAACCTTGATGAGGTTGTTGTAGTCGCTTACGGTAGCGCAAAGCGTCAGTCAATTACCGGTTCTATCTCGGTTGTTGACGAGAAGAAGATCAAGGACCGCATCGGTTCTTCGGTTACCGCAGCGCTCGAGGGTAGCACCCCTGGTATCCAGGTGAACAACACCTATGGTGAGCCTGGTGCAGCCCCCAACATCCGCATCCGTGGTATCGGTAGTATCACTGGCACTAGCTCGCCTCTGTATGTTGTTGATGGTGTGGCATTTGACGGTAACATTGCCGAGATCAACCCCATTGACATCGAGAGCATGAGCGTCTTGAAGGATGCTGCCTCGGCTGCCCTGTACGGTAACCGTGCAGCTAATGGTGTTGTGCTGATTACCACCAAGAAGGGTAGCTATGCCAACAAGCCCAATGTTACCCTGCGCATCAACCAGGGTATGTATAGGCGCGGTATTGCTGAGTATGACCGTATGAATCCCGACCAGTGGATGGAGGCTTCATGGACCGCTATGAAGAACTTCGCCATGAACGGTAGCATGGGTCTTGATCCCGCTGCTGCTAGCCAGTATGCTACTGAGCACTTGATCACCGACTATGTTCAGCGCAACATCTACAACGGCGAGTACAACAAGCTGTTTGATGCTAATGGCAAGCTCGTTGCCCAGGTTCTCCCCGGTTACACCGACCTGGATTGGCAGAAGGACATTGAGCGCACCGGTTATCGTCAGGACTACAGCCTCTCGGGCACCGCAGGTGGTGAGAAGTACAATGTATTTGCATCGGCTGGTTATACCAACGAGCAGGGTTACGTTGTCTCCAGTGCCTATGAGCGTTTCACTGGCCGTATCAACACCAACTTCACTCCCAGTGACTGGTTCAAGGCTGGTGTGAACTTGAGTGGTACCTATGCAACCCGCAACTTCAACGACAATGCTACTGGTAACTACTATGCTAACCCGTTCTACACTGCCCGTTACATGGCTCCCGTTTATCCTCTGTTCCTGCACAACGACGATGGCAGCTTCCTGCTTGACGAGAACGGTGAGAAGCAGTATGATACCAAGTCATCTTATCTGACCAACCGTAACATTGCTTACGAGCTTCGCAGTGACTTCGATCGTCGTCGCCGTGCTGTTGTCGATGGCCAGGTTTACGGTACCTTTACCCTGCCTGCAGGCTTCGCGATCACATTGAAGGCTGACTTCATGCACTCAAATACCAATCGCCGTCATTACAACAACCCGATGATTGGTGATGGTGCTACCAACGGTGGTCGTCTGACCAGCTATGCTTACGAGTACAACAGCCGCACCGCTCAGGAAATCCTGAACTGGTACCGCGACTTTGATCGTCACCATGTTGACATCATGCTCGCCCACGAGAACTACGAGTACAACAGCCGTTCGGCTTATGGCATGAACACTGGTTCGGCTGCCGATGGTATCTACACTCCCGGTAACTTCCAGACCAACTCCTACTTCCAGGGTTCGGATGACGAGGACAAGACCGAGTCTTACCTGGGTCGTGCACGCTACAACTACTATGAGAAGTACTTCGCTGACTTCTCGTTCCGTCGCGACGGTTCTTCACGTTTCGCCAAGAACAACCGCTGGGGTAACTTCTTCTCCTTCGGTGTGAACTGGAACATCAAGAAGGAGAACTTCCTTCAGGATGTAAACTGGCTCGATCAGTTGCGCATTCGCGCTTCTTATGGTGAGACTGGTAACAACATGGGCGTTAGCCTCTATGCTTACCAGGCCCTGTATTACATTGAGAAGAACGCCGGTAGCGCTGCCTTCATGAAGCAGAGCCTCGCTGCCAACGACATCAAGTGGGAGACCTGCCAGAATATCGACTTCGGTATTGAAGGTCGCGTATTTGACCGCTTGAACTTCAACTTCGTCCTGTTTGACAAGCGCAACAAGGACCTGTTGTTCGCTGTTCCTCTGCCCCTGTCGGCTGGTTCGTTCGTTTGGGGTGATGACTATAACATGAGCATCTACAAGAACATCGGTACCATTTCTAACCGCGGTATCGAGGTTTCGTTGAGCGCTGACGTGCTTCGCGGCCGTGACCTCAACTGGACCCTGAGCACCGAGGGTACCTTCATGAAGAGCAAAATCAAGAAGTTGCCTAACGGCAAGGATATCATCCACGGTCAGCAGAACTACTCTGAGGGTCATGACCCCTATGAGTTCTACACCTATCACTTCGTTGGTGTTGATCAGATGACCGGTCGTTCGCTGTATACCATCGATCCCGAGATGATTGATCGCGCTGAGGCTGCTGGTGAGGCTGTTACCATCGGTGGCGAGACCTACACCACCCTGCCTGGTTCTTACGGTAAGCGTGACTGGGCTGGTACTGCACACCCCTGGTTCTATGGTTCATTCAACTCGCTGCTCAACTTCAAGGGCTTCTCACTGAACGCTCTGTTCACCTACAGCCTGGGTGGCAAGGTTTATGATGCTTCTTACCAGAGCCTGATGTCGACCAACTCGGCTGCTTCGGCAAATGCTAATCATGTTGACCTGCTGAAATCGTGGAACGGTGTTCCTGCCGGTATGACCGCTGATTCACCCAACCGCATCGATCCCAAGGGTCTTCCCCAGCTCGACTTTGAGTACAGCTCTTATAACAACGCTACCAGTGACCGCTGGCTGACCAGCGCTTCCTACTTTGTAGTGAAGAACATCAGCCTGAGCTATAGCCTGCCCAAGTTGTTCATGAACAAGATTGGTATGCAAGGTCTCACCCTGACTGCTGGTGTTGAGAACCTGGCTACCTTCACTGCCCGCAAGGGTCTGAACCCCCAGTTCAACTTCAGCGGTGGTTCCGACGACACCTATGTGACTGCACGTGTGTTTAACTTCGGTGTTCAGTTGCAGTTCTGATAATCTGTCAATATAAATAAAGACGATAACATCTAAGAAAAGAATTTTATTATGAAAAAGTATATAAATAGGATTTTATTGAGCGGTCTGCTGGTCGGTGCTGCATTGGTTACGACCTCTTGTGGCAAGGATTATCTCGAGACTAAACCCACCGAGTCGATCAGCGATGCTTCGGCTGTTGCCACCGTCGATAATGCTTACAAGGCACTGAACGGTGTGGCTAAGACGATGACCATCCAGCATGGTAACTATAGCCAGGGCTTCTGCGGTGAGAACTGCATCATGCGTCTGTATGAGAACTATCCCAGTCAGGACTACTACTACAACCAGTATGCTCCCGGTTGGGCTGCTATCCACAACCAGACGATGCACACCAACAAGTCCACCATCTACAACCACTATGCATGGTACTACTACTATCAGATCATCACTCAGGCCAATGTGATTATCAACCGCATTGACAATGCTGAGGGTTCTGAGGCTGACAAGAAGTTTATCAAGGCTTCGGCTCTGACCTTCCGTGCCTACAGTTACGAGAAACTGATCCACTACTATTGCGTTCGTTGGAAAGACTCCAACAATGGTTCTGCTCAGGGTCTGCCCCTGCGTCTTGATGAGTCGACCGGTGACCTTGCTCCCTCGACCATGGCTGAGGTTTATGCTCAGATTTACAAGGATCTGGACGAGGCTGTAGCCCTGTTCAACGAGAGTGGTGTTGACCGCAAGGCTGGTCAGTGCTGGATTGCCAACGTGAATGTGGCTCATGCCGTCTATGCACGTGCTGCCCTCTACAAGGAGGATTATCAGACTGCCCTCAACCACGCTAAGTTGGCCGAGGCTAACTATCCCTTGATGAGCAATGATGCATATGCTGCTGGTTTCTGCCGTCCCACCAGTGAGTGGATCTTCGGTAGCTATGGCAGTGCCGACGAGAACAACTGGTACTGGAGCTATGGTACCCAGTACAGCTGCAACGGTTACTATGCAAGCAACACTCAGAACGGTGCAGGTACCATCGGCCGTGAGCTGATCAACCGCATCCCCGATGAGGACTTCCGTAAATCGTTGTTCTTGACCGAGAGCGGTCTGGGCATCGATGCTAACGATCCTAACCAGGTTGAGCACACCTATGGTTACATTGGTCTGACTGCCAACCTCGATTTCACCGATCAGTCAGCTTACGCAGCAGCCTATTACTATGTTCAGCAGCACGCCGCTCCCGGCCTGGCTGAGCCCTATGCTGCTGGTGTATATCACCTGGGCGCTCACTTGAAGTTCTACGTCTTCGACACCCCGGGTGTAGGTTACCTGCCCTTTATCCGTACCAGCGAGATGCTGCTCATCGAGGCTGAGTGCTACTACTTCATGAACCAGCCCGCCAATGCTCAGGATGCCCTCGTTCGCTTGAACGCCGGCTCTGGCCGCAACCCTGGTTACACCTGCAGCAAGACTGGTCAGGACCTCTTCAACGAGATCGCCGACTACCGCGCTGTTGAACTTTGGGGTGAAGGCTTCCAGTGGAGTGACCTTAAGCGCTGGAAACTGCCCATCGTTCGCCATGGTTGGGACGAGGGTGGTAACGCCCATCCCGCAGTGGCTGTGACCATCATGCCCAACGATGTTAACAATTGGGTATGGGAGGTTCCCTTGAAGGAGACCGACTACAATGATGGCTACAAGAGCATCAACGATCCCACCGCTGAGTAATCTTTGAAATAGATTATAACGCTATCCTGCAGGGGATGTGCCAATCGCGGCACATCCCCTGCATTGTTTTTTACCGTAATATTAAATGAGAGTTGGACTACAACGAATTGCTGCTGACCAGGCCATAAACGGGGCTGTGTCATCATTGCGACTCGGTAATATAACCGTGCTGTCGCACGGGAAATTAAACAAATTGTTAATATAATTGGTTTTGCATTGTAGTATGTTGTGGGGCCTCGCCAAGGCGGGGCCCTACGCACAGATGCTTGCACACCAATGCGTTTTTTTTACGGCGCACTGATGATTCAATCGTTATGTAAAGACGAAAAATCTGGTGGCTAACTTCCTATGATTACGTTGGGTTTACACTATTGTGTGGCGCTCACTTGTAGAAGGTGATCCAGTTGGTGCAGTAGCGCGATTTGTCGGCTGTGGGGTGTATCTCATGGATTTTGCCCTTGATGTCTCGCCACCAGGAATGGTTCCAGCCGTCACCCATGTCCATGTAGAGTGCGAACTGAGGTGCGAACTGTTCCAGCATTTCGACAAATTTTTCGTATTCCACCTTCTTGCGGCTGTCCACGATGCACAGGCGCCCGTCTTTCTCACACAGGGCCCGGTACTGGTTCACGCCGTCGCGCCACAGCGGGCGGATGCTCTCGCCCTCATAGATGATGAGGGCTTGGCCGAACCCCATACCGCCAGCCTGGGCGACACTGTCGAGCAGTTCACCGTATTCACCGTGTACAAACTCCCATGTGGTGTCGCTGAACCAAGCGAAGGCACCGCTGTTGTCGTAGCACTTGGCGCCGGTAAATCGCTTGCCACCGCTCACATGGTCGCCATCGATGTTAGCGTGTGAGAAGGTGTCGAGCAACTCGTGGGTAAAGGCAGCCTCGGCACAGAAGATGACACTGGTGTCCTGTTTGGACGGCATCTTCTCGCACACGAGGTCGATGCGGCTGAACTGGGGATAGTATACCCTGAGCCCCTTGACGGTGGTGTCATCGATGCACACGGGTGATCCCAGGGGGGTAGCGTTCTTATTCATCGGATTGGGTGATTTGCCAGTGCAGCAGCACAGGGGAAGCGCCGCCAGCACAATCAGTAGAAAGTGAAGATATTTCATTGAGCTTTGATGTTTTGGGTAAATGGGTTGCTATTATCCTTAGGCTTTCTTTTCATCGGCAAAGCGGTCGGGATATTCCAGCGGTACACGAGGTCTGCGCATCGCCCTGACGATGAGCCAGATGCCCAACACGATGAAGGGGATGCTCAACAACTGGCCCTGGTCCAGCCCGATGTTATCGCGCATCGCGATTTCCCATGGTTCCTGCACGTTCTTGATGAACTCGATGAGGAAGCGCGGCACAAAGATGCCCAGCATGAACACGCCGAAGATGAGTCCCTCCCTTTCCTGGGCACGATAGCGCCAGTACATCACCATGCAGATGGCAAAGGTCAACAGGTAGAATGCCGCCTCATAGATCTGGGTGGGATGGCTCGGTGCCGAGAATATAGGGTCGGCCCCCTGCATCCACTGACCCACGTTGGTCACGAAACGGAAACCCCAAGGCAGCGAGGTTTCGCTGCCGTAGATCTCGTGGTTCATCAGGTTGCCAATGCGAATGAGCGCTGCTACCAGTCCCACGGGGACCACCAGTCGGTCTAAGGTCCACAACATGGGCTTGTGGGTCACATAGCGGCTGTAGAGCCAGATGGCGAGTATGATGCCCAGCGTGCCGCCATGGCTTGCCAGGCCTCCCTCCCAAATCTTGGGGATATCTCCCAGGTGCTGGCTGTAGTAGCTCCAGTCGTAGAAGAAGACGTGTCCCAGTCTCGCTCCCACGATGGTGGCGACCACCACATAGATGAACAGGCTGCCCACCCAGCTCTCTTTAGCTCCCTCGTGACGGAAGATGCGGTTGACAATCTCGTAGCCCACCAGGAACCCGATGGCAAACATCAAGCCGTACCAGCGCACGGTGATGGTGCCGGCACTGAACAGATTGGGACTCGCAGTCCAAGTGATAGAATCCAGTAGCATATCCTTTGTATTATCATTTTGTAGGTGCAAATTTACATAGAATTCCGAGAATTATCTGTAATTTTGCACCAAAATCAATGAGTTATGGTAGAAAGCAATTTTATCGACTATGTGAAGATTCTGTGCCGCAGTGGTAAGGGCGGAGCCGGTTCGGCTCACCTGCACCGGGCCAAGTATGTCCCCAAGGGCGGTCCTGACGGTGGTGACGGCGGCCGTGGCGGCCACATTTACCTGAAAGGCAACCGCAACCTGTGGACCCTGATTCACTTGAAATATCAGCGTCACGTGTTCGCTACCGATGGCAAGGCTGGCGGAGAGAACCAGATGACCGGCAAGGACGGCGAGGACCGCACTATCGAGGTGCCTTGCGGTACGGCGGTTTATGATGCCGAGACGGGCCAGTTCCTGTGTGACGTGACCGAGGACGGCCAGATTGTCCGCCTGTTGCGAGGCGGTCGTGGCGGTCAGGGCAATCAGCACTTCAAGACGGCGACACGGCAGACGCCGCGTTTTGCGCAGCCTGGCGAGAAAGGTGTTGAAAAGGCTGTCATTCTGGAACTTAAGTTGCTGGCCGATGTGGGTCTTGTCGGCTTCCCCAATGCTGGAAAGTCGACCCTGCTGAGCGTGATCAGTGCCGCGAAGCCCAAAATCGCAAACTACCCCTTCACGACGCTGGAGCCCAACCTGGGCATCGTGTCCTACCGCGGGCAGCAGTCGTTTGTCATGGCCGACATCCCCGGCATCATCGAGGGTGCCAGCGAGGGCCGCGGCTTGGGTCTGCGTTTCCTGCGCCACATCGAGCGCAACGCAGTGCTGCTGTTCATGGTGCCTGCCGACAGCGATGACATCCGCAAGGAATACGGCATCCTGTGCCGTGAATTGGAGACCTTCAATCCCGACCTGGTGGAGAAGCCCCGTGTACTGGCCATTACCAAGTGTGACATGCTCGACGAGGAACTCATCGAACAGATGCGCCCCGAACTGCCTGACGACATCCCCAGCGTGTTTATCTCCAGTGTCGCCCAGATGGGCTTGACCGAACTGAAAGACCTGCTGTGGCGCACCATCAACGACGAGCGCAACCGCATCCCCGAGAATTTGACCCATCACGACCTTGATGCCCGTCACCGCGAACAGGCCGAGGATGACTTCATCTTCGGCGCCGATGACCTGGAGGATGAGGCTCCCGACGCCGGAGGCAAGATGGTGGACTCTGGAGCCAAACAGTGGAGCGAGGAATACTGGGAGAGCGACTACGAGGACGAGAACAAGGACTTCCAAGTTGTCAGCGACCCGGACGAGGAATAAAAAAAGCGGCATTTGCCGCTTTTTTCAGTTTATAGTTTTATAGATTTAAGGAGGGCGTTTTACTTGCCCTCGTTGCTGAGTAGGAATCGGCGCTTGGGGGCAATCGCCGCGAAGTCTTCCTGGGTGAGCGGGGCGATGCGGTCAAGGACGGCAGCGAGGCGTTGCGCGATTTTGTATTCGACAGGCTCGCTTGTGGGCACTTCCTGCAACAGTTGTGACACGCGCGACTTGATGGCCGAGAATTCAAATACCATCGACGTGTTGAACCAGGCGTCGGCATGGCTGGCGAAGGGCAGAATCCACAGGTTCTCGCCGCGCAGCACGCCCGGCCACCACTGCAGCGTCTGCAATGCACTGGCACCACGGCTGTTATAGTCACGGTAGATGCGCCTGAGCAAGCGGTTGTCATGCTCCTCAAGACCGGTTTTCTCACCATAGTAGATGGTGGCCTGTGCCGTGACAAAAAGCCTGAATTTCTTTTCTTCTTCAATATCGGGAATCAGCAGCGGGTTGAGCGCGTGCAGTCCCTCGAGAAACAGCAGGCTATTGCTCTCGAGTTTGAGGGTGTTGCCACGATAGGTGCGCTCGCCCTTGATGTAGTCATAGGTGGGCATCGACACTTGATCACCTGCCAGCAGACTTGCGACATCACGTCCCAACTGCTTCACATCCAGTCCGTAGAAAGATTCATAGTCAATATCGCCATTGGGATCAAGTGGACGCTGGTCCAGGTTGAGGAAATAGTTGTCGAGCGAGATGACACAGGGTTGAATGCCGTTGTCACGCAGCATGTGGTTGAGGAAACGTGACGTGGTGGTCTTGCCTGAGCAGGACGGCCCGGCGACAAGCACCACGCGCATCTCTTCCTGGCGGAAACGGCGCGTGATTTCGCTGGTGATGCGTTCCAGTCGACGGCTGTGCTGCACTTCGTCCTCGGCAATGAGGTCGGGGGCTAGCCCCTGTGCTATCACTTGGTTAAAAAGTGCTATGCCATCTTGTCCTTGTGACTCCATGCGGCGGATGTCTCCACAGAACTCTTCCAGTGACTGGTATTTCTGTTGGTTCTGTTGACGGTCGACGCTTGCTGTTAAGTCCATCATTGATTCAATATGTTTTCGTTATATTAGTTATTTAAAATCTTGATTATTAAAAAATTGTGGGCTCTATTGCACATCGCAATAAAGCCCACATTTTCCCTTAGTAGTGGAAGGTGCTGCCGCCCAGGAATTCTCGCAGCAAACTCGTGCTGGGAATATCTTTCTCGTCCAGAGGCTCGAAGTAACTCAAGAACTTTATCAGTCGTGAAGCCTCGGCATACTCCGGCGCGCTGCTGGGCACCTGTTGCAATATCGGCAACGCGTAGTTCTTCATCACTGCCAGTTCAAACAGCAGTGAGGAGTTGAACATGGCGTCGGCATTCTCGTGGAACGGCATGATCCACTTGTTTTCACCGCGGCGGACACTGGGCCACCGCTTGATGGTATCGATGGCGGCACAACCACGGTACTTGTAGTCGCGGATGATGCGGCGCAGCAAGCGGTTATCGTAGGTGCCTATCCAGTTATGGTCATCAATGTTCAGCGTGGTGAGCGCTGAGACAAAGATGCGGAATTTCTGATTATCGGGAATGAGACGGGTGAGTTCGGGATTCAGTCCATGGATACCCTCCAGGAGCAGGATGTCGCCCTGTTCCAGTTTGAGGGTGTTGCCCAGGTATTCACGCTCTCCCTTGACGAAGTTGTAGGTGGGCATGGCCACCTCCTTGCCGGCCAGCAGGTCGGTCACGTCTTTGTTAAACTGCTCCAGATCAAGCGCGTAGAGCGACTCGTAGTCATAGTCGCCGTCCTCGTCGCGCGGTGTCTGATCGCGGTTCACAAAGTAGTTGTCAAGTTCTACGACCTTGGGCACGATGCAGTTGGTGAGCAGTTGGATGGCCAAGCGCTTGGACGACGTGGTCTTACCGCTTGATGACGGTCCGGCAATGAGGACCACTCGTGCCCCACCCTCGTTATAGCGGCGGGTGATTTCGTCGGCAATCTGGATGAAGTGCTTGTTGTGGAGCGCCTCCACGACATTGATAAGCAGGGGCGCATAACCGGCTTTGATGGCATGGTTGAGTTCGCCCACATCACCCAGGCGGATGATCTTGTTGAAGTTGATGTAATCGGTAAACGCTTGGAACAACTTGGGCTGAGGCTCCCAACGGTTCACCTCGTTGATGTTATGGCGGTTGGGTCCCAGCAGCAACATGCCCTGCTCATAGGGGATGAGGTCAAACACCTTGAGCATTCCGGTCGAAGGAACGAGAGGGCCGTAGAAACTGTTGATGACATCGTCGAGTTTGTAATAGACGGTATAGAGTTGGTTGATGCCTTCCAACAGGCGCACCTTGTCCTTGAGCCCCTGCTTGCGGAACATCTCGATGACGTCGGTCGTCAGGCGCTCGCGTCTCACGAACCTGATATCGGCGTCGATGATTTCAATCATGCGCTGCTTGAGGCTGTCGATGACCTCGGGCGTCAGGAAATGCTCCTCATGCTTGATCTGGCAATAATGACCGTTGCTGATGCTGTGCTGGATGCACAAGCGCTTGCCGGGATACAAATCGTTGAGCGCCTTGTAGAGCACCATGCACAACGAACGCGTCATCACGCGATAGCCGTTATTGCTGGTAATATCAAGAAATTCAACGTGTTTCGGGGAAAAGACAGGATAGTGGAGATCCTCAACCTTGTTGTTGACCAGCACACACACGGCTTCACCCTTGAGCCCGATACGGCCCTTGATGGTGTCATAGAGGTCGATAAGCGCCTCGCCGCCGTCTATGCTGATATACTCGTTGGTATTCTTGCAGAACACCTTGAGTTCATCGTACTTCTTCATGAGTTTTAAGTACTTGTGGGTTTATGAGGTGCAAAGGTACAACAAAATCCCAAAAAACAGTCATATTGGCCCAACAAAAGTGCGAAATAACTTACATTTTGGACGATATTATGGCAAATTTGAACTGAAATGCTTACCTTTGAGGCTCAAGTTCACAATTAATCAACGAGAAAATGAAAATAAAGTTATTTGTTATGGCAATGATGATTGTTGGCGCCATGTGCGGCTGCACGGCGCAGGGAGGGGAGAGCAATGAGCCCCTTGAGAAGGGTTGTGACGTGTTCAAGACCGAGAGCGGCACGACGGTAAAGATGTACTGCATCAAGCATGGAAGCGTCAGGATGCAGGTGGGCGAGAAGTGGATCTATGTGGACCCCGTGACTAAGGCTGTCAAGCCCGAGACCGACTACTCCACCCTGCCCCAGGCCGATTACATCCTGGTGACTCATGAGCATTTTGACCACCTGGACTCGGTGGCTATCAATCAGTTGACCAAGCAGGGCACCGTACTCATCACCAATGCCCGCTGCCACGAGATCCTGGGCGGTAAGGGCGAGGTGATGGCTAATGGCGACAGTCGCAATCTGGCCGAGGGCTGGACCGTTGATGCCGTTCCCGCCTACAACAATTCGCCCGAAAAACTGAAGTTCCACCCTAAGGGCCGTGACAACGGTTTCGTGCTCACCATCGAGGGCATGCGCATCTACGTCGCCGGTGACACCGAGGACATCCCCGAGATGGCCGAGATCAAGGACATCGATGTGGCCTTCCTGCCCTGCAACCTGCCCTACACGATGACGCCCGAGCAGTGTGCCCATGCAGCCACGATGATCAAGCCCACCGTGCTGTTCCCCTACCACTACGGCGAGACCGATATCCAGCAGGTGGTGAAACTCCTCGACGGCAGCGGCATTGACGTGCGCATCCGTGACTACCAGTGATGTGACCTGGATAACCGGTGACCAGTGCTTCGAAGACGGACTTCTGCTATAGCAAAATGGCTGGAAATCATAAAGTTCCTCTTCGAGGCACGTTCCCGTTTCGTTCTGTGACCAAGATGCGAACTCTCGAGGTTCCTGCATGGTCTTTACATTGAAATGATGGTGTTGCAAAACTCATGTCTCCTGTCAATTAATCGCGCTAGGCCGATTAAAACTGAGTCAAGTGGAATTATGCAACACCCTCCTAACATCTTTGATGTTTTTTACCCGGGCACTAATAGTTTATTTTTCGGCTTCATCCAGTGGTTGTTCCGCCTGATCCTGACGATTGGCGGGCATGGCCCCCTCTTGGTCTTGATAGTTTTGTTTTTTTAACAACGTTCAAAATTTGATAATTCGTTTTGAGGTTGCCTAAAAACGGGAGACGTTTTACAAATACAAATGTTAAAAACCATGAAAAACTGTACATAACCTATAAATTTTTAAGAAATTACTACCGATTTCGGTAGTCAGAAAGTAAATTCTTGGCCAATTATTTGGTCATGTTAATTTTTGTTTGCAAATTTGCCTACTTTTATAGGCTTACGGTCTCAGGTTTAGCCCTTGGTTGTAAAGAAATTGTCACCCCAAAGCCTATGAAGATGTATCGTGCTTCGCACGGGAAATCATCAGTTTTGATTGATTTCTCTCCCGAAGGGCGATGGAAAAGCGGCAAGAACAAGAACCACAAAGAAGACAAGAAATATAGTCATTTAATTTCAAATTTTTTAAATTTAAAAGTAAGTGCGTATGAAAAAACAATTAGCACTGTTGGCCGCCCTGGCAATCGCCTGCGGAGCACCGGCTGGGATGACATCGTTCCCCAGTACGGGTTTCACAGCCGAAGCCCAGGCCAACAAAGTCTCTGGCGTCATACGTGACGCCCAAGGTGAGCCACTCATCGGCGCGACCGTAAAGGTCAAGGGTACCAATCGCGGTACCGCCACCGATGTGGACGGCAAGTATTCAATCAACGCCAACCGAGGTGATGTGCTCATCGTGTCCTACGTGGGCAGCAAACCCATGGAGATTACCGTGGGTAGCGGCATTCAGGACATCGTGATGCAGGCCAATGACCAAGTCCTTGACGAGGTTGTTGTAACCGCCCTCGGTATCCGCAAGGACAAGAAGTCGCTGGGTTATGCAGTGGACGACTTGAAGGCTGAGGAACTGATGCGCAACAAGAGCGCCAACGCCATCAACTCCCTCTCGGGTAAGATTGCTGGTGTGAACATCACCCAGTCGTCTGGTGCCGCCGGTTCGGGTGCACACATCGTGCTCCGTGGCGGTACTTCGGTCAGTGAGAATTATGACAACCAGCCGTTGTTCGTTGTGGATGGTGTCATCTATGACAACTCGGCAGGTGTTGTGGGTAACTCGGCATTCGACGGTATGATGAACAGTGCCACCACCTCTTCCAACCGTGTGATGGATATCAACCCCGAGGACATCGAGAGCATGTCGGTACTGAAAGGCCCCGCCGCATCGGCGCTTTACGGTAGCCGTGCTGCCAACGGTGTTGTGCTGATCACCACCAAGAAGGGTAAGGAAGGCCACACCGAGGTAAGCTTCTCGGGTAAGATGATTGCCTCGATGGTCAAGGACCTGCCCAAGACCCAGAATCAGTACGTGCGCGGTTACATGACCGACATGTACAACGACGCTGGCCAGTGGACCGGACTTGATATCAAGGACGACGGCTACAACTCATGGGGTCCCAAGCAGAATGTCCCCTTCTATGACAACCTGGGTAACTTCTTCGACACGGGTATCATCTGGGACACCAACTTGAGCGTGAGTGGTGGTACCAAGAGCAACAACTTCTTCCTGAGCGGTTCATTCTACGATCAGGATGGTATCGTTCCCACCACGGGTTACACCAAGACGACCTTCCGCTTCAACGGTGAGCAGAAGGTGGGCCGCTTCACCTTCGGCGCCAACGCTGCTTACAGCGACGCCCGCACAGTGAAGACCCTGACCGGTGCCGCTCTGTACGGCTCCAGTGGTACTGGTGCGTTGTATGCCGCCTACAACTGGGCTCCCAGCGACGACATGCGTCACTACCTCAATGATGACGGCACGCGCTATCGCATGTTCGGCGACCAGGTTCAGCCCTGGGACGAGCGTGACAACCCCTACTGGATTGTCAACAAGAACAGGATGACCGACGACACCGAGCGTTTCACCGGCAACTTCAATGTGAAGTGGGATCTGTTCGACTGGTGGTGGCTGAGCTACCGCATGGGTGTCGACACTTACACTACCCAGAGCCACAACGAGATCGCTGCTGGCGGTGCCATCAAGCAGATCTGGCAAAAGGGTATGGTCAGCGACAACATGTACAAGTATCGCTACCTGAGCAACAACCTGATGTCGAACTGGAACAAGCAGTTCGGTGACTTCAACATCAACCTGATGTTGGGTGGTTCGACCGACTATATCAAGACCCGTCGCGACTATGAGTCGGCTTGGAACTTTGCAGTTGAAAACTTCTTCAGCTACCAGAACGCCAGCGATGCCGACAAGAAGTTCTCGCATGGCAGCAGCAAGAAGCGCATGGTATCGGCCTTCGGTGAATTCCGTGTTGACTGGCGCAATGCCATCTTCCTGACCGTTACCGGCCGTAACGACTGGACCTCGACCCTGCCCAAGGATCACCGTAGCTACTTCTATCCCAGCGTGAGCGGCGCTATCGCCTTCACCGAGCTCTTCCGTGAGAGCCTGCCCGACTGGTTCTCCTTCGGTAAGATCCGTGCCAGCTGGGCCGAGGTAGGTAAGGATACCGACCCCTACGAGACCAACACCTATCTGTGGCCTGTGGGCACCTATCTGGAGGGTATGGTTGGTCTGGGTAACACCTGGAGCCGCGGTAACTCTTATATGAAGCCTGAGCGCACCCGTTCGACCGAGATTGGTCTTGAGCTGCGTTTCATCCAGAACCGCTTGAAATTTGACGCTGCTTACTACACCAACAATTCTTATGACATGATCTTGTCGCCGCGTGGACCTCAGTCGACCGGTTACATCTTCTGCTCATTGAACTCCGGTAACATCTATAACAAGGGTATTGAGCTCAGCCTGAGCGGTACTCCCATCCAGCATGAGAACTTCATCTGGGAAACCGGTATCAATTTCTTTGGCAACCGTGGTACCGTGGGTGACCTGGTTAACGGTATCGATGTTATGTACCTGACCGACGTGCAGTATGGCGGTGCCAAGGCTGCCAGCTACAACCATGGTAACTTCATGGGTATCGATGGTACCAAGTGGAACCGCACCAGCAAGGGCGAGCTCATCTTGGACAAGAACGGCTTCCCCACCACCGACAGCAAGGCCTATGAGGTCGGCGACCGTGAGGCCAAGTGGCAGGGCGGTTGGAACAACACGTTCACCTTCTTCAAGAACTGGACCTTCAACATGTTGTGGGAGTTCCGCTATGGTGGCGACGTGTTCAACGGCACCAAGTATGCGATGTCGATGAGCGGCGTGAGCGAGCTCAGCGGCGACTGGCGCAACGAGACCCTCACCATCGAGGGTGTATATGACACGGGTAATAAGGACGCCAACGGCGATCCCATCTACGAGCCGATGAAGAACTCGTGGAATGCCAACGAGAACTACATCTTCAACGGTAACGAGACCAGTGGTTACAACATCATCAAGAACTACTACACCGGTGCTTACAACTACGAGGTTCGCAACTGGATCACCAATGTGAAGAGCCTGCGTCTGCGCACCATCTCGCTGACCTATGATGTTCCCCGCAGCTTCCTGGCCCACACCAAGTACATCAAGCGTGCTGCTATCACGGCTTCGGCCAACAACCTGCTGCTGTTCACCAACTATGACGGTGATCCCGAGGTAGCTGCTTCGGGTGCCGGTATCGGTGGTTCGTCGTCGGTAGGCTTTGACTACTGCGGTGTTCCCGCTACCCGCTCCTATGCAGTGGGCATCAACCTGGTATTCGGTACCGACGAGGCTGCTCCCGCTCGCGTGAACAACATCGAGCTCGAGAACCTGAACGGCCAGATCAACGACCTGCGCAACCAGCTGGCTAACGCACAGAACGCTAGCAATGGCCGCATTGCACAGCTCGAGAATGACCTCGCTGCCGCCAACCGTGCACTGGCAAACTGCCGCAACGACCTGAATGCTGCCAAGAACGCCGCTCCCAAGGTGGTTGACAACAGCAAGCAGTACATGAACGTGCTCGTTCACTTCCCCGTGAACAAGACTGGCATCACCGCCGATCAGCGCGCCAACGTTGAGCGCGTCGCCGCTTACCTGAAGAGCCATCCCGAGGCCACCTGCACCATCAAGGGTTACGCTTCGCCCGAGGGCAACCAGGAGAATAACATCAAGCTCGCTAACGGCCGTGCCGCCAGCGTGAAGGATATGCTCGTTAAGAAGTATGGTATCGCCGCCAACCGCATCAACGCTGCTGGCCAGGGTATCAGCAACATGTTTGACGAGTTGAGCTGGAACCGTGTTTCCATCTGCGAAATCGTCGTAAAGTAAGGTTAAACTGAGTTTTAAGTTGTAAGTTTTAAGTTGTAAGTAATATTACCGAATGACGATACAGTTACAGGCGATACAAACCATACTTAAAACTAAAAACTAAAAACTAAAAACTAAAAAATATATGAAATCATTGAAATCAATTATATTGTGCGGATTGGGTGTTGCGATGCTGTCGCTCACCTCTTGCAACGACTGGCTTGACGTGAACGTTGACCCCGATAGCCCTTCGGCCGAGTCCACGACCTATGACCAGCGCCTGGCGCACATTGAGTTCTATACCAATAGCGGCTTGCAGTTCGGCGCATGGCGCACTACGATGGGTATGGGTGACTGGACCCGCAGCGCCACCAATGGCGGTACCTATATGCAGGCTTCCTACTGGCATCCCGTTGATGGCCAGGTGACCACCGTTTATCAGTGGTGGTTTGTTGGCGCTTATGCCAACGTGCCTGATATGATTGCTAAGGCCGAGGCTGCCGAGAACTGGCAGTTTGCCGGTGCTGGCTACCTGATCAAGGCCTACGGCTTTATGGCTATGACCGACCTCCACGGCGAGATGCCTTATACTCAGGCTGCCGCCGAGCCCGCTACTCCCGAGTATGACACCGGTAAGACCATCTACCTGGGCTGCTTGGAGACCATCGACAAGGCCATCGAGATGCTCGAGAAGGGTCAGAGCCAAGATCCCGCCCTGCCCACGCTGGCAGCTGGCGACTTCTGGAACAAGGGTGACCTGAACAAGTGGATCAAGCTCGCCTATATGTTGAAGGCCCGCTGGATCAACAAGCTCAACAAGAAGGCTGCCGGTAGCTACAAGGACGGTAAGTATGACGCCGACGAGATTCTGCGCTGCCTCGACAAGGCCATGCAGAGCAATGCCGACAACACCATCGTGAACCACACCGACGACAATGGACCCACGCACGATGTGCTGGGTTGGGATGAGCCCGTTGACTACTCGCCCCTGTTCTCGGTGAGCGGTATGAACGCCGGTTACATGGCTACCAAGATGCTCTATGACAACCTGACCAACTTCGCTGGCAATGGCATGGAGGATCCTCGTGCCGACCACATCCTGCCCTGGGCTTACTGCCCCAGCAAGGATGCAAACAGCCGCACCGACGTGAAGTGGGTGGGCAACTGGCGCCGTACCCTGGGTGTTGACATGGCCAGTGAAATCTTCAGCCAGGGTGGTCCCCTGCGCGCTATGTTCAATACCGAGACCAACAGTTGGTACATCAGCTCGGCTAACGAGGCCCGCTTGGGTGATACCGTCTATATCGAGGGTACCAGCGACTGCAAGGGTTACTTCGCTAACCCCAGCATCCTGTACTGCCGCGCCGGTAGCGGTCAGTTCCAGTCTGCCGAGTCGGGTACGTTCTACACCCGCGTGAGCTCGCCTACCTACATCGGTACCTATGCCGAGTGCTGCTTCATCAAGGCCGAGACCCTCTTCAAGAAGGGTGACAAGGCGGGTGCATACACCGCCTACAAGGCTGGTGTCAAGGCCAGCTGTGAGCTCATGAACGAGAAGCTCAGGGCTTGGATTGCCGAGGACGCAAGCCTAGCCGACTGCCCGTCGTTCACCCCGATGACCGATGAGGCTATCAACAACTATGTGAACAACGGTATCGGTACTCAGGCCGAACTCTCACTGGGTCACATCCTTACCCAGAAGCGCATCGCCTTGATGTTCTCCTATGAGATCTGGAACGACATGCGTCGCTATGACTTCGATCCGAACATCTTCTTCGGTTGGTCGATTCCCGCTCAGCACTACAAGGTGGCTGCCGCTATGCTGGCCATCCCCGAGGGCAAGCAGTATCGCCGCTGGCGCCAGTGCTCACACGAGTACAACTACAACAGCAAGAACCTGCAGGCCATCGGCGCCCAGGTTCCTGGTGCCCGCATGACCGATGCCGAGGGCAAGGAAGTGATGTGGAACCGTCAGGACGACGCCTGGACAATCCCCGTATGGTGGGACAGCGACCAGGAGTAATCCCCCACTCCATCCAACACTAACAACAACCGCCGAGGCTACCCACAGCCCCGGCGGCTGTTTTTCTAGCTAGGAGCTGTCAGCTAAAAAAGGACGATACAAATAGATGTCGCCATCAGCGACCCCAATCACATCGCGACGGGGGCATGGGGTCGCCTTCAGCGACGCTGCCGATAGCTTGCTATACCCGTGGTGCCTGCCCCTGCACTCGCTGCGCTCGTTTCGCAGGCAGGTACCACGGGTTACTAAAAGGCCACCCTCTGGGTGTCTCTCGTCGATTGAGGGCGGAGCGGGATTGTTAATTTTGCGAAAAATATGAAGTTAATTTATAATTTCTGATAGCATAATTTTCGGTTTTTATATCGTTTAGGGTGTATTATGAGCAAATTTATGCCGAAAATGTCATTTTTTAGGAAAAATGTTTGTTCGTATTAAACTTTTTTTGCACTTTTGCCTTTTGAAAGTCACATTTTCACTGAACATGGGGCTTTTGACCTTAAAAAACCTGCTGACAATCAAATGATGAGATATTAACCAATTCATTAACTTCAAATCAATTAAAAGCAAAGTGCGTATGAAAAAACAATTAGCACTGCTCTGTACACTGGCGATAGCCTTTGGCGTCCCTGCTGGACTGGCCCCGAGTCAGCCGAGCATGGGCTTCACAGCTGTTGCCCAGAGCAACCGAGTACAAGGCGTCGTCAAGGACGCCAACGGAGAGCCGATGATTGGCGTTAATGTGAGGGTAAAGGGCACAAATACGGGAACGACCACCGATCTGGATGGCCGCTACTCGATTAAGGCCGACCCCAACCAGACGCTTGTGTTCTCCTTTGTAGGCTATGACGCGATGGAAGTTCCCGCGTCCCAAGCCGGCAACGTAACGATGGCCGAAGGCGCCAACACCCTGCAGGATGTGGTGGTAACGGCCGAGTTCGGTATGAAACGTGTCGCCCGCACCGTGGGTTCCTCGGTGCAGAATGTGAAGGCCCAGGACATTATCGAGTCGGGCCGTACCGACTTTATCTCGGCCCTGCAAGGCCGTGTGTCGGGTATGAGCGTCGTTAGTTCGGGTGGTGCCCCTGGTGCCTCGACGACCGTTGTGCTACGCAGTGCCACGTCACTGAGCGGCAACAACCAGCCGCTGTATGTCATCGACGGTATTCCCATGAACAACACCTCGTTCAACCCCACGAGCGGCCTGGCCGTTGAGGATGGCGGTAGCGCCGGCCTGACGCCCCGCTCGACCGACTACTCGTCGCGTGGTAACGACTTCAACCCCGAGGACATCGAGTCGATGACCGTGCTCAAGGGTGCTGCCGCCGCCGCTCTGTACGGTAGTGACGCATCTAACGGTGCCATCATCATCACCACCAAGAAGGGCCGCTCGGGCCGCGCTCGCGTGACCTACAGCAACCAGTTCACCTGGTCCAAGGCCTATGGCTGGCCCGAGATCCAGGACAAGTACATCAACGGTGCATACGGCGCTGCCAACTTCTACTACACGAGCCGCTACGGTTCGCTGTATGATGGCTCAATGCCGTTCTATGACAACACGGCTGCCGTGCTGCAGACCGGTTTCATGCACCGCCACAACCTGTCGATGGAGGCCGGTAACGACAAGATGTCGGTTCGCGCCAGTGCATCGTTCTTTGACCAGGACGGTGTCATCAAGACCACAGGCCTGACCCGTACCAACCTGTCACTGGCAGGCCGTGCCGAGCTGACCAAGTGGTTGTCGATGGAAGGCAGCATGCAGTATGTCAACGCCAAGAACGACAAGGCCCTGCGCGGTCTGTATGGCCCCGTGCGCTACAGCTACCGCTGGCCGAGCGTTGACGACATGAGCATCTACCTGGCCGAGGACGGTGCCCACATGAAGTATCCCGCATACTACACCGACACCGACCTGCTGAACCCGCTGTTCGGCTTGAA
>JAZQJW010000027.1:0-16756 GCA_045541835.1 Sodaliphilus sp. | reverse complement strand
TTATAAGCGGGATAGCTCGTAACAATAAACCGCTGCGATGCTGCTTGTCTCAATGTAGTACTTCATTTCATTGATACCAAGCAACTCCTCTTCTGATTTCTTAACCGCTGATTCCTTGTTCTCAATAACGATGATCTGGTCTTCGGTATAATGCCTAAGCACCTCAGCCTTAACTTTGTCCGTCTGTGACATAAGTTCCTGACTATCAGCAGAAACTCGACTCAAAATAATTACTTTCTTCTTTTTCATAATATAATATATTTTATTCTTTTTTCTCGAAGTTATATATTATATTTGATTGGAAATCAATAGTTTGCAAAGTTCAGTAATTTTCAACTACTTTTTACAAAAGTATGTCAAGATGCAGGTCGAGCAGTCCACGCTGCAGCGCCTGGCCAACAAGGAAGTAGGCTGGACGATGAGCGACCAGGAAGAGGCCGCCGTCTATGACATGCGCCTGGGCATGGAGAAGTCGTTCCTCTTTGGCTCGGCACGCAAACTTTGGGACAACAGCAAGAAGGAGTACATCTACTTCACCGGCGGCATCTGGAACCAGGCCGGGAAGGACCACTTCATGGAGTCGTCGACAGAGTTGAATGCCGCCGAAATCATCAAAATCATGCGCAAGGCCTTCACCGGCAACGCCGGCAGCAAGCGCAAGATTCTCATCGGCGGCAGCGGACTCATCAGCCGCATCAGCAAGTTGGACTACGACCGTATCATCACCGCCGGCCAGCATGTGAGCAAGTGGGGTATCGATTTCACGGAGTTGCGCTCGAAGTTTGGTTGCCTCTACCTGCTGCTGAGCGAAATCTTTGACGAAGTGGGCATGGAGGATGCCGGCCTCATCATCGACCCCGAGTACCTGCAGAAGTATACCCACATCCCCTTCAGCACCGAGCAGTTGAACCTCAAGAAGAGCGGCGTGCGCAACGTCGACGCCCTGGTGATGACCGAGGCCTCGTGCCTGGTGCTGCGTTATCCCAAGGCGCACATGCGCATCACGACCCGATGAAACACTTCACTATCCAGGAACTGACCCGATCGGCAACCGCCCGACAACTGGGTATCGACAACACGCCGCCCGACAGCGCCGTCACCGCCCTGCACGAACTGGTGGCAGCGCTGCTCGACCCGTTGCGCGAGTCGTGGGGCGGTCCCATCTGGGTCAACAGCGGCTACCGCTGTCCCGAGTTGAACCGGATTGTGGGTGGCGCGCCCAACAGCCAGCACCAGCGCGGTGAGGCCGCCGACATCACCGTGGGCTCCCAAGACGACAACCGCAGACTGCTGGCGCTTATCAAGCAACTTGACCTGCCCGTGGACCAGTGCATCGACGAGAAGGACTGCCGCTGGATTCACGTGAGCCACCGCAAGGACCGCAACCGCCGCCTGTACATGAAGTTTTAGCCGCTAATCATCACGAGAGCGGAGTGGACAAATGAAGGAGGGCAAGACATGACACCAATCGTCATCGTCTTGCCCTCTTTTTATTTCTTTTTGATGAAGGAAACGGGGTCACGCCGTCGGCAGCGACAGGCGGACTGCACGGGCCACGCGCATCAGAGTGGCCGAGGGGTCCATGGCCTCGTCAAGCGGGAGGCCGTCGCTCACGGCAATAGCGTGGGTCAAGCCTGCCGCCTCGGGGTCGAAGTCAGGGGCGACTGCACCGCAGATGGCCACCACGGGAATGCCGTGCTCACGCGCCATGGTGATGACACAGCCCGGGCCTTTTCCCATCAGCGTCTGACGGTCAAGCCTTCCCTCGCCGGTAATGACGAGATCAGCGCCGTCGAGTGCCTCGGCAAGGCCGTTGCGGGCCAACACAAAGTGGGCTCCCGGCACAAGTTCACAGTCGAGCAGATGCATCATCAGGGACGGGATGCCGCCGGCAGCGCCACAACCGGCCCGGCAAGCGATATCCTCTCCCACGATGGCTGCCACGCGTTCCATGCCGCGCTCCAGTTGCTCGACCTGAGAAGGCGACGCCCCTTTCTGCGGGGCGAAAACCCTTGCCGAGCCGCGCTGGCCGCACAGGGGCGTGTCCACGTCGGTCAACAGGGTGAAACGGCAACCGCTCACGGTCGGCGGGATGCCCAGCGTCTCGATGTGGGCGATGTGCTCCAGGCTCTCGCCGCAGGGATAGAGGTGATGGCCATCGGCGTCAAGGAACTCCGCCCCCAGGGCACACAGGATGCCCATCGCCGCGTCACAAGTCGCCGAGCCGCCCAGACCCAGCACGATGTCGCGGCTGCCCCGTTCCATCGCGTCGCGCATCAGCAAGCCGGTTCCAAGGGTGGAGGCACGCATCACGTCACGTTCGTCGGGCGACAACAGCGCCAGTCCGCTGGCGGCAGCCACCTCGATGATTGCCGTGCCGTCGTCACACAGGAAATAACGGGCCGTGACAGGAGCCTGCTGCATGAGCGGCCCCAGCGTGGGAACGGTCACCCACTGCCCCTGCAGGTGGGCCGCCAGGGCCTCGGTGGTGCCGTCACCGCCGTCGGCCACTGGGACGCAGACGGTCGTAACATCATCAAGGCCACGCAAACTGTCTTGCGCGGCCTCGTTGAGTTGCCCGGCCGTTGCCGAACCCTTGAATTTGTCAAATGCCAGAACGACTTTCATCTTCTCGTTCCACTCATGCATTTCTCGCGAAAAAGCCAGTCCCTCCTTAATCCACCTTGATGACGAGGAAATTGGACTTTTCCCAGAAACGGTTAGCGTTCAGGATGCGAAGCGTCTTGGTACCGCCCTGATCCACAATCTCATAAGAATCCTTGGGGTGATTGGTCATCACTTGGGCCTTCTTGCTGTGAAGGGGGATTTCGCTCAAGGTGCGACGGTCGGCCTTGGTGAAATAAGACATCTCGAAGTCGCCTTGCAGAATCTTGGTCTTGCGCAGGAAGCCGCTCTCGATGATCTTGTGGGCCTTGAGTTCCTTCTTGGAGCCGACGACATAGTAGCAGGTGTTGAGGTTGTTCACCTCCTTGGTCAACTGCTTGGATTCCTCCTGGGCGGCCTCTTTCTCCTTGGTCACGGCCTTGTTGACGGTGTTGAGGGAGTCAACGCTCTGGTTCAGGGTCTTAATCTGAACATGGGCGGCGGCCAACTGGTTGGTCAACTCGTTGACTTTCTTCTCCTGCTCTTCGAGTTGCGCCTTCATGTTGGCGATGGTCTTCTCCATCGTGGCATTGTAGTTGGTGGACTGTTTTAGGCGTTTCTCCAGATCGGCAAGGCGCTGCTTCTGCTTGGTGATGGATTGCTGGATGAGCACGATGTCGTCACGCATTTGCTTCTTGCGGTCGGGGGTCTCACCGTTCAGGTTGTTGACCGACATGATGTCTTCCAGTTCCTTGATTTGCTGCAGGCCATCGGCAATTTCTCCCATGAGTTGCATCAAACTGTCCTTCTCGGCGTTGGCCGTATTGATGGAATCCTGCAGGGCGGCATTGATGGAGTCCATCTTGAGCGCCTGTTGGTCCGATTGATTCTCGCGATGGCAGGCGGGCAACACAGCCAGCCCAATCATCAACCAAACGAAATATGCGATTTTTTTCATACCTATTGGGATTTTAAATTATTGTCTATCTATTGACACTATCATAGTACTCTTTATCTCTATCAAATCCGTGCCTTCTTGCCCTTGAAGGCGGCATACTTGTCCACCTTGACCGCAGCAGCCGGCGGGCAACCTGCCACCACGATGACAATCTCGCCTCGTGGCTCGTTGGCCGTGAAATGGTCCACCAGTTCGCTCAACGTCCCGTTATGGGTCGTGTTGTGAAGTTTGCTGATTTCGCGCACGACGCTGGCCTCGCGCTCCGGGCCGAAGGCTTCCGCAAATTGCTGCAGGGTCTTCAACAGGCGCACGGGCGACTCATAGAAGACCATCGTCAACGGCTGACGGCTGAGTTCCTCCAGGCGCGTGGCACGGCCTTTCTTCGGCGGCAGGAAACCCTCAAAGACGAACCGGTCGCACGGCAGGCCCGAGTTGACGAGAGCCGGCACGAAGGCTGTCGCCCCCGGCAATGTCTCCACCTCGACGCCGCGACGGCGGCACTCGCGGGAGAGCAGGAAGCCCGGGTCGCTGATGCCCGGTGTGCCAGCATCGCTGATCAACGCCATCACCTCACCTGCCAGCAGGCGCTCAACGACAGCGGCCACCGCCTCATGCTCATTGAACTTGTGGTGACTGCGCATGGGAGTGCTGATGCCGAAATGCTTGAGCAGCACGCCGCTGGTGCGGGTGTCCTCGGCAAGCACCGTGTCCACCGTCTTGAGGACCTCGATGGCACGGGGTGTCATGTCACCAAGGTTCCCTACGGGTGTGGGCACTATGTACAGTTTTCCTGCCATCGCAAGGCGGTCAGTGAATCACTTCTGGAAATGGTTGCGGACGATGTTCATGAAGTCTTGAACGACCTCATTCTCGCGGTCCCAATGCAACTGGCTGAAGAAATACAGTTCGGCGTTGCCGTAAGTGCGCATCGCCTCGATGTGCTCAAGCGCCGTGTTCAACGCGTCGGCACTGCCGGCAAACAACTCGCGCTGGAAACGGAAACGGTCGTTGAGCGAGAAGGCCTTGCGGATTTCCTTGGACATCGTGCGCTGCAGTTTCTCGTCGACACGCAAGGGAGCGCTGGGGGCTTCCTCGGGCTCGGGAAATTCGGTGGGAACGGGGGGAACAGGCATCTCGTCCTCGGGTTCGGGAACGGTGAAGTCTTCGCCCTCAATGAACTCGACCTCGATGTCGGGACCCTCGGCGGCCTCGGGCAGCACGGCGGGATCGGGCTCGGGAACCGGCTCATCGTTCTCGTCGGGCATGCGGAATACCGGAGGAACGGGGGTGGACGGAGCGGCGGGCTCCAGGATGCGCGTCTCTTCATCGGCCTCGGCGACAGGCTCTAAAATGCGAGTCTCTTCATCGGCCACGGCGGCAGGCGCCATCTCGGGCATATCTTCGGGAGCCTCAATGAACTCTACGGTGATGTCATCGTCGGGCTCACGGTCCTCGACGGGAACCTCGAGGGGGTCCACCAACTCGTGCACGGGTTCCTTATAGTCCAGAGAGAACACCTCCTTGAACTCCTCGCCATTGTCGTGCTGCCACGTCTCGTCGGCATCATAATCCTCGTCGGGCAGATGCTCGGCGGCGGGCTCCTCAGGAGTCTCGGGAGCCTCCGAAGGCGCCTCGGCAGGGGCGGCAACAGGAGCCTTAACGGGTGCTACAGGCTCGGCGGCAGGGGCTTGAGGCGTGAGGTCCACGCCACACATCTCGGCCAGTTCGCGCACCTTGCGTTGTATTTTATTGGTAATGACATCGGGCGTGTTCTCCTCACCCAATCGACGGGTAACGAGCATCAGCCCTTCAATCTCATACACATGAGATAACATTTTCTCTATCGACATGTCCATAATCGTCTGTTTTATTGTTGCTTAGCGACAAATCGCCAAGGATTTGCTTTACATTTAACCTGCAAGTTTAATAACTTTTTTTGAAACACCAACTATTTTATCTAAAAAAATAGCGGTCGCCAAAGCCAATGGAAATGGATTGGGCTTTGCCCTGGGCAGCCTGTTTTCACTTAAAAAGGTCGCACAGGAAGGTGCCGATTTTCTCACGAATCGAAGCCTGGGAACACGTGAAATTGTTGACCAGCACGGCAAAGGCGTAGCGGGGCTCCCCGGCAGGATAATAGCCCACGTAGCACTGCACGTGGGTCATGCTGCCCGACTTGAGCACAATCCTGTCGCTCAACGGGTTCTCCTTGAGGGTCTTGCCGGCACGGCCAGCCGCCTTGGGCATGAGGTCGCACAAGCGCACACCGTCGAACCGGCGGTCGGCCATCATCGTCAGCATATCGCCGAAGAACTCGACCGAAGCCTTGTTGGCACGAGCCAGACCACTGCCGTCACGCATGAAAAGCGGCCTGGTGTCCACACCCTGCACCTCCAGCCAGCGCTTGACGGCGGCGACACCCACCTTATCCAGGTTGCTGGGCATGCGGTCATATCCCTTGAGTTCCCAATCGCGCGCTCCGATGGCACGCAGCAGGGAGTGGGCGAACATGTTGTCGCTGCGGTCCAGCAGCGAGGTGATGATTTCGGTGAGTTCGGGAGACTTGTGCAGCACGAGCAGGCTGCGTTCAGGACGGGAGACAGCGGCACGGGCCGTGGCATCAAAGTCATAACGTATTCCGCTGCGGACCAACGCGCGCTCCACACTGTCGACCAGCATGGGGGCAGGCGTGGGGTTGGCATAGGTGTCGGAGTAACTCTTGGCCGTCGTTTCGCCCGTGAGCACGAAGGCCGGCACGCTATAGTCCAGATAGGCCGTGATGGCGTTGCGGTCGCCCATGTTGCGGCATCGGCTGACGACCTGCAAGCCCGGCACCGGCGGCGTGAACGATGATTGCGCCAGGCCACCCTGTGAATCCATCGTGAACGACATCGTCACCAGGTTGTCATGGAAACTCAAGGCGTGAACGGCAGCGCCATAGTCATAGGGCAGATCGCCCACATCCCAGTCCTCGTCAAAGTAGGGGAAACAGTAGTAACTGTCATCACCCACCACACGGCCCTCGACAGCGGTGATGCCACGGGCACGCAGGGCGGCGAGAATCTCGCTGACGATGTTGGCCTGCCTGGGCAGGAAAACTGAGCCCAGCGTAGGATCGCCCAAGCCACGGATGACAATATCGCCCACAAAACGGCCGCCGATGACCTCACCGTCGAGATAGACCGGTGTCTCAAAGCGGAAATGCGGCCCCAGCAGCCCCAGTGCGGCCGACGACACCACCGTCTTCATCGTCGAAGCGGTGATGTTGGCCTGCTCGGGACGATAGCTGGCAATGGGCTCCCCTGTGGCCAGGTCTATCACCTGAACACCCACCGAGGCATATTGCAGCGAACTGTCGGACACGAACTTGTCGACAGCCTCCTGTGCCGTGCGCGAGGCCAGCAACTGCAGGGTGGCAACGAGTACCATGGTGATGAATAATGCGATTCGTCTCATTATATCTATGATGATTATTATGTTAGCGTTTACGGCTTGGACGCTTCAGGTAGCGGCGCCAAGCGTAGTGTTGACGATGTTTCAGATAACCCAGGTCGCGCTGGTGGGCGTAGGCCTCCCGTTCAAAAGAGATGTTGCGGTAAGCATTGCCGCGCATCAACAGGCGCACCAACCACTCCACCAGATAGAAGAGGTAGAAAAAGACAAACAGCATCTCGCGCTGCTGGGCCGTGTGGATGCGCTCGTGGTTCATCAGTTCATCGCTCAGATAGACCCCGTGATGCACAAAGAGCACCCCCAGCAGATTGATGGCGTTGTATCCCTTGAACGGCAATATAGATGTGCGGATAATCTTCACAGGCGCAAAGGTACAATATTTTTTCAAAATCCCACATCGCCATGGCCGCCAACGGCATCCGCCGACCGCTGCCACGAGATGCAGCCCCAGTGGTTTTCGGGATGGATTTTCCCAAAAAAATGCCTCATAATGACGATTTAGCGTCTTTTTCTTATTGCGAAATAGTCAAATTGCAGTATCTTTGTCGGCAAAGTTATAGTTTTAATCCTTTTTAGACTAAAGATATCCATTATGGAACGAGCTTATAAAGTCATTGGATTAGCGCTGCTGTATGTGCTGGCCTTTTTCATCGTTGAGTTGTTCGGCATGGTGCATCCTTACGCATGGACCTATAGTGCCGTCATCGCAGCCGTTACCGCGTCGTGGCCCTACTTCAAGCTTTGCCAGCGCTACCCCATTCCCGGTGTTGCCATGCTGTGCGCCATCCTGTTGTTGCTGTTCAACTTCATCATCGGTCAGGGACACGAGTTCCTCATGTTCGGCTGCTTCGGCTTCGGCCTCATTGCCGAGGGCCTGCGCAAGTTCCTGGGCAACTACCGTGGCCGCTGGGGCGTTATCTCCAGTTATGTCGTGATGTCGCTCATTCCATTCTCCAAGACCTGCGTGCTGTGGGTCGACTTCGAGACCGCTTCGGGCATGTTCAGCAAGTCCTTGTATGAATTCCGTGACATTTATTATGCCACGCTGGGACGCATGCTCTCCTACCCCATTCTCGCCACCATGATTATCATCACACTGGTTCTTGCCTGCCTCTCGATGTGGATACTTACCCTCAACTGGAGGCCCAGCAACTGGTTCGACCACGGCAACGAATAAGTGAAGAAAAAAACAATTTTTGAAATTTTTCGGCGAAATTGCTTGCAGGTATAAAAAAAAGCACTACCTTTGCAGTCGCTATTGAAAAAATACTTTCAGCTAGCTACCGGAGAGGTGGGTGAGTGGCTGAAACCAGCAGTTTGCTAAACTGCCGTAGGGGTAACTCTACCGCAAGTTCGAATCTTGTCCTCTCCGCTTACAACCGACCGCGCAAGTGGCCGGTTGTTTTGTTATGGGGGTGACGCCGAGTTTACTTGAGCGCGTCCCTATAACAAAACAACCAAAAGATTGCGCAGCAATCGGTTGTTCAACAGCAGCGCCCCCGCGGGAGCGCACAAGATGCACGAGTTAAGCGAGTGAATCTTGTCGCCCCCGCTGCTCGCTTCCTTCCCTTCTAATCCCGGCTCCAGCATCTCGCTTCTTCGTCTTCTAATCCTGACTCCCTATTCTCGCGCATCCCCATCTCCAAGAAAGAGGTCAGTTATTGAAACGGTGAACGACGAGTTGAAGAGCATCTGTCAGATAGACCACACCAGGCACCTCTCTGTCAACAATTTTGCGGCTAATCTGCTGGCAGGAATGATTGCATACCACCTCATGCCTAAGAAGCCTTCTTTGAATATTGAAATCATTGACAAGAGCAGACTTATTGCATAATCCTTAAACCGAACTCACGTGATATTAGCAAAATTTTCCATGTAAAAGTATTTTATTAAAAATAATCAACTATCTTTGTATCATTCAATAATACAAACCAAAAATGCATATTAATATGAAAAAATCATTTTTATTATTTTTAACTGTATTCGCTCTATTTCAGGTAGTTGATGCCCAAACAACTGTGGAAAAGATCCGCAAGCATTATAACGAAATAAATAGTAATGTTGCTGAAATGGCGACATGGACTGAGGAATATCCTGTTCCCACTTTTTATCACGTGGAGATTCAGGAAAACTATCCCGGCACAGGCAAGCATAAAGAAGATGTATATATCTATCATGATGAGATACATGAAGAAAGTGAGGATGATGCTCCTGAGATATTCCCTCCTAAGCGTATAGAATTTGTGACAGTGAAATATAATTTTGCCGCCCGCAATTTTTATCGGGAATATCTTTACGATGAGAAGGGCAATGTGGAATTCATCTACGCCTTCAATGAGTATGATTTGGATGATCTCGACTGGGAATACCGTTTCTATTTCAATGACGGCAAATTAATTAAGGCTATCGTGAAGCAAAAGTCTTCTGGTTCAAATGAAGAGTTCAAGGAAGTGTATAACGGTACGTCGATTCCAAAGGAACATAGTGAATATTATGAAGGCTTCCTGGATAAGTCAAAGCATTACAAGAAGATGTTTGATATAATAAGCGATGAACAACATTATTAAGAGTATTTCAGTTGACGAGTAAAGTGATTTGGCAAATAGCCGAATAACTGGCTTTTTATCCATAAGTGTGTTTCTATCAATTCACAACATAACTAATTGATAGAAACACTTTTCTTATACCGAACTCACGTTAAATCAAAGAAAAACGGTTGGTTTACCACAAAGGTAATCCAACCGCTCTAAACCTGAAAAGACGGCCCGATAAATTGGAATTTATTTCAATAAACCATATAAGAGTATATCGTAAATAATTCCTCCTTTAATTGCCGCTTTGCGCATGAAACCTTCTTGTATAAAACCATTCTTTAGTAAAATACGCTGAGATGCCAAATTGGGATGAAAGACATTTGCCGTAATTCGATTGAGACCAAGTTCCTTTATTGCTATCTCACACACTTGTCTCACAGCTTGACTCATCAGGCCACGATTCCAATAGTCTTTCAATAACATGTAACCTAATTCACCATCAAGCCTGTAAATGTCTGTTTTTCGTTCAATGGAAACACTACCAACAATCTTCCCATCCACAACCATTGCGCGGAAAGTTCCGTCAACGCCCTCGCTTTTGGCAACCATATTCAGCCACCGATTAGCATCATCATCTGTGTAAGGATTCGGCAATCTGTCTGACAAGTATGTCCTATCAACGGCATTGCACAATTCTTTCAGTTCTATTTTGTCAGCCAAAGACCATTTCCGCAATTCTATTTTCATACTGTTAAATTCCGATTTCTCTGTTTTTTATTAATCAGTTTTGAAGAGAATATGCATATAGTTCCCATTCTCATAGCCGAAGCGCTGTATGAGAATGGAACCGTCATAGATAGCTTCCAGTTGCAGAGCGATGCCGTTTTCAGCAAGTGAGCCGAATGCTTTCGGCTGTTTCAGTTCGTTCTCCGTAAACTTGTAAGTCTGACTGTTGTTATTAAACTCTATGCGGATATGGTGATCGGTATCGCCGTAGTTTAAGTTCAGCAGCATGACATTGGGGATGAAAGCCCATTTGATGTGCAAAAAGTCCGTGTCGTAGTCGAAGCCATAGCGTGCAGTGATGGCCTGTGGGGAGGCTCCGGCGAGTGCATGGCTCAGCCCTTCGTCCGCATCCACGACCTTTGAAATCAGCGAAACGGGGAAGTCTTGAAAGAATACATGCAGCATCTTATTGTCAGACACATCAACCTGTACGTCGCTGAAGGTTTCACTATGGGCTTTCGTTATGCGCCGACCTTCCTCGTCGGTTCCTTCGACACAATCCTTGTTTTTGTAGACAATGACATACCGGCCAGGATATTCGCCCGAAATGTTCTGCGCATAGGTTTCCTTTTGCTTGCTCGTCAACCGCTTCTCCACATCGTCTTCGTTGCTGCAAGATGCGAGGGAGAACAATGTGAATAATAGTAGGATAAATCCTAAATACTTTAACTTACTTATCATGGCTCTAATTTTAATATTACTACTAATTAACGTTGGCCAAATGCAATTATTATGCTACCTGAACTTGTTTTTGAGCGATAGTCGCCTTTAAGTCCTCGCTCTCCTGGACCGTCACCTACGGCTGGTTTTCGGGTGATCATGCCGAAGATGTCGAGGTTCTGGGGACAGTCCGCCAGGGGCAGTTCAATCTCCATGCTGTAGTCGTCGGCATCGGTGAAGATGCGGTTCTCCGATACATACTCTATCGAAGACCCCTTCTTCAGCGCTGCCTGCTTTCCGTTTATCGTCAGTATCATAAAAAAAATCGGTTGATTTGCCACAAAGGTAAATCAACCGCGTATGACTTGAAAAGACGCTGCTTAATCCAAGATTAACCCAAATGCTATATTACTTCAATCCTCCCAATTTTCTAACATCTTGGGACGGCCAGAGATAAATGATTCGTTTTTTTCACAGATGAGATTAGTAGAATCATTCTTGAGATAGATCAAGAAATGATACTGATTACTAATGTATTCTTTTTTGAATGCGACCTCATACTTTCCACTAAATGGATGCCCCGGAACTAGAATTTGGATTGAGTCTGGCTGACAACTAATAATCTGCCATGAACCAACACACTCCAGTTCTCGTTCTGAAATGGTTTGATTGTTTGTAGTATCGTTAGTGATTGTGTCGTTCTTAATCATAATCAAAGGCAAACTAATGCTATCACCTTCTATATTGATGGGTTGAAGAACCAAAGGAAAAGAATAATCAGAACTTCTTTCCAAAGCACTGTTTTGCCAATCCACATTCAAGTAACCCTGCATCTTGCTATACAATCGCTGTTCCTGTCGATGATTATTACCCATCATCAACAACGCAACTATTGCAGCGATAACAAGAATTAGAATAACGACTTTTTTCATAATGAGCAATTTTTTGTATCTATCGGCAAAGGTGGCAAAATCTTTTGCTAAACACTCATTTTCTTTTAGATTTACGCCAGTTCGGGATAAGAAATCATCGAAAATAGTGGTCTAAAAAATTGTAAAATAGCGAGATATTTTGTAATTTTGTAGCTGACAATCAACAATTTAACAAAATATTACTCGCTATGATTACAGACTACAAAGTTATAGAAATTTTCTTTATCATTGACGAATTTTGCAAAGAATTTGAGCAGGAAATGTCAAAGCAGCCGGTTTTGGTCAGTGACGGCGTGCGCAGGCGCAACCGCAAGGCAAACATGTCGCACAGCGAGATCATGACTATCCTGCTGCTGTACCACTTTGGCACATTACGCAACTTCAAGCACTTCTACATGCACTTCATCAAGGTCCATCTGGCACAAGAGTTCCCTACTGCCGTGTCCTATAACCGCTTTGTGGAGCTGGAGGGCCGCGTGTTCTTCCACATGATGTTCTTCCTCAATCTCAGGGCCTTCGGCTCCTGCACAGGCATCACGTTCGTGGACAGCACGATGATACCTGTGTGCCACAACCTGCGCCGCTACGCCAACAAGGTGTTCAGGGGCCTGGCAACCGACGGCAAGGGCACGATGGGATGGTGCCACGGCTTCAAGCTGCACTTCGTGTGCAATGATTTGGGCGAAATCATCACCTTCGTGCTCACGGGTGCTAACGTCGACGACCGTGACATGAGGGTGTGGGACGTGCTGGCAAAGAGGATTTACGGGCGGCTGTTCGGTGACAGGGGATACATCTCGACAAAGCTCTTCGAGTTCCTGTTTGAGAACGGAACGCACATCGTCACGGGGCTGAGATCCAACATGAAGAACAGGCTTATGCCACTGTATGACAAGGTGATGCTGCGCAAGCGATACGTCATTGAGATCATCAACGACCTGCTCAAGAACACTGCCGACCTGGTACACTCCAGACACCGCTCAATCCACAACTTCCAGATGAACCTCATCTCAGCCATGGGGGCTTATTGCTTCTTTGACAACAAGCCCACAGCTATCCGAGGCTTTTACCTCGAACACTCAAAGCAACTTTCTATTTGGGAGTAATCTTATCCCGAACTGGGGTAGAGGATAAACTATGGCGAATCGGTTCAGGACATATCATGGACGCAACACATTGTTAAAGTTACTTAAATAATAAATTAAATCGTGCGCGATATAAATATTTATTTGTAATTTTGTGTCGCAAACGATATAAACAACTCATTAACGATAAAGACATGCAGAAGATTTATGATTTCAAGACCTTGACGAGCAGAGGCAAAGAGATTGATTTCGCTCAGTTTGAAGGCAAGGTATTGCTGATTGTCAACACGGCCAGCAAGTGCGGTTTTACACCCCAGTTCGAAGGATTGGAGGCGCTGAACCAGAAATACAGAGACAAGGGGTTGGTCATCATCGGCTTCCCTTGCAACCAATTCAAGGAGCAGGACCCTGGCAGCGACAGCCAGATTGAGGAGTTCTGCCAGTTGAACTATGGTGTGACATTCCAGATCATGAAAAAAACTTGTGTGAACGGTGCAGATGCCGAGCCCATATTTGAATACTTGAAGGCCCAGGCTCCCACCGAGGAGTACCACGGACTTAAAGCCAAGGCCGCGCAACAACTCTTCAAGACCATCAGCAAGAGTGTCGAGAAAGACAGCGACATCAAGTGGAACTTCACCAAATTCCTGATCTCGAAAGATGGCGAGACAATCAAGCGCTATGCCCCCACTACCGAGCCCAAGGATTTTGAGCAAGACATTGAGGAGATGCTGGCATAAGTCATTGCAAAGCAGTAATGCACACCGAATTACAACTTGGCAATCAAGTCTGTTTCAGGCTCTATGCCGCGACAAGACTGGTGACCCAAGCCTACACGCCATTGTTGCACGAACTGGGCATTACCTATCCACAATACCTGGTGCTGATGGTGCTTTGGGAGCAAGACTCACAACCCGTGAATGATATTGCCCGTCGGCTGCTCCTGGAAACCAACACCGTCACACCGCTGTTGCAACGCATGGAGAAGTCAGGTTTAGTCACCCGCAAGAAGGGCGAGAAAGACAAGCGGCAGCAGATAGTATCGCTCACCGAGAAAGGCCGCCAGATGGAACAACAGGCCTTTGACATCATCCCTCAGGGGATGAGTAAGTGCCTGGCCGATTGCGAACTCAATTCCGAGGACTACCACCGGTTGGCCCTTGAGCTGGACAACATCATCACAACGCTCAAGAAACGATTATTCCACCTCGCCGACAACGAGAAAGAATCACGCAATTAATATTTATTTGGACAGATTATTATCCTATATTGTTCGACTGATGGTCTGGATCGCTGGCTGGGCCAAGCCCTTGTCGCGCCTGCACATTGCCCATTACGAGGAGTGGCAAGAGGGGGCACCATGCAAGTTACTCCTTGTGGGTTACAACGGTGCCCGCAACACCGGCGCCGATGCCCGGGTCGTGGCCCTGGTCAAGCAACTGGAAGATGCACTCGGCGCTGACCATGTCGAAATGACTGTGATGACGCTTGACGATGACAATGTCGAGGGCTATTTTCCCAGTCATGTGCGCCGCTGGAAGTTCACCACCCTGTTTTTTGTGTCGCTACTGCGGGCTTGCTCCTGTCATCATGCGGCCATCTTGTGTGAGGGATCGACACTCACGACGACTTTTGCCAAGGCGCTATCGGTCTTCTTCTGCGAGGCAGCGGGCATCATGCGGCGACAGGGAAAACCATGCATAGCCTACGGCTCTGAGGTGGGGCATCTGGATGGGTGGTTGGCCGAGTTGGCTCAAGACATGTGCTTGGACACCTACTTTATGGTTCGCACCGAGGAATCCTTGCATAATCTGGAGGCCTTGGGGCTGAAAGGACACGTGGGTACAGACACGGCCTGGCCATTCCAAACATCCAAAGGCGAGACTTGGGCGCGACAGCAGTTGGCAAAAGATGGATGGGACGGGAAAGCACCGCTGATAGGGGTTGCCGTGATCAACCCATTCTGGTGGCCAGTGCGCCCATCAATATGGCGATGGGACAAAGCCATGTTGACGGGTAATCACAAGGGGCAATATGATAAAATGTACTTCCACAGCGACAGTGCTCGGCGTCGACAGCAGTTCAGGCATTACCTGTCACAGGTGGCACAGGCAGTCAACCGCTACCAGCGGGAGAACGGTGCATTTGTCGCCATCCTGGGTATGGAGAAAGTCGATGCCGAAGCGTGCCGCCTGCTGGGACAAATGATTGACGGTCCTCATCAGATTTACCATTCGGCAGACCACAATGTGTTCCAGATGACGGGCCTGTTGCGTCAACTGTCAGTGCTCCTCACATCGCGATACCATGCCGCCGTGCTAAGTATGGTGCGCGCCATACCCATTGTTGCCGTCTCGATGGATGGCCGGCTTGATGGACTCATGCGAGAGGCCGGGCTTGCCGACAATTATCTCCGTCACGTGGATGACAACACTCTGGGCGAATGGATAACCTCCTCGCTGCAACGGGCCGATGAGCATCAAGCAGAGATTGCCGACATGATTGCCAAGCATCAGATCGACAGCGAAAAGAAAGTACAGGGAATGAGCCAATTCTTTGCATCATGGCTGAGAAATCATTTTTCATAACAGGAGCAACAGGAATGCTGGGAACCGAGGTCGTCTCGAGCCTGTTAACGACAACGGACAGTACCATCCACGTCCTGGTGCGAGCCGGTTCCAAGGCCGAGGCAAGCCATCGGCTGCAATCATTGTGGTGGGAAGACAAAGACCTGTTTGACGCCATTGACCGTCGGATAATACCCATCATGGGGGATATCACCCAGGCACACACTTTAGTGCCCCTGCCACCCTGCACAACTCACGTCATCCATTGTGCCGCCGAGACTGGAGTCCAGAAGTCGAGGGACGAACTGTGGAGAGTCAATGTCGATGGCACACGGCACATGGTAAGATTGGCTGAAGGCTTGTCGCAACTGCAGCGATTCACCCATATCTCGACCGCCTATGTCGCAGGCACCCACAGAGGGCTCATCACCGAAGACGCTCCCCTACCTGAACAATTCAACAGTCAATATGAGCAGAGCAAGGCCGAAGCCGAAAAGATCGTCAGGGAATCTGGCTTGCCGATAACCATTTGCCGCCCGGGCATGATTGTCGGCAATAGCCTCACTGGCCGCACCCGCAATTTCAATACCATCTACTATGTATTGAAACTTATGCTACAAGGCAAACTCAGATATTTGCCAGTCAGTCCAAGTCAGACGGTAAACATCATCCCAGTAGATGATGTGGCCCAGAGGGTGGTTTCTCTAACACTCAATCCCGATGCACAAGGCAAGACGTTTCACCTGACGGCCCCATCCGCACAACTGCCCCAAGTGGGAGAGCTGGTGACCAGGGTGAGGGCTTGGGCCGCACAGAACCTACACATCAACATACCCAAGCCATTATGCATGCCGATGCCACTGCTACGCAGTGTCGGGAAACGCTACAATGCGGGCAAAGAGGCCAAGTGCCGTAGCCTGTTCTCTAACTTAACAGCGTTGATGCCTTATTTTCTGGATGACCACACCTTTGACTGCTCCGGCACCATTAGGCTTACAGGAGCAGGACATCCCGACTGGCGTGATTATCTGCCTGTGCAGCTCTCATTTGCCTGCCGCCATAACTTCATGAGACTCACCGACAAGAGCATCTTTGAGCAAGCGTGCGTGAGAAGGGAAAGCAGGCGTTATCCCATCACCTATTACAATATATCCGCCAGCGGCATTGAGAAGCTGAC
>JAZQJW010000026.1:0-161128 GCA_045541835.1 Sodaliphilus sp. | reverse complement strand
GTTTTTCGACAATTTTTCGACTATTATATAGTGCCAAATTTGGATGTGTTTTCACCAATAAATACCGCATAAGGCCTTAAAAGTTCGGTATTTGTATGGAAATCCGCATTTTTTCCGATTTATTTAGTTGTTAATAACTTTTTTTGATTAATTTTGCAGACCCAATGGAAATCGTTAGGGTCCGTTGGGTGTGTTGATGATAGACAGGAGTGGCGCGACGGGTTTGACCCGATGTAACACTCTGAATGTGAAACGAAACTGTGAATGAATGAATAAGACGTTTTTAGCGATTGCTGTTGTGGGGTTGCTCACCTTGTTCACTTCGGCCTACTATTCGGCTCCTGCCGATAGCCGCATCGGGTATAAGACTCCTGCTCTTATCCTGGACAATAACAATGGCCTGTCACCGCTCCAGCAGCATCGTGGCGAGAACATTCTGCTCACCTTCTGGTCATCGGCCGATGCCGTTTCCCGTTTGGAGAATATGCGTTATGACCGCCTTTCTCGTCAGGATGGGGTGACCTATACACATGTCTCGGTGAATATGGACCGCAATCAGTCCGTTTTCAACAGCATCGTGACAATCGATAACCTTGACCGCTCGGCACAGTTCAGCACGTCAACCGAGGTGCAGGACGACATCATCAGGAGCTGGCGCCTTGAGAACGGTTACCATTCGTTCCTGATCGACGTCCAGGGAAAGATTGTCGCCATAGATCCTGACGAGCAGACACTGGCTAAAATCAAGTAAGTTAATAAAGAGATCGAGAGAGTATAGTCTTATGTTGATTGGGGTTTCCTGAATTTCGGGAAATCTCAATCTTTTTTGTGATAGAACGTTAAATAGTGAACGGTTAGGTATTATCCTCAGCGTTTAAACGGATTGGTGGGGTGTATCAACCACCAGAAGAACGGCACTCTGGTCATGACGATCAACACGCCCATGATGACTGTCGTGTACAGCAGGATGAATGGCAGCGAAGTGGGCCAGTGGAATATCTGCACAAACGTCGCAAGAACGTCATTGACCAGATAAATATGGTACAGGTAATAGAACAAACTGTCCTTGCCGATGGGGCGCAAGCACTTGACGTCCCGGACAAGATTGAACACCAGCAGCGACATGGCGATGGAGCAAGCCAGTATCATCGCTTTTTGAGGAAGGCCGCTCAGTTCATAATGGTCGGCGCCATTCAGCACATTGCCGCAATGGGGATAGAGTATGAAAATGATGGGCAACAGCACGACCGCCACGGCACCATGCAGGACGTTGGCATGCCACCAGCGATTGTTGAGGACGCCTTGCCTGTAATAGTAGCCCAGCAGGAAGAAGACATAGAAATTGAGTGTGCGCTGAATTGTCAGGAATTTACCCAGGTGGGTGAGGCCGCACAACAACGACACGACCAGCGCGATGCCCAGGTAGAGGATGGGATTCTTCAGCAGCGACTTGGGAGTGTAATAGAGCAATACCCTCCAGTAAATAAGGCTCATGATGTACCACAGGATGCCGTAGGGGAAGATGGTCATGGCCTTGAGAAAGCGACCGCCGAAGTAATAGGCCCAAGACGTGTTCTCGGGTACCGGCGAGGTACTGTCACTGTTTGCCCATGCCCATGCCACCGTGCTGCCTGTCGATGAAATCATGGCACTCAACAACTGGAAGACAATCACCGTGATGAAAATCTTGAGCACACCTTGCCACATCTCGCGAGGAGTTTGATGTTCGGGGGATTTGGTCAGGTAGCCCGAGATGAGGATGAACAGAGGCATGTGGAACACATAGATCATTCCCATCACGGCGTGGTTGATTCTGTTGACATTATCCAGTGCGGTGATGACGTGTCCAAGAACCACCAGAATAATCAGCAGTCCCTTCAGCGTGTCTATGCGGTTGTCACGTGCCATAATAATCGATTAGAGTATCATCTGCAATAAAACCACGTCACGGTAGGTGTTGCCACGTTTCACCCATGACTTGATGATGCCCACGCGCAGATAGCCATAACTGTCGAACAACTTGAGGCACACCTCGTTGTCAACGGCGATGTAAACATACAACTGGCGCAGGCCAAGGTGCTCACGGGCATAGTCGGTGAGCAATTCCAGGGCCTGGCGGCCCAAGCCCTTGCCCCGGTAACGGCTGTCGATGAACAGGCCGAGTTCGGCGCGGTTGTTCAACGGGTCGAAGTTCAGGAAATCGATAGTGCCCACGGGCGTGCCGTCGCTGGCAAGCGTGATCATCAGGCGCAGTTGCCGTTGGGCGTAGATGTCTCCCGTGTAGGCTTCCAGGTACTGCCACAGGGCGGCTCGGGAATAGGGAGCCACGGTGTCGCTCACCACCCACAATGCGCAGTCATTCTCCCAGTGATAGAGCGTGTCAAGGTCGGTCGGCTCTAAAGGCCTGAGCGCGATATTCTCATTTTTCATCATCGTGTTCATACTCATGACATTTTGGGTGAAATGACGACGCCGTGACGGTCGGCAAAGATATGGAATGCCAGGCGCTCAGTTCCGCCATGGGCCTTGATGTAGTCAACCACTTGGTCACAGGATCGGCACCCGTCATCGACAAGCACATTGTAATTACCCGTGGCGGGAATGCTCTCCTTGAATTCTCCGATGCCGGCGCGCTTGGCCACCTCATCGGCATGGTCGCTGACGATGACCCAAGGCCACGATTCGCTGGGCGACTTGCTGCCGGCAGGCAACAGGCGTTTAATGAGACGCTTGACCATCGCCATCGAGGCACGCACCAGCACGCCCAACTTGACGAAGGGGTAGAAGATGACGTTGAACCGTGGGAAATGCTTGCGGTAGAAGATGAGCATCGCGTCGTAGAACACGCGCACATAGCGCATCGAGTCCTTGTGTGTGCTCTCGCCCTTGTAGTGCACCATTGGTGTGGGCAGGAACCAGTTCTCATAACCGGCTTTGACAATGCGGTAACTCAGGTCAATGTCCTCGCCATACATGAAAAAGTCCTCATCAAAGCCTCCAAGTTGTTGTAGCACGGCTGTGCGGCACAGCATGTAGGCTCCCGACAGGATATCGATGCATTGAGGCTCCTGGTCGCTCAGGTAGCGCAGGTGGTACTTGGCAAACAACGGCGAGAGGGGAAACAACTTGGACAGACCGAAAATCTTGCAGAACGACACCCAGGGGGTGGGGAAGGCGCGCTTGCTCTCGGGAAGGAAAACACCGTTGCCGTCCATCATGCGCGCTCCAATGGCGCCGCATTTGGGATGGGACCGCATCCAGGCGATGCCTTCTTGCAGGCATCGGGTTGTGATGATGGTGTCGGGGTTGAGGATGAGCGTGTACTCGCCGCGGGCCTGCATGATAGCCTGGTTGTTGGCTCGGGCAAAACCCAAATTCTCTTGATTCTCGATGTAAGTCACCTGGGGATGGCGCTCGCGGGAAAAGGCGATGCTGTCGTCGCCCGACAGGTTATCGACGACGATAACCTCGGCGGACATGCCTTGCATGGCCTGTTCCACCGAGCGCAAAGTCTGCTCCAGCAGGTACTTCACGCGGTAATTGACGATGACGACAGTCAGTTCCATATTGATTAAACGGGCAATTACCCCTTTTTCGTATTTTGGTGATAGGACAAGGCGGCTCCCAGTGCAGTGCAGTAGCGTGCGTGATCAGGGATGTGAAACCTCACGCCGTACAGGTTCTCCATCATCGGGAAAACGACCCGGCATTCGGGCAGACGTGTCATGTTGCCGATGAGCACAAAGTCCTTGAAGTCACTGTTGACCTGTGACAGGACGGCACACGAACCGATGGTCTCCAATACCATGTAAATCAATCCCTTGGCAATGTCTTGATCATTGGCATTGCCGCTCACGGCCTTGCCGAACAGCGATGCGGTGGCATGCATGGGAAGGCCCTCGATGTCGCCGTTGCTGATGTCCTTGATATGAAGGTTCACGTGGGACGTGTCACCATGGGTGGCCATCTCTACAACCTCGCCGATGTCGGTGGTCTTCAGCAGCAGGTGAGACAGGCCCTGAAGCGTGCCGCCACCCATCGAGATGCCGCCGATGTGGTTGATGGTATCGCCGTCGACGCGCACCAGTGTGGTGCCGGTTCCCATCGACACAACGATGAGCCGGTCCAAGCCGCTGGCAAAGCGCGCGCCCAAGCCGTCGGCCTGGAACTCGTCGACATGCGTAGTCGGCAGGCCGTAGATGGGGGTCGAAACACGACTGGCACCCACGCCGGTGAGCATGACGTGCTCGACCTCGTCAAGCGAGATGCCGTTGTCATAAAGGTATTTGCCAAATGCCCCGAACAATGATGTGATAGGGTCGTTGGCGGTGATGTTCATGGGTGACTTGATGCTGCTGCCGTTTTCCAGGCCAACAATCTTGGTGGTGCTGCCACCCACGTCAATGCCGATAACTAGACTCATTCTGCTACAGTTGATAATTTCACTATTATTCAATTAGTTGCAGGTCTCTGACTAATTGAAACTGGGATCGCTGGGCATGCTGAGCCACAGTCGGTAACGGTTGCCGAAGCGCATCACGGCGTCTCGCCACTGGTTGTCATCGCCGGCACCCATGAGAAGGTCGCGGCCGCCATTGTCGAGCACTGCCCAGTCGTGACGTTCGAGTTCACCGGCAATCTGGCCCTTCTCCCAACCGCTGTATCCCACGATGAACTTGATGCGTCCCTCGACGGGGGCTCCCAACTCAACATAACGCTTGATGGCTTCGAAGTCGCCGCCGAACCACACGCCGCCGCCCATGTCAAGGGACTCCGGAACCACTTCAGGACCGAGCGTGTGGATGTAAAACAGCATTTGTGGACCCACAGGACCGCCCAGAAACAGCGGAATCTCTTCCAGGGTTTCAATGTCGGGCATGATGTCACGCAGGTTGTAGCCGGTGTAATGGTTCACCACAACCCCCATCGCTCCATCGCCCTCGTCGGGGTCGACAATGAGCACAAGCGACTTCTTGAAGAAAAAGTCGCCCACCGTGGGCTTGGCCACCAGCAGCGAGCCTCGCTTGGGTTGCGGCTGCTCATCATTGAGGTGATATATGTCCTGATCCCAGTCGTTCATCGCTACAAAGGTACTGCAACTTGGGCGGAGAACAAAATGAATTCATTCTTTTTTTTATCCAGGAGCATCGCCTGCCTTCGACTGCAGGTCCTTTGGACATTGAAATCCTGTTTCGATCCCTAAAATCCGATAAAACACGTGATCTCAACGATGATTGCCGCCACCATTGCGCGTCAATGTCTCCAGGCCTCGTTTTTATTTCTCTTTTCCTCTAATAAATCACCTGTTTTCACGTTATATAATAAAACACCTTAAAGTAGTTAGGATAGCAATGAAAGTGATGAAGTTTGGAGGCACCTCGGTCGGCAGCATCGAGAGCCTGAAAAATCTGAAAAATATAGTTCAAGCCCAGGATAAACCCGTGCTTGTCGTCGTCTCGGCAATGGGAGGCTTAACCAATCAACTGCTGGCGATGTGCGAGCAGGCGCAGCAACGTGACATCTCGTGCCTTGATACGCTCGAGGCGGCCCGCAAGCGCCACCATGATGCCGTCGAGGGTGTGGTCATCGACTCGATGCGTGACGAGGTCCACAAGACCATCGACCGTTTCATCGACGAGAGCCTGAAACCTTATTACCTGGCCCTCGCCACCAATCCCCGTATGCCGGTCGACGAGATTGAGCGCGTGTGTGACGCTATTGTCGCCCATGGCGAGATTCTGTCGTCGGCAATCGTTGCAGGCATGTTTGAAGATGGTGTGCCGCACTTGTCACTCAACTATATGCGCACGGTGAAAGACGGCTCCGGACGGGTTCTCGATTGGGAGGAGACCGAAAAACTGGTCAAGGCCGACTATGCCGACCTCAACGACGGCGTCCATGTGGCGCAAGGGTTCATCTCGCGCGACAAGGAGACGGGTGATGTGACCAATCTGGGACGTGGGGGCAGCGATTACACTGCCGCCATCCTCGCCACGTTGTTGGATGCCGAGGCGTTGGAAATCTGGACCGATGTGGACGGTTTCATGACTGCCGATCCGCGCACCCATCCCGATGCCACCGTCATCCCGAGGATGACCTATGCCCAGGCTCAGGAAATGTGTGATGCCGGAGCCAAAGTCATCTATCCCCCCACGATTGCGCCCGTAGCTATGAAACATATTCCTGTGTGGGTGAAGAACACCTTCAATCCCGGAGCGCCGGGAACTGTTATTATCGATAGTTAACAGCGCCTCATGACTTTAAACTAATGCCTTATTACAGTACCAATAATCATCAGCACAAGGCCACATTGGAGCAGGCGGTCACCAGGGGACTCGCTCCTGACGGTGGACTGTACATGCCCGAGAAACTCCCTCATTTGCCCAAGGCGTTCCTGCGCAACATGAGTGCGATGACGCTCCAGGAGATGGCTTATGCCATCGCTTCGTTTGCGCTCAATGGCGAGGTTCCGGCCGATGTGTTGCACGATATCGTTTTTGATGCTTTCAATTTTGACATCCCTCTGGTCAAGACTGCAAGTGGGCGCTTTGTGCTGGAACTCTTCCATGGACCCACGATGGCCTTCAAGGATGTGGGAACACGTTTCATGGCCAGGCTGCTCGACTATTACCGCAAGTGTCATCCCGAGTGGAGCACCCTCAATGTGCTGGTGCCGACAAGTGGTGATACCGGCAGCGCTGTCGCCAACAGTTTTTGGCGCATGCCGGGTGTCAACGTCTATGTGCTGTATCCACGAGGAGCGGTAAGTGCCATTCAGCGGGCCCAGTTCACATCGCTTGGAGGCAATGTCACCGCCATCGAGGTCAATGGGTCGTTTGACGACTGCAAGTCGCTTGTCGAGGGTGCGTTCATGGATGCTGAACTCAACGATGCCATGCGCCTCACCAGTGCCATGTCAATCAACTATGCGCGCATCGTGCCGCAGATGGTCTATTACTTCTGGGCTTATGTCCAGTTGGCCAGACAGCAGGTCGATAACAGCAAACTGGTTTTTGCTGTGCCGTGCTCCAATCTGGGCAATCTGGCCAGCGGACTGATGGCTCAGGCCATGGGTCTGCCGGTGAAGCGCTTCATCAGCGTCGAGAACCAGAACAATATCTTCTACAATTACGTCAAGACTGGCGAGTTTACTCCCAAGCCCACGCAGTACAGTATCGCACCGGCACTCGACGCGGGCTGTCCTAATAACTTCGGACGCATTGTGGAATTGCTGGGCTCACACGAGAATATCTGCAACCGCATTCACGCTTACAGTTACGACGATAACCAGATTATCGAAACCATCAGGCGCACCTACAACGAGGAGGCCTACATGCTTGACCCGCACACCGCGGTGGCCTACCGTGCGATGGAAGAGGATCTCCAGCCCGGTGAGACGGGTGTCGTTCTGGCCACGGCCCATCCCGCCAAACTCAAGTCGCTGATGGAGGGAATCACGGGCCAGGCGGTTCCCCTGCCAAGCCAACTCGTGCGCTTCCTGGGTGGTGACATGCATGTCAAGAAGATGCCCAACGGTTTCACGGCATTCAAGAGACTTTTGCTCAGCAATACTTGACAGAATTTAGTTTTTTTAAGTTTTTTACCCAAAATGCATAACTTTTTAGTTAATTCATTTTGAATTGTCAATTATTGTCTGTAAATTTGCCGTAATTACTAGATTTTTTAACTTTTAATTGTTGTGCCCGACACAAACCCCAGGGTAAAGTGCTTATGAAAAAAATTTCTTTAATGAGTCTGTTATTGCTGCTTATGGCAGTCATGTCGAGCTGTTCTGAACCCACCTTGAATGAATGGATTACAGAATTCAACAACAGGTGCCCGGAGGATATGGGCGGCGGAATGACGATGAAAAGCATGAATGTGGTGGACGATTATGTTCAACTGGAATGCATCTCCGATGAGAGTGAACTGGCTTTGGATAACTCGCTGATTCAGGCTATGTTGCCTAGTCTTGCCGAGCCCATCAAAGAAGAATTCCTGAATGATTCTGACATGAAAGCGCTGTTCCAGTGCTGTTCCGATGAAGGTAAAGGTTTCCGTATGATGCTCACCGGAGAGAAATCTGGTGCTAGTTTACCACTGATCGAGTTATCTCCTCAGGAACTGAACGAGAAGTATCCCCCCAGGCCCAAAGAGTAAATCTTTTTAATTCCCATCAGGCATCCGGCTTCCTCAATGGAAAGTCGGATGTTTTTTACAGTAAGAAGAAGAGGGACACGCCGATGACCGAAATCAATGCACCCAGCAGGCTCTTGGCTGTAATAGGCTGTTTGAAGAGCCACCAGGCGGGCAAGATGATAATGATGGGTGTCAGTGCCATCAGCGTGCTGGCGATGCCGGCGGCGGTGTATTGAACAGCCAGCAGCGAGCACCCGACGCCCACAAAGGGCCCAAAGATGGTCGTTAATAGTGCGGTTATCACGCCTTTGCGGTCTCTCACACCCTTGCGCAACGGGGCAAAGCCCTCGCGCAGTGCCATCAATAGCGCGAAGCCGATGGTTCCGGCCACGCAGCGGAAGAAATTGGCATGGAAGGGCAGCATCCATGGCTGAACGTCGGTGGTGAGCGATGCTTCATAGTGGTTCATGCCGATTTTGCTCAACACCAGCCCGACACCTTGACACACGGCGGCTCCAATGGCGAACAGCACTCCGGCCAACGGCAATTTCAGGGACAGTTTGTGGCCGTCGCCGCGACCCAGCACACTGATGGCGATACCCGTCAGGGTGACAAGCATGGCGAGCATGGCTTGCGGTTTGATTTCCTGGCCGAGCGTGAACCAGGCGGTGATGGCGGCGGCAATAGGGGCCAGTGTCATGAATAATTGCCCGAACTTGGACCCGATGATGATGTAGCACTGGAAGAGGCAGAAGTCACCGATGACATAACCCACCAGACCTGAGAGAATCATCCACAGGTAGGCTTCGGTGCTGGCTTCGGCTGGCAGAATACTGCCAGTCATCGCCCAGAACAAGATGCCCGAGAAGACGAGGGTGATGACCATGCGCATCAGGTTAAGCGTCAGGTTGCCTAGACGCTTGCTGCCATACTCGCTCAACAACGCTGTCGCCGTCCACGAGAATGCCACTCCTATCGATATCAGTTCACCGTAGTATTGCACGGGCACAAAGGTAGTGATTACTTGATAGATAATGGCTACTTTGTTGACAGTTTTTTTCTGATGCCGCTTCCTGGCGCATTTTTATGGCCTTTTTTTGTCAAAAACTGATAACTAACAAGTGACAACTGAAAACAATTTACTATATTTGCAGATTAATAAGTATCGATTTTTCCCGTTGGAATTATTCAATGGGTTGAATGATAATTGATTAAAGCAAATAAACTAAAATAGATATGAGCGAAAAGAATAGTGGAAAGAAGAAAAACAGGCGCCGCAGCATCGTCAGGAAGATGTGGATGTGCTTTGCCATCTTTGTGGGCTTGCTGGTGCTGATGTTTGTTTTGATTTATAATGGTGTGATTGGCTATATGCCACCCATCGATCAGTTGAAGAACCCTACTGACAAATTCGCATCAACGATTTATAGTGCCGACGGTATTGAGATGGGGCGCTATTATCGCAGTCGCAGTAACCGTATCTATGTGGACTTTGACGAAATGTCGCCGCACTTGACCGACGCTCTGATCGCTACCGAGGACTCTCGTTTTGACGAGCACTCTGGTGTCGATGTCCGCGCTATCGGTCGTGCGCTCATCAAGCGTGTCATCATGGGACAGAAGAGCGCTGGCGGTGGCAGTACCATCACCCAGCAGCTGGCCAAGCAGTTGTACTCGCCCGAATCTCACAACATCTTTGAGCGCGCTTTGAAGAAACCCGTCGAGTGGGTTATCGCCATCAAACTTGAGCGCTATTACACCAAGGACGAGATCATCAAGATGTACTTCAACCAGTTTGACTTCCTCAACAACGCGGTGGGCATCAAGATGGCGTCAGAGGTCTATTTTAATAAGGAGCCCAAAGACTTGAACATTCAGGAGGCCGCCACACTGGTGGGCATGTGCAAGAATCCCTCTTATTACAATCCTGTGAGATTCACCGAGCGCACTCGTCAACGCCGCAATGTGGTCTTTGAGCAGATGGTCAAGGCGGGTTACCTGAGCGAGGCCGAGTGTGAGCAGCTCAAGACCTTGCCCCTGGAACTGCATTTCAAGAAACTTGACCACAACGATGGCCCCGCACCTTACTTCCGCGAGGAACTCCGTCGCGTCATGTCGGCCAAGAAACCGCAACGCAAGGATTACCCGTCATGGAACCAGCAAGCCTTCATTGATGACTCCGTGGCATGGGAGACCAACCCCTTGTTCGGATGGTGCAACAAGAACACCAAGCCCGACGGCTCACATTATGATATCTATACCGATGGCTTGAAGATTTACACCACCATCGATTCCCGCATGCAGGACTATGCCGAGAAAGCTGTGCACAAGCACATGAGCAAAACCCTGCAACCGGCCTTCCTGCGTGAGCGCGGTGGCACCAAGAATCCTTATACCAACAACCGTGAGGAGCTCTCAAGCGCCGGCAAGCAGGCGCTCATCAATGCCGCCATCCGTCACAGCGAGCGCTATCGTGTGCTCAAGGAGTCGGGCATGAGCGATGCCCAGATCATGGACAACTTCAAGAAGCCCATCCAGATGCACTTGTTCAACTACGACGGTGGATTCGATGCTCAGATGTCGCCTCTCGACTCTTTGCTCTACACCAAGTCCTTCCTGCGCTGTGCCATGATGTCGATGGATCCCGTCACGGGCTTCGTCAAGGCTTATGTCGGCGGTCCCAACTTCCGCTTCTTCAAGTATGACATGGTGTCGACGGGTCGCCGCCAGATTGGTTCGACGGTAAAACCGTTCGTTTATTCCCAGGCTATCGAGATCGGTCAGTTGACGCCTTGTGATACGCGTCCTGCCGGACCCCCCAATATCATTTGGCACAACGAGGTCTACAATCCTCGCTCTGGTGGACATGGCCAGCCGATGACGCTGCGCAGCGCGTTGACCTACTCCAACAACTGGATTTCGGTGGGCTTTATGCGCGGCACGCGTCCCAACTGGATTGAGCGCAATGGCTATTACACGATGACGCCCTCTGAGTTGGCCAAGTGGATGCACAGTTTCGGTATCACGAGTTATCTTGACCCCGTGCCTGCATTGGCGTTGGGTTCCAGCGATATCACTTTGCGTGAGATGGTCGCTGCTTATTCTGCCTTTGCCAACGGCGGCATGCGCGTTGAGCCGGTCTATGTGTCACGCATCACCGACAACCGTGGTAACGTCTTGGCTGAATTCACTGGCAATCAGACCGAGATCATGAGTGAGGACACTTACCTGAAGATGCTGTCCATGCTCACCGAGGTAGTTAACCAAGGTACCGGTGCACGTCTGCGTTACGCCTATGGCATCCAGGCCGAGATGGGCGGCAAGACGGGTACCACCAACTTCAACAGTGATGGTTGGTTCATGGGATTCACGCCCGAACTGGTCACCGGTGTCTGGGTCGGCGGTGAAGAGCGCTACATTCACTTCAACAGCACCGCTATGGGTCAGGGTGCCGAGGCGGCACTTCCTATCCTGGGCTATTTCATGAAGTCACTCTACGATGACAAGAACCTGCCCTATAAGCAGAGCACTAAATTTGAGTTCCCGAGCGGCTTCAACGCCTGTGCCGATGAGTTCGGTCGCTACTACGGCGGTGGCGGCGGCGGTGGCTGGCGCAGCAGTGGCGGCGGTGGCGGCGGTGACGCCGGCGACGGCGGTGGAGGCGGAGGAGGTAACGATGCCGCAACCGAAGGCCTCTTTGACTAAATCATGGCCATCTCATCATGTGAACTTTTAGGTCTTATAGCATCAGATGGATGCTATGACCACAAATAAATAATTGCCACAAGCGTTAAGCCTGTGGCAATTATATTTTCAGTCTTTATTTCGTCACCGTTTTTAATTCGGGTAGAATTCTTTTTTGGCGGCGGCAAGGGTGTTCTTCATCAGTGAGCAGATTGTCATGGGACCAACGCCACCGGGAACAGGCGTGATGTACTCGCACTTGGGAGCTACTTCGTCAAACTTCACATCACCATTCAGGCGATAGCCGTTCTTGGCGTTAGGATCTGCAACACGGGTAGTGCCCACGTCAATGACAACAGCGCCTTCCTTCACCATGTCGGCAGTGACGAAGTCGGGACGACCGATAGCAGCGATAATAATGTCGGCTGCTCGGCACTCGTCTTTCAACGTCGTCGAGTGGCTGTGGCATACGGTCACCGTCGAATCACCGAAATTTTTCTGCAGCATCAGCTGTGCCATCGGTTTGCCGACAATGTTGCTGCGACCCAGCACAACACACTTCTTGCCCGAAGTGGGAATATTGTAGCGTTGCAGCAGCGTGACGATGCCCAGCGGCGTGGCCGAGATAAAACACGGCAGACCGAGCGCCATGCGGCCAGCATTCACCGGGTGGATGCCGTCAACGTCCTTGCGGTAGTCTATGATATTGATGACCTTTTGCTCGTCGATGTGTTTGGGCAACGGCAGTTGCACGATGAAACCGTCAACATCAGCGTCGTTGTTCAGACCACGGATGCAGTCAAGCAGTTGTTCCTCGGTGGTGTCCTCGTCCAAGCGGATGAGTGACGACTTGAACCCGCACTTCTCACAGGCGATCACCTTGTTCTTCACGTAGGCTTCCGAGCCTCCGTCATGCCCTACGAGCACGGCTGCCAGATGCGGACGCTTCTGGCCGGCGGCTATCATCTGCTCCACCTCGGCCTTGATTTCTTCCTTGATGGCTGCAGCAGTCATTTTTCCGTCTATCAGTTTCATGCTTTCGTTATGTTTTTTTCGTTGTTTTTTACTTGTTCTCGAAATCGGGCACAAAATTACTCTAAAAATTCTAATAATTGCCTATTCCACACCGTTTTTTTCCTCTTCCCCAAGAAGACATCACTCGAAGCGGCCGTTCAGAGTACGGTGGCATCGCCACAGTCAGGCAAGCAATCACTTGAAACGGCCGTTCAGAGTACGGTGGCATCGCCACCGTCAAGCATCACGCGAGTTTACACGGGATCGACGTCATAGTAGAGCCTCACGGCCTTCATGCGAGCGTCAGCGGCAATCATTTGCTCGTAGAGGTCTCGCAGGATGTTTTTGACCTTGGTCATCGAGGCGGCAGTCTCCATCTTCAACGTCACTTGGCGGATGTAGAGGTTCTGTACACGGGCGATAAGTGGGGCCATCGGGCCGAGCACGCGCGTGCCGAACACCTGACGCAACAGGCCGCTGTATCGAACGGCCAATTCACCCACTACGGCATCGTCACGGTGCTTGAGATAGATGTTGATGACCTTGGTGAACGGCGGATAGCCGAATTGTTGCCTGTCGGCCAGTTCGTGCAGATAAAAGCCTTCGTAGTCATGAGCTTGTACATACTTGATGATGTCATGGTCCGGCTGGCTTGTCTGGATGATGACTTGTCCCTGTTTGTGGGCACGGCCTGCTCGGCCCGACACCTGCTCCAGCATGTCGAAGGCTCGCTCGTGGCTGCGGAAGTCCGGGAAGTTGATCATCGTGTCGGCGTTGAGGATGCCCACAATGCTCACCGCGTCAAAGTCCAATCCCTTGGTCACCATCTGTGTACCTACCAGGATATTGGTGCGGTGATTGGAGAAGTCGTCGATAATGCGGTCATAACTGTTCTTGTTGCGCGTGGTGTCGAGATCCATGCGGGAAATCTTCTCTCCGGGGAAGATGGCGTCGATGTCATCCTCGATGCGTTCGGTGCCGTACCCGATAATCTCCAGGCCGGGCAACTGGCAGGCGGGGCACAAGTCTGGCAGCGGGATGGTGTAGCCGCAGTAGTGGCACACCAGGCTGCGGCTGTGCTTGTGGAAGGTGAGCGAAACGTCGCAGTTCTCGCACTTGGGAACCGAGCCGCACTCCTTGCAGCGCACCATGGGCGAATAGCCGCGGCGGTTCTGGAACAGGATGACTTGCTCGTCATTATTCAGTGCCTTGCGACAGCTGGCGATGAGTTCGTTACTGAACATGCCGTGCATCTCGCGACGCTTTCGTGCAGCGATGGTGTCAATGACTTTGACCTCGGGCATCTTGATGTCTCCGTAGCGTGTCAGCAGTTTCACAAGACCGTAACGGCCCGACAGCGCCAGGTGATAGACTTCGATGGCGGGGGTTGCTGAGCCCAACACGGTTTTAGCGCCGTGCATCTGAGCCAGCACCAGGGCGGCGTTGCGGCCGTTATAGCGGGGTGCAGGGTCTTGCTGCTTGTAACTGCTGTCATGTTCCTCATCAACGATGACAAGACCCAGGTTGGAGTAGGGGAGGAATACCGATGAACGTACGCCGATGACCACACACGGGTCGTGGCTGTCTAACAGACGTTTCCAGATGTCAACACGCTCATTGTCACTGAATTTGGAGTGGTAGATGAGCAGTTTGTCACCGAAGACACGTCTCAACCTGCGTGTCAGTTGCGTCGTCAGTGCTATTTCGGGCACGAGATAGAGCACCTGCTTGCCCAACTGCAGCGCATCGTTGATGAGATGCATGTAGATTGAGGTCTTGCCGCTGCTGGTAACGCCGTGCAGCAGGGTGATGGCATGATGGCGCATCGACTGGTGGACCTCGCTGTAGGCGCGCTGTTGGTCTACACTCAGTGCGGGGGGCTCTTCAAGCACGCTGCCCAGTTCGGCAAAACGGTTGATTTCTTTCTTGTAGATCTCAAACAGTCCGCGCTTTACGGCCTCATGCAGGACTGCTCCGCTCACACCGGCGCGTTTCAGCAGGTTTTCCTTGCTCACTTCTTTTACCTCACCGCTCTGTAGCCAGCGTGACATGTCGAGATAGGCAAGCAGCAACTGCTCCTGCTTGGGCGCTCGTTTGAGTTGGTCAAAGTATTGATGCAGAAACTGTTCATCATCGCGGCTGATGGCAAGACGCACGCAGGGCTCAGTCTTGGGCCGGTAATTATCGATCACGCGCTCGCTCACGTGCAGCGCGTCAAGTTCCAACAAGTGGCTGACATTTCGTTCTACGGTCTTGAATCCTGTTGCTTTGGCGATTTCGGCAATCTGAACGCGTCCACGCTGGGCTGTGAAGTCCAGGATGACACGCTCGCGGTCGGTCAATTGCCCAGGTTCACTCTCTTCAAAGTCGGGATTGACGCTGATGGTGGTCTCGCTTTCGACCTTCAGGCCCGATGGCACGGCTGCTTTGTAGACCTCTCCCATTGAACACAGGTAGTAATCGGAGATCCATTGCCAGAAACTCAGTTGCGGATGCCGCAGGATGGGCTTGTCATCCAATGTGCCCAAAATCTCTTTCACATCATAGCCTTTTGGCTCCCTGTCGTGCATGCTCATCACGATGGCCGTGAAGATTTTTTTGCGGCCAAAGGGCACCAGCACACGCATGCCGATAGAGAGGTTGAGACCCTCTGGAATACGGTAAGTATAGGTGCCTGGAAGGGCTAAAGGCAGCAATGTTTCGACGAATTTGGGCATATTTTGTAGTTAGTTAAATCTTTACTTTAAAATTATAAATTATTTTATATGATATTCAATAGTTTAACTATATGACGAGATAGCAAATTTGTCAAATTATAACAACTATTTTAGTATTAAACCGTCACTTTAGAATATGGTTTATAAATGATTGAAAGATAGTAAATCAGTTGATTTTGTCAAGATAACCATGGTAGATGCGGTTTTCTTTCTCGGCTGTAGCGGTCCAGCTCACCTCGGGAGGCAGCTGTTGTTTGATGCCGCCACGCAACAATTCGATGGCCCGAGCGGTGAAGCGTTCCACAAAATTATCGCCCAGGTCGATGGCGTTTTCGCGGCCTACGGCTTCGGCGGTGCCAATTACATTCGTGGCAACAACATGGGCACCACACGACAGCGCTTCTATGACAACAAGGGGCAGGCCTTCAAGACTGCTGGGCAGCACGAGCAGGTCAACGCAGTTGAGCAGGTCGGGAATCTCCTCTGGGGGCACCTTGCCTGTGAAGTGGCAATTCACGCCTTTGGCGGCCATGAGGCGTTTGGTCTCTTCAAGTTGAATGCCGTCGCCTATTGCCCAGAAATCCAATGGTTTATCGTGCTTTTGTTCAATCAGTTGATAAATGTCGGGCAGCAGGGTGACATTCTTCACGGGCTCAAAGCGGCCGACGAAGGCGACAACCTGTTTTCCCGCATCGATGCCGTAGTGTTTTCGCAACGCCTGGCGGCGCTCGTCGCTGTAGCGGTTGAACTGCTCGCTGGCACCGTTGAGCAGGACCTCGGCAGGGAAGCCGTCGGTCAACTCGGCATGGGCCTTGTCCAGCAGGCCTTGGCTGACGAAGAAGTTGCAGGTTGCGCTATGCAACAGTTTGATGGTCAGGTCCTTTATCATCGGGTCGCGAGGTGGGTCGGTGTAGATGCTGGCGCCGTGCCAGGTGATGAAACTGGGGATGTGAAGTTTCTTGCCGGCAAACACCGCGGCATGGCCCATGATGCGGTCATGGGCGCTGACGAGGTCTTGGCCGCGCATCTCCCAGCCCAGGTGGTGAAGCCGTTTGATTAAAGCGCGAGGCGGCTTGTGGAACAAACGGTGCATGATGGCATCACTCCACCGGCGGCGGAACCATGTGACGTGGATTTTCACCCCGTCGGCCTCGATCCAGGTGGGGCGAAAGTCGGTTTTGGCCGTGTGTCTGATGCGTCGCATCAGCCAGCCGTCATACACTTGTAACATGTAGACTTCAATCTCGTAGTCGGCTACCTGCTGCAGATGTTTCACGCGATTGACAACAGCGTTGAACACGCCCAGGCGTCGGTTGATGTCACCTTCAAAAAGCACTGCAATATGTTTCATAGCACTCGGTTTTTACTCATCAAACAAAGTTTATTCAAGCCATGGTCAGGGCAAACGGGATGATTGATGCTGCCTGACCTTAGCCGAAGGCAAATTTACACAACTTTTGCCTATTGTGCAAGACGGCGCATCCTTTTCCATAGAAAAATGCACAAAAAAAAGAGGCCGAGCTAACGCTCAACCTCCTGTTTAGTAGCGGGAGCCAGACTCGAACTGACGACCTTTGGGTTATGAGCCCAACGAGCTGCCACTGCTCCATCCCGCAATTTGCGAGTGCAAAAGTAGTACTTTTTCTGGACATGACAAGCATCAAAGCGGAAAAAATGTGTTTTTTAACATATTTTTACTGAAAACGGTAGGGTTTGGGGCGAAAAATACCCGCTGCAGGCCTCCTGAGACGGAAAAACCTGCAGCGGGTGATGTTTTGTCAACTATTCGACAGTGGGCGGTTAGAGGCCGATTTTCTTGAAGAAATCGTTGCCCTTGTTATCCACGAGGATGAAAGCGGGGAAGTCCACGACGCGGATTTTCCAAACAGCCTCCATGCCCAGTTCGGGATATTCCACACACTCGATGCTCTTGATGCTCTCCTGCGACAGGATGGCGGCGGGACCGCCGATGCTGCCCAGATAGAAGCCGCCGTGCTTCTTGCAGGCGTCGGTCACCTCTTGGCTGCGGTTGCCCTTGGCAATCATCACCATGCTGCCGCCCTGGCTCTGGAACAGGTCCACGTAGGGGTCCATGCGGTTGGCCGTCGTCGGGCCCATCGAGCCGCACGGCATGCCTTTAGGCGTCTTGGCGGGGCCGGCATAGAGTACGGGGTGGTCCTTGATGTACTGAGGAATGCCGTCGCCGCGGTCATAGCGCTCTTTCCACTTGGCATGGGCGATGTCACGGCCCACGATGATGGTACCGCTCAGCGACACGCGTGTCGAAACGGGATATTTGTTGAGAATGGCGAGCGTCTCGCTCATCGGGCGGTCCAGGTCAATCTTGATGCCGTCGCCCTCGCCAGCCTGGCGCAGCTCCTCAGGAATGAGTTCGGTGGGCTTGTCGTCGAGCTTCTCGATCCACACGCCGTCCTTGTTGATCTTGGCCTTGATGTTGCGGTCGGCACTGCAGCTCACGCCCAAGCCGATGGGGCACGAGGCACCGTGGCGCGGCAGGCGGACGATGCGCACGTCATGAGCCATGTACTTGCCGCCGAACTGGGCACCCAAGCCGATCTTGTAAGCCTCTTCAAGCACCTGCTTCTCCAGCTCCACATCGCGGAAGGCGCGGCCGGTCTCGTCGCCAGTGGTGGGCAGGTTGTCATAGTAGTGGGTCGATGCCAGCTTGACGGTCAGCAGGTTCTTCTCGGCGCTGGTACCGCCAATGACAAAGGCGATGTGGTAGGGCGGGCAGGCTGCGGTGCCCAGGGTGCGCATCTTCTCAACCAGGAAGGGAACGAGTGTCCCAGGATTGAGCACGGCCTTGGTCATCTGGTACAGGTAGGTCTTATTGGCGCTTCCGCCGCCCTTGGTGACGCACAGGAAGTGGTATTCCATGCCTTCGGCGCATTCCAGGTCAATCTGGGCGGGCAGGTTGCAACGAGTGTTCACCTCCTCATACATGCTCAGCGGGGCATTCTGTGAGTAGCGCAGGTTCTCCTGGGTGTAGGTGTTGTAGACACCACGGGCAAGCGCTTCCTCGTCACAGAAGCCCGTCCACACCTGCTGGCCCTTCTCACCGTGGATGATGGCGGTGCCGGTGTCCTGGCACAGGGGCAGCTGACCCTTGGCGGCAACCTCGGCGTTGCGCAGGAAGGTCAGGGCGACATACTTGTCGTTGTCGCTGGCATCAGGGTCGCGCAGGATCTTGGCGACCTGCTCGTTGTGGGAGCGGCGCAGCAGGAAATTCACGTCACGGAATGCCTGCTGGGCCAGCATCGTCAAGGCTTCGGGCTCGATTTTGAGGATGGGTTTACCCTCAAACTCGCCCACCGACACGTAGTCGCTGGTCAGTTTGTAGTATTCGGTGTCATCTTTGCCCAGCTGGAACATGGGCGCATAGCGGAATTCAGGATTGTTTGCCATAATTTGTTAGATAAGTTATTGGGTTGATTGATTTGTTTCTTGTCGCAAAGGTAACAATTTTCTGCTAATAACAGAAATATCGGTCTCAAAACAGTATCATGAAGCATGAATTTCACTGCGAGAGCAGCCCCGTTTTTCACAGGTCGAATCCCAGGCGCCTGAAGTCGTCGGGCAGGGGAGCGGTGATGTCTATCTCGTTGCCGCTAACGGGATGGGTAAAGCGGATGCGGTGGGCCTGGAGTGAGATGCCGCCGTCGGGATTGCTGCGCGGCGCGCCATACTTCAGGTCGCCCTTGATTGGGCACCCGATGGCCGACAGCTGGGCTCTGATCTGGTGTTTGCGGCCCGTAATCAGGTCCACCTCAAGCAGCCAGTAGCGCTGGCTGGCAGCGATGACACGGTACTTGAGCACGGCCTTTTGATGCCCCTCGCGTGGCACAATGCTCACGTGAGTCTTGTTGTTGCTTTCCACGCTCTTGAGGTAATGGGTGAGCGTGGCCTCTTGCTCGGGCGGCTGGTTGCCCACGACGGCCCAATAGGTCTTGTGAACCTCGCCCTTGCGGAACAGTTCGTTCATGCGCGACAGACCTTTGCTGGTCTTGGCCATGATCACAAGGCCGCATGTCGGCCGGTCGATGCGGTGGGTCACACCCAGGAACACGTTGCCGGGCTTGTCATATTTCTCCTTGATCCAGGCCTTGACCGTGTCGATGAGCGACGGTTCGCCGGTGCGGTCGCCCTGCACCAGTTCGCCGGCTGCCTTGTTCACAACGATGATGTGGTTGTCTTCATATACTACTTCCATGACACTGTGGGCGCCACAATGGGGTGGCGATAGTGCAAAATTACTGCCTTTCCTGCAATTAATCCCATTATATGTCCAAAAAACTGATTACCGTCGCCACTAAATATCGCCATTGCTCTGTTGTGCCAGCCCCTGCAGGCATGTCTCGCCCTGCATCGTCCTATTAAAATCGTTAATGAGCGTGATATCTTGTGTTTTTATATTAAAATGCTGATTAACAGAAATTTAGGTTTTTTATCTGTGAAATAAAGTTAAAATGTTGATTTTTAACTGATTAGCTAATATAATGTGGCACGTTGATAAAAAAAATGAAAAAGTTTTTGACACTTTTACATTATATTAAAAAAATATCATTAACTTTGCAAGCCTTTCTTTTATAGATGTGGTGTTAAGAAACAAGAAAACTGTAGATTGACAATCTGTTGTAGGGATTGTATTTGTTAAGTCTGAAGAAGGCCTGAAATTTACCGTTTAGGCCGCGAGTTTGATGTTTTGAAACCCAGTATGACATAAATGCAGAAAGGCACAAGTGAAGTAAACTTTTAAAACATTTAATAATTAATCATTTAAACTAAAATTTATGAGTCTAAAACATTTACTCTTGTTTCTTGTCATGGCTCTTGCCACCCTCGGTGTTTCGGCACAGGTGAGTGGTACGGTCTATGACGAGAACAATGAACCTGTCATCGGAGCGTCCGTTGTTCAGCAGAACAATCCCAAGAACGGCGTTGCTACCGATTTTGACGGTCATTTCACGTTGAATGTGCCAGCTGGCACTAAGATTAAAGTTTCCTATGTAGGCTATGAGGATGTAATTGTTGCAGCCAAGGCTGGTATGACAATCACCCTGCAGCCTAAGGGTAACGTGATTGGTGAAGTCGTTGTCACCGGTTACCAGAAGGTGGACAAGCGACTCTTTACTGGTGCTACCCAGAGCGTCGATGCCGAGAAGACTAAACTCTCGGGTGTTGCCGACGTCAGCCGTGGTCTGGAAGGACGTGTCTCGGGTGTGCAAGTGCAGAACGTTTCGGGTACCTTCGGTACCGCACCCAAGATCCGCGTGCGTGGTGCTACCTCCATCTACGGTAGCTCCAAGCCCCTGTGGGTTGTCGACGGTGTGATCCTGGAGGACAACGTGGACATCAGCGCCGACGACCTCTCGTCGGGTGACGCTACCACGCTGATCGCATCGGCTGTCGCTGGTCTTAATGCCGATGATATCGAGAGCTTCCAGATCCTGAAGGACGGTTCCGCAACTTCTATCTATGGTGCCAAGGCTAACGCTGGTGTGATCGTTATCACCACCAAGACTGGTCGCAAGGGTACCTCTTCTATCAACTACACCGGTGAGTTCACATACCGCCTGAAGCCCAGCTACCGCGACTTCAACATCTGTAACTCTCAGGAGCAGATGAGTATCTTGCGCGAGATGGAGCAGAAGGGCTGGCTCGAGTATGCCAACCTGGTGAACAGCACCACCTCTGGTATCTATGGCCAGATGTACACCTTGATGGACACCTATGATCCGATCACCGGAACCTATGGTCTGCCCAACACCCAGAACGCACGCAACCAGTACCTGCGTGAAGCCGAGATGCGCAACACCGACTGGTTCGACCTGCTGTTCAACAACAACGTGATGCAGAACCACGCTGTCAGCATCTCGGGTGGTACCGAGAAAGGCTCGTTCTACACTTCGGCTTCTGTTATGACTGACCCGGGTTGGTACAAGAGCAGCCGCGTGGAGCGCTACACCTTCAATGCCAACGCTATCTATAATCTCACCGACAAGATCAAGATCAAGATCCTGAACAGCAACAGTTACCGTGACCAGAAGGCCCCCGGTACCTTGAGTCAGAACGTGGATGTCGTTTACGGTGAGGTAAAGCGTGACTTCGATATCAACCCCTATAGTTTCGCGTTGAATACCGCGCGAACCCTTGACCCCAACCGCCGCTATGTGCGCAACTACACCTCATTTAACATCTTTGATGAGTTGGAGTCCAACTACATCGATGTCGAGGTGACCGACCTTAAGTTCCAGGGTGAGTTGAACATCAAGCCCATCCTCAAGCAGGACCAGTCTCTGGAATTCAACCTGCTGGGTTCTATGCGTTCGGTGAACTCTGAGCAAAACCACTACGTCCTCGAGAACAGTAACCAGGCCAACGCCTACCGCGCCGGTATCATTCCCGAGAACGCTTCGATCCGTGCATCCAACTCCTACCTCTACACCGATATCGACGTGCCCAACGCACTGCCCGAGAGTGTGATGAAGGAAGGTGGTATGTTGTTCTTCTCCAAGAACAGCCTTAAGACCTTTGACATCCGTGCCACTGGTCAGTACATGAAGGACTTCAACAACGGCCAGCACCTCCTCAACCTGTATGCCGGTATGGAGGCCAGCCGCGTTGACCGTTTCTATCAGAGCTTCGAGGCATGGGGCGTTGTTTATGACAACGGTAACATCCCCTCGCTGAACTACAAACTCTTCAAGCAGATGCAGGAAGAGAACGGTGCTTACTACAGCATTGGCAAGACCCATCGCCGCAACATGGCTTACTTCGCCAACGCCAACTACGCACTCCTGGGCCGCTACATCTTGAACGGTACCATCCGCTATGAGGGTTCTAACCTCATGGGTAAGACAGATCAGAGCCGCTGGCTCCCCACCTGGAACATTTCGGCAGCATGGAACGTCTATGACGAGCCGTTCTTCCACAACATGGGTCTCGCCCAGAAGGGCATCCTTTCCTATGCTAAACTGCGTCTGAGTTACTCGCTCACCGGTGAGAGTGGTCCTTCGGGATATGCTAATGCCGAGGCACTTTATTATCCCACCCGTCCCTGGCGCCAGGAGACCGATGCCTATGAGACTGGTCTCTATCTGGCAGGTCTGGGCAACAGTGAGTTGACCTATGAGAAGAAGCACGAGTTTGACCTCGGTGTTGACCTCGGTTTCCTCTACAACCGCATCAATCTGGTATTCGACTGGTACTTCCGTAACAACTTCGACCTGATCGGTCTGATCCGCACTCAGGGTGTCGGTGGTATCACCAACAAGTATGGTAATGTGGCCGAGATGAAGTCACATGGTATCGAGTTCACCATCTCCTCTCGCAACATCGAGCCCACCCGTCCCGGTGGTTTCGCTTGGAGCACCGACTTGACGTTCTCCTATGCCGTGACCGAGATCAGCAAACTGCAGTCTCGTTCCCGCGTCATCGACCTGGTGACTGGTGGCGGTTTCCCCTTGGAGGGCTATCCTCACCGTGCCATCTTCTCGATTCCCTTCGCAGGACTCGACAGCCACGGTCTGCCTCTGGTATATGATGAGACAGGCGCTATCTCTAACGTGGGTGTGAACTTCCAGGAGTATGAGAACCTGGGCTTCCTCAAGTATGAAGGTCCCGTTGATCCCACCATCACTGGCGGTTTCGGCAACAACTTCGACTTCAAGGGCTTCCACCTGAACGTCTTCATGACTTACGCATTTGGTAACAAGTTGCGCCTGGATCCCGTCTTCGGCGCCGGTTACAGTGACCTGACTTCCTTCACCAAGGACTTCAAGAACCGTTGGGCTTTGCCCGGTGATGAGGCTCTGACCGACATCCCCGCCATCGCTTCACGTCGTCAGGTTTACTCCAACAACTACCTGAGTATGGCTTACAACGCCTACAACTACAGTACTGCACGCATTGCCGACGGTGGCTTCATCCGTCTGAAAGAGGTTGCTCTCACCTATGACGTGCCCAAGTCGCTGATCTCGCATCTGCGCCTGAACACCGCTTCCATCAAGTTGGCTGCCACCAACATCTGCCTGCTCTATGCCGACAAGAAGTTGAACGGCCAGGATCCCGAGTTCTTCAACAGCGGTGGTGTGGCATCGCCCAACCCCAAGCAGTTCACCCTTACCCTGCGTCTGGGTATGTAATCGATAGTTGTTACACATTATTATATATTATATAAAGATTATGAAATTACGATATAAAATCTTATTTATCGCCGTGGCGCTGATCGGTCTCAGCTCTTGCAAGGACTTCCTTGACAAGGTGCCCGATACCCGCGTCTATCTGGTGAACCTGGACCAGTTGCAGCAGTTGCTTGTGTCCGGCTATACAGATGCAAACTATGCTCTTGTGGGTGAACTCTCGAGCGACAATGTCATCGACAACAATTCACCCAGTGATGATGGTGTGCGTTACCACCTCTCATTCTACAGCCAGGCCGACGAGCAGGTTTACGCTTGGGAAGATGTGGATCTCGATATCTCGAGTTCCGACACCCCCTCTGGAATCTGGAACGGATGCTATGGCGCTATCGCCGTTGCCAACGCCGTGCTCGAGAAGACCGATGAGTTTGAGGCTACCGGTATGATTGAGGATGAGCCCATCACTTCAGCAGACCAGGCCCGCATCAATGCCATCAAGGGTGAGGCCTACATGATTCGCGCTTACCACCACTACATCCTGGCTCAGATCTTCTGCATGCCTTACCGTGGTGAATCTCTGAGCGCAAGCCTCCCCGGCATCCCCTATGCTACCTTACCCGAGAAGGAGCTTGACCCCAAGTACGATCGTGGTACCCTCTTGGAGACCTACCAGAAGATTGAGGCCGACCTCAAGCTGGGTCTCCAGTTCATCACCGATGAGTATTATCAGGTTCCCAAGAACCACTTTAACGTGGCTTCGTCCAACGCCTTTGCTGCTCGTTTCTACCTCACCACCCGTGACTATGAGAAGGTGGTTCAGTATGCTACAGCAGCATTCAAGGGCAATGACCCCGCAACCATGCTCAACGATGGTTGGTGGCAGGACGACTTCTACTATATCAGCGACATCGGCCGCTACTTCACCAGCATCGAGCGTCCCAGCAACATGCAGTTGTTCACCAACTACAGCACTTGGTGGCGTCGCTTCCTGGGCTATCGCTTCACTTGCAACCGTGACGCTAAGCGCGGTACCATCCAGGGTCCCGGCCCGTCTTGGGCTCGTTGCCAGTATCAGAACTCCAAGACCAAGGAGAAATTCGCGATGATGCCTTGCTTCAACGGTGTCTGCGGTAGTGCAGGTGGTCAGGAGTATGGCGCTTACTTCGCCGGCAACTGCTTCGAGCAGTTTGAGTACACCGACAAGATTTCGGGCATTGGCTACTGCCATGAGATCCGTCCCGAGTTCACCACCGAGGAGACCCTCCTGATGCGTGCCGAGGCTAACCTGTTCCTGGGTAACATCGACGCCGCATTCGACGACCTCTATCTGTGGAATTCCGAGCACCTCTCAACCGATGAGTCCCGCAACTACAACATGACTCAGCTCACCAAGGATCAGATCATCAGCTTCTATGGCTGCTATGACGATCCCGAGCGTCGCGACCCGGGTTACAACATCGTGATGAAATTCCACATCGACGAGGTTTGCCCCAGCGACAGGTATCACGTTACCGACGCTATCGAGCCCTATCTGCAGTGTGTACAGCACTTCCGTCGCATCCAGATGGTACATCTTGGTAACCGCTGGTTCGATATCAAGCGCTTTGGCTTCACCATCACCCACAAGATGGGTATGAGTGACATCTTCACCCTCGATGTGCTTGACCCGCGTTATGCTATCCAGATTCCTAACGAGGTAATCGGCGCAGGTCTCGAGCCCAACCCCCGCGTGACCAACAAGGTTGAGGCAGCCGCAGTTGCCACCAGCAGCAGCGAGAATGTACGTATTTCTGATTAAAGATGACACGCAATATTATGAAAAAGATTCAATATATCATATCAGCATTGATGCTCGCCGCAGTGGCAATGATGTCACTCTCGTCGTGCAGCAAGGACAAGCTGGGTGACACCATCTTCCCCGATGTCGATGAGTCACTCGACCCCTCGTCCTACACTTATCAACTGGATAAGTTCCTCCGTGAGAACTATCTTCAGAAGTATAATTTGACGTTCCTCTACAAGATGCCGGATGTCAGCACCAACATGAACTACAACCTGGTGCCTGCAACCTATGAGAACTCCATCGACTTGGCAGTCCTCTGCAAGTACTTGTGGTTCGACGTGTATGACAAGGTAGCTGGTGAGGACTTCCTCAAGCTCTATGGTCCCCGCATCATCCTCTTGATTGGTTCTCCCGCCTATAACCCCACCTCGGGTACCGAGATTGTCGGTCTTGCCGAGGGTGGTATCAAGGTGTCTCTGTTCAAGGTCAATGCCATGCGCATCAATGACTTTAACATGATGAACGAGTACTACTTCAAGACCATGCACCACGAGTTCGCTCACATTCTGCACCAGACCAAGACCTATCCCAATGAGTTCAACACCATTTCGATCGGTCACTATGACAGCAACAACTGGCAGGACCGCAGTGCAGGTCAGGTGGCTTCGCTCGGTTTCGTGACCACCTATGCTTCGAGTGAGTTCCGTGAGGACTTCGCCGAGACCATCGCCAACTACATCGTTAAGACCGACGATGAGTGGAACTACATCCTCGACCTGGCCAGCCGTGGCTGGACCTCGGGTGATGAGGACGACGTGACCAGCGAGTTCTACTGCTACTACTACTATCCCAAGAATGACGTGACTCAGGATCCCAAGTACCTCTATGAGTGGGAAGTCTTTATCGAGGAAGATGAGGACGGAACAGTTCACAAGTACTATCGCAACTACCGTGACGATGACGGTAACCGCATCCTGGTTTACGACGTTGAAGACAAGGACGGTATCAATGGAGCCGACGCTATCCTCCAGAAGGTGCAGATTGCACGTGAGTGGCTCAAGACTGCTTGGAATGTTGACCTTGATGAGTTGCGTAATGAGGTGCAGTATCGTCAGACCCACTACGACATCAACGAATTGCGCAAGCAGGTTACTGGCATTCAATAATGTATTACCTTAACATCTTGATAAGAAAATGAAGAAGTTTTTAAATATCTCTTTGTTAACGCTTGTGGCACTGGCTTCGCTCTCGCTGGGCTCGTGCAAAAACGAGGTTGATGAAATCTTTGACGAGGATGCTGTAGCACGTCTCGATAAGGCACAGGCCATGTACACTGACATCCTTACCAGTAATGGTGGCAAGTGGCAGATGGAGTACTATGCCAATAGCAAGGAGCCCGGTTACATCTATCTGATGACCTTCAACAAGAACGGTTCGGTAGTTATCTCGGGCAAGAATAAGTGGATCAGCAGCGTCGAAGGCGGCACCCAGGGCTCTATGGCCTATGGTAGCCAGACGTCGCTGTGGGAGGTTGTGACCGATAACGGCCCCGTTCTCTCGTTCAACAGTTTCAACAAGTACTTCCACCTGTTTGCCGACCCCGAGGACATCCCCAGCATGAGTGAAGAGGAGACCGACGAGACCGGTTACGGACACGAGGGCGACTATGAGTTCGACCTCATGAAGTACTCCAACGACACGCTCTATATCACCGGTAAGAAGTATGGTATCGACATGATCATGACCCGCGTCCCCTCGACTGTAGAAGACGAGGTTTACATGAACGAGGTTGTCGCTATGGCCGATTCCTTCTTCCACGCCAGGATCCCTTATGTGTTCATCAACCTGCCGAACAACACCCGCTGGATTGTGAAGAACGGTGCCAGCAGCATCTTGAAGATGTTCCGTGAGGGTGCCGATGAGATCTCCACTGCCGAGGAGCACAACGTGATCATCACCCATGACGGTCTCTCGTTCATGGAGCCCATCACCCTCGATGGTTTCACTATCAGGAACTTCATCCGTCAGGCCGATGGCTCGTTGCTCTGCCGCGACGATAACCAGACGACCATGACTGCCGACCACCTGAGCACCGTGTTTACCACGACAACCCTCAAGTGGCGCATGGATGCCGACAAGGTAGGTGGTACCTATACCGACTGGATGGCTACCTTTGCCAACGAATTGAACACCTATAACAAGTCGAAGTTTGTCTTTGCTCAGATTGATTATCTGCCCGCCAACAACTGCTTTGAGATGATTTTCAATGTCAAGAAGGGTGCTACTACCTACAAGCCCACCTTCTACATGCAGATTAGGCCCGTTAACGAAACACAGGTTAAGTTTGAGATTGAGGCCGAAGGCAATGCCGCAGGTCAGCTCTATCGCTCAAAGTGCCCGTCGTTGGATGCTATGGTAAAAGCCATTGGCTCGGCAACCTTCGAGATTCAGGCCAACTCCTTGCTCGCTCCCGTGAACTTGAAACTGGTCGAGACAGGTCAATCGGCTAACTATCTGTACTGGGTAATCCAGTAATGCGACTACTGATCGGACAGCCAGGGTCTTGATGACCTTGAGACCCTGGTTGCCGGTTATTCATTAGAAACCAATAACAATTTTATTAACTCATATTAATAACCAATTCATTTATTATGAAGAAGATTTTACTTTTAGCTGCTGCAGCTCTGATGGTGACTACCGCTAGCGCACAGCTCAAGCCTGTCCAGAAAACGACAGCTATGCGTCCTCAGCTTATGCAGCACCCCAAGAACCTCATGAAGGAGGCTCAGATGCGTGAACTTGGTGCTCCAGTCGCCAAGGCTCCCAAGAAGGCCGGTACACTCGAGCCTTTCTATCAGCGCCCTGCCGGTGCATTCCCCGGCAATATGTTCGTCCTTCCTGACGGTACTCTGGATGGTATGGCTTATGCTTGCTACCTGTTCATGAAGCCCTACGCAGAATACACTTTCCATGGTGTTGCCGAGGGCGCTTCCGACGAAGTGAAGTTTGAATGGGACGTTCAGCAGTATGCTTATAACGATGCTGGCCAATATGTGAAGCAGTGGATTACCTACGCTCCCGAGGGCTGTGACCTCGATGTGACTTATGAGTGGGAAGTTGACTCCGTGCCCAGCATGTGGGTACAGGATGGTGGCAAGTGGTATAACTACTACTTGAAGGGCCACAAGATGAATGGCAACAAGGTTGATGCCGTTTATTTCTCCAACATCTTGTCTGCCTCTGCTGCCGACGAGATCTTCAGCGATGTTGAAGAGGGTGGTAACGTGATTGTCACCAGTAAGAACTGCAGCTTTGGTGGTCTGAATGGTGACCAGGAGTATCCTTTCACCTATTATAGTGGTATGGATCCCTACGGTAGCAACGAGAATGGCTGGTGGTTCGGTAAGAACGGTGGTACCACAACCCGTGACGGTGTGACCCGCGTTCTCCGCATGGACGGTATCGCTCAGGCTTTTGAGAAACCGACACACCCCTATCTGCTCAGGTCGATTTTCCTGGATTGCGCTCTGATTGAGGTGACCGAACAGGTGGACATGACTTGCAAGATCTACAAGCTGGACTCTATTCCCGCCTATGACGAGGTAGATGCTGTTGCTCTGCCCGAGGAGCCCGGTGAAATGATTGCTACCGGTCGTGCTACCGTTGTGCCCGGAAATGCTGAGTTGGTTAAGTTCAACGTCTATGACGAGGAGGATGGCTTGGAGGTTGAATATACCCCCACCATCGATTTCCCCATCTTGGTGGTGATTGACGGTTACAATGATGAGGGTATGGAAGGCCTGAAGGACTTCTCGGCTCTGATTGTCAGTGATGATCACACCGACGAGGGCTTTGGTGAGCTGGCTTACCTCAAGCGCGGTCTCAACGATGAGGATGGCAACTTCTCTGGCCGTTACGTTTATGAGGGTCTGAACCACTTCTTCGGTGGTGATGACAACACCATGATGACTGGTCTGTCCATCTTCCTTGACATCCAGAATCCCTTCCTCACGTTCACCTATGGTCTTGAGGATGGTAAGTTCAAATTCCCCGACGAGGGTGGTTTGATGGAGAAGGTGCTCTATGAGGAGGCCGGCCAGCAGCTGGTAACCACGAGCATTGAGTTCTTCGCCTACACTCCCAGTGTAGACGAGGGTTGGACCCTCACCTGCAATGGTGAAGACGTTCCCGAGTGGCTGTCAATCGAGTTGACCGACGGTGAGGAAGAAGGTGAGTTCAACAATCACGTTAACGCTAAGGTAACTGCCGAGCCTCTTCCCGAGGGTGTTCCCGGCCGCGAGGCTGTAGTTCGCTTTGAGTTCCCCGGTGCTTACCTGGATTACACGTTCACGCAGGGTGAGAAGGTTGAGCCTCAGCCCAACATTTTCGACGTGAACCGTGACGGTGAGGTTAACATTGCCGATGTTAACTATCTGATCAACATGGTTCTCACGAGTGACACTTCTTCGATTGGTGACGTTAACCAAGACCAAGAGGTGAACATCGCCGATGTCAACCTGCTGATTGACTACATCCTGACCCATTAATCAGATGACATTTAGACTGATAATTATTACAGTTTCTTAACATATCATCTATTACCTGTAGAGACGGGGCGCCTGATTGAAGGCTCCTCGTCTCGTTTTTGTGTTCGGTGGCTCCGACAGGGATGGCATGTGGTGATGTTTGCGTTTTTGGGAGATTATTTGTAACTTTGCGCACATGAATGATAATCCTGACAACAATAACACCTTGAAGCGTGTGCGCATTACAGCCATGCGTCAGACGGTTTATCGTGACTTGATGGAGCGTTTTGAGAACCCCATCGAGCACACTTGTGATATCACCATCGGGCAGACGTTCGTTGCTGTGGATGCCCAGCGGCCCGAGGGCTTGTGTGAGAGCGCATGGGAATCGATGCGCCCATTTGTTGAGGCCCTGGCTCGTGGCGAGGGAAACTTCTATGACGGGTGGATGCAGAATCCCCATTCGGCGATGATTTCGTGTAACGACGGTTTTCGCCCGGTCTCCTTCTATATAGAAACCATCTAGGCATCTGGATTATCGGGATTTTCTAGAACAAATAAACTGATAATAATATGAACATCAAATCTGCCGAATTCACCATCAGCAACAGCGACTACCGCAAGTGCCCTGACAGCTCGTTGCCCGAGTATGCATTCATCGGGCGAAGCAACGTGGGCAAGTCATCGCTCATCAACATGCTCACCGGCCGCAAGGCGCTTGCCAAGACCAGTGCAACTCCTGGCAAGACCATGCTCATCAACCATTTCCTCATCAATGGCGAGTGGTATATCGTCGACCTGCCGGGCTATGGCTATGCCAAGCGCAGCAAGGAGGATCGTGATAAGCTCTGGCGCATGATTCAAGGCTATGTGCTGGGACGAGAGCAGATGACAAACCTTTTTGTCCTCGTCGATAGCCGTATCAAGCCGCAGAAGATAGACCTTGAGTTCATGGAGTGGCTGGGCGAGCATGGTGTGCCGTTCTCTATCGTGTTCACCAAGATGGATAAGCTCGGCAAGGTCGCAGGCCCTGCCGCTGTCGAGGATTACAAGAAGGTGCTGCGCAAGACCTGGGAGGAACTGCCCCCCATTTTCATGACCTCGAGCGAGGACGCCCGTGGCCGTGACGAAGTGCTGAATTACATTGACACGATCAACAAACAACTGAAGGAACAATGAGAAGGATATTAACTATGATGGCGGCATTTGTCGCCGTGGTTGCAGTGGCGCAGAGCCACCTTGAGGTAACCCTCAGCGAGGGTTGGCAGTTCTCGCGTGACAAGGCCAATTGGCAACAGGTGACTGTGCCTCACGATTGGGCCATCAGCGGGCCGTTTGACAAGAAGTGGGACCTGCAGGTCGTTGCCATTAAGGAGAATGGCGAAGATGTAGCTACCGAAAAGTCGGGACGCTCAGGCGCCTTGCCTTGGATAGGCAAGGGCTATTACAAGACCTCATTCACCGTACCCGAAGGCTATCGACACGCTCAACTGGTGTTTGATGGCGCGATGGCTGAGCCTCATGTCTATGTTAATGGCCGTGAAGCGGGTCACTGGGCCTACGGTTACAATGCTTTCATCATAGATGTCACCCCCTTTGTTCATGCCGATGGCACGCCCAACATTCTTGAGGTGTCTCTCGAGAACATGGAGGAGAGCAATCGCTGGTATCCTGGCGGTGGCATTTACCGTCCTGTCAAACTGGTGATGACGCGTGAAAAGGACGCCTCGCTCGACACGTGGGGCTTGTATGTGCGCACATTATGCATCGAGGGCGAAAAGGCTACGTTGCAGGTCGAGCATCAGCTGGATGCCACTACTGTCATCGACAATGACTTTGAACTGGAAATCCTGCTCACCGATGCTCGTGGAGCAAGGGTGATTGCCAATAAAACCCGCCCCGATGGACTGGGACATTTCGCTGCACGTCTTGACGTGTATGCCCCCACACTGTGGTCGCCCGAGAATCCTTACCTGTACACAATGACAACCACACTGTTGCACAAGGGGCTGGAAGTGGACCGCCAGACCCAGAAGGTGGGCATCCGCACGGTATCCTTCAGCAAGGAGGGCGGTTTCCAACTCAACGGTGTGCGCCGCAGCATCAAGGGCGTGTGCTTGCATCATGACTTGGGACCGCTGGGTGCCGCTGTCAACAAGACTGCGCTCATCCGTCAGATCGAGATGATGAAGGCGATGGGTGCCGATGCCATCCGCACCAGCCACAACATGCCCTCGACGATGCAGATGGAAATCTGCGACAGCCTGGGCATGATGGTCATGGCCGAGAGTTTTGACGGTTGGAAGGAGCCCAAGGTGCGCAACGGCTATGGGCGCTATTGGGACGAGTGGTGGCAGAAGGACATCCACAACCTGGTGCTCAACCACCGCAACCATCCCAGCATCATCATGTGGAGTGTGGGCAACGAGATTCCTGAGCAGTGGAAACCTGAGGGCGTGAAGCGCTACAAGGACCTCATCGCCCTCTGTCACGAGTATGATCCCTCGCGCATGGTGACTTGTGGCATGGACCAGGCCGATGGCGCCATCTGGTGTGGCTTCGCTCAGGTGGCTGACGTGCCGGGCTATAACTATCGTCTCCACAAGTATGAGGAAATGATAGAACGCTTGCCGCAGGGCTTTATTCTGGGCAGTGAGACGGCATCTACAGTGAGCACGCGCGGCCATTACTGCTTCCCCGACACCGTTGCTACCAACAAGGCATGGCCCGACGGGCAGTGCTCAGGCTATGATGTGGAGTACTGCTGGTGGAGCAACGTGCCCGACGATGACTGGAAGATGCAGGACGACCGCGACTGGACAGTGGGCGAGTTCGTGTGGACAGGTTACGACTATCTGGGCGAACCGACCCCTTACGATGAATACTGGCCCTCGCGCAGCAGTTACTTCGGAATTTGCGACCTGGCAGGCCTGCCCAAAGACCGCTACTACCTTTATCGCAGCCACTGGAACAAGCAGGAACACACCATCCACCTGCTGCCGCATTGGACCTGGCCCGACCGCAAGGGCAAGGTGACGCCGGTCTATTGCTACACTGACTATCCCAGCGCCGAACTCTTTGTCAACGGCAAGAGCCAGGGCCGCATCACCAAGAACGATACCACTCGCTTGGACCGTTACCGCCTGCGCTGGCGCAACGTCATCTATCAGCCCGGCGAACTCAAGGTGGTCGTCTATGACGAAAACGGCAACAAGGCAGGGCAGAAGATTGTCCGCACGGCAGGCAAGCCCAAGCGCCTGTTGCTCGAGCCCGAGCGCAAGACCATCAAGGCCGATGGCAACGACCTTGCCTATATCACTGTGAGCCTCGTGGACAAGAACGGCACCCTGTGCCCCGATGCCGCCAACAGGCTTGAATTCAGCGTCAAGGGAGCTGGCACCTACAAAGCCGCCTGCAACGGCGATGCCACCTCGCTGGAACCGTTCACCGAACCACAGATGTGTCTTTTCCACGGCCAGCTGGTAGTCGTCTGCCAAGCCGGAAAAAACCCGGGCGTGATGACCCTCACGGTCAAGGACCCCGCCACCGGCATGAAATCCAGCATTAATATCAACGTGAAGTAATAGTTCAGTGGAGGGTGGCATTGCCACCCTCATTTCATCATGGTTGACGTCTATCTTTTCAATCCCGAGCACGACCTGGCATTGGCCCACGGTGCGCACATCTACACTGCACCGCCCTTTGCTCGCCAGTTCCGTCATGACCTGCGGTTGCTGCCGTCGTGGTTGGCACCCGCAGGCTCCTATATCGCCATTCCTGACGATTGCCCGATTGAAGAGGACCACCGTTGGCTCCATGACCATCATCTTGACATCACTCCCGTTCCCATCAGCCAAATCGCCGATTTCGGCGATTGCCGCATTCATCCTTGGGGTTGGGACGCCACATTGCGGCATCAATTGTTGCAAGTGGGCGTTTCGCCCGATTTCCTGCCGACCGATGAGCATCTGGACTGGATCCGTCGCTTGTCGCATCGTCGTTTGACCATCAAGGTGCATGAGGCTTTGGATAATGCCTTCTCACCTCCTCCTGTGGAATTGTGCACAGTGGAAGATGTCACCGCTTTCATGCGCAGTCACCCGGGCTGTTACTTGAAGATGCCGTGGTCGGGCAGTGGCAAGGGCATCTATCGTGTCATCGACCCGATGGGCGACAACCACGTGCCGCGATGGATCGACGGTGCCTTGCGTCGGCAAGGTTCGCTCTTGTGCGAGGTGGGCTTGGACCTTGTTCAGGATTTTGCCATTGAATGCAAGTGCCGTGATGGCCACACGATGTTCATGGGCTATTCGCTCTTTGACAGCGATTTCCATAGCCAGTTCGGGACGGGTAGGGTAGCCCCGATGGAGGAACTGCACGAGATACTGCTTGGTATGTATCCCGATCTTGACTCGGTGATTGGTCAGCTCCTTATGGTCATTGATGACCTGATCGCACCGCATTATGAGGGGCCGTTAGGCATCGACATGATGTTATATAGGGATGAAAACGGTAAAATAGCGTTGAATCCTTGTGTCGAGGTGAACCTGCGCATGACGATGGGCATGGTCACGGCCGCCATGGGCAGCCGTCATGGCTTGTGCGGCAGTTTCTCTATCAAGGTCAGTGGCAATCGTTACTTGGCTTCCCTCTCAACATAGAAAGCATAGTATTCGTCAAAGGTCAACCCCTCATCGTGGATGCGTTGGGCTGCTTTGATGCCCACATAGCGCAGGTGCCACGGCTCGTAATCATAGCCTGTGATGCGGCTTTTGCCTTCGGGGTAACGCAGGACGAAGCCAAACTTGTGGCAGTTCTCACGTATCCAGACACCCTCCTTGGATTTGCCGAAACTCCATTTCTCGGGATGCTCCATCGACGTGATGTCAAGGGCAAGGCCCGTCTGGTGCTCGCTGTGACCGGGTTGCGCGGCGAGTTTGTCATGGTAAACATTATGTGAGTAGTGCTGTTCGTCGAATGTGCGATAGGACGAACTGACCATGACCATGCAGCCTGTTGCTTTCTTGCACGCTTGCTGCATCTTGACAAATGCATCCACTACTGCTTGCACAGCCTGATTCCCTTTATAGGAACAAGTTTTATTGAACGGCACCATGTCTTGCCGTTTGTAGTCCTTGGGCAGGTGGTGGTATTTATTGACAAGAATCAGGTAGCCCCTTGTCGTGTCACTCTGAGTTGACACTTCGTAGCCCTTGCGATCGGCACCTGCATTGACGATGGAGATGATGTCGTTGAGAGTGGCCGCAGTGTCACTCTTGTGGAAGGCCAGGTAGCGCTCCAGGTTGTCGGCGATGAAATAACGGTGAGTTATGACGGGACAGACGAGACTGTCGTGCCCGATGCGTGCAATCAGGCTGTCAGTCTGCTCCTTGGTCAGCGTCTGCAGTATGACACGTGCCTCGGGAAGGGAATAATCCAGCAGCAGCAATTTGCACTCGTTGCTGCGGCTGTAGGTGATGCCTTGGCAACTCTTGACCATTACCAGCAGCACAAGAGCCACAGCACAGGCAATGGGCACCGACATCCACAGATGCTCACGGCTGATGCAACGCTTGATGAGGCCGGCCCATCGCTTGAGGTGGCAGGTGCATCGTTTGAGGTGGCAGGTGCAATGCTTGAGGTGGCTGGCCCATTGTTTAATGTAGCCGGCCCATCTCTCGAGGTGGCTGATGACTTGTTGCTGCTTTATGGGCTTCATCAGGGCTGTGTTGTCATCTGTTGGCCCGTTTAGCCATCTCAAACAGTTCTAACGGCAGGTGACAATATCCGTCGGGATTCTTGTCCAGGTAGTCTTGATGATAATCCTCGGCAGTATAGAAATTCTTGAGCGGTAGCAGTTCCACAGCAAGGCGCAGTTTTACTTCTGCCTGTACGCGGTCATACACTTTCTTCAGCGTCGGCAGGTCAATCTCGTCGGTATAGTAGATTCCGGTGCGGTACTGGGTGCCCTTGTCGTGGCCCTGCTGGTTCACACTTGTCGGGTCGATGGCCTTGAAGTACATCTCGGTCAGGAACTCTAACGAGATGACTTCGGGGTCATACACGATGTGTACCGTCTCGGCAAAACCGGTCTTGTCGGTGCACACGTCCTGGTAAGTCGGGTTTTCGGTATGTCCGTTGGCATAGCCCACGCGAGTCTCAACCACACCATTCACCATCTTGAAGTAATGCTCTGTTCCCCAGAAGCATCCGCCTGCGTAATAAATCTCTTTCATATCTCTAAAGGTCATTGTTTCCACAAAGATAGTGCAACTCACTGGTCTGTGCAAGCAATTTGCTTAAACTTTCTTGCCCATTTCGAGTCTTAAATGTATCTTTGCACAAGAATAAAGCAAGCAGATGAAACGAGTGGTGATTATCGGTTCCGGTAATGTGGCGACCAGTTTAGCACATGGCTTGAAGGCGCATGCCGAGGTGGCTCAAATCTACAGCCGCCAGTTGGCGCATGCCCGTGAACTCGCTGATGCCGTCGGCTGCAAGGAGGCCACCGATGACCTGCTGGCGCTTGTCCCTGATGCTGATGCCTATATCATCGCGGTACGTGACGACGTCATCGCTGATGTCATCGATGCTGTGCCCGACAACGGTGCCCTGTGGGTGCACACCTCGGGTAGCAAGCCGATAGACCTCTTCAAGGGACACCGCGCCCGTTGTGGCGTGATGTGGCCCATGCAATCGTTCTCGCGTGAGATGGTCGTCCCTCTCGACGAGGTGCATTTCTTCATCGAAGCCAATGATGATAGCGTGCTCGGCGACCTGCGCTCTTTGGCGCGATTGCTCTCTTGCCACGTTACCGAGGCCGACAGTGACCAGCGCCGGCAACTGCATGTTGCCTCGGTGTTCTCATGCAACTTTTCCAATCACATGTGGACACTGGCCAGTGAAGTGCTCGCTGATGCGGGCCTCACGTTTGATGCGATGAAACCGCTCATCCGCACTACTGTGGATAAACTTGACCGTCTGTCGCCGTCCCGCTCCCAAACGGGCCCTGCAATACGCCATGACACCCAGGTCATCGACCGGCATCTGGCATTACTTGACGGAGACAAACGCGACATCTACCGTCTGCTTTCTGATTCCATTATGAACCGAAATCCGATTGACGACAATGCTCAATAATTTGGAAAAATATGACGTCGTGCTGGGCAGTAACTCGCCCCGCCGCCGCGAACTCCTGAATGACATGGGAGTGACTTTCCGTGTCGAGGCCATCAAGGGCATTGATGAGACCTACCCAGCCAACCTGCCCGTCGAGGAGATTCCTGTCTATCTCGCTCGCATCAAGGCCGAGGGGCATCCCTTGAAGGAGAACGAATTGCTCATAACTGCCGACACCGTGGTGGTGCTCGATGACACCGTGCTGGGTAAGCCCACCGGCGAGACCGACGCTCATCGCATGCTGCGGGCCCTGTCGGGACGTGCTCACCGTGTCATCAGCGGCGTGTGTGTCACCACGGCCGACCGCAGCGAGTCGTTTGCCGACACCAGCATCGTACACTTTGCCAACCTCACCGACGACGAGATTGACTATTACATCAAGCATTACCGACCGCTGGACAAGGCCGGGGCCTATGGCATCCAGGAATGGATCGGCAACATCGGCATTTCGGGCATTAATGGTGACTTCTACAATGTGATGGGTCTGCCCACGCGCAAACTCTATCAACTGTTGAAAACGTTCTAATCGTCTGAAAGGTATGAAAAACTGGTTGCGATTTGTCTTGATGGCACTGGCACTGACGATGTGCTCCGAGCATTGTGCTGCCATTTTCTCTCTGCCACGAGACACGGTCTATTTCTATGACACGTGGGGGCAGATGATGGACATGACTCCGTCTGAAATGGTTGTCTCGCCTGTGATAGAAATCTGTACTCCTTACGAGATTGACATTTACAAATCTGCCAGTGACTATAAACTCAATGACCACTTGGCGGCAACATTGGGTGACAGCACCTGGCTCATCAGCAGCACTTTTTTGATGAAGAACTTCACGGGCGATACCGACAGGCTGAATGCCCACAAGTTCATCCCCGTGTTTTTCAACGAGAAAGTGGCCTATTTGACTTATGTAGGCCCTGGACAAAACCTGAGTGTGGGCGATATCCTGAAGGGTGGTGATGGAGAAAACTTTGATTACTCGCGCGTCATGGACTTTTTTTATCTGGATTTCAAGGAGCGCAAGGTGCTCAGGGTTACCCCTGATGTGTTGAGCGGCCTGCTGGAGGATTATCACGACTTGTTGATACGATATGAGAGCATGAAGGATTACAAGAAGCGGCCTGTCATCCAGGACTACTTCCTGCAGTATGTGGACCGTGCGACCACCGATATCATGCACCCTTACATCCTGGACCTGGTAAAGTGATGCGGCCCTCTTGAAGGGAGAAATGCTTAATGAATCATCGCTATTGAAATGAAGAACTGGATAAGATATGCTTTAATGGTCGTGTTGGCAGCAGTTTCGCTGCGAGCTGCGGCCGATGACACTGCCCCTATCGACACGGTCTATTTTTATGACACATGGGAGCAGATGATGGACATGTCGCCTGTGGCAATGTTGATAGATCCTTATATTGAAACGCTCACGCCTTATGAGGTTTATATCACGACAGGTGATGAGCAACTCAATGAACTGATTGCCAATGAGCATCTGGCAGTGACTCTCGGCGACAGCATCTGGCTCATTAGCAGTCAGGCCTTGAGAAAATATTTCAAGGGCGATGTGCGCAAGTTACACGGCTATGTTCCTGTCTTCTTCAATGAAAAAGTCGCCTTCGCGACTTATGCGGGATTAAGCGTCAAGAGTGTCTTGTGGGGTGATAATGGGGGCGATGGGTCTTTTGAAGATGCTGTCGACTATTACTATTTCGACTTCTTGAACCGCAAGGTGCTCAAGGTGACTCCTGAGACGTTGATTGACTTGCTGGAAGACTACCATGACCTGCAGATGCGCTACGAGGGCATGAGGGATTACAAGAAGCGGCCCATCATCAAGGAATACTTCTACAGGTATGTTGACCGCGCCACCCGAGACTTCATGCGCCCCTATATTCTTGACCTTGTAAATGATCAAGAATGAAACAACTATGTAATGAATCTATGAGACTGATAGTACAACGATATTGGCTGCTTGCCTTTCTCTTTACAATATTGACGTTGACATCTTGCTTCAGGAGCGGGAATAACACTCCTGGAGGCATGGTTGCCGATGGAAAAGTGATTACGCACGCACGCTTGCTCTCGATGCAGCGTGAGGCTGGATATACTTTGGTAACTGTCGCCGACCCGTGGAAGGGTGGGGTGCTGCACGCCTATGTCCTGGTACCACGCGACTCTGTCCTGCCCGCCGATTTGCCCGAGGGCACGGTGGTGCGCACTCCCGTGCAGCGTGCGCTGGTCTATTCGTCGGTTCACACGAGCCTGCTGGGTGAACTCGGTGCTCTCGATGTGGTAAAGGGAATCGTGGACAAGCAGTATTTCATCGACTCCACGTTGATTGATGGGGTGGACAAGGGAGAAATCGCCGACTGTGGTAACTCGATGAACCCGACGGTTGAAAAAGTCATCAACATGCAGCCCGATGCCATCCTGTTGTCTCCTTATCAGGATGCCAGTTACGGCCAGATCGCCAAACTGGATATTCCCATCATCGAGTGTGCCGACTATCTTGAATATGACCCGCTCGGCAGGGCCGAATGGATGAAGTTTTATGGCGAACTGGTGGGCAAACGTCAGGAGGCTGACAGCCTTTACAATGCTGTCGTGGAAGCCTATAACGACATGAAGAAGAAGGCGGCAGGTGCCGAAACCCGACCCACTGTCGTGACCGAAATGGTGATCAGTGGCGTCTGGAATGTCCCTGGTGGTGAGAGCTATATGGCGCGCATCTTGGCCGATGCCGGTGGCCAGTACCTTTGGGCCGATGATAAGAACACCGGCTCGCTGGCGCTTGATTTCAACCAAGTGCTTGCCGTGGCACAGAATGCCGACTACTGGTTCATCAAGTGGACCAATATCACATCCCTCAAGGATTTGCAGGGCGCCTACGACTTGAACAAGGAAATGGCGGCTTTCAAGAACAAGCGCGTCTATGTCTGCGACACCGACAAGACCCGTTTTTTTGACCGCATCCCGTTCCATCCCGAGGTCCTCCTGCATGAGTTCGCTGCTATCTTGCACCCCGAACTCTTCCCCGGTTTTGAAACGCAGATGTATCACCACATCAATTAATTCCCAATTCCTCATTTCTAATTTCTAATTCCTAATTCCTAATTCCTGGCTCCAATGTCCCGAAACCGCTATATCATCACAATGCTTGCCTTGACGGTGCTGCTTGTGCTCTTGGCACTGGCTTGCCTTGTGTTCGGTTCAGTGGACATCCCTGTCGGCAGTATCGCCGACATCATTTCGGGCAAGGGTAGCGGCAACAAGGCTTGGGACATCATCATCCTGCAGTCGCGCATCCCGATGATTATCACGGCGGCATTGGCCGGCGCGGCATTGTCGGTCTCTGGTCTGCTGCTGCAGACGACGTTCAATAACCCCTTGGCTGGCCCCTCAATTCTTGGTGTCTCGTCTGGAGCCGGACTGGGTGTCGCTATCGTCATTTTGGCGATGGGTGGATCGTTGGGTGGTCTGTTGGGAGGAAACGTCGGCAGTTACATTGCCGTGCTTGTCGGAGCCTTGTTGGGTGCTGGCGTGGTGCTCGTTGTGCTCATAGCCTTCTCGGCCATCGTGCGCAGTAACACGATGCTCCTCATCATCGGTATACTTGTCAGTTATCTCACCTCCAGTGTGGTCCAACTGCTCAATTCTGTAGCAACCGAGGAGGGCGTCCACAATTATGTCGCTTGGGGATTTGGTAACTTCTCGGGTGTGAGTGCTGCCCAGATGCCTGTCTATGCCGGTGTCATCTTCTTGGCGCTTGTCGCTTCATTGTTGATGGTTAAACCCCTCAATGCACTGTTGCTTGGGGCGCGTTATGCGCGCAACTTGGGCATCAACGTGTCCAGGACGCGTAACATCCTGCTCATCATCACGGGCGTCTTGACTGCCGTGGTGACTGCCTTCTGCGGTCCTATTGGCTTCATCGGACTCGTCGTGCCTCACATCGCACGCATGTCTCTCGGCACCAGCAACCATGCTCGTTTGGTGCCTTCCACGATGCTGGCAGGTGCGGTCATCGCCCTGCTATGTGCCCTGGTGAGCGTGAACAATCCGCATGGCATCATTCCCATCAATGCCATCACGCCCATCATCGGCGTGCCCATCATCCTGTATATCATCCTGAATCGTCGTCGCATCCAATATTTCAATTAGCGATTAGCTGAATAACTGATGAAAAACGAAAATTCCATATTGACAACCCGAGACCTCGCAGTCGGTTACCGCAATGGTAACCAGCAAGTGACTTTGCTCAGTGGCTTGAACCTTAATCTTGATAAAGGCAAACTGGTGGCATTACTTGGCCAGAACGGCGCTGGCAAATCCACCCTCTTGCGTGCGCTCACCTGTGATGAGAGACCCTTGAGTGGCTCCATCGAGGTGAACGGCAGGAACCTGTTGACCATGAGCCAGAAGGATCGTTCGCGCACCATCGGCCTCGTCTCGACCGAGCGCATCCAGGCGGGTGCTCTCACGGTTACCGAACTGGTGGGCTTAGGACGCCAGCCGCACACGGGTTTCTTGGGACGACTGGATGACAAGGACCGCGAGATTGTTCATCAGGCGATGTGCGATGCTGGTATTATTGGCAAAGCGGGAGAATACATGGCATCGCTGAGTGACGGCGAGCGCCAGAAGGCGATGATAGCCCGTGCCCTGGCACAGCAGACGCCTATTATTATTCTGGATGAGCCAACGGCATTTCTTGACGTGGCAAGTCGCATCGAGACCATGCGCCTGCTGCAGACCCTGGCCCATGACCGTGGCAAGGCCGTCCTTCTTTCCAGTCACGACATTTCCCAATCCCTCATGTTGGCCGATGAACTGTGGCTTATCACTACCGACCGCCAGGTCCTTACCGGAACAACACAGGAATTGGTAGCCGATGGGGCAATGAATCGCCTCTTTGAAAACCGCGAAATCCACTTCAACCCTCAAATCCTGGACTACTCTTTCTGATAGCCTTTTCGCTTTCTGATGGCCTTGAGAAATTGAAAATTTTCCCAAGTTGGACACTTTTTTTGCCACCTTGGGACGACGGGCCGCAATCGCCTATGAACACTGGCTTTAGCGACATTTTGACAACCCGTGGGCGGGCACTTTATAGGCCGAAAATTTGGTCAATTCAGATGATTTTCATACCTTTGCATCACGAACCAATTACTAACAACTTATGCTAAGACGATTTTTTTTAGCGCTTGCTGTTGTGATTGCTGTGACTGCTTTTGGGCAGGAATATACATTGCACGCCACCAAATATCACCCGGGAATGGGTGGCTGTGGTTGGGTAACAGCAAGCGGAGACCGAATCAATTATGATAAGTTGAAAAACTATCAGATTCGATGGGTCGCCCTTTCGCATGACATGTTTAAGCAATATGGCTTCAAGATGGGCGACGTGATTATTGTTGAGAGTGAGTCAACCCCCTCCATCAATGGTGAGTGGGTAGTGAAGGACAAGATGGGACCGCGTCTCCGCAAACACATCGACTTCCTCACTCCGCGAGGTGACAAGTACAACTTCCGCAACGGACCAGTCACCATTCGCAAGAAGACGTTGAGTGCCAAGGCCAATTAAGGCTTGATGCTGGACAGCAAACGTGAGCACTCAGTCAATTAAGATTGAACGCTGATGAATCCTTCGTGGATTCTTTAATGAAATGAATCAGGACGGGACAGATGACCTCTGCCTCGTCCTGATGTTTTTTACAGACAACACCTGTCCACAGCAGGCCTTGATTGATTAATCGGTATCGGTAATAGGGAAGGCTGCTTTGTGGCGTTCCAGCGCCTTAAGCGCCGTCAGAACGGTATTGTCATTGCGGTTCATGATAGATGTATAAGCTATCGGGCCAAAGATATCGCGGGCGATCTGCGCTTTTAACGTTGTCAATATCACATCCCGGGATTGATTGATGGCATGCCATTGAGGAGCAATGCCTTCACCTGCGGCAAAACTGGCAAATTCTTTGATCAAATCGTTGTCAATCGGGGTGGTTCTCATGAACTGTTTGTAATCCTGCATCTTGTTGAGTGATGCGCGGTTTTTCTCGCAGTAGGAGAACACAAAGCGTTGCAGTAAGCCCGCGTTTTTAACGTCAACATAGTAAATGGTGATACCATCCAAGTCAAATGGCACAAAGATGTCGGGAATAATGCCGCCACCACCGTAGACTGTGCGGCCATGACGTGTGGTGAAGTGTTGACTTTTGTCTATATTGATGCTGTCGCGGTAGTAGGCCTCACCATGCCGATAACGCTCCAGCAGTTCTTGACCGTAATTGTAGGCTCCCTGTTTGTAGTCTTTCTGGATGCTGCGGCCGCTGGGTGTGTAATAGCGGGCGACTGCCAAGCGCAGGATGCTGCTGTCGGGCAGGGTGAAGTCTTTCTGTACAAGACCCTTGCCATAGGAGCGACGGCCAACGATAAGGCCGCGGTCATTATCCTGCATGGCCCCTGCAAAAATTTCACTGGCGCTGGCGCTGAACTCGTCGATGAGCACGGCAACTTCAGCGTTCTTGAAGGCGCCCTTGCCGTCGCTGGTGTAGTGCCGATCGTTCTGCTTGTGGCGGCCGCGCGTCGAGACGATGTGATCTCCCTCCTGCAGGAACTCATTGGCCATGAGCACGGCGATTTCCACATAGCCGCCACCATTGCCACGCAGGTCAATCATGTATCGCTTGGCCCCTTCGTCACGCAGCTGGGTCAAGGCTTTGACAAATTCATGATAAGTGTTGCGCTCAAACACGTTGACCTTGACGTAACCGGTGGTCTTGTCAAGCATGTAAAATGACCCGATGGAACGGTCCTTGATTCTTTCGCGGATTACAGTTAATTCCAATGGCTTTTTGAGGCCATGGCGTTGAACTTCCATGACCAGCTTGCTGCCGTCAGGACCACTCATGAGTTTCATGACTTGGCCAGCGGTAATGTCTTCGTTGGTGATGGGTTTGCTGTCTACCGATGTGATGCGGTCGCCTGGCATGAGGCCCGCTTTGTCGCCGGGTCCATTGGGAACGGTGCATTCAACAAAGATGCTGTCGTTGATGGTGATGAAGACGATGCCGATGTCGGGAATTACGCCATCGGGCTTATCTTTGGAAATCTTATAATTCTTGGCGTCAAAGTAACTGGTGTGGGGGTCAAGTCCTCGCAAGATGAGAGGTATGCTCTTCTCCATCAGTTTCGCCGGACTTACCGTGTCCACATATTCCGTGGCAATGAGGTCAAGAACGGCCTTGACTTTTGGACTACGCTTATCCTTGGGTACCGGGCTTACAGTACTCACAGTTTTCACGCAGTACCGGTCAACGAGGAAACCTGCCGCAAACGCTATTACAGCAATGGCTAGTGTAAGCCAGATGGGCAAGTTCCTTTTCATTGTCGGCAAGCGTTGGGAACCTTAGTCTGTAATCGGGAAGACCGCCTTGTGCTTGTTTAGCGCCTTGAGGGCTGCCTGAATGGTCACGTCGTTACGATTCAGGATAGGATAGTAGGCCTGATTGCCGAAGATGTCACGGGCAATGAAGGCTTTCAGGTAGGTGGCGATCAGTTCCTGGGACTGGTTGATGTAATACCAGCGTGGTACGACGTCGTTGGCAGCGGCATAGTCGGCAAAGTCCTTGATCATGGCATCATCGCTGGGGGCAGTGCGCAGGAACTGGTTGTAATCGTCCATCTTGGTCAACGTGCTGCGGTGGTTGTTACAGTAGTCAAATGCATAACGCTGCAGCAATCCGGCATTGAAGACTTCGATGAAGTAGCTGGTGACACCGCTCGTGTCGCGAGCGACGAAGATGTCGGGAACAATACCGCCTCCGCCATAAACCATGCGGCCGGTGTGCAAGGTGGAGAAGACTTGATTCTTGTCAACCTTCATACTGTCGCGACTGTACAACTCGCCATGAGTGTATCGGTCAATGAGCTCTTTCTCGTAGTTGAGCATGCCTTCCTTGTAATCCTTCTGGATGCAACGTCCGCTGGGTGTGTAATAGCGGGCTGTGGTCAGGCGGATGGCGCTGCTGTCGGGCAGCACGAATTCCTTCTGTACCAATCCCTTGCCAAAGGAACGGCAGCCCACGATCAAGCCGCGGTCATTATCCTGCAAGGCGCCGGCAAAAATTTCGCTCGCGCTGGCGCTGTACTCGTCGATGAGCACCGCAACCTCGGCGTCCTGGAAGGATCCGTTGCCGTCGCTCCACACCTCACTGTCGTCTCGTTTGTAGCGGCCCTTGGTGAATACGATGGGCTCATCGGCGGGCAGGAACTCGTTGACCATGAGAACAGCCATCTCCATGAAGCCGCCACCATTGCCGCGCAGGTCGATCATGTAGCGCTTGGCGCCTTCTTCCTGAAGGCTTGCCATGGCGGTGATGAACTCGTCATAGGTATGGCGTCCGAACTGGTTAATCTTGATATAGCCCGTGTTCTTGTCGAGCATGTAGTAGGCATCTACCGTGTTGACGGGGATGTCGCCGCGCGTCACGGTGAAGGTGAGCAGCTTGCTGGAGTTCTGGCGCTTGATGGTCAGTTTCACTTTGCTGCCCTTATCGCCGCGAATGCGCTTCATGACTTCACCGGTGGTGATCTGCGGACCTGTGGCTGTCGAGTCGTCAATCATGACGATCTTGTCTCCGGCCATGACTCCCACCTTTTCACTGGGGCTGCCGGGGATGACTTCAACAACGCCAATCGTGTCACCGGTCAGCACAAAGGAGATGCCGATGCCGCTGAACGAGCCGTTCAGGTCATCGGTCGCTGCCTTCAACTCCTCGGCGGTGAAATAACTCGTGTGGGGATCAAGGTTGCTCAGGATCATGGGGATACTCTGCTCGATGAGGTCATGCAGATTGGTCGTGTCGACGTAATCCTGGGCGATGAGGTTCAGGATAGCGTTGAGTTTATGGTCATTCTCGGCAACGGGTTTGTTGACCGAGAAACTACTGCCGATAAATATGCCCACCACAATCGCCGCAGCTATAGCGAGGGGTAACCAGATGGGTTGACGAGTGGACTTCTGTTTCATTGTTTTTGTGTAATTAGCTGTTTGTCATGAGAATCAGTTATGCTGGCCTGTTGCGGAGTGGTATCCCTTACTTTTTGACTTCCAACTCCCTGGCCACTTCTTGATAGTGTGTCTCACTGTTCTCGCTTGTGATGGAAATGGGCTCATAGTCGCCTCCACGTTGCCACAAGTGGATGACCTCGATATTGGCACGGCACAGCAGGTCAACACCGTCGTGCATACGATAGTACTCACCGAAGACCACGCGACGGATTCCCGCTTGGATGATGAGCTTGCTGCATTCCATGCAGGGTGACGTGGTGATGTAGAGCGTTGCCCCGTCACTGCTGTTGTTGCTGCGGGCCACCTTGGTGATGGCATTGGCCTCGGCATGCAGGACATAGGGCTTGGAGTGGTCGGCATCTTCCTCGCAAACGTTCTCAAATCCCACTGGCGTGCCGTTATAGCCGTCACTGATGATCATTTTGTCTTTGACAAGCAAGGCCCCCACCTGGCGGCGCTTGCAATAGGAATTTTCGGCCCAAATCTGCGTCATGCGCAGGTACCTGGTGTCGAGCAGCAGTTGTTTTTTCTCGCGAGCTTCCATTGACTATCGTTTTGACCTACAAAATTACTGCAACCCGAACACAAAAACAAAATATACTTTCATTTTTTTCTCATTATTGTGGTGAATTAGGCTATTATCGGGCTTAAAGAGTGTAAAAATAGTGTGTTTGATGGACTTTTTTGGTTAAATCATTATAACAGATACAACATTCTTGCCTTTTCTTCGTCTTATTATTGTTGTGATAATACAGTGATATGCAATAATGATTACAAATATGAAAGAAAGTGTTTTGATGATGACCCTGCTGACGGGTCTGCTGCTTGTGAGCAGTTGTGCCAGCAAGAAGGATTTGGAAGCTTGTAAGCAGCGCAACCTGGGGATGATGCAATCCTACAAGGAATTGAATGTCAATTATCAGGATGCCAAGGAACAACTCGCCGCTGCCAATGTGAGAGTCTCTTCGCTTGAGGAGCAGTTGGCCGAGTCCAAGGCTGCCTATGAGCGTTTGCAACAATCCCTTGACAAGAGCCTTGTCAACTCCAGCCAGAGCAATGTCTCCATCGAGAAACTTGTGGACCAGATCAATGAGAGCAACCAGTACATTCGCCACTTGACCGACTTGAAGACCAAGAGCGACTCGCTCAACCTGGCCCTCACCAACAAGTTGACCCGCTCTCTCTCCAAGGAGGAACTCAAGGACGTGGATGTACAGGTGTTAAAGGGTGTAGTCTACATCTCGTTGGCCGACAATATGCTTTACAAGAGCGGTTCCTACGAGATTAACGAGCGCGCAGCCGAGACCCTCTCCAAGATTGCCAAGATTATCAACGATTACGAGGACTATGACGTGCTCATCGAGGGCAATACCGATGATGTCCCCATCCGTCGTGAGAATATCCGCAACAACTGGGACCTCTCTTGCTTGCGTGCATCTTCGGTGGTTCAGGCTCTCCAGAATGATTATGGTGTGAATCCCAAGCGCCTGACCGCGGGCGGACGTGGCGAGTACAATCCCATCGCTACCAACAGCACCGCAGTGGGCAAGCAGCGCAACCGCCGCACCCAGATTATCATCACGCCCAAGCTCGAAGAGTTCCTTGAACTCATCGACGATGCTCCTGAGGATTAACATATGACATTGTGGGCTCGGTGCACCGGGCCTCTGACTCCAGAAGTGATAAAAAGCAAGTCCCTGACTCGACGTCAGGGACTTGTTTTAACTAATTAACCTTCTAATACCATTAACATAAACCTTAAACATTTGGGTGGACATTTACGGGTCTCTCGACGCTCAATGTACCTAAATCTTAAAAACTAATACCATGAAAACCGTTGCAAATATAATGCCGTTTGTATTTATTGACCTAATTTTTCATCAAAAAAATGCCGATTTTTAACACAAATTAGTAAAAACGGTAATAAAAAAGCCGATATAACACAAAAATACCCCTAAAAACATCATTTTGAAACCATATTTGCTAATCAAAGTGATGACTGTCGTCAAAAAGAAGCGAATTACACGATGATTGGTATCAGACTCGTGTAATTCGCCTTTGATTTGTGCGATTTGAACGCTGTTATTCTGTGCTGTCGGGTGGGGTGAAGGCATTCCAGCCTTGGGCACGGATTTCCAGCTCTTGATCGTCGCGGGTCACCATGTATGCGCCCAGGTCGGGCTTGGTGATGCGACCGATGAGACGGGCCGTCTTCATGCGCGCCACTTTGTCATGGTCGGCAAGGGGAACTGTGAACAGTAGTTCATAATCTTCGCCGCCGTTCATAGCGGCAGTGACGAGGTTCATGTTCAGTTCCTCGGCCATCAGGGCGGTCTGGTAGTCGATGGGGATGCGGTCCTCATACACGCGGCATCCGACGCCCGAGTCTTTGCAGATGTGAAGCAGTTCGCTCGACAGACCGTCGCTCACGTCCATCATGGCCGTGGGGCGTATGCCCAGTTCCCGGAGTTCCTTGATGACGTCACGGCGGGCCTCGGGTTTCAACTGTCGCTCAATGATGTACTCTTTGCCTGAGAAGTCGGGTACAAAGTCGTTGTCTTTCACCTCGGCGCTCACGCGGCGCTCGCGCTCCAGTAGTTGCAGGCCCATATAAGCCGCACCCAGGTTTCCGCTCACACAGATCAGGTCAGTATCCCGTGCTCCGGTGCGATAGATGATGTCGTCTTTGGCTGCCTCGCCCAGGCAGGTCACGCTGATGATAAGTCCCGTGACCGACGCGCTGGTGTCGCCGCCGACGAGGTCTACACCGTAGTGTTCACAGGCGATGCGCATGCCCTCATAAAGCTGCTCGATATGCTCCACCGTGAAACGTTTGCTGATGCCCAGCGACACCGTTACCTGGCGCGGTGTGCCGTTCATGGCGTACACGTCGCTCAGGTTCACCACAATGGCCTTGTAGCCCAGGTGCATCAGCGGCACATAGGTCAGGTCAAAGTGAATGCCCTCGAGCAGCAGGTCGGTGGTGACCAGCGTTTCGCGGTCCTTGCCATAATTGATGACGGCACAGTCGTCGCCCACACCACGATGGGTGGACTTGTTGCGGACGGGAAAGGAACGGGTCAGATGCTCAATCAGTCCGAACTCGCCTAATGTGGATATCTCGGTCTCTTTCATGATGATTTCAGTCCTTACACTGGATAATGAATAGATGCTCTAGAAACTCTAACTATCCAGAGAATCTAGAAAAATGGAGAGTCAGGTGTGTTGACGGGTGTTTACAACTCCTCAAAGCGGTCAATCATCTCCCTGACAAGCATTGCCATGATGGGCTGGGCTGCTGCTGCGGCCTTTTGAACCTCCTCGTGGGATGCTCGCTCAACAGCGCCTTCAACACCCAGGTCGGTGATGATCGAGATGCCGAACACCTCCATGTCGCCATGACGGGCCACGATGACCTCGGGAACGGTGCTCATGCCAACGGCATCGCCACCGATGCGCCAGAAGTAGCGATACTCGGCAGGCGTCTCAAACGTGGGACCCTGTGTGCCGACGTACACGCCCTCCATCAGGCGGATGCCTTTCTCCTTGGCGATGTCACGGGCCATCTGGATGAGACGAGGACTGTAGGCGTCAACCATTGCCGGGAAACGAGGACCCAGTTCGTCGATGTTCTTGCCATGCAGCGGGTGCTCGGGGAAGACGTTGATGTGATCGGTGATGACCATCAGGTCGCCCACCTTGAAGGCGGGATTCATGCCGCCCGAGGCGTTGGAAACGAAAACAGTCTTGATGCCGAGGGCCTTCATCACCCTGATGGGGAAGGTCACCTGCTGCATCGTGTAGCCCTCATAGTAGTGGAAACGGCCCTGCATGGCCATGATAAACTTGTTGCCCAGGGTACCGAAGATGAGACGACCCTTGTGTCCCTGTACGGTCGAGACGGGGAAGTTGGGAATCTCGCCATAGGGGATTTCCACTTCGATGTTGATGTGGTCAACCACTGCGCCCAAACCGGTGCCCAGGATGATAGCGGTCTTCGGAAATTTGCCGTTCACGCGCTCTCTGATGAATTCACTGGTTTCTTGAATCATGTTCAGCAAGTTGGATTTGGATTCTTGTGCCATAAGTAGTCCTTTCTTTTTATCAAGTTGTTGAATGATTGTCTATAGATGATTCTCAGGGGGCCGACATCTGGCCGTCCTGCATGTCGATTTTACGGATCAGTTCCTCGACAAAGTTGCAACCTTCCATCTCCAGGAAACCCACCTTCATGGGAATGTAGAAGATGACGTTGCGCTTGGTAGGTGGATAATATGGATTGTTGACGATGCGCACCGCGTCTTTCTCGGTGGTGATAATGAATTTGCGCCTGCCTTCAAGGCTGTTGAAGACCTTGAAGATGTCGGTGAAGTCCCTGCGGGTGAAAAAGTGATGGTCGTCGAAGTGCATCACCTTGACGCGGGGTGAGTAGGAACGCAGGTAACGCACCAGCGGCTTGGGCGTGGCAATGCCGGTCAAGCACAGCACGGCATCATCGTCACGCAGCCATTGCAACGACGTCAGCTGCGGTGACTGCACGGGGAATACCGGCACCGGGTCGGCATAGCGGATGTTGCTGAAGAATAGTTGCTGCGAGGGCGGCGGAAACATGTACTGGTCCAGGTTCTTCTTCATCATCCTGATGTCCATTGCAGTCAGGTCCGAAGGGCATTTCGTGACAACGACAAAGTCGCAGCGGGTGACACTCGATGCCGGCTCGCGCAACGTGCCCAACGGCATCATCTTGTCGTCATAGCAGGGACGGTTGTAGTCCATCAGCAGAATATTGACCTTGGGCTTCACATAGCGATGCTGGAAACCGTCGTCAAGCAGGATGAGATTAATGTCGGGGTCGATGCGCAGCAATTCCTTGATGCCCTTGCGACGGTTCTCACACACGGCAAGGGTGATCAGACCGCTGTACTTGCGGTATATCTGGTAGGGCTCGTCACCGATGTCGCGAGGTGTCATGTTGTCGCTGGCAAGAATGAATCCCTGCGTCTTGCGTTTATAGCCGCGGCTCAGCACGGCAACATGATAGCGACGGTAAAGCGCCTCGATGATGTATTCCACATGAGGGGTCTTGCCGGTTCCGCCAACAGCGATGTTGCCCACCGAGACAACGGGCACGTCAAACTCTTCTTGGGGCAATATCCCCAGGTTGAAAGCTTTATTGCGCAACCACACGCCGGCGCCGTATCCCCATGAGAACGGCGTCAGCAGTGCGTCCATGATGGACTTGCGTTGTTCTTTGTTCAGTATTTTAGAAAGGTCCATTGCTATCTTAAACGGGAGACCTTAGTATAGACTTATGGTTGATATCAGTAATTATTCAATGATGACTTCGGGCATCAGGCACAGGATACGGTCGCGACCCATGATGCGCTGCAACTGCAAGTGCCAGTCATACATCAGGCCCATCTCTCCGCGAAGGCGGTTTTCATAGCGTGTAACCATGTACTTGTCAAGCATGCTCATGAATTCGTCTTCAAGTGAAGGATAATTCTGGGTCTTGTAGTCGTTGCCCAACTTGGCCTTGCTGGCTACCCACTTCACGGCTTCGGCTATGCCGCCAAACTCGTCGACCAGGCCAATCCGCTTGGCGGTGATGCCGTCCCACACACGACCCTCGGCGATTGATTTGATGGAGTCTTGGGTCACGTGGCGGCCGTCGGCGCAACGTTTGGTGAACAGTTCATAACCCTGGTTGACCATGTTTTGAAGGGCTGCGAGCTGGGCAGGTGTCATTTTCTTGCCCATGGCGCCCATGTCGGCGTTCTCATTGGTCTTGACCGAGGCCATGTGGACCCCGAGTTTGTTCTCGACGAGCTCACTGACGTCGGGAATCATGCCGAAGATGCCGATTGAGCCGGTGAGGGTGGTGCGCTCGGCAAAGATGCGGTCGGCGCCACAGGAGATGTAGTAGCCACCCGAAGCGGCATAGTCACCCATCGACACGGCAACCGGCTTGCCTTTGGACTTGAAATCCTCAACGGCTTTCCAAATCTGCTCGCTGCCGAAGGCACTGCCACCGGGGGAGTTCACCCTGAGGACCATACCCTTGACGTTATCATCGTCCATGAGCTTGTGGATAACCTTGCTCAGGCGTTCGCTGTCGATGCCTTCCTCGGTGGAACCCATGCTGCTGGAACCGTCAATCTCACCAACGGCATAGACCACGGCGATGTGATCACCCAATACCTCATCTTCGAGAGACGATGCCATGTCTTCGGGACTCACGAACTTCAGGTCGTCGCTTTTGTCGATTTTGGTGCGGGCGCGCAGGATGTTTTCCATATCGGCCTTGTAAACCAGCTTGTCCACCAGTTTGTTCTTGACCAGATCGGTTGCTGCAAAGCAGAATACAACGCTGTCACACAACGTGTTCAGTGTGGCGGCTTGAAGCTTGCGGTCTACAGCGATGCTGTCACGCATGTCATTCCAGATGGAACCCAGATAATGCTCCTGTTGCAAGCGGTTGGCATCGCTCATGTCATCAAGCATGTAGGGCTCTACGGCGCTCTTGAAGGAACCCACGCGGACAATCTGCATCTCAACGCCAATCTTTTCAAGCAGTTTCTTGAAATAGGGGGTTACCGAAGCCATACCGTGAATATCAACGGCTCCAACAGGATTCAGGTAGATGCTGTCGGCAACACTGGCAATATAGTAGTCTGCCTGATTAATGCCCTCGTAACCGTATGCGGTAATCCATTTGCCGCTTTTCTTGAAATCCTTGAGTGCGCGACGGATGGTCTTCAGTGTAGCGGGAGCGGCTGACACTCCATTACACTCGATATAGATACCGTCGATTTTGTCGTTCTTGGCGGCATTCTCAATGGCAGACACCATGGTGTTCAGGCCAGTGGTCTGGGGGAGACCGCCGCCCTGGAGCAGCGTCATCATGTCAAAGTCTTGACCGCCGCCACGCTCCTTGATCTCGGTGCCCAGGTCGAGTTTCAGAATGGAATGACTGGAAACTCCGCCGCTCTTCATGTTGTCCATTGAACCCATGATGGCTATGCTCATGATGATGGCCGAAATCATGAAAAACATGAATGCCAAAAATGCACCCACGAACGAGCCGCACACAATAAGGATAAATTTCTTCATCATAACGCTATCGTATTATTTTATTTAGATATCTAAATGATTAAATGTCAAAAAGTTATTTGCGCACTAATGGCTGGGAACCGGTAGCGCGTTTCACTCTAACTTACAAAGGTAACTCATTTTTTATGATTAAAATCCACATTTGCTGCTTTTTTCATAAAAAAACTTTTCTTCTGGGAATGACAGGGGCAAAAATAATGCCAATGGTGTTCCTCCATTGGCACTTTGTGTACTGTTGATGTGGATTGAAGGTCAGCCCTGAGAATTGCGGGCATGGCAGTGGCGGCCGAACCACACGGCAAGGGCGATGCTCAGCGCGGCACTGAGTAGTGGCAGCCAGGGGAAGGCACCGTCGGCAGGAAGGCCGAGCTTGTCTCCGAAGTTTTCTTCAACGACTCCCTGTTTAGCCAGGTAGCTCAGCACCACAACAGTGCTGTTGTTGAGGGTGTGGGCAATGATGGGGACCCACAGGCTGCGCGTCCACACCAGTAGATAGCCAAGCCACAAGCCCAATATCAAGCGAGGCAGGAAACCGTAGAATTGAAGGTGAATGGCACTGAACACGATGGAGACAATCCAGACGACGGCATGGGTGCCCAGATGGCTGTCCTGCATCGTGCGCAACATGGCGCCGCGGAACAGGATTTCCTCGCTCAGGCCTGCCATGAAGCCCACAACCGCCACGGTGGCGATTAATTGCCCGATGCTGGTGATGTCAAGGAGTTGAAGCGTGGCGTCGGCAGCGCTGTCCTCAAGAGATTTGAGCAACTGTTCAAGCTTGCTCAACCCTTCAGGCAGGGACATGGAGGCGTTAAGGTCCACCAGCCAGTTCATGGCAGGCAGTGACACGATATAAAAAGCTACAACGACAAGTATCGCTATCCATTGAGGTGCTCGGTCAAGGCACATCACGTGCAACGGGCGGCGATAGAATATGGCCATCGCAGCGATTGCAGGCACGATAAATGCTAACACCTGTTCCGTGGGGAGCATCGTCAGCAATCCCATGCGTCTCACCAGCACAACCGCAATCGATGCCACAATCAGTCCGGCACCCATCAGGCACAGCAACACCAGCAGCCGTGTCCCCATTTTCCAGTCGGTTTTTCTCTCCATCATCTCGAAATGAATTTTTTTACACTGCAAAATTAAACAAAAATTAAAAAATCACGTCTAATAAACAAACAATAAAAATCTTTAAAACCTCTTAGTAACGATGAAAGAAATCTTATTGACACTTTGTGCGATTATTTCTATAGGCTTCTGTGCCACGGCCCAGACGCCCGATGAGATTGACATTGAGACAAGCGACGTGCAGTTGCAGGTAATAACGCCGGCCGAACCGGTTCAGGAGACCGAGCAGGAAATCAAGGAACGAGAGAAAAAGCTGCGTGAACACAACGATGAGGTTGCTTATGCCAAGGCTGCCAACTCCTTGCGTCGTGGCTATTTCGTCCTGCTTGCCGACAATATTCAGATTGGCAATACGGGTTACCGTCATTACGACATCAGCGCCAATTCCAATTTTATCCTGGCGCAAGACGAGGATGGCATCATTCAGTTTGCCTTGAATATGGGTAACCCCGGTGTCAACGGCTTGGGAGGATGGACCGGAAAGGGAACCATTCGCAAAAAGAGCATCAAGTATGACGACAATGGTGACGTGTATCTGCAATATCATCTGACGGGAATCCAGGTCGACGCTTATGTGCACATCACGCTCTACCACGACAGTAACCGTGCTGTGGCACGTGTCTCGGGTGGTCCCGACTTGACCATCTATGGTACGATTCTTCCTTACCGTGATAAGAATCACAGGTAATTTCAACTGAGATAATGTTATGAATTTTATAAACGTATCGGCTGGTAATAGATGGTAGTTCCTTAGGGAGCAACAAGCCGAGCGCCCTGCAAGTGACAATCGGTGATTCTTGCAGGGCGATTCTTTTGTTCTATTGGTAGCAACGAGGGTGGGGAAGAAGTGGCTCGATTTCTTTTTCATAAATCTCTCGAGCGATGATGCGGTAGTGCGGTGAATAGGTTTCGCGGTAGTCAGGTGAGTGACTAATGGCATATTTCCCCTGATTCAACACTTCATCGATGAATTGCCGGTCTTCGTCATAGTGGGGCAGGTTAAGTTCCATCTGGTCAATCACGGCAATCATGTCGCGCCACCGTGTTGACCACTGTTCCACTGTGGGCCGGTCCTGGATGTTGGCGCTGGCGATGAATGCCGACAGTAGCGCGTCGGCGCTGATGTGACCTTCGAGGACGGCACGAAGGCTGACACGGATGTGATTGCCGTTCGGCCCGCAGGGTTCACTGTACCACGGTAGCAAAACCTTGACGTCACACTGTGCCAATTCCTGTTCCAAATATGCCCTGGCGCTGGCAGTGTCGTTCACCAGATGTTCGGCGCCCATATAGTCTTGGAAACTGGATTTATAGAGGTCAAGTAGCCGCGATTGGGGGTACTGTGCCAGTTGAGAGCGGACAAACGCCTCGACCTCTTGGGCGGTAAGTGTCATGCTACAGGCAAGCATTGCTGTTATGATGAGGGTGAGGGTGCGCTTCATCGCTTATTGCAACATTTCCAGGAATTGTTCCTCATTAATGATGTCAATGCCCAACTTGCGCGCTTTTTCCAGCTTGGCTGGACCCATGTTCTCGCCAGCGAGAATGAAACTGGTGGCGCTGGAGATGCTGCTCACGTTCTTGCCACCGTTCTGCTCAATCATCGCTTTGTATTCCTCGCGGGAGTGCTTGGCGAACACGCCGCTGATGACCACTTTCTTCCCAGCCAGCTTGTCGGTCTGGCCGGCTGTCTCCTCCTCGGTGAGCGCCATCTGCAGGCCTGCGGCACGCAACCGTTCTACAATGACGCGGTTTCGCTCTTCAGCAAAGAAGTCGACTATTGATTGCGCGATCTTGGGGCCAATTTCGGGAATGGCTGCAAGTTGCTCGGCGGGCATGTTCATCAACGTGTCGATGTCGCGGGTGTTGCGGGCCAGAACCTTGCCGGTGGTCTCGCCGACAAAGGGGATGGACAGTGCGAAGATGACCCTGGCATAAGGCACTTGTTTGGAAGCCTCGATACCGCGCAGGATGCGTTGAGCGCTCTTTTCCTGGAAGCGGTCGAGAGCCACGAGTTTTTCCTGGGTGAGGTCATACAGGTCGGCCACATCATTAACCAGTCCGCTCTTGTTCAGGACGATAGCCACTTCCTCGCCAATGCCCTCGATGTCCATGGCGTGACGCCCCACAAAGTGCTCGATGCGGCCGCAGATTTGAGGTGCGCAATCCCATTTGTTCGGACACACCCAGGCGGCTTCTCCCTCAATGCGCTGGAGGGCCGTGCCGCATGACGGACAATGGGTGACAAAGGCGACAGGTGAGCTGCCGGGCTGTCGCCGTTTCTCGTCAACACCAACGATTTTCGGGATGATTTCACCGCCTTTTTCCACGTAGAGCATGTCACCTTCGTGGATGTCCAGCTGGCGGATGATATCGGCATTGTGCAGGGAGGCGCGTTTGACGATGGTGCCGCTCAGCAGCACGGGGTCAAGGTTGGCAACGGGGGTGATGACACCCGTGCGCCCCACCTCGAAGGACACATATTGCAGCTTGGTGCATTCGCGCTCCGGAGCGAATTTATAGGCGATGGCCCAGCGTGGCGATTTGGCGGTAGCTCCCAGGTTCAGTTGCTGGCGCAAGGAGTTGATTTTAAACACCAGGCCGTCGGTGGCAACAGGCAGTTTCTTCCTTTCCACGTCCCAGTGGCCGATGAAGTCCTTCACGGCGTCGATGCTGGGTAGGATGGACATCTCTCCGGTCTTGAACCCCCATCGCTTGAGCGCCATGATGCTGTCGTAGTGGGTCTCGAACGGCAGGTTATCGCCCAGCAGGAAGTAGAAGATGGCATCCAGCCCGCGGCGCGACACCTCGGCACTGTTCTGCAGCTTGAGGGTGCCGGCGGCAGCATTGCGCGGATTGGCGAACAGGGGCTCCTCGTTGAACTGACGTTCCTCGTTGAGTTTCTCAAAACTCTTCCAGGGTAACACGATTTCACCTCTCACCTCAAACTTGTCGGGCAAGTCGTCAGCACCAGTGATTTCCAGCGGTACGCTCTTGATGGTGATGACGTTGGCGGTGACATCATCGCCTTGCACACCGTCGCCTCGGGTAACGGCACGCAGCAGACGCCCATGCTCGTAGGTCACCGATATCGACGTGCCGTCATACTTCATCTCGCCCACAATCTCGCTCGACTCGCCGCCCAAACCGTCTTGGGCACGGCGCAGGAAGTCCTGCACCTCCTCGATGCTGTAACTGTTCGACAGCGACATCATCGGACGCTCGTGACGCACTTGGGTGAAACCCTTGCTGATGTCGCTGCCCACGCGTTGGGTGGGGGAGAGCGGATCCTGATATTGCGGATAGTCGCGTTCCAGGTCCTGGAGCTCTCGCAGCAGGGCGTCAAACTCCTGGTCGCTCACCGTGGGGGTGTTCAACACGTAGTAGTTATGGTTGTGGCGGTTGATGATCTCGCGCAATTCCTTGATTCGCTGTTCAAATAGGTCCATCGTTTTATCGTTAATTGTGATTTTGGTGCGCTAAATTAGTGTTTTTTTTGGTAAATCCTATGTTTCGTTTCAAATTTTCATTAATTTTGCAGTTGATTATTGATTAAGTATATATGTATGAAGAAGTTGATTAAACGCTTGATAGTGGCCGCCGCGATTTTGATTATCGCAGTGGTCTCAACAGGATGTTTCCGCCAGGATTACATGTTTGAAGACGGTGATTTTGACGGTATTGAGTTCTCGGACTATGACCTGATGCAGAATGCCGAGCTTGATATGGATGATGTGGACCGAAACTGATGCTGATGCACACAATTTCATTTTCACTATTTTTAAAAATTATTAATAGACACGATGTCTTGTGCATTAGCCTGTTAGCTGTGGCACTTTTGGTCATTTTGTCTCATTTTGTCGCTTTTTTAACATTTGCTTAACAATTATTTTTGTAAATTTGCAGCCAATTATATACTTACACCATGCGTGACGCGTGTCATTGCTGGTTAATCAAGGATTTAGAATTATTTGTATGAACCTATTAGAGAACAAGTTAGCGCGATATGAAGAGCCGCAGAAGGCAAAGGCCGCTGGCATCTATCCCTATTTTCGCGCAATCTCAAGCGAGCAGGACACCGAGGTCATCATGAATGGCCGCAAGGTGCTCATGTTCGGTTCCAACTGCTATTCAGGTTTGGTCAACGATGAGCGCATCAAGCAAGCCGCCATCGAGGCTATTCAGAAATATGGCACCGGATGTGCCGGCTCACCTTTCCTCAACGGAACGCTTGACCTCCACAAGGAGTTGGAGCGCAAGCTGGCTGAATATGAGGGCAAGGAGGATGCCATGATTTACAGTACCGGTTTTGGTGTGAACCTGGGTGTCATCTCAACGCTCACGGGTCGTGAGGACTACATCCTGTGGGATGAACAGGACCATGCGTCAATCATCGAGGGACGACGCCTGTCGTTCTCTAACTCGTTGAAATATAGGCACAACGACATGGCTTCACTTGAGGCTCAACTTAAGAAGTGTGGGCCCGACCGCGTCAAACTCATCGTCACCGACGGCGTGTTCTCCATGGAGGGTGACGTCTGCAAGTTGCCCGACATCGTTGATCTGGCCCATAAGTATAATGCCAGCATCATGGTGGACGAAGCCCACGGCATCGGTGTCTTCGGTGAAGGTGGACGTGGTGTGTGCGACCATTTCGGTCTGAGGGACGAGGTGGACCTCATTATGGGTACCTTCTCCAAGTCAATCGCTTCGCTGGGAGGCTTCATCGCTACCAGCAAGATCATCACCAACTACCTGCGCCATCATTCACGCAGTTACATCTTCACTGCAAGCATCACCCCAGCTTCCACGGCGGCAGCGATGAAGGCTATCGACATCCTCATCAGTGAGCCCGAGCGTCAAGAGCACCTCTGGAAGATTACCCACGAGGCCTTGCAGGGATTCCGTGACATGGGATGCGAGATCGGCCACACCGAGACTCCCATTATCCCCTTGTTCATCCGTGACAACAACAAGACTTTCGCCATCACGCGCGATCTGTTGAACGAGGGCATCTTCGTCAATCCCGTTGTTTCGCCGGCAGTTGCGCCTAATGACACGCTTATCCGATTCAGCCTGATGGCAACCCACACCCACGAGCAAGTGGCCTTCGCCCTCGAGAAGATTCAAAAGGTCTTCCGTGCTTACGGACTCGTGCCTTGAACTCCAACCCGACATCAGACCTAATAATATAATGTGAACCACGCCATCTTCAGGCGTGGTTTCGTTATATTAGTGGCAAAAATAAAGAGCAGAAAACCAAAACTGCGCCATAAAGCGAAAAAAAACTCAAAAAAGATTTGCTTGATAAAAATGTATTAGTAATTTCGCAACATCATTATTCAACGATAGCATCCATATCAATTATATACGATTATGATTTATAGATTTGTCATTGTCTCAGACGAGGTCGATAATTTCAAAATGCAGATCGCCATTGACTCTGCGGCAACTTTCATGCAACTGCGTAACATCATTCTTGATTCTGCTGGATACAGTAAGGAGCAGATGGACTCTTTCTACATCTGTGACGAAGAGTGGAACAAGGAGAAGGAGGTCACCTGCATGGATATGGGCTCAGACACCGACGAGGACATCTGGATCATGGACGACACCCAGCTCGACGAGTTGCTCGAGGATGAGGGACAGCGCATGAAATTCGTCTTCGACTACATGACCGAGAGATTCTTCAAGGTGAAACTCAAGGAAATCGTTACTGGCAAGACCCTGCACGACCCTCTGTGCGAGAGAAAAGTCGGTAATCCCCCTGCCGAGAGTGTCGACATCACCGAGTTCATCACCATTCCCAAGATTCCCGATGCCAACAACATCGAAGCTATCGACAAGAGTGAGTTCTATGGCGACGAGGAATATGACGAGGATGAAATCTCTGATTATGAGGAACTTGACGGTCTTGATACCGATAACTACAAGTTCTAAGTGTCAATGATTTGAATGGTAATTCCGTTTTTTGCAATATTTGGCACTTTTCTTGCAGGATCGGTAAATAAACAGTAATTTTGCACCGCTAAACAACCGCTTAATTTATAGGAAGATGAAGAAATTGGTTTTGGCCATGAGTGCCCTTCTGGCAGTCTCGATGATGTCCTGTGTCAGCGAGTCACAGTCGGAAAAAGAAACAACAGAGCAGCCCAGCGAACTCTTGGAGCAGGAGCAGGACTCCATCAAGGAAGTCACCGGAGTTGCTGTGGATGGTGCAAAGAACAGCGTGGCACTGCTCGTCGGTGAAGACACGGTCACCTTCGATTATCCTGACCTGGACGTTGATCACCGTCAGATTTGGGTCATCGGCGACTCAGTAACAGTACGTTATTACGTTACCGAGAGCGGCGACAGCATCACCGACGTCATCAACGAGAGTGCCGGTTGAGATTCTGGGGAATAGCCCGGAATAAGAGATACATTGCCTTGACAACAAGGCAAACTGATGGTTTGCGGTAGTAGCTCAGTTGGTAGAGCATCAGCTTCCCAAGCTGAGGGCCGCGGGTCCGAGTCCCGTCTACCGCTCAAACAAACTAATACGCTAACAATCAATGGACTGACCATTGAAGTTGGCGTATCTTTTTTGTGTGATAATGCGCTGTAAACCCAATCAGGGAAACCTTGAGAGCTGTAAACCCATTCAGTGATAAAATCGCCGAACTGTCAACCCGGTTTAGGCGAGCGATAAAATTAGTGTAAACCAACTTAGTTAATCGCTCTCAAATCTGTCAAGTAATTCCAGGGATAGTCAAAAAGCGATTTTTTGCTTTTATGTTTCTTTTGGATTGCAGTGCCAAGATTTAGCACTATGTCATTCTACCTTTGCAGTGTGAAAATTCCCGCGCTACTTCACAACAAGTGTTTATTCATGTTGTCGAGCGATGGAATTGATTAAAACTTAAATAAGGAGGAATGACTATGAACATGAACATCAGCAACATCGTCCACTTCGGAGACAAGATTTGTGCCACTCTCGAGTGCAATGGCCGTCGTCTCGCCAGTGTCAACGGCATGAACTTTGCCAGCCTGAATGCCGTCAAGAACACATTACTCAGCCTGGCAGGCCATTATGCAGGTGTGGCTGTGATTACCGTGCGCAACTGCACGCAGGGATGGCGCGATGTGTCTGCCCTGGCCACGATGCGCAGTGCTTCGGCATCGGTTCAACCCGTTGTCACTGGAGCACCTCGCATCGGCGCTCAATACCTCATTCCCTGGGTCTCATGATAACTGGAATGCTTGGGGCGCCGGCAGTGTCACAATCAGCCCATCAACTGTTGGTCGCCTATAGATTAATAAAGACCGCGGCTTGGAAATGCTCAAATAAATTTGGCATTTCGCTTGACTTGCATTAATTTTGTCATCTCATAACACATTTTTTATTTTATGAAAGGAATCATTGGAGCAATTGCCGGCGACGTGATTGGGTCGGCATACGAGTTTAACCCGACGCGTGACCATGACTTTGACTTGTTCACGCCTCAAAGCACATTTACCGACGACACGGTCCTCACTATGGCCAACGCCTTGTGGCTGCTCGAGGACGAACAACACACCCCTGAGACTCTGGTCAGAATAATGCTTGGTTTGTGCAGGAAATACATCAACAGAGGCTATGGCGGCCGTTTCGCACGCTGGATTCAGGATAGTGATCCACAACCCTACAATTCATTTGGTAACGGCTCGGCTATGCGTGTGAGCCCTGTGGGCTATTATGCTAAAACACTCGACGAGGCCTTGGCTCTGGCCAAGATTTCGGCCGAAGTGACTCACAATCATCCTGAGGGCATCAAGGGCGCTCAAGCCACAGCGGCTGCCATCTTCCTGGCTCGTCAGGGCAAGAGCAAGCAGGAAATCCGTGACTACGTGGAGAAGACATTCAACTACGACCTGTCGCGTTCGCTCGAGGAGATCCGTCCCACCTTCACCTTCGATGAGACGTGCCAGCGCACGGTCCCCGAGGCCATCACGTGCTACATCGAGGGCAAGGACTATGAGGATGTCGTTAGGCTGTCGGTGGCTCTTGCCGGCGATGCCGACACAATAGCCGCGATTGCCGGTTCAATTGCTTCGGCTACCCAGGATGTGCCTGCCGATATCACCCAGCAAGTCATCTCGTTGTTGAGTGAGGAATTTTGTACTACGCTGTTGCGTTTTAATGAGTTGGTAGCTAAACGTGAGCAGGAAAACCTATGATGGACATGAATAATGGCATTCTCAAGGTCGTCAAGAGTCTTGCTGCCAAGAAATATCGTGACGAGGAAGGGCTGTTTGTCGCCGAGGGCACAAAGTGTGTGCGCGACACTTGGCGGCATTTCAATTGTCGATGGCTCATTGCCAAACGTTCCTGGTATGACCAGTGTGGCACTGCCGAGCACTATGACAAGATAGTGTTTGCCAACGGCCAGCAGATGGCTCGCATCTCGCAGTTCGACACACCGAGCGATGTGATTGCTGTCTATGAGAAACCCGAGGAGACTATCGATACTAAACGTGTGGCCCAAAGCCTGAACATCGTGCTTGACAACATCCAGGATCCGGGTAATCTGGGCACGATTATCAGGCTGGCTGACTGGTTCGGCATCCGTGACCTCTTTGCCAGCCGCACCACGGTGGACGTGTATAACCATAAGGTCGTGCAGGCTACCATGGGGGCCATTGCCCGAGTCAAGGTGCACTATGGCGACCTGGAGGCTTTGTTCGAGGAGTATCCTGATTTACCCATCTACGGCACCTTCCTTGACGGTGATAACATCTATCGTAGCGAGTTGGGCAAGACGGGCTTTGTCGTCTTTGGCAACGAGGGGCAGGGTATAGGCGCCAAGGTGGCCAAGCATGTGAACCAGCGCTTGCTCATCCCGAAGGCCAAGTCGGCAGGCAGTGAGTCGCTCAATGTGGGCGTCGCCGCAGCCATCACCATCAGCGAGTTCTTCAGGCGATAACTCGCTCAAACCATCCCATCCATCCTGTCAAGTTATGGCCAAGCAACAAAACAAGACCACCTTCTTCTGCAAGAACTGCGGCAACGAGTCTCCCAAGTGGCTCGGCAAGTGCCCTGCTTGTGGTGAATGGAACACCTATATTGAGGAGCCCAAGGCGCCCAAGTCGTCTTCGGCAGTGCGCTATGGTGCGATGGCAGACTCTGGCCACAAGACGCTGGAGCCTGTCAAGATTTCAGAAATTCGTGCCGAGGATCAGCCTCGCATCAACCTGCCCAGCGGCGAACTTAATCGGGTGTTGGGTGGTGGACTGGTGCCGGGAAGCATTGTCTTGCTGGGTGGTGAGCCGGGTATCGGCAAATCCACGTTGGTCTTGCAGAACGTGCTCCGCATCCGTTCGAGGCGAGTCCTCTATGTTTCGGGTGAGGAGAGCCCGCAGCAGTTGCGGATGCGGGCCGACCGCATAGCCGGCGGGCGCATGGACTGTGAGTGCTACTTGCTGTGCGAGACCTCGCTGGACAACATCTTCAGCAGCATCCGTGCCTTTCAGCCGGGACTCATCATTGTCGATTCCATCCAGACGATTGCCAGTGAGCAACTGGAGAGCGCTCCGGGCAGTGTGACACAGGTGCGCGAGTGTGCTGCAGCCTTCCAGCGTTATGCCAAGGAAACTTACACGCCTGTCATCCTTATCGGTCACATCAACAAGGAGGGCAGCATCGCCGGCCCGAAGGTCCTGGAGCACATCGTCGATGCCGTCATCCAGTTTGAGGGTGACCGCAATTACCTGTACCGCATCTTGCGACCAATCAAGAACCGCTTTGGCAACACGAGCGAAATCGGTATCTATGAGATGAAGGAAGATGGCCTGCGTGAGGTGACCAACCCCAGCGAATTGCTCCTCAGCGACCGTGATGGTGAATTGTCGGGAACGGCCATCGGTGTGACTATCGATGGCATGCGGCCTTTCCTCATCGAGGTACAGGCATTGGTGAGCACCGCGGCCTATGGCACTGCCCAGCGCTCGGTAACGGGTTTTGACCAGCGGCGTATGAACATGTTGCTGGCAGTCCTGGAAAAACGCCTTGGATTCAAGTTGGCGCAGAAGGATGTGTTCCTCAACATCGTGGGCGGCATCAAGGTCAACGACCCCGCCCTGGATTTGGCGGTCATCAGTGCCATCTTGTCATCCAATGTCGACATGGCGATAAATAATAATGTGTGTTTCACTGGAGAAGTCGGACTCTCGGGCGAGATACGCCAGATCACCCGATGTGAGCAGCGTGTTGTTGAGGCCCAGAAACTCGGCTTCGAGACCATCATCGTTCCCAAGAACAACCTCAAGGGTGTGAAACGAGACGCCTGGACCATCAAGGTGGTTGAGGTGGCCAGGGTGGAAGATGCCTTCCGCTACCTCTTCGGCTGACCGGTCAGGTACAAGCCATGTGTTGACAACACCCATGATGAATGACTTTTTCTCCTTTTGTGCCTCATGATACAGTTTTTCTGTGTACTTTTGCACACTGAAGTGTAGAATCTTTTTGAACAATGAAAGAACGTAACATAGGAATTGACATCCTCAAGTTTTTTGCAGTGCTGTTTATCACCAATTCGCACATGCAATTACTCTATGGTGATTACAAGGCGCTTGCGATAGGCGGAACTTTAGGAAACGTGTTGTTCTTCTTCTGTTCGGGATTCACTTTGTTCCTCAAGCCATTTGAACGGGTCGCCGATTTCCCCAATTGGTACAAGCGGCGCATCAATCGCATATATCCTTCGGTGCTCGCGATTGCCATCGTTGCGTGCACGTTCTTTAACACGCATCACGACATCAATTACATCATTTTGCATGGCGGGCGCTGGTTTGTCTCAGGCATCATGGTGTTCTATGTGTTCCTGTATTTCATCGGACTGTATATGCGTGACAAACTCAAGTGGGTGATGCTGGCGTTGGTTGCTTTGGGGAGCGTGTGGTTCTTCGCCTCTGGCATGCCGTTTGGCATATTCGGCAATGAGAAATACCAGGTTAGGTGGGTCTACTATTTCCTCTTCATGCTCTTCGGTGCCATGATGGGAATGAGAAGCATGATCCCCAATGAGGGCAAGACGATGAATCAATGGTGGCACCTTTCATTGTCGGTGCTCAGTATCATTGTTTTCTTTGCATTGAATGGATTGACGGCACGTTATCATGGCATGAAGTTCATCCAGGTGATCAGCTTCATTCCCCTGATGTCGTTCATGTATTTCCTTTACAAGTGGGGAGAGGGCAGTTTCGCCCGTTCAATCTACACTAAAAAGACGGGGCATTTTATCATTCGCTTCGTGGGCGGCTTATGTCTCGAGGTATATCTTATTCAGAACCTCTTGTTTACTGACGTGCTCAACTTCCTGTTCCCCCTCAATCTGCTCATCTTCTTAGTCGTCATTTTGATTGCGGCATATCTCTTGCGGTGCCTGGCCAGGTTGATTGGTCAGACCTTCAAGGAAGCCCCTTACGACTGGCGCAAGATGGTCAGCCCCTATTAATCAATACTCCTTGCCGGGTTTATTGTGCTTGCAATTCTTGCCGCAGCCGCAACCGCAGTCGGCGTCCTTGCCGCGTGCGGTTTTGATGACACGCCGCAGCACGTACACCAGTGCCACGGCAACGATGCCGAGCACCACAATCGTCTGAATAATCGTTGATGTTGTCATTTTAGTTGTGTCTTGTATGTTGCGATGTCATCGCAACAGTAAACCTCACCGTCACGCCAGCATTCTCGCCAGTTGGTAGAACAGGAACGATACCAGCCAGGCAACGCCTGTTGTATAGACGACCTCAAAGGCTACCCATTTCCATCCGGCCTCGCGCTTGATGGCGGCAAGGGCCGCGATGCACGGGAAGTAGAGCAGGATGAACAGCATGAACGAGTAGGCGATAATCGGGTCAAACACGGGCTCTCCATTGGGCTTGGTGGCTGTCTGCAGCTTTTCCTTGAGTGAACTGCTCTCCTCGTCGAGGTCGGCTTCGCCAGTGTAGAGCACGCCCATCGTCGAGACGACAATCTCCTTGGCGGCGGCACCGGTCAGCACGCTGACGCCCATCTGCCAGTTGAAGCCCAGGGGCTCCACAAGAGGCTCGATGGCCTTGCCCATCTGTCCCATGTATGAATTCTCGATTTGTTCCTGAGGTGTTTGACCCTCATGGCGGGGGAAGTAGCCCAGTGCCCACACGATAATCGAGGCGGCGAGGATGATGGTCGCCATCTTCTGCAGGTATTGCTTGCCCTTGCTCCACATGTGGATGACGGCATTGCGGGCCGTCGGTTTGCGGTAGGGCGGCAATTCCATCACAAACTGAGTCTTGTCGTGCTTGAGGAAGGTCTTGCTCATGATGATTGCCGTGATGGCGGCAACGAGGATACCTACCAGATAGATGCTCATCAAAATCAGGCCCTGCTTGGCGGTGAAGAAAGCTGCTACCAGCAACAGATAGGCCGGCAGGCGCGCCGAACACGACATGAACGGCACGGTCAGAATGGTCACCAGGCGGTCTCGACGGTTTTCAAGCGTTCTTGTAGCCATGATGGCGGGCACACCACAACCGAAGCCAATCAGGTAGGGGATAAACGACTTTCCGTGCAACCCCACGCGGTGCATGATGCGGTCCACGATAAAGGCAGCGCGGGCCATGTAGCCGCTGTCTTCGAGCAGTGAAATGAAGAAGAACAGAATCAGAATCTGGGGCAGGAAGACGAGCACGCCTCCCACACCGCCGATAATGCCGTCCACTATCAGGTCACGCAGGATGCCGTCGGGCATTGCCTTGCCGATCCATTCGCCAATCCACCCGATGCCAGTCTCAATCCATTCTTGCGGATAGGCACCCAAGGTGAATGTGGCTTCAAACATCAACCACATCAGCACCAGCAGCACTGGCAAGGCCAACCAGCGGTTGGTCAGCAGGCGGTCCAGCGAGTAGCCGGGCTTGGTCTCGCCGGTGGCGCGTTCTGGATTCGGGGTGAGTGCCTCGGCGAGGGCGCCGCGTACGAAGCCGTATTTCAGGTCGGTCACGATGCTCACGATGTCGTCGTTATAGTCGCGCTCGATGCGCTGTCGCATCTCGGTAGCGGTCTTTTTCACTTGTTCACCGTTCTCCATGCCGTCAAGCAGTCCGATGGCATGCTGATCGTTCTCTATGATCTTGAGTACGGTGTAGCGGTCCAGGCTCGGGCACATCGCGCCCAGTTCCTTGAGGCAATCCTCGATGAGCGTGCCGTAGTTCACATTGTGGTGACGTGTCTCCTGCTCGCTCTCGTCGATGGCTGCCATGGCGGCTTCAAGCACGTCTTTCACGCCGTGCCCGTTATAGGCTGTCACGGGCACCATCCTCACGCCCAGCAGGCGGCTCATCATCTCGATGTCCAGTTTGTCGCCGCTCTTCTCCAGTTCGTCCCACATGTTCAGGGCAATCACCATCGGGATGTTCATGTCCATCACCTGGGTTGTCAGGTACAGATTGCGTTCCAGGTTGCCTGCGTCAACAATGTTGAGAATGGCGTCGGGATGATTGTCGCGGATGTAGGTGCGCACATACATCTCCTCGGGTGAATATTCTGTCAGCGAGTAGGTGCCGGGCAGGTCAACGAGTTGAACCTTGCGGCCGCCGATGCTGAACCATCCCTCCTTGCTGTCGACGGTCACGCCGCCATAGTTGCCCACCTTTTCCTTTGCTCCTGTCACGTTATTGAACAGCGATGTCTTGCCGCAGTTGGGGTTACCGATCAGGGCGATGCGCAGCACGTCGTCGGCCATCGGGTCAACACCGGCAACTGTGGTCTCGACAATGCCGTTATAGGCGTCTTCCATGTCACAGAACTCAGCGTCCTTATCGGTGACTTCAATCTTGGCGGCCTCGCTGTGGCGCAGCGAGATGTGGGAGCCCATAATCATATACTCCACGGGATCCTTCAGCGGGGCGTTCTTCAGTACGGTCACACGGGCACCACGAACGAAGCCCATCTCCAGCAATCGCTGCCTGAAGGCTCCGTCGCCCATCACCCTGACCACTTGCACGGTCATGCCCACCGGTTCATCGTCGAGCAGCCGTGTGATAGCGTTATGTTTGTTTTCTTCTTTTTTCATCGTGTGGGTAGTTTATTTCATTATGCAAAAATAAAATGATATCCAACCATGTGCAATACCACTTTTTGAGGTTTTCTACTATAAAAATATCCCCATTTATGGGGATAGGTGCGATATAAAGCAGGATTTAATCTTAACAAATGTTAAATATAAACATGCGATTAAACTTTTTGGTTTTTGATGAGTCTTTATAATGACTTCAATGAAGATTTAACTGCTTCAAACGAATAAAACTGACTTTTTCTTAATAATAAAACACTTCAACATTGTGCCGAACTGCTGACGAAGCATCACTAGACACAGAACATATAGGTCCCGCTTGACTTCATCAGTCTCGGGACTTTTGTTTTTTTCATAATCCTTACATTTTCAGGTAAAAGGCACCGGTCAGTGCGACGTACTCGCTGGTGAATGTGCCATCGCTGTGAGCGATAGTCAGAGTGTCTTCACGATAAGGGAGGCTACGGCGAGACATCATCCACATGGAGCGTTTGGGCACTGCTCCATCCACCGGGATGACGCGTGTCAGTTGACAAATGGGCAGCGAGGCAAAGGTCGCCGCTTCCACGATGTCACCCTCGGCATCGCTGGGCGTGATGATGCACAGCGACCCGTTGTCGCCCAGTAGGCGTGCCGCGACATCGATAAGTTGACGGTAGGTAAGTGAACCGGTGTGGCGAGCTGTTGTGCGGGCATCACCAGTGGGCAGTACGCCGTTAGTGAAGTAGGGTGGGTTTGAGATAATAAGATCATAGTGCTCAACGGTTGGTTGCAGGTCATTGAAGTCGCCCTCAATCGCCGTCAATCGGTCTCCCCAGGGTGAGCGCTCGAAGTTCAAGGTCGCTTCCTCGACAGCGTCATGGTCAATATCGATGGCGTTGATGACGGCAGTCGCGTTGCGTTGGGCAATCATCAGAGCGATGACGCCGCACCCAGTGCCCACGTCTAGCACGCGACAGGCCCCCTCTACCGGGCACCATGCTCCCAGCAGCACGCCGTCGGTGCCCACTTTCATCGCCGTGCGGTCATTCAATACCGCGAACTGCTTGAACTTGAAAACCTTCTCTCTTCCCATAATGCCTGCAAAGTTAAGCATAATTCCATAATTCTTCCCACGATTCTGTCAAATCGACAAAAACTGCCCCAATTTCCACATCATTGACCTCTCATCCTCCATTTTCTTCTGTTTTGGCATGGTTCTTGCTATGGTTTCAGTGCCTCAAATCGTTAAAAATTAACGGTTTTTGCATTTTTTCACTCAAAAGAGTGCCGCGAGTAACGTTTTAGTTATAACTTGCAGCACTTTTAAAGAGCGATTTAAGAATTTTAAATTTATTCTTAAACTTTTCTAAAATTAACGGGTCTAATAAGCAGAAGAACATTAATTAATGAATTTTTAAAACGTAATGATTATGAAGTACCGTGTATTTGCATTGATGGGCTTGCTGGCGATATCCGCCGGTTCAATTCTACAAGCCCAGGACTACGATGACATCTACTACGATGCCTCCAAGTCCGGAAAAAGCACGACTAAGGAAATGAAGTCGAGCAAAACCGTCGTTATTTATGGCGATGTCCCTGAAAAGTACAAGGTGGCTGCACAAGACAACTATCGCACTGTGCGTGACGAAGACGAGTACAACCGCCGTGGTGATTACGAATCCACCGTCGAGGTGGACCTCAATGGTGACACCATCTACGAGGACGCGTTCGCTAACACGCGTCGCATTGAGCGTTTCTACAACCCCGACATTGTGATTCTCAGCGATGACGAGGATCTGGTGGAACTTTACTATGATGAGTCACCGACGATCAACCTGATTGTTGGCAGTGATTGGGGATACTTCTCACCTTATGGCTTTGCGTCAAGTTCCTACTATCCCTGGTACACTGGTTGGTATGATCCCTGGTATATCGGATGGCATCGTCCTTGGTCAAGTTGGTATTATACCTGGAACTACGCTTGGGACTATCCTTATTGGTACGGACCCAGGCTGTGGGGCTGGAACTACTGGGGTGTAAGGCCTTACTGGCATTACTATTCTGGTATGAGTTACGGCTGGGACAACTGGTATGGCCATCGTCCGGGCTATGGTCATTATGACTCCGGCCGAAGCCGTGGCACATTCAGTCACCGAGGTACACCGGCACCCAACCGCAACGGTCGTGGTCGCGTGGGTGGTACCACAGGCGGACGCAATGGTATCTCTGCTCGTGGAGCCGACGGCAGCCGTCCTGGCGGCGTGAGTGCTTCAGGTAATCGCAATCGCGGCGCTGGCACGATGGGCTCTCGCAGCGGCAATATGGGTTCGCGCAGTGGCAATATGGGCTCGCGCAGCAATAGCGGCGTAGGCTCGCGCAATGGCGGCGTGGTATCGCGCTCGACAGGTTCGCGTTCCTCTGGTGGCACCAGCGTTTACGGCGGCAGTCGTTCCAGCGGTTCCTACAGTGGCGGCTCACGCAGCAGCGGCAGTTCTTACGGCGGCTCACGCAGCAGTGGCTCCTACGGCGGTGGTTCTCACAGCAGCGGCTCCTACAGTGGTGGCAGCCGTGGTTCGTCGGGCGGGGGCAGTCATGGTGGTTCATCGGGTGGTGGCGGACGTCGTCGCTAATCGAGATCTTTACAAACACTTATTTAAATCGCTGAATACTTAATTATATTCTAAACTGTTTGAATTATGAAGAAGAAAGTTTTAGCCTTTATCTTGTGCGGACTTCCTCTGATGATAAACGCTCAGGACGCTTTTGATGTCCTGCAGATGTCACAAACCGAACTCCGAGGCACCTCGCGCTTCCAATCCATGGCGGGGGCCTTCGGAGCCCTCGGAGGCGATCTCTCGACGCTCACCCAGAACCCTGGCGGTATTGGTGTCTATCGTAGTTCTGATGTGGGAATCACGCTCAGTCTGGACTTTAACAGTTCAAAGTCTGGCTATGATAAGTTAAACGAGACCAAGTTCAATGTTAACAATGTGGGCTACATCGGCGCTATTCGTCTCGACAGTGAGGCTGTGCCCAACCTCAACTTCGGTTTCTCTTATAACCGTATCCAGTCATTCAACCGTCACTACTTCGGTGCAGTGGGCGATATTCCCACTTCGATGAGTAATTACATTGCCGACGAGTTCATTAATGTGCCGGGATATCATGCTGGGAACCTGATCTCGGGTGATAACTATAATCCCTATTTTGACGGATCTGCTCCCTGGTCTGCCGTCACAATGTATGACATGCCCACCAATAACTTGGGACGTGTAGGCATCATCAATTTTGAGGATGGCTTAATGAAAGGTCTGTACGTGGCTGACGAGATGACAGGCAGAGCGATTACCAGTGGCGACGCCTATTATGAAGTGGACGAGCGCGGCCATGCCGATGAGTACAACATCGCCTTCGGTGGCAACTTTGCCAACAAGGTGTATTGGGGTCTTGACTTCGGCATCCTCGACCTGGACTACAGGAGTTATCAGTCCTATGAAGAGGAATTGAACAATGCTTACGTCATGGTTGATGATTCTGACTTGCTCTATGGCGACATGTCCAGCAACAATACGGTTGCTGACTGGGGACTCTACAACTACCTGCACAGCGAGGGCACAGGTGTCAACTTCAAGTTGGGCCTTATCTGGAAGCCAACCCAGGCATTGCGCATCGGTGCGGCCTTCCACACCCCCACCTATTATGACATGCGTGACACTTATTATGTGAGTTCCGGCATCAACGCTTATCAGAACGGCGAACTGCTCTATCGTGCCGACAAGGGCAGCAACGATGGTTATGACTACTCCAGCACCTACACCATCAGCACCCCGTGGCGCTTCATGGGTAGCGTGGCAGGTGTGATCGGTACCAATGGCATCATCAGCGTGGACTACGAGTATGTGGCCAATGAGACGATGCGCGTGGGCGACGACCGTGGCAACAAGTATCCTGACGTGACCGCTCGTGTCAAGGATTACTTCAAGCCTACCCACATCATCCGCGTCGGTGCTGAGTATCGCGTCAATCCAAACTGGAGCCTGCGTGCAGGTTACAGCTACAAGACCTCTCAGGTCGAGAGTGCTGTTGACAAGTACGAATACAATATTACCACCGTGGGCACCAACCCCGCCTACCAGTATGACAATGATGTGCATAACATCACTGGTGGTGTGGGCTACCGTTACAAGTCCTTCTACACCGACCTGGCATACGTTCACAAGTTCCGTAAGAGCGTTTACAACGCATTCTCAACGGTCCATGACGGCGACTATTATATGCCCAATGTCAGTGCCGATGTCGAGGACCACAACAATCGCATTTCGCTCACTCTGGGCATGAGGTTCTGAAAAATATGAAAAATCCAACCCGGAAATTACGTTTATAAAATTCATTAAAGATTGTCCGGCAATGCGCGGTGAACGCGTGTTGCCGGATTTTTTTGTCAACTATTATTAAAACAACAAGGGCCGGCACTGCTATAGTGTCAGCCCTTGTGATATATCCATTATTGATTATTTGGCCGCCGGAATATTGGGGTAGACTTGGTCCAGAGCCTGTTGAAATTCCACCAATTGCGCCTTGATCTGCTTGAGACGCTCGATAGCGTCAAAGCGCTTGTCAACACCGTCACGGTTGTGGCGGATTTGTGCCTGAGCGGCATCAAGTTTCAGACCCTTCTCCTTGACCAGGTAATAGACCTTGCTGATGATCTCAATGTCGTTGGGCGTGTAGTAGCGGATATTCTTCTTGTTGCGCTTGGGACGGATGATGGTGAACTGCGTCTCCCAGTAACGTAGGGTGGATTCAGGGATTCCCAGAATCTCTGATACGTCACCGATTTTGTAGAATTTCTTGTTCAGTTCCTGCATGGTCTTGCACTTTTTAAATAATTATGGCTGTGACGGGGCATTTTGAGAAACTTTTTGCCCTCGACTTGCACACAATTTGACAGAAATATTTATCTTTGCAAGTTGATTATAACCCTGCAAAGGTAAACAAAAAGTTTAGACTTTGCAACAAAAACTGAACATTTTGAATATATTAAGATAAAAAATTATGCTTACTGCAAAAGAAATCCGTGAAACGTTCAAGCGTTACTTTGAGGAACATGGACATCACATCGTGCCCTCTGCTCCCATGGTAATCAAGGACGATCCTACTCTCATGTTTACCAATGCCGGTATGAACCAGTTCAAGGACATCATCCTTGGCAATAAGGAACCTCAATGGCGCCGTGTCGCCGATTCTCAGAAGTGCCTGCGCGTTAGCGGCAAGCACAACGACCTGGAAGAGGTCGGCCACGACACCTATCACCACACCATGTTCGAGATGCTCGGAAACTGGTCCTTCGGCGACTATTTCAAGCACGAGGCCATCGACTGGAGTTGGGACCTGCTGGTGAATGTGCTCAAGATTGACCCGAAACTGTTATATGCGACGGTATTTGAGGGCGACGAGAGCAACGGCTTGAGTCGTGACAACGAGGCTGCTGGTTTCTGGGAGGCTCATCTGCCCAAGGACCACATCATCAATGGAAACGCTCATGACAACTTCTGGGAAATGGGTGATACGGGTCCCTGCGGTCCCTGCAGTGAGATTCATATTGACCTGCGCAGCGACGAGGAAAAGGCGAAAATTCCTGGTGCGGAACTGGTCAACAAGGATAATCCTTTGGTGATTGAAATCTGGAACCTGGTGTTCATGCAGTACAACCGCAAGGCCGACGGTTCTCTCGAGCCTCTGCCCAACAAGGTCATTGATACCGGTATGGGTCTGGAGCGCCTCTGCATGGTGCTCCAAGGCAAGAAATCCAACTACGATACCGATGTCTTCCAGCCCCTGATTGGCAAGCTGGGAGAGATGTGCGGCAAGAAATACGGTGACAACAAGGACGTGGATATCGCAATGCGTGTCATTGCCGACCATGTGCGCACCATCGCCTTCTCGGTGGCCGACGGACAGCTGCCCAGCAATGCCAAGGCTGGCTACGTCATCCGCCGCATCCTGCGACGTGCAGTTCGTTACGGCTATACGTTCCTGGGATTCCGTGAGGCCTTCATGTATCGTCTCATCGACACGCTCATCGAGGGTATGGGCGAGGCCTATCCCGAGATCATGGCTCAGGCCGACCTCATCAAGCATGTCACCAAGGAGGAGGAAGATGCCTTCCTGCGCACCCTGGACACGGGTATGAAACTCATCGAGAAAGTCATCGCCGACACCAAGGCTGCCGGCAAGACTGTCGTCAGCGGCAAGGAGGCCTTCACGCTCTATGACACTTTCGGTTTCCCCTTGGACCTCACCGAGTTGATTCTGCGTGAAAACAACATGACCGTCAACGAGGAGGAGTTCAATATCGAGATGCAGAAACAGAAACAGCGTGCTCGCAACGCTGCCGCTGTCGAGGCTACCGATTGGGTGGAACTCAAGGATGGTGTGACCGAGTTCGTGGGCTATGACCTCACCGAGTGTGACGTGAACATCCTGCGCTACCGCAAGGTGACCCAGAAGAACAAGTCTTTCTATCAGATTGTGCTTGACCGCTCGCCGTTCTATGCCGAGATGGGTGGTCAGGTGGGTGACCGCGGCACATTGACATTGGGTGACGAGGTCATTGAGGTCACCGACACCAAGCGGGAGAATAACCTACCCGTCCACATCACCGCAAAGTTGCCCAGCGATGTCAACGCCACGATGCATGCCGCTATCGACATGAAGGCACGCAGGGCCACCGAGTGCAACCACACGGCGACCCACCTCCTGCACGCAGCCCTGCGTCAGGTCTTGGGCTCTCATGTGGAGCAAAAGGGCTCCTATGTTGACCCCGTATCGCTGCGTTTCGACTTCTCCCACTTCCGCAAGGTAACCCCCGAGGAGATTCGTCAAGTGGAGCACTTGGCCAACAGCATGATCCGCAATGCCATCCCGCGTGAGGAGCATCGTGAGGTGCCCATCGACGAGGCAAAGCAGATGGGTGCGATGGCACTCTTCGGCGAGAAGTATGGCGACCGTGTGCGTGTGATTAAGTATGGTGACTCTGTGGAGCTGTGTGGTGGTACCCATGTGGGCAATACGGGCAACATCGGTATGGTGCGCATCGTCAGCGAGAGCAGTATCGCTGCCGGTATCCGTCGTATCGAGGCCATTACTGGAAGTCATGTTGAGGAGATGATAGACCATTTCCAGGACTCCTTAGCTCAAGTCAAGGAATTGCTTAACAATGCTCCTGACGCCATCGCTGCCCTCAAGAAGTCTCTCTATGAGAATGCCGAACTCAAGAAGCAGGTTGATGACTTCATGAAGCAGCGCATTTCCATCATTTCCAAGCAATTAATCAGCGAGGCCAATCAGATGAATGGCATCAATGTCATTATGATGACAGGCGAACGCTTGCCCGACATCGTCAAGGGTGTGGCTCTTACCATCAAGGCAGAGTGCCCCACGGCTACCGCTTTCCTTGCCGCTACCGAACATGAGGGCAAACCCATGCTCACCGTCATGGTCAGCGAGGATCTCGTCAAGAGTGGCAAGAAGGCTGGCGACATCGTGCGCGGTGCTGCCAAGTGCATCCAGGGCGGTGGCGGCGGTCAGCCCCACTTTGCCCAGGCAGGAGGACGCAATCCTCAAGGACTTAACGACGCTATGGTAGCCATGCAAGAGGCATTGGGTGTGTGATTTTAATTCATTAGTCAACCGACAACGGCTCGTTACCATCAAGACGGGTGGGAACGGGCCGTTTATCAATGTTTTTTTAAGATTCAAGATATGGATTATCTGTTGCTTATCGTTGGATTGGGCCTCCTGTTGCTGGCGGCCAACTATCTCGTCGATTCATCGGTGGCCATCGCTCAGCGGGCCAAGATTTCCAACTTCATCATCGGCTTGACCATCGTCGGTATCGGCACCAGTGCCCCCGAACTCTTTGTCTCGGTGTCATCGGCGCTCAGCAATAGCGGTGACATCGCCATGGGTAATGTCATTGGCTCTAACATTGCCAATGTGTTCCTGATCATGGGTGTTGCGGCAATTATCTTTCCTTTTGACATCGAGCGCCTCCAGCGGCGGCGCGACATTCCGTTCTTGATCTTGGCGACCCTGTTTGTCATCCTCATCGCCAATGATTCGATTGTTCCGGGCATCAATAAGAACAGCCTGAACACGCTCGACGGCATTGTCCTGTTGTTGCTCTTCATCGGCTATATGGCATGGGTCATCGTACAGAAGGGTAAAGATCCCAAAAAGGCCATTGAGGACGCCGATGAGGAGGCAACGTCTTCTCTCACAGGTAAATCACCTTGGCTGCTCTGGGCTATCGCTATCGTCTCGCTCGTGGCGCTGATATTTGGTGGTAATCTCTTCCTCGATAGCGCCAAGAATCTGGCACGCGCATGGGGCATGACCGAAGCGGTGATCGCTATTACCATTGTCGCCGTGGGTACATCGTTGCCCGAATTGGTTACCGCTATTGTTGCAGCCAGCAAGAAGAACCCTCAGCTGGCGTTAGGTAACGTGATCGGCAGCAATCTGTTCAACCTGATGTTTATCTTGGGCGCCTCATCGACGGTGAAGTCGTTGACGTTCAATGATATCAATATCGTTGACTATCTTGTGATGTTCATTGCGGCAGTATCGCTCTATGTCGTTGTGCTGACCTTCAAGAAAGATAAGTTTGACCGCATCGAGGGCATTATCTTCTTCACTGCCTACGTGGCCTACACGGCCTACCTGCTCTTGCGTTAAACTTTGGCGCTTTTCTGTAGTCCAACAAACTGATGAATTGAATTGCATAACATGAAACATCGTCATGCCATATTGTTAGCCTGCTGCTGCTTGACTCTCGCGGTCATGGGCCAGGACAGGGTGGACACGCGTCCACTCATCTACGATAACAACGTGAGGTCGCTCAAGGTGAGCCTCGCCAGTAACATGTACATCCCGCCAGTGCTCATGATGAAAGGCGACGACCAGCTGATTGTCAGTTTTGATTATCTGGACTATGACGTGCATTATCTGCGCTACAGTGTCACTCATTGCAATGCCGACTGGCAGCCTTCCCAATTGGTCGAGAGCGAGTATGTGACTGGGTTTAATTATGCCGACATCGATGACTATGCCCAGAGCGAGGCAACCTATGTCCACTACTATAATTACCAGTTCTCACTGCCCAATCCCGACATGGAGTTTCTTGTCAGTGGCAACTATCTGTTGACTGTCTATGAGCAGGACAATTCCGACGACATTCTTTTCCAGACGCGGTTTTCGGTATGTGAAGGAACCGTCGGGGTGTATCCTCAGGTGACATCGCGCACCGATGTGGAGTATAACAACCGTTTCCAGCAGGTGTCGTTTGATGTGCGCTACAAGCCGGGGCAGATTCAGGACCCTTACAGCGAACTCACCTGTTTGGTCTCTCAGAATTCACGTGAGGACAATGCTGTGAAAGTGACTCGTCCCATGATGGTCGCTGTCGACCATGTGACCTACGACCACAACCGTGACCTCATCTTTCCGGCGGGCAACGAGTTCCGTCGTTTTGAGACCGTGAATGCCCACAATATCAACATGGGCGTGCATTCTATCCGTTACTATGAGCCCATATATCATGCCACGTTGCTGATGGATGAGCCACGCAACGAGGTTCAGTATCTCTATGATAAGACCCAGTTCGGACGATTCACCATCCGTAATGCCGAGACACGGGGCGAGAGCGCTGTTGAGGCCGATTACATGATCACCCATTTTACGCTTGACGCTGGCGGCAAATTGAATGGCGGCAATGTCTTCCTGTACGGCGAGTTTGTGAATGGTTACCCTGCTTCTCGTTTGTTGATGAACTATGATGCCAGCAGCGGTCTGTACACTGCCGAATTGTTGCTCAAGCAAGGTGCTTATAACTATATGTACCTCTGGGTTCCTGATGGCACTTCAATGGGGCAAACCTCACGCATCGAGGGCGACCACTACGAGACGGTCAACGAGTACCTTGTCAAGGTCTATGACCGTCCCATGGGTGAGCGTTATGATCACCTCATCGGCTACGGTGTCGCTTACTCAGGCAAATAGTTCTAGACCATCTAGAGAATCTAGACTATCTAGAGAATCTAGACTATCTAGAGCATCCAGTCCCCTTCGATTAACTCATCCTCGTCTTGTAGTCAATATAATCGAATTCCCGCAGCACCTCTATGGTCCCGTCCATCCGCTTGTACAAGATTGACGGGTGGTGGATGCCGTTGAACATGTTGGTCTTGACGGTCGTGTAATGGTTCATGTCCTCAAAGGTGATGCGGTCGCCACGCTTCAACGGCTTCTCAAAACTCCAGTCTCCCACATAGTCTCCACTCAGGCAAGAGTTGCCGCCCATGCGGTAGGTCGGCTTTGTCGGGTCCACCTCGTCGAGGGCCTGTGTGATTTTGGGCTTGTAGGGCATCTCCAGGCAGTCAGGCATGTGGCAGGCAAATGAGACGTCCATGATTGCCGTGCTGATGCCGCTGTTGCTCACAACGTCCACCACTGTCGACTCCAGGTCTCCAGTCTGCCAGCACCAGGCACTGCCGGGTTCCAGAATGAGTTGCAGGTTGGGGTAGGCGCCCTGGAATGCGCCCAACACCTGTTCCAGATGACCGATGTTGTAACCTTTGCGGGTCATCAGGTGGCCACCACCCATATTGAGCCATTTCAGGCGGGGCAAGTATGCTCCAAATTGCTGTTTCAGGGCCAGCAGCACTTTCTCCAGGTCAAAACTCGTGCTCTCGCACAGGGCATGGAAGTGGAAGCCCTCAATGCCTTCGGGCAACTCCTTGAGGTCGCTTGCCAGCACGCCGAAGCGTGAACCGGGGCAGCAAGGGTTGTAGATGTCGGTCTCGATGACCGAGCACATGGGGTTCACTCGCAGGCCGCAACTCACTTGTTCACCTGGCCAGTCGATGTTGTGCTGGTTCACCCGGTCGGCAAAACGCTGGTATTGCTCAATCGAGTTGAAAGTGATGTGCGAACTGCCGGCGATATAGGCATCGATGGTCTCGTCGGTATAGGCGGGACAGTAGGTGTGGGTGCGGCACTTCAACTCATCATTGGCAAGCAGCATTTCGTTCACCGAACTGGCGGTGGACTCGATGCCATATTCCCTGAACACGTCAAACGTGCGCCACAGGGCGTTGGCCTTGAAAGCCATGATGATATCCACACCCGTGCGCTGTGCTACACCGGTAATCAACTCGATGTTCCTGCGCAGCTTCTCCTCATACACGATATAATAAGGGGTCTTGTACTCTTCCATTGTGATATTGTGGTTCTAAAGGATTTCAAATTTGGCGAATTTCAGCAGCAGTTTTCTGGTCTGCCCGTCATTGAATTCAACATCTATCTTGGCGTCGCTACCACTGGTGTCGATGGCAGTTACCGTGCCGCGACCGAAGCGCTGATGCAGAATCCGGCAACCCTGTTGCACCTCCTCGGCGGTGTGAATGGCGAAATTGCCGCTGCCTCCTCCTGCAGCAGGGGGTGTGGTCGCTGTGGGGCGCGAGGGACCTGGCTGTGAGGGACGCGAGGGCGTCGTTTTTGCGGGCCTGGGCGATGTCTCGGCTCTTTTGGATGGTGTCGTCCGTCGAGGCGAGATGTTGTTCCACTCATCACGCATGGTGTCGATGTCGTCATCGTCGTCCCAACGCGAGCGTTTGCGTGACGGCGTGGCGGCCGAGTTTGTGCTGTCCATCATCAGGTATTCGGGTGCGATGTCCTTCAGGAAACGGCTGATGACACAGCTCTTGGTCTGTCCGTTATGATAGCGCGATGTGGCATAGGTGATAATGCAGTTCACCTCGGCACGTGTGATGGCAACATAGAGCAGTCGGCGCTCCTCTTCGATTTGATACATGGAACCGGCACTCATGGCGCTGGGGAAGAGATCCTCCTCCACGCCAACGATGATGACGTTCCTGAACTCCAGGCCCTTGGCGGCATGGACGGTCATCAGGGTGACCTTCTCGCCGTCGGGGTCAGTCATGTCTTGGTCGGTCAGCAGGGATGTCTCGGCCAGGAAGTCTCCGATTTGGCAATGCTCGTCACCGCTTTCCTTTTTCATCTGCTGGAAATCATTCACGGCATTCATCAACTCCTCGAGGTTTTCGATGCGGCTGATGTTCTCAGGGGTATTGTCGCCCAAGAGCACGCTCATGATGCGAGTGCGTTGAATGGCTTCCTTGGCAACTGTCAAGGCGTCCTCTCCGTTCTGGTTCAGTTCGATGAGGCCTTTCATCAGTGCGGTGAATCCTTCAAGCTTGGTGAGCGTGCCGCGGTTCACGTTGAGGTCAAAGTGCTCGGCGTTATTGATGACTTGCCACATGCTCACGCCATTCTCGCTGGCGCAGTGGTTGATTTTTCCCACTGTGGTGTCTCCGATGCCTCGGGTGGGGTAGTTGATGACACGGCGCAGGGCTTCGTCATCATCGGGATTGATGATGAGCCTGAAGTAACAGATGGCGTCTTTCACCTCCTTGCGCTGGTAGAACGACAGGCCGCCATAGATGCGGTAAGGGATGGCGCTGCGCATGTTGCCATGCTTGTCGCGACGTCCACCGTTACTCAACGCTTCCTCAAGCAGACGCGACTGCGCGTTGGTGCGATACAGCACGGCATAGTCCTCGTAACTGTCGCCTTGACGCGCCTTTAATGAGGCAATCTGGTTGGCGACAACATAGGCTTCCTCGTAGTCGCTGTAACACTTGATGACTGGAATCCTGTCGCCCACGGCATTCTTGCTGAACAGATGCTTGGCAATCTGTCCCTTGTTTTTCTCGATGAGGCTGTTGGCGGCATCGGTGATGGTTTGGGTAGAGCGGTAGTTGCGTTCCAGTTTGAAGGTCTTGATTTCGGGATAAAAGCGCTGCAGTCGCAGGATGTTGTCGATGTTGGCGCCGCGAAAACTGTAGATGCTCTGGGCATCATCGCCAACGACACACAGCCGATTGTATTTCTTGCTCAATTGATGGACGATCAAGTGTTGCGAGAAGTTGGTGTCCTGATACTCGTCAACAAGAATGTACCTGAAGAAATCCTGGTATTGCTCCAGCACGTCGGGGTTATCCCGTAGCAGGATGTTGGTGTACAGCAACAGGTCGTCAAAGTCCATCGCTCCGGCGATGCGGCACCTGTTCCAATAGGCTTTATAGATGTTAGCCGTCTCGGGGCGCATAGCATCGTTGTCTGCATTGATAAGTGACTGGTTACGGGCGTAGTCCTCAGGAGTGATCAGCGCATTCTTGGCGTTGCTGATTTGGGTTTGCAGCGTTGCCGGTTTGTATAGTTTGTCATCCAGGCCCATGTCCTTGACGATGAGTTTAATCAAGGAGCGGGAATCACTTTGGTCATAGATGGTGAAATCCGATTTGAACCCGATGCGCTCGGCGTTGCGGCGCAGCAGTCTCGAGAAAATGGAGTGGAAGGTGCCCATCCACAATTGGGCGGCAACATCGGGACCCGCCAACGGCTCGATGCGCTCGCGCATCTCACGTGCGGCCTTGTTGGTGAACGTCAACGCCATGATGCGCCACGGCTCGTAGCCTTGTCGCAGCAGGTGCACGATTTTATAAGTCAGCACGCGCGTCTTACCCGACCCGGCACCGGCAATCACCAGTTGGGGACCGTCGCAATACTCGACGGCCGCCCGTTGCTGTTCGTTAAGTTTCTCCAAGTAGTCCTCGTTGTTTTTCATGCCTACAAAGATAGTGCAAGCCGAAGACAATGCCAAATTTTATTTGAGCATTGTTGAGGCGCTGCCTATCTTCGCCGTAAGGCAGCGAAGTGCAAGCCGAAGACAATGCCAAATTTTATTTGAGCATTGTTAAGGCGCCGCCTGTCTTCGCCGCGAGGCAGCGAAGTGCAAGCCGAAGACAATGCCAAATTTTATTTGAGCATTGTTAAGGCGCCGCCTATCTTCGCCGCGAGGCAGCGAAGGTCATAATAGTGACTCGGCAATATAACCGTGCTGGCGCACGGGAAATTAAACAAACTTATTAATAAAAAATTATTAATTAATTTGTTAAATATCTCGGCCATAAGGCCGATTAAAAATCGAGAGGCGTATAGCCCGTTCGATCGGGGAATTACTGAATGTTATCTTTTTTCAACTCAGCCTCTCTCATCTTGATGAGGTCGACGTTCAATTGCTCGAGTAATGAGAGTTTCATGCTCCCGTTGTTGTTGACAGGTTTGTACCATGGCTCACGACTGAAATAATCCTTCAAGTCAGCCGACTGGAACACATAACCGTGGTGGGCAAAAATGGAGTTGCGCATCACCCTGAGCATCTGAGGACTGTAGGTATTCAGTTCATTGCCATAAAGTAGCGTGTAGTTGGCAAACTCAAATCGCCCGTTGTTAGGATCCGATTCTGTGAGTTTGATGGCGTCTTCACTCACCCGGTGCGAGAATCCATATTCATCTATTGCAACTGGATAGAGTTCAAGGCCATCAATCGTTTGAACAACCTCCATCTTGCCGTTCAATGCAGTCCCTTCACCGTCAAAGTCCATGACATCGGTTATATAACTGTTAAAGGTGACTGGCTCGATGGGAATATAGGTGCCGCCCACATTGGCTTTAGTCCAGTCAATAGTCACCTGGGTGCCGTCTTGCATGGTGTAACGACCCCTGAGTGCGGTCATCCAGTGGTTAATGTTCAGTTGTTGGTGACTACACTCATCGCTCTCGGTTAACTTGGAGAAGATGGCGTAGAGTTCTTCGTTTTGATTGTAAAGGCAGATCAAATCCAGACCTTCTTGCTGGACATGTTTTGCTGTCTTACATTCTTCATATATCATCATGGCTTGGTTTGGACCATAGGCGATGCGGTAGGTCTCGGGTTTTCCTTTCACAGGAACGAGCATGAATTCCAACTCTTCGCCCTCATCAGTGGCATTGATCACGATATTTTTGCCTTGATACAGGTGGGCGCCAAAGATAAGGGTTCCACTATACCATAGGCTCCCGTCTTTGATGCTCTGAGCCTGCATGGAGAGAGTACTGAGCAGTAACAGGGTGAATGCAAACTTTTTCATCATCTGTTGTCGTTTTGGAATTGTTATACTTCTTTTGTTATTCTTCTATAATATAATCCTTACCTATATATGAAGGGTAGTCGTCAATGGTATAAGTGCGCACGAGAGTGTATCGACCTCCTTCGGGATAGTATTCGTAAGAACTCATGTGTAATACTCTATTCTCCGGATCAATCTTGTAGATACCCGAGTTGGAGGGGAACTGAAAACCCACTTCCTCCTTGAGGTCAATGACATAGGACCAGACGTTTCGGCCATCGGGACACCCTTCAATGAAGACATAATTATGATCCCAGGGGATAAAGAAACAGTTATAGCAGTCTCCAATGGCTATTTCATCAATGGGCACATTGACGCCGCGTCCTCCTGACATCTGTTCCCATCTGGGTTCAACCTCATCATTGGTGTTCAGCACATGGGTTATATCACCGGATTTCTTATCCACTACCCACATCGAAATCTCAGTTGTCTCAACACTGGCTGCATGCAGGTAGAGTTCCATTTCATCGGTCTCATCCTTCATGACAGACCCGTCGGGAATTTCCAACATATTCTCCTCTTCCTCATCGTCAAAGGAATCTTCGCCCGAGTGGTGATAGATATGCGTGTTGCCGTCATAGACGTAATGGTGATACCAATCTCCGCCTTCGGGTAATGACTCTTGCACAATCACCGTCTGGTCATAGCCGTAACCCAGGTGGCAATAGATTTGAGAGTCGGGCGATTTGCGGTGTATGGTGCCGTAAGGCACTTGCTCGGGCGTCATCGTCCGGGTGGCCGGGTCGTAGTCATAGTAGCAGCACACAGGCATCTGCGTGGTGTAACCTTCATACAGGCAGATGGCGAAGAGGATGTGGCCTTCATCTCGCTCGAAGGCGCGGGCGTCAAGGCGTTGTGAATCAGATGGACTGTTATCATACTGTGCGATGTGCAAGTCTTCGCAGTCAACAAACGTATGGCCTGTGCAGTCGTCACATTCTGTGACATCGTTAGAGACATATCGTTTGTTGCCAGCCTCGGCAATTAACGATTCCGCGGCTTTGGTAGGCCAGGCAGCATGAAACGCCCTTAACAGCTGCATCACATCAGGCGTATCTTTACCATTTTTCACCTTGATGGTCTTGTTCATCCATCCTGCATTGATTTCGGCCAGCGAGCATTGTTGAGTAGTTTTACCTTCGGCAACTGCCATCAGAGCCAGCAGGCTGACCATCAGAGTAATTAATCTTTTCATCTTTCTGAGTTCTATTCGTTAATAATTTGCCAATCAAGAACACTTTCCTCGGGTTCGGGAATGGCGCTCATATAGGCTTCGCCCTGTTCCGCGCTGATTTCCTCTCCGTTAAGGTAGCAACTCTCAATCTCACCATACACGTCGATTTCGACGTATTTCTCCACAACGCGGCCCTCGCTCAACTTGAAGACCTCGTAGTAGTAGGACGGTCCTCCGGAGTGGCCTTGAAGCATCAGGTAGTTCCCTCTTGCATCCTTGTGGAACGAGGGCTTCAGGCCGGCACGCACCGTTGTGATCAGTTTGAATTCCCCGTTCTCGCGTGTAAAGAATGCGCCGTTCTCTTCCTCTGCGTCACTGATCCAGATTTGGGGCTCTTCGCTGTCGATGTAAATGGAGGTCAACTTGGTCAGTTCCACGTTCTTGTTCTCTCCCGGGTCCTCGGCAACATATTGGCGTTTCATCTCGGCAATGTCGACTTTCCATAGAGGCGAAGCCTCGTCAAACAGCGATATGTAGGATGCGTAGGTCTCACGCACGAGTTTTCCGTCACTGATGCGCAGCAAGCCCATGGTGGCACTCTCGGGAGCCCAGCGGACGAAACAAAATTCGGGGCCCTGCGGACCCTCAAATGCCGCTGCGATATTGCTGGTGGCGTATTCCCCGTCATCATCGGCGTTCCAGGTGGGACCGTCATCGTACAGCCATCCGATCACGGGATAGGAATAGATTTTGTCGCCGTCGGTGACAACCTCCAGCGCCAGCGCCTTTTTGGTGTAGGGGTCATTGGTGTAGTCAGGACCCGTGTATTCGCCCTCGAACTGGATGATGCCATAGGTGTAGCGGTTGCCGACGGTGCACACCATTACCGACCGCCCAGCCTTCATGCCGTATTTATTCTCCATCTGCTTGACAACCACTTGCGGCAGGGGCATTTCTTCCTCCAGGGAGGTCGGTATCATCTCCATGGGTTTGTGGCTCTTGAGGTATTGGTCGGTGACCACAACCATGCCTACCGACTCATCATCGTCGGGGACTGGACCATTGAACGCAAATCGGGCTCCGGCAGAGGGTATGTCCAGTCTGCCATGCAGTACGCCGGGGGTGAGAGACCCGCCGTCGGGATCCAGAAGCACCTCGTCAACATACTTCATGCCCAATACAGTTTTATCGTGTCCCACCAGATTGGTGTATTTCGACAGGTTTTTGCGTACCCGCTGCTGCAGCACCCACGACTCGTAGTTATTGTCGTCGGCTGCGGGTTCGTCATAGTCAATCCAGTACACCATCTCCATCATTCCATTGCTGGTGTAGTTCAGGAACATCGGGGGCAGGTTATGCTTGTCGCTGGACTTGCCGTTGGCCGCCAGGGCAATAACGCCGATAGTCAGCAGAAACAGTAATTTTTTATACTTTATCATAGCAATAATAGATTAATTTATTTTCTGTCCTCTCATTTAGGGGCTGTTTGATGATTGATGAATAATTAACTCGTCCCGATTATAATGGGGTAGGAATGAGTTTAGTTATTTGATCAGTGAGTTTTAGTTGACCATCCTCCCACTCATAGTACTTGGTAATCAGTTGGTTAAAGTTGTTTTGGACGGTTCCTGTGATAGTGCGGTTGTCGGGGTCAACAACGGGATTGCTGATCAGGTCATAATTATTGACCTTGACAAAATGCTTAATGTCATTGTCCCATACATAACCTGCATAGTAGTTCTCAGGCATCTGGCCTTTGGCGTCGCAACCGAGATAAATCTGCAGATCTGGGATGCTGTCAAAGTTGATGTCGGTCTTGTCGTCCACCCAATCTATGGAAAATGGGGAGTCTGATAATTCATCAAGCCTTTGATACAGTTCTTCTTCAAATAACACACACGGTTTTTCATTACGTCCCACGTAACCCCTGACAAAAATCATGTCAACGTATTCCTCATCATCGTTGATGAATGACAGGTCAAAGTGGTAATATTCACGATTGAGACGGTCTGTTGGTTGGTGAACCTCAGCCAATGTGTGTACCAGCTTGTCTTCAGGTGAATACACTTCGAGAACGCCCAATCCGTGGCGATTGAGGCACTTCACGAACCATCCGAACTCGACACCCGCAAATGGCGGCTCATCGTTGTGCCGGCTGGGTACCAGAGTGTAATCCTCGCTTAATTTTGACACTTTGTTCAGGCTGATTCGGTTTGAACCGCTCTCGTCGGTCAAGGTGATAAAGTCTCCATCTCCGCCAAGTATCACATAGTAAACGGTTCCGGTCTCTTGATCACGATACATATCCCCCCCGTGAATCATTTGGGCCTGTGCACTGGCGCACAAGCACAACAAGATGATATTCAACAGAAACTTTTTCATGTCATTTGAATTGAATGGATTGGATGATGGGTTTTACGATACAATCATAGTACTTGGCTTCTTTGCCATGGTAGGAAATGACGCCTCCGGCAAGTTGGCCGTCAGCATTCCTGACCATGAAGTGCCAATTGATGACAATGTCGTCGTCAACGTCATAGCATGTGCGCAACAGGATAGTGTCGTCGGCAACTATTGGATCATCACACCTCTCGTCAAGCGCCTCACGGGAGCATTTCATGGTGATGTTTGTTTCGCTGCTCCAGCCCTCTGATTTCACAAATTCTTCAGGAATGTCAACACTGAATCCTTTCACTTGATAGGTCTTGCAGGGCTGGGACGCGATGTCTTGCCCTGTTTCAGTTGCATTACATTGGACTGAAAAAGAAGCAGTTGCTACGATTGCCGCTAATATGAGAAAAGAAATCAATAATTTCTTCATAAGCCTAAAGGGGTTTAATTATTCGCAAATTTATAGATGAAATACAATTAAAACAAGAAAAAGTTAAAAAAAATGACTGAAACCCTTAAAAATTTGAAGTAATAGTAACAGATTCTTTTTTCGTGCAATTCTTGGGCAATGCACAAGGGCTGGACCAGGAGCAATACCTTTTCCGAATCAGAGTTCTTGATACTGAGGCACGTCTTCGAGGAAAGTGTAACTGTTCGTTTCGTAGTCGACTTGGCAGCAATAGTGGTTCAAGCCGTTGCTGACAATGAGGTATCGGGCTTTGAGCACCATGTTGTAGCGCACGATTTGGTCAAACGTCTTTTGGGTAATGTTGATGTGGGGAGCCTTATACTCGATGATGACGAGCGGTTGCCCGGTGCGATCGAGGGCCACCGTGTCGCAGCGCCGTGCGATGCCGTTCTGGGTCAGGGACACCTCGTTGCCCATCAGCGCAGCGGGAAATCCCTTCTCGGTGATGAGCCACTCGACAAAGTGCTGACGCACCCATTCCTCGGGCGTCAGCGCCACCCAGCGCTCCCGCAGCCGGTCCCAGATAGCCCACGAGCCATCTTCCCGCTTCTTCACCTTGTACTCATATTCCGGTAAATTCAACTCCACCATTGTTTCTGATATTTCTTTTCACAAAAGTACAAAAAAAGTGTTACCTTTGCAAGAAAAATGACGACTATGAATAAATTCATCCTTGCTTTCACTTTCGTTCTGATGTCATTGACTGCCATTGGCCAGCAGTTCGACAATTATTTTGATGGACGTACACTGCGTCTTGACTACATCTTTGCGGGCAATCACGATGCCCAGCACATTTATCTAGAACAGATGAGCGTCACGCCACAATGGGCCGGTCGCAAGAGCCGCCTCGCCGACGTCCCCCTCAAGGGAAATGGCCAGATTCAGTTGATGGACCATGCCACTGGCCAACTGTTGTTTGTCCACACGTTCTCGACACTCTTCCAGGAATGGCTGGCGACCGAGGAGGCGACAAAGGTCAGCAAAGCGTTCGCCACGAGTTACAACGTGCCGATGCCCAAGCAACCTGTTGACATCACCGTCTCGCTCACCGACTTCCACGGCAAGGTGGTAACGAGCCTTACTCATACTGTCGACCCTGCCGACATCCTTATCCGCCATATCGGTGACAATGGTATCCCTTTCCATTATATCTGGAAAGGCAAGACCCTCCCTGTTGACGGCAAATCGGCCGACCAACCGGGTCAGCGTGACTATATGCCCACCGAGGGTCCCCTTGACGGCCAGCCTGATATCACTGAGTGCATTGACCTGGCGATTGTGGCCGAGGGTTATACCCGTGCCCAGATGGGCAAGTTCTATGGCGACTGCCAGCGTGTGGTGGATGCTCTGTTTGCACACGAGCCGTTCACCTCGATGAAGAACCGCTTCAATGTCGTGGCCGTTGCTGCCGAGTCGTTGACCAGTGGCCCGAGTGTACCTCACCTGGGGCGCTGGAGCACCACGCCGGCAGGTACCCACTATGACACATTCTACACCGACCGCTACCTGATGACCCAGGACATCCATCGCCTCTACGATGTGCTGTCGGGTGTTCCCTTCGAGCACATCATCGTGCTGGTCAATAGCGACACCTATGGCGGCGGTGGCATCTATAACCAGTTGACTGTCACCACCAGTGACCATCCCACTTTCCATCAAGTGCTGGTTCATGAGTTCGGCCATGCTTACGCCGGCCTGGGCGATGAGTATTTCTACGATGATGCCTACGAGTCGATGTATCCAGCCGATACCGAGCCGTGGGAACCCAACCTCACCACGCTCGTCGATTTCCAGAGCAAGTGGGCCGACATGTTGCCCAAGGGTACTTCCATACCCACGCCTCCTGACCCCAAGGTGCCCAACTACCGCAAGATCACCAACGAGAAAGAGCAGCGTCTGCTTGATGCCGCCACACAGCGTGTCGGTGTCTTCGAGGGTGGGGGATACCAGTCCCGGGGCGTTTACCGCCCAGCCCAGGAGTGCCGCATGAAGGTCAACGAGGTGACTAACTTCTGCCCCGTTTGCTCTCGTGCCATCCAGCGCATCACCGACTTCTACACCAGCCATTAATTGTCTGTTCGGCTGATGTGAGGCTTGTGGCCAAGATAGGCCATCCCCTTGACAATCATCAATAAAAGATTTGTTTTAGTGCTCGCCTTGCACTATCTTTGTCCAATTAATAACGACCAGGTTCCATGGCAGTAAAACGAGAAACAGTAACATTCACTTCGCTTAACAAGGAGATTAAGGCTGGCAAGTTCAGGCCGATTTATGTCCTGCAGGGTGAAGAGCCCTACTATATTGATCGCTTGCAGCAACTCATCATCGATACGGCGTTGACCGAAGACCAGCGCGACTTCAACTTGTCGTTGTTCTATGGCAACACTGCCAATGTGCGTGAGGTTATCAGCGCTTGTCGCCAGTATCCTGCCTTCTCAGAGCACAAGGTCGTGGTGGTGCGCGAGGCACAGCTCATTCCCAAGCAGCAGGGTCACAAGGACGATTTGGACCTGTTTGCCTCCTATGCCGAGAAACCGTTGGCATCAACCATCCTGGTCATCTGTCATAAAGGGGCGTCGCTCAAGAGCAAACCCTTTACCACTGCGCTCAAGGCTGCCGGAACGGGTGTCGTCTTCGATTCCAACAAGGTGCGGGAGGGGCGTGACTTGGAGAACCTCATTGTCAGCTATGCCAACTCGCTTGGTTGCAACATCGACAATAAGGCGACAAGCATGTTGGCCGATCACATCGGAACGGATATTGCCAGATTGTTCAGCGAATTGGATAAACTGGCCATGCTCACCGATGGCACCGATGGCTCGAACATCACGCCGCTGCTCATCGAGAAACATATCGGCATCAGCAAGGATTTCAATAATTTTGAGTTGGAGGAGGCATTGAGTAAGCGAGATGCCGAAAAGGCTTTCCGCATTGTGGATTATTTTGAGCGTAATCCCAAGAATAACCCGTCGATGGTGAGTGTGGCGATACTGTTCTCGTTTTTCTCCAACGTGCTGCTCACGGCGACAGCCCGTGACAAATCGCCTGAGGGCATCATGTCGGTATTAGGGACTCGCAGCATCTGGCGTGCTCGCAAGTTCCTGGATGTCGCACGCATGTATGACACGCGTTCGCTGGTCAATATCATCGGATATCTGAGGGAGTGTGACACCCGCAGCAAGGGTATCGGCTCACGTCAAAACCAGTATGCCTTGCTCAAGGAACTGGTATATAAAATCCTGCATGCTTAGCAGTCTGTTTCTTATCGGTTGAGAACTAATCATATTCATAATGAAGAGAGTATTATTGTTATTCATTGGCCTGTCAGCACTGAGTAGTGTTTTTTGTTCTGCTGACACCAAATTTGTGGGCGGTGACATCTCGCTGCTTACGAAATATGAACAGTATGGCGCTATTTATTATAACGAGAATGGCGTGAGAATCACCAATATGCTGAACTACTTGAAGGGTAATGATTTGAACGCGATGCGTGTCCGTCTGTTCGTGGATCCTTCAAAGGCTGGCAGTGAGGACCAGGGTGAAGGCGTCTGTCAGGACCTGCCCTATGTGAAGGCCCTCGGTAAACGCTTCAAGGATGCTGGCTTCAAACTCCTCCTTGACATCCACTACAGCGACACCTGGACCGACCCGGGACAGCATTCGACTCCCGCGTCATGGACCGTCACCAGCGCGCTACCCGACAGCGTCTACAGTTACACCAAACGGGTGCTTAATGCGATGATTGAGGTGGGCGCGGAGCCTGATTTCATACAGGTGGGTAATGAGGTGACCTATGGCATGCTCTGGCCATCGGGACACTGTTATCCCAGTGGCGCGAATTACGGAAATGGTTCTTTCGACAATTTTGCCAACTATCTTATACAGGGAATCAGAGCCTGCCGTGAAGTGTGCCCGTCGTCCAAAATCGTTGTGCACACCGAGATGAGCCGGTCGTCCAATGTGACCTCTTTCTATCGCGTGCTCAGTGGCTACACGACCGATTATGACATCATCGGCTTGAGTTACTATCCTTATTGGCATGGCGACCTGAGTGTGCTTGACGCTTTGTTGACAACTCTGGAAACCACTTATCCCACCAAGAAAATTCAGATTGTGGAAACAGGATATCCGCATGCCTATTATCCTGGCGATGCGACCTACGACCTGCAGTCAACGTGGCCGGCAACCGAAGCCGGACAAAAGGCTTTTGCTGAAGCGCTGGTGACTACGCTCAACGCGCATGCCTCGGTCAATGGCCTGTACTGGTGGTTCCCTGAGGCTAACGAGTATGGAGTCAATTACAATAACCCGGTGACTACATCCTGGTATAACTGCGGTTGGTGGGATAACCAGAACGGACAGGTGATGGACGCCCTCTTTGAGATGGCACGTTTCATGGAGGGGAACGAACCCGTCGACAGTGCCAGCTTCTATATCGTTGGCGGGGAAGGTGACTGGAGTCTTACCGAGCCCTTGGGCAAGATGACCAATCTGGGTGACGGCACCTATGTTGACACCCTGACTATCAGTGCGCCCATCTATTTTGTGTTCGCCGATGGTGGCCCCGACGCTTGGAACAATGACTGGAACTCATTCAACAGCACCTATCGCTATGGCCCCGCATCGAGAACAACGGTCACAACCGGTACCCAATACACGACAGCCAAGCGCAACAATAACTACTCCTACTATTTTGTTGGCGACGGTAGCGACTATCGCATATCGCTGGATGCCGACCACTTGACGTTTATGATTGAAGTAGTCGAGAATCAGCCTGCTGTTATGCTGGGTGATATCAATGGTGATGGTGAGGTTACCATTACGGATGTCATGGTGTACATCAATCATGTACTGGAAACCGAAGTTCCTGTTTTTAAGGAAGAGAATGCTGATCTCAATGATGATGGATTTTGCAATATTACTGATGCGATATTGCTCATCAGTGTCATCTTAAATCAGTGAATTGAGCCCGCCAGACGGGGTGCCGTTTTGTCAAGTGCGGATATTTGATTAACTTTGCAGTCAATTTCTGATGATAATATTTGATAATATATGAAAAGATTACTCCTGGCAATAGCAGCCTTATTGACTCTGATGGTTAGTTTTGCACAACTTCAAGACCTGTTGCCGGCTTCGGTTCAACGTTTTCTGGACGTGCGTGCTGATCAAGAGCGCTTGATGAAAAGCCCCAATAAGACTTCTCTTTCGATGCTTAATTCAGAATTTGCTCCAACACGTTTTGTGAATGGAGTGGAAATGGTTGATGCTTTCATCGATATCGAAAGCACTGCCGTTATCAGCCGTCTGAAGGCTCATGGCGTGAAAGTGAATTGTGAATTCGACGGCTTCGTGACCGCTCTGATTCCTGTTAACAAATTGACCGAGATTTCACGGCTCCCGGGTGTGAGCGATGTGGAGATAAGCCGAATGGTTCAATTGTGCACCGACACCACACTCAGGGTCACCCATGCCGGTGAGGTGATTAATGGTACAGAATACGGTCTTCCGCAGGGCTATGATGGCACGGGCGTCATTATCGGCATCATTGATAACGGTTTCGATTACCAGCACATTGCCTTCAGGAGTGCCGAGGATACAACCCGCTCTCGCATTGTGAGGGTTTATGACCCCGAGAATACGACCGGCCATCCTGTGGTGATTGGCGAGAACACCCTTGACGGTTCTGTCTTCATGGGCAATCAGATTGACACCTTGACAAGCGATGGCACGTCAACCCATGGCACCCACACGGCCAGTATCGCTGCCGGCATGCACGTTAATGGTTATGGTGGTATGGCACCAAATGCCGACATTGTCATGTGTGTCTGCCGTTATTTGAATCTGAATATTCCCGAAACCGAGGTTGCGAATTGCATGAAGTACATCTATTCCTATGCTGACAGCGTCGGCAAGCCTTGTGTCATCAGTGTGAGTGTCAGCACTGCTCATGGCCCGCATGATGGCAGTGACAGGCTTTCCAAGGCCGTGGCCCAGATGACGGGACCAGGACATATCTTTGTGATTGCTGCAGGTAATACAGGTGGAGGCTTCAAATACAGTACTGGAAAAGGAAGGTCCAAGAAACCCTTCAACATGTTGTTGGGTAGCCTTCTGACCAACTCTCAGATTAATGCTGATGAGTTTTACTATCTGAACGGCATTTTCTTTGATTCTTGGGTTCGGCAGAAGAGTGTGAGACCTTACCCGAAGGTGCACATCTTTGATAATTTCACCAAACGCATTGTATGGGAATCTGAATTGATCACGTCATACAAGAAGGTGAATGCATCCGAAATCAGCCAGTATTACACTCCTGATTATTCGGTGGACACCACTGGTTATATTACTATATTGGTATCTATGGGTTCCTCGAATAAATATCAGATTCAATGTTATGCACAAAACCTGAAGACCAACGAATACACGGTGGATGAGACTGGCAAGAGAAGGAGCCGTTACATGGTTGGTCTCTCTATTTACCCGCCATCCATCAAGAATCCTCGCCTGTCCGACAGCATTATAGTCGATTCTTGGGTTGTCAATGGATACAGAGGACGTTACCATGATGTGGTTTACTTTGATCGCGTTACCGAAAACGGAGACACGACAACTGATGTTTATGCTGGCCTTGACTCTTTCTATGCTTGGCCGAGGGATGACTGCAGTATCGGCTCGTATGCAGTTCATGATTCAATCATTTCGGCGGGCTCCTATGTCGGCCGCAATTCATGGTACTCGTGGAATAATGGTTATGTGATGTATGACAACAGTGCAACGATTGGCAATTACTATAATATCACCAGTTATGAAGCCAATGGCTCTGGACCGACTGGAAAGCCATTGCCAACGGTGACTGCGCCTGGTGTAAATGTGGTGGCGGCGGCCAGTCGCTATTCTGGCTACAACAATGTATGGCATCCTCAATTGGTGATGAGATACAAGGATAACATCTGGTGCACGATGAGTGGAACCTCGATGGCTTCACCGACGGTGGCTGGCATTATCGCTCAATGGCTGCAGATCAATCCGGAGCTGTCTCCTTCGGATGTGAAGAACATCATCGCACAGACGGCAATTAAGGATTCCTTCACACGAGATCAGTATAATGGTGTGCGCTTTGGCCCTAACGGCAAGATTGATGCGATGGCTGGAGCGCAGTATCTGATTGGGCCCATCGAGGAAGAAGGGATTCCAGGCGATATCGTTGAAGACGGACAGGTCAATCTTACTGACTTGACTACACTCATAAACTGTATATTAAACACAGTAGGTGAGGTTGAATTGAAGAACGGTGACTTTAATCAGGATGGCAAGATTGATATCATTGATGTCATCGATATGATTGATTTCTTGCTGAATGTTCTCCAGCCTGTGGCTTGAAGTTTGCTCTATCGATATGAATTTAAAGCTTCTTTTCCTCGCGCTGTCGTTGCTGGTGACAATCTTCAGCAGCAATGCCCAGAGAATGTTGCCCACGTCAGTGCAACAGTTCTTGGCAGAGCAGACCTATAGCGAGCGTTTCCGGTTAATCGGGCCGGAGTCTCGTTATACACCTCCTCGAGTGGTGGATGGCGTCGATATGGTCGATGCCTTCATCGCCTTGGATGATGAGAGCCTGATCGGCTCGCTCCAGAAGTCGGGTGTGATAGTCAACAGCGTGTTTGACGGTTTCGTTACAGCGCAGATTCCCATGAACCGGTTGGAAGAAGTGTCGATGATGCATGGGGTGAAGGATGTGGAAATCAGTCGCCAACTCAAGGTGTGTACCGACTCAACATTGAGCGTGACCCATGTCAATCAGGTGCTCAACGGACAATCTTATGGCCTGCCTGCCGATTATGACGGCTCGGGGGTGATTGTCGGTATCATCGATACGGGTTTTGATTATCAGCATCGTGCCTTCAGGGATAATGCCAACACGAGCATCTCGCGCATCGTCAGGGTTTACAGCACCACCGACAATTCCGGCCTGCCGGCTCGTTATGGTAAGAACTTCCGCTTGCCGGGTTCGGTGTTTATGGGTAGCAGGATTTATGGCTTGACGACCGATAAGATGAATGGAACCCATGGCACTCACACTGCCAGCATCGCTGCAGGTTCCCATGTGAATGGTTATGGAGGTATGGCACCTGGTGCCGATATCGTCTTGTGCGCTGTATCGGTTCTTGACGGCAGCATGTCTGCGGTCGAGGTGGCTAATTGCGTCCGTTACATTTATAGTTATGCCGATAGCGTCGGGCAACCCTGTGTCATCAGCCTCAGCGTGAGCACCCCTCACGGCCAGCATGATGGCATGGATTATCTCTCAAGGGTGGTTAAGCAGTTGACGGGTCCTGGCCGTTTGTTTGTGATTTCGGCAGGAAACGATGGCGGCAGATATTCTTATGCCCACAAATTGACGACTCCGAACTCTCCCATCAACCTGATGTTCAAGTGTAGCAATTCGCTTGGCGGAGACTCGACTTATTATTATGGCGGCCTCATTGCCGACGTGTGGATGCGCAAGTCGGACCAGAATTTCTTTTACAAGTTTCATGTCCTGGATGTGACAACGGGTGAGATTGTATGGCAGTCCCAGGAGTATAGTTCCAAGGTGACCATTGATGCCTCTGAATTGGGCGGCTTCTATACCTGCTATAATGCTGGCGACACAACGGGCTATATCAAGGCGGTCACAAGTTATGCCTCAGATGGCAGGAAATACCATCTTGAGATTTCATTGCACAATCTGATCAGCAAGCGTTACTCAATTCTGAACGGTGTGAAAATCAGCCGATATGCCTTGGGCGTGTCGCTCTATCCTCGCCGTGATATCTCTTGCGAGATTGATGCTTGGGCATGCAATACTGGCTCCCGGTTCGGTTCCTATCCCAAGAAGGTCACGGGCACTGATGGCAGTATCTACACAAGTTTTTATGCCCCTCCCAGCGACTCTTGCTGCATTGGCACCTATGCTGTGAGCGACTCAACGATTTCGGCAGGTGGTTATGCGGCTCGTAATAGTTACTACAGTCTGCCGTCTCACTCGGTGGTGACCGACAAGAGCATTGTCGTTGGTGACATTGCGTCGTTCTCCAGTTATCAGGTGCGAGGCGCCGGACCGACGGGTGAGGCCTTGCCCACAATTTGTGCACCCGCCGTTAATGTGGTGGCTGCCGGCAGCCAGTATTCTTATTTTGGACGCAACAGTGCCTATACTGTGATGCAATATGAAGGCAGTTCGTGGGGCGTGATGAGTGGCACATCGATGGCAGCGCCAACGGTGGCCGGTATCATTGCCTTATGGTTACAGGCTGAACCCACACTCTCGGTAGCCGATGTGAAAGGCATTCTCGCTGAAACTGCGATACGCGATCAATTTACCATGGGACCCAACAAGGATCATTTCGGACCCAATGGAAAGATTGATGCGATGGCCGGCATGCAGTTGATTTTAAAACGCCAGAAGCATCTCTTGGGCGATATCAATGGTGACGGCAAGGTCAATATCTCGGACGTGGTGCTGTTCATCCTTTATCTGACAAGTGAAGATGGCTCGATTTTTATTTATACTGATGCCGCCGACGTGAACAATAATGGCGTAATCAACATCTCCGACCTAACGATGTTGATTTCTTTAATCGTTGGTTAACGTTTTCGCTTCTCAACCCTGGGTGCTTCTGCAAACCCGGAGATAACACAGGAGGGCCGATGCCGATGCATGGCCCTCCTGCCGTTTGTGTATCCTTGTGAGTGATTTACTTGGTCACGTCGATGAGGTTATTGCCGGTCATCTCCTTGGGTTGAGGAAGGCCCATGATGTGCAGGATGCTGGGGGCCACGTCGGCAAGGCGACCGGAGTTGATGATCAGTTCGGGATCTTCGGTGACGTAGATGATGGGCACCGGGTTCAGCGAATGAGCCGTGTTGGCCGTGCCGTCGGTGTTGATGGCATGGTCGGCATTACCGTGGTCGGCGATGATAATGACTTCATAGCCGGTGGCGCGTGCTGCCTCGACAGTATCGTGCACGCAACGGTCCACAGCCTTGACGGCCTTGCAGATGGCATCATACACACCTGTGTGACCTACCATGTCACCATTGGCATAGTTTACTACAATGAAATCATACTTGTCCTCGCGGATGGCGGCAACTAGCTTGTCGCGCACTTTATAGGCGCTCATCTCGGGCTTGAGGTCATAGGTGGCCACGTCGGGCGAGGGCACAAGAATACGGTCCTCGTTCTCGAAGGGCTGCTCTCTGCCGCCGCTGAAGAAGAATGTCACATGCGCATATTTTTCTGTCTCGGCGATGTGCAGTTGGCGCTTGCCTTGGGATGCCAGATATTGCGACAGCGTGTTGTCCACGTTCTCCTTGGGGAACAGGATGTGCATATCCTTGAAGGTCGGGTCATAGGGCGTCATGCAGTAGTACTGCAGGCCGGGAATGACCTTCATGCCGTCTTCAGGCTTGTCTTCCTGGGTCAAGGCGATAGTGATCTGCTTGGCGCGGTCGTTGCGGAAGTTGAAGAAAATTACCACGTCGCCTTCCTGGATACGGCCGTCAACAGTAGTGTTGACGATGGGTTTGATGAATTCGTCGGTCACGCCTTCGTCATAGGACTCCTGGATGGCGCGCACCATGTCGTCGCTCTGCTTGCCGATTCCGGCGGTCAGCATGTCATAGGCCACCTTGATGCGGTCCCAGTTGTTGTTGCGGTCCATGGCGTAATAGCGGCCGATGACCGTAGCCACGGTGCCCGTGCTCTGTTTGCAGTGCTCAATGACCTGGCTGACAAAGCCCTTGCCGCTCTCGGGGTCGGTGTCGCGACCGTCCATGAAGCAGTGTACATAGACCTTTTCCAGACCATACTCCTTGCCGATGTCGCACAGTGCCATCAAGTGTCCCAGTGAGCTGTGAACACCGCCGGCACTTGTCAGTCCCATGATATGCAGCGACTTGCCGTGCTCCTTGGCATAGGTGTAGGCATTCACAATTTCGGGATTCTTGAGAATCGACCCGTCCTTAATGCTGTTGTTGATTTTCACAAGATCCTGATAAACAATGCGGCCACCACCGATGTTCAGGTGACCCACCTCACTGTTGCCCATTTGTCCGTCGGGCAGACCAACGTCCTCGCCACAAGCGCGGAGGGTACTGTGGGGATAGGCTGCACGCAGGAAGTCGAGATATGGAGTGGGAGTGCTGTAAATAGCGTTGCTGTGACCCTTGGGACCTTCGCCCCAACCGTCCAGAATCATCAATAATGCTTTCTTTGCCATGATTGAGTATTTTACCTATTTTGTTGTTAAACCTGATTTTGGGACTGCAAAGGTAGTGAAAAGTTAGTAAAAAGTAGTGCAAGTTGAGCATAAAAACAAAATCATCCTGATTTTGTAGATGCTCAGCCCAATTAATCAATAAGCATTTTAAGGCAATGATATAGCTGTTGGCCCAAAGCCCTGCGGGGCTAATGCGAATTACACAAATTCATCAAATTTTTGCGAATAGATTTTTATTTTTTCGTGAAATAAGTTTCATTAGCGAAATTGGCTTCGCCGAGCTAAAGGTTCGCATTAAAAAAACTTTCAGGGTCAACTCCTATATCATTCCCCATTTTAATGATTCCCTTTCCATATAATCTCTCTTAACGCGAAGTACAAAGGGATAACAAAAAGAATGGAGGCGCAGTGAGTGCGTCTCCGATTCTTATGATGGTCTATATTTGCTCCAGGCTTTAGTTGGCCTCGGCGATGAGTTCAATCTCGACAAGAGCGCCTTTGGGCAGATCCTTAACGGCAAATGCGCAGCGGGCGGGGTAGGGGGCGGTGAAATACTCGGCATAGACCTCGTTCATCGGGCCGAAGTTGGCGATGTCACTGAGGAATACGGTAGTTTTAACAACGTCCTTGAGGTCAAGACCCTCGCTTTGGAGGATGGCACGTGCGTTCTTGAGGCTCTGGTGAGTCTGCTCCTGTACGCCTCCCTCGGGGAAGTTACCTGTCTCGGGAATGATGGGGAGCTGACCTGATACGAAGACGAGGTTACCGGTGCGGATAGCCTGGCTGTAAGGTCCGATGGCAGCAGGTGCCTTGTCGGTGTTTAATGCTTTCATTTTATTTTATTTAAAGTTTTGAGTTTTAAGTTGTAAGTGAGTTGTAAGTTTTAAGTTTTTAGTTTTAAGCTCTTCGGTTGATGGCAACTTTAAACTTTAAACCTTAAACTCTAAACTTACTAAAAATACTACTTCTTAATGCCCATCTTCTTGGCAATCTTTGCGGGGATGGCATCCTTGTGAACGAGGATGTTGAGGGTCTTGGCGCGGAAGAAGGCCTCACTGCAGTAGAAGTAGCCTTCATAGAGCTGGTTGGTGTCCCAGCTGTTCTGCACCTTGAAGTACTTGTTGCCTTCCTGGTCAACAGCCTTACCCATGATGACCATGCCGTGGTCGTCGGTGGTCTCCTTGTTGTCAAACATCTCCTGACGCTCCTCAGGGGTTACCCACTGCTCCTTAACCGGGCCCTTGATGTCCCACAACTCGGCCTCGCGGTCCTTGTCGCTCAACTGAGCCCAGCGTGCCATGTCGGTGCCTGCGGCATCGGGAACATCCTTCTTGACGGGAAGGATGGCATAACCGTTGCGCCACTTGAATCCCTTCTCACTGACGTCAGAACCCCATGCGATGCTGTAGCCGTTGTCAATGGCATAGTTGGCAATCTCGAGAAGCTCGTCGATGGGCACATTCTGATAGCTGGACCACAACCAGTTGTCGGCCACCTCAAGGATGAAGGGCTGATAGTAGGGGTGGTGGGTGAACGATGCGATGGGCACATAGTCGTCCATGTTGAGGCCGAGGCTGGCAGCCCAGGTTTGCGGGGTATAGGTCTTACCCTCATAGACGAAGGTCTCGGGCATCTTGCCCATGTAACCGTCGAGGATGCCTTTCAGGCCGTCCATCCAGGCGGGAGTGAGCTTGCCGCGACTGTTCTTGTTGATAGTGCCAACATAGCCACTCAGCAGGGTGGTCAACTCATGAGTGTCGAACTTCTTGTCACCGTAGGTCATTCCGGTGTACACATCGTTGGGCACCATACCGTATTTGCGCCAAACGTAGGGAACGTCCTCGGCGGCGCCACCCTCGGCGAAGTTGATTGTGCCATCCATGCGGATGTACTTGACGGCCTTGTCATAGTAGCAGTGGTTGACTACAAAGCCCTCGCTCAGGTGAACCTCCTTGCCGGTGATTCGCAGAATCTCATTCTCAAAGAATGAGTTGGTCGAGTAGCACCAGCACGTACCGGACTTGTTCTGGTCCTTGACGGGAGTGTGACGGATTACCTTGGTGTCGGTAAACTTGAAACCTGTGCTGTCGGGGATGACAACCTTGTCGTCGGCCATAACGTTGATCGCAACAGCCGAAGCAAGCAGTAAGAACAATAATTTCTTCATAAAAATTAAGTCTGTTAATTATTAATGTTAGGTTAATTGAATAATTTCGCTGTATTACAACTTGCAAATGTAATCATTATTTTTGAATAATGGGGAAAATGCTAAAGAATAAAATATAAAAAGTGCCCCGCGCGGTCAATATGGCCGCCAACGGGGCGTAGTTTTTTCTCGAATCAGATAGATAAGATTTGATTGATGATGCTGCAAAGATACAAATATTTCGTTGAATGAAGAAAAATGGCCGCTATTTGATAAAATGGGCTGCTATTCAACAAAATCACAAAAGATTTGTTTTTGTGTTCAACTTTCACTACTTTTGTACTATGATTTATCCCTCAACTTTTGAGAGCAAGATTGGCTTTGATGCCGTCAGGCGTGAGTTGGAGCGCCATTGTGTGAGCGCGTTGGGTGTTGCCAACGTGCCGCGGATGCGTTTCTCGACGCGCCGCGATGAGGTGTTGCGCTGGCTCGAGGAGACCAACGAGTTCCTGTCGATTATTCAGTCCGGCAAGGAATTCCCGTTGAGTTATTATTTCGACCTGCGCGTGGTCCTCAAGGAGGTAGCCACTCCCGGCACATTCCTGTCGACGGAGCGCCTGTTTGACTTGCAGCGCCTGCTAACGACAGTTTCCCAGGTGGTACGCTTCTTTGCCCTTGATGGCGACGGACAGACACCATATCCGCGTCTGCGTCAGTTGACGAGCGGCATGCAGTCTTTCCCTGATTTGAGTGCCGCCATCAGCCACGTGCTTGATAAGGCAGGCAATATCAAGGACACTGCTTCGCCACAACTGCGAGACCTTCGTGCTTCGATAGCGCGGGTGACCAGCAGCATCAACGGCACGCTGCGACGCATCATCGCCCAGGGAAAACAGGACGGCATCCTTGATAATGACGTGCAGCCCTCGTTGCGTGACGGCAGGCTGGTGCTGCCCGTGAGTGCCATGAATAAACGCAAGCTGCACGGCATTGTCCATGACGAGAGTGCGACTGGAAAAACCGTGTTTATTGAGCCTGATGCCATTGTCGAAGCCAATAACCGCATTCGCGAGACTGAAGCCGAAATCGCCCGTGAAATCATACGCATCCTCACAGCGGTGACCGACCAGATACGTCCCCATCTCGACGAACTGGCTGCAGTGCTTGAAACCTTGGGACGGCTCGACTTCATCCGTGCAAAGGCTTTGTTTGCCCATGATGTTGGCGCACAGCTGTGTCATGTCGATCGCAAACCTGTGGTTGAATGGTACAGCGCCATCCACCCTGCCTTGATGTTGTCACTGCGCGCCCAGGGCAAAGAGGTTGTCCCGTTGAACATCAGCTTGAACAAGCAGGACCGCATCCTGGTCATCTCGGGTCCAAACGCCGGTGGCAAGTCGGTGTGTCTGAAGACTGTGGGCGTGGTGCAGTATATGGTGCAATGTGGCCTGTTGCCCACAGTGCGCGACAATTCACACATCGGCATTTTCCATGATATCTTCATCGACATCGGTGACCAGCAGAGCATTGAGAATGACTTGAGTACCTATAGCAGCCACCTCCAGAACATGAAGCTGTTTCTCGCCAAGGGCGGTAAGGAAACGCTCATTCTCATAGATGAGATGGGTAGCGGAACCGAGCCGCAAATCGGTGGTGCCATCGCTCAGGCTATCCTGGAGCAGCTCAACGAGCATCAGGTCATGGGCGTGGTGACGACCCACTATCAGAACCTCAAGCACTTTGCCGAAGAAACCGAGGGAGTGGTCAATGGCGCCATGTTGTATGACAGGCAGCGAATGCAGCCTCTGTTCCAGCTCTCCGTTGGTTATCCCGGCAGTTCGTTTGCGATTGAAATCGCGCGCAAGACTGGGCTACCGCACCAGGTTATAGAGAAAGCCAGCGAGATTGTGGGCAGTGATTACATCAATATGGATAAGTATCTGCTCGACATCGTGCGTGACCGTCGCTATTGGGAAAACAAGAGACAGGATGTACGTGCCAAGGAGAAGCACTTAGTCCAGATGATTGCCGATTATGACGAGCGCTTGGAGAACATTCGCACCGAGCACAAACAGATTATCCACGATGCTCGTGCCGAGGCGCAAGAAATCCTGCGTGGCAGTAATGCCCAGATTGAACGCACCATCAAGGAAATACGCCAACAGCAGGCTGATAAAGAGCGAACCAAGGAATTGCGGCGCCAACTTGATGAATTCAAGCAGCGGCTCAATGCCGAGGAGCCTGAGGCCCCCACGCGTTTAAAAGAACTCACACCTAAAGACAAGCCGCGTCGCAAGCAGACAAAGAAGGCGTCCCCGAAGCCTGTTGCAAAGGACCGTGCCCTGCAACCTGGTGACAACGTGGTGCTCAAGGGCACAACGACTGTGGGCACACTCATCAGTATTGACGAGAAATATGCCCTCGTGGCATTTGGTAACATCAAGACGCGCATCGAGGCCGACAAGGTGGAGCGTACCATGCGCAAGGAGAAAGCTCCCAAAGCCGAGTCGTTGGGTCGCAGCACCACCGATGAGATACGCACCCGTCAGCTGAATTTCAAGCCTGATATTGATGTACGCGGCATGCGTGCCGATGAGGCATTGCAAGCGATTACTTATTTCATCGATGATGCCATCCAGTTCAACGCACAACGTGTACGCATTCTCCACGGCACGGGAACAGGCGCCTTGAAGGTGGCCATCCGTCAATACCTGCTCACAGTGAGTGGTGTGAAAAGTTGCCGTGACGAGCATGTGCAGTTTGGTGGCGCGGGCATCACGGTAGTGGAACTCGAGTAAGGGAGTGCCTGATTCGACCAATTTGTCAACTAAGTCCAATTATGATAGAGAACAATATTTTTTTGAAACCGTTTACCACCACTGGTGGTGCCATACCTTTTGACCGCATCACGACGGCTGACTATGAACCTGCTATCCGCCAGGGCATCAGGGAACATGATGCCGAGGTGAAAGCAATTACCGAGAATGAAGCCGAAGCGACATTTGAGAATACTGTTGTCGCTCTTGACCGTTGCGGGGCGACCCTTGGTCGAGTCTTGGGCATCTTCTATCCCATGCTGTCATGTAATGCCGATGACGAATTGTTGGCATTGAGTGAGCGCATGGCACCCGTGTTGAGCGAGCACTTCAACAGTATCACCCTCAACGAGCAATTGTGGCAACGCGTGAATTATGCCCACGACCACTTTGACGCTGATCACCATGACGTGGAAGACAGGATGCTCATGCAGGAAACCTATGACGGCTTTGTGCGCAGCGGCGCCAACCTTGAAGGGGAGGACCGTGAGCGCTATCGGCAACTATCCAAACGACTGACGGAATTGACGCTGAAGTTTGACCAGAATGCCCTTAAAGAGACTTCTTGCTATGAATTGTGGCTGACAGCCGATGACCTTGACGGTCTTCCCGAGAGCGCTCTTGACGCCGCCAAGCAGGCAGCCAAAGAAAAGGGTCGTGAGGATGAGTGGCTGGTGACGCTTCACGCACCCAGTTATGTCCCGTTCATGAAATACAGCAGTCGTCGAGACTTGCGCGAGAAACTGTATAGGATGTTCAACAGCCAATGCACTGCTGGCGATTACTGTAATCTGGACATTTTGCGTGAGATTGCCAATACCAGGCTGGAGATTGCCCGCTTGATGGGCTTCAAGACGTTTGCCGACTACAAGTTGCAGCACACCATGGCCAGGACACCGGCCAACGTCTATGACATGCTTAACCGCTTGCGCGATGCCTATCTTCCGGTGGAGCGCAGCGAGATGGAACGTCTCGAGGCGTTCGCCACCAAACTGGAAGGCAGACCGATGAAAATCCTGCCTTGGGACTACAGTTATTATAGCAACAAAGAGAAGGACTCGATGTTCGAAATCAATGACGAGTTGCTTCGCCCTTATTTTGAACTGGGACAAGTGACCGCAGGTGTTTTCGGCTTCGCTAAACGCATGTACGGCTTGCGCTTCCTGCCCAACCATGACGCCCAGGTGTTCCACCCCGAGGTGGAAGTCTATAATGTGACCGATGAGGATGGAAAAGCGGTGGGAATGCTCTATCTGGATTTCTTCCCTCGTGCCACCAAGCAGAGTGGAGCATGGATGACGAGTTTCAGCGAGCAGTATATTGATGAAAATGGCAATGATGTGCGTCCGTTGGTGACCCTGACGATGAATTTCACCAGGCCCACCGATGCCAAGCCGTCATTGCTCACCGTGCGTGAGGTCGAGACCTTCATGCATGAGTTCGGCCATGCGCTTCATCAGTTGTTGAGCCGTTGTAAGTATCAGTCCCTGTCGGGCACTAACGTCTATCGCGACTTTGTGGAGGTACCGTCACAGTTCAATGAGAACTACGTCTACGAGCGCGAGTTCCTTGACAGTTTCGCGCGTCATTACCAGACTGGAGAACCTGTGCCGCAGGAACTGATTAATAAACTGCTGGCTTCCTCCCAGTATGGCGCGGCCTATGCTTGCGTGCGGCAGTTGGGCTTCGGCTATGTCGACATGGCATGGCATAGCATTGATGAGCCTTACGAGGGCGATGACTTCACGTTTGAGCACAAGGCCGTCAACAATGTCCAGGCCTTTGAACCCGTGGATGGCTGCATCACGTCATCGCATTTCACCCACATTTTTTCAGGTGGCTATGCGGCAGGCTATTACGGCTACAAGTGGGCCGAGATGATTGAGTGTGATGCCTTTGACAAGTTCAAGCAAGATGGCATCTTCAATCGTGACACGGCTCGTTCATGGGTGGAAAACGTGCTTTCGCGTGGTGGCACCGAGGCTCCGATGGCGCTCTATAAGCGTTTCCGTGGCACAGAGCCGGGCATTGAGGCCATGATGCGCCGCGACGGCATCACAAAACAATGACATAATAATCATTTATAGACATGAAAAAGTTATTATTTTTATTGATGTTATGTCCTTTATTGATGGTGGTATCATGCAAGGACAATACCGGTTCAGCCTCAAATGAGGCATTGCTGGATAAGGAAATCGCAGCGTCTAACAAGAATATGCCTATGCAGGTGGATAATGCCACAACCCTCTTGTCCCTGTCCCGCGATGGAGACGTTGTGACTTATGAATATGTGATTGACGAGAATGCGATGGACTATGCGCAATTCATCGATCAGAAAGAAAAATTCAGAATTAACCTGAAGAATCAGATAATCGCCCTGAGTACGCCTGACTCCGAATTGTACGGTTTCATGTCTTTGATTAAGGCCACTGGTAAGAATTTGCGTTATCAGTATAAGGGTAATCGTTCAGGGTTGATCACGACAATAGATTTCCCTAACGATGAAATCCAAGAGATGATAAAGGATTTTTGACCTGCAATACGTCCTGGCGCTAACTACAATCGTTATGAACAATAGGAAGAATAGGATTTTCAGGCTTGCTCTGATGGAAGATGTGCCGGTCATCATGCGACTCATCGAACAGGCACGAGGCATCATGCGTTCTTGTGGCAATGTGAATCAGTGGATTGACGGTTACCCCAGCCGCGAGACCATCGAGACCGACATTCGCAATGGCCATTGCTACTTGTGTGTGGAAGAGGGCGGGGAAGTGGTGGCCTCGTTTGCCTTTATCCCTGGACCGGAACCCACCTATAAAGAAATCTATGAGGGGCAGTGGCTGGATGATAAGCCTTATTATGTGGTTCACCGCCTGGCCAGTTCAGCGGCAAGCCATGGTGTCTTCAATGACGTGATGGACTACTGTATGGCTGTCGCCGGCAACTTGCGCATCGACACTCATCGCGACAATGTCATCATGCGCCATGTCATCGACCGCTACGGTTTCACCTATTGTGGTATCATTTATCTGCTCAATGGGGATGAGCGCCTGGCCTATCAACTGACGACTGGAAAATAACTGCAAACGTAACTGTACTAAACAATCAGGGCCGGCCCGTGTGGGTCAGCCCTGATTTGTTATTAGGAATTAATCTTTTGTTCTAGATTATTTCAGCTTGTTGGCAGCCTCCTGAGCAGCGTCAGCGGTCTTCTGAGCAGCGTCGGCAGCAGCATCCTTAACGGCTTCCTTGCCCTCTTCTACCTTAGCGGCAGCAGCGTCAACGGCACCGTCAGCAGCATCCTTAACGGCCTCAACAGCCTCACCGGCTTTCTCCTTAGCGGCATTAGCCACGAAGTCAGCAAAACCAGCCTTCAGGTCCTCGGGAACGTCGATGTACTTACTGAACTTGTCAGCCAGAGTCGGGATCTTAGCGATGATAGCGTCCTTGTTAGCGTCCCAAACGGTCTTCAGGATGTTGATGATGTTGAAGTACTTGTTGTTGTCACCAGCTTTCAGGAACTCATCAGCCTTAGCCTTGATACCATCAAGGAAACCCAGGGTCTGAGCCTCGTCACCGGTCTCAACGAGCTTCATCAGGTCAGCGGTTACGCCTTCTACAGTGTAATCCTCAGTAGCAACCTGAACACTGTCAGTAGTCTCAGTGGTCTCAGCGGGCTTGGTCTCGGTCTTGCAACCAACAAATGCGATAGCAGCAACAGCTGCAAACATCAATAATAACTTCTTCATAATAAAACAACTTAAATTAAAAATTAATAATAAAACGAATGTTCAACGCCGCAAATGTAGCGGCTATTTTTGAATTAGCAAATTTTTTGGTCATAATTTTCATTTTTTAATACTTTTATTTGGCTTTTAGGCCGTTTTGCGGTCAAAAAACTATAACTTTGCAGTGCAGATTTTCGACCGTGATGTCTTGTGGCAATTTTCGTGCCAAAACTGCAATTTTAGCTAAAGAAATAATAATCAACGATTAAAAAAACTTTTTACTATGTGGATATGGATTTTAATGGGAGGCGTTTTTATCCTGAGCATGGTTGTTCAGAACTCCCTTAAGTCAAAATTTGAAAAGTACAGTAGAGTGCCCTTGGGCGTGCCCATGGCAGGACGTGACGTCGCCAATGCCATGCTGCAACAGAATGGTTGTGGTGATGTGCAGGTGATGAGTGTCAAAGGTCAGTTGACCGATCATTTCAATCCCGCCAACAGGACGGTGAACTTGAGTGAACCTGTTTATGCAACCAATAGCATCGCTGCCGCTGCTGTTGCCGCCCATGAGTGTGGCCATGCAGTCCAGCACAAGGTGGGTTACAGCATGTTGCAGTTGCGCACCAAGATGGTTCCCCTCGTGCAGTTTGCCTCCAACACCATTCAATGGCTCTTACTGCTTGGCGTTTTTTTGGTAAGCGTGACTCCCATACCCCTGTATGTGGCTCTCGCTTTGTTCGCCACCACGGTGCTGTTCAGTTTCGTGACGTTGCCTGTCGAGGTCGATGCCAGCCGCCGCGCTGTCAAGTGGCTTGAAGGATCAGGAATCGTCAATGGTGAACAGTTGACCCAGGCTAAGGACGCCCTCCATGCTGCTGCCTATACTTATGTAGTGGGCGCTATCGGTTCACTTGCCACATTATTATATTATGTGGCGATGTTTTTGGGAAGAAGGAGATAATATTTACAGATAAACACATCAATAGAAAGAGAAATAATGGCACAAAAACCATCAATTCCGAAAGGAACGCGCGACTTCTCGCCCATCGAGATGGCGCGTCGCAACTATATCTTCAACACAATCAAGGACGTGTTCCTGCTCTACGGTTTCCAGCAGATCGAGACGCCTGCTGTGGAAAACCTTTCAACACTCATGGGCAAATATGGTGAGGAAGGTGACAAACTGTTGTTCAAGATTCTGAACAGTGGTGATTACCTCAAGGACGCCCCCGATGATTTGCTTGTGGCTCACGATTCTTTGCAACTGACGACCAAAATCAGCGAGAAGGGTTTGCGTTATGACCTCACGGTCCCATTTGCGCGCTACGTCGTGCAGCACCGCAACGACCTGCAGATGCCGTTCAAGCGCTATCAGGTTCAGCCCGTGTGGCGTGCCGACCGTCCACAGAAGGGCCGCTACCGCGAGTTTTACCAGTGTGATGCCGACATCGTGGGCAGTGACTCGCTGTTCAACGAGGTGGAACTGGTGATGATGATTGACGAGGTGTTCAATCGCTTCAACATCAATATTGCCATCAAACTTAACAACCGCAAAATCCTGAGTGGCATCGCCGAAATCATCGGTGCCGCCGACAAAATAGTTGATATCACCGTCGCTATCGATAAACTTGACAAAATCGGTATCGACAACGTTAATGCGGAACTCAAGGAGAAGGGCCTGAGTGACGAAGCGATTGCTACGCTTCAGCCCTTGCTGGCCTTGGACGGCTCCAACAAGGATCGTCTTGACAGCCTTTCGACCATGCTCGCCAGCAGCGAGATTGGCATGAAGGGTATCGAGGAGATGCGCTATGTGCTTGACCATGTGGCAGCACTGGGCACGCGTGCCAATGTGGAACTGGACGTTTCGCTGGCTCGCGGCTTGAACTACTACACGGGCACCATCCTCGAGGTCAAGGCCCTGGATGTAGCCATCGGCAGTATCACGGGTGGTGGTCGCTATGACAACCTGACTGGTGTCTTCGGCATGCCAGGCTTGTCGGGCGTGGGCATTAGTTTCGGTGCCGACCGCATCTACGATGTGCTGAATGCTCTTGACTTGTATCCTGCTGACACCATGGCGACCGCCAAGGTCCTGTTCGTTAACTTTGGCGAACAGGAAGCCTCGGCCTCGCTGCGTCACATCATGGCCTTGCGCAAGGCTGGCATCAGTGCTGAGCTGTATCCTGACAGTGCCAAGATGAAGAAGCAGATGAATTATGCCAATGACCGCCAGATACCCTATGTCGCCATCGTGGGTGCCGATGAGGTGCTGAATGGCACCATTGCCCTCAAGAACATGGCAACTGGCGAGCAACAGACGCTGACGCTTGACCAGGTAATCGGCGAGTTGGGGAAGTAAAGCTGTCTGGGGTATGAACAGCATGTACCAACAATTGATGCAACTGCCGCTTTTTCAAGGCGTGAGCACCGAGAAAATCACGGAACTCGTCGAGAAGTTGCCGTTTCATTTTCTCAAGTTCCGCAGTGGTGAGCAGATACTTGCTGCCGGTGATACTTGCACACACGTCAAGTTCATCGTCTCGGGGCGCGTGAGACTCGATATTCCCTGCACGCATCTCAAGGTGTCGATGCGGCAGACTTTATCGACTCCTCATGTGCTTGCTGCCGAATGCCTTTTCGGGCGTGACACGGTCTATCCCTATACTGCTGTTGCCGATGGGTCCTGTGGCATTTTGCAGTTGCTCAAGAGTGATTACATCAAGATGATTAACACCGATAAGGTGTTCTTGTTCAATATTTTGAATTATCTTTCTACAGGTAGCCAGCGCAGCATATCGTCAGTGATCTCGCTCAAGAACGGGTCGGTTGCCGAGCGCTTGGCGATGATTGTTGATACCCTTGCCGTGGCAAATGCCAGCGACATTTCGTTACACTACAAGCAGCGCGACCTGTGCGCCTTGTTGGGTACTCAGCGGACGACATTGGTCGCTACGCTTGACAAGCTGAGTGACTTGGAAATTATTGATTATGACAGCAACGTGATGCACATCCTTGACCTGCGCCGCTTGCTGGATTATTGACTTTTTTATCGTGTTTCTACAATGAAGTATACCTATTATACTAGCGGAACCTGTTCTTCCCAAATCGATTTGGAGGTTGACCAGGAAGGCATCTTGAGGGATGTCCAGTTCTATGGTGGCTGTCATGGCAACCTGCAAGGCATCACGACGCTCGTGCGTGGCATGAAAGCCGCTGATGTCATCGCGAAATTGCAGGGTATCCGTTGCGGTTACAAGAACACATCCTGCCCCGACCAGTTGGCCACTGCCCTGCGTGAGGCATTGGCTGGCGTTGTGGCAACAAAGCAAGAATAATTAGAAATATACAATACGTAACAATTAAATGCAATGAAAAAGATCTTATTGACGATGATTGCCATCGTCTCATTTTCCCTGGTGAGCTGTGAACATAGCCATGAATACAAAGCCGAAGGTGAGAGAATGGCTAACAGGCTGGATGAACTGTGCCAGAAACAGGACGCTGCAGCCGCTATCGCACTGGACGACAGCATTCGTGCCCTCGAGCAGAAGCTTGTAGAATCGGGCGACACCACTAACATTTCCGATTTCAGGAATGCTGTCACCGAGTCACAGAATCGCAATGCCCCCATCATCACCAAGATGAGGGTGAAGGCTGGAGCATCGACCGACGAAGCTGTGCAACCCATGATTGACGATGCCTTGAATGGCGATGGTGATATCACCACAATCACTAAGTCCATCAATGAAGGAATAAAGGAGAGTTCTAATAAAAAATAAGACTGTCGTATGCCGAGGTCGTTGCGTGGCATAGTGTGCAGGGTATCGCTTGCGGCTCTTTGGGCCGTAGGCGCTTGTCTGTTGGCTATGTCTTGCGGGACTGGTATTGAGGTGACCGATCGCGTGACCGACAAGGACGTCCGTAAGGCCATTGGCCAGATGGAGGGGCGTCAGCCGGTCATCACACTGGAGCCTTTTACCGATTCGGTCCCTGCGTGGCGGCATGGTAAACGCTTCTGGGTGGCCGATAATCAGGTGCGGCAACTCTTCTCCCACAGTGGCGACTATAATATCGACACGGTGGGTCTGGCGGGCCATGTGTTGGCCTATGTGGGCTATGACACCGGCGGGCTCTATGATAATCGCAAGACGGTGAATCTGAGGTTCCAGGACGTTGCAGATGGAAAATCGTTCGTCTACCGTTCCGGAAAGGAGATCGAGGAGTTCAAACCGGGTTTTTCCATCCCGATGCTCATCGACCTTGACCTCGTGGACCACATTGCGCGCCAGGTGGTGAACAAGGATTTTTTTATCCGGACCCCCATCTGGTATGATTGCCAGAACGGACAGATGACCAATGGCCGCCATTTCATTAAAGTCCACGTCGACAGTGTTTTGCCCGGTAATGCCGTGATGCCCATGAAACTGTTGTTCACAACCTGTGACACGGGCGAGAAGGCGATGGTGTGGATGAGCGATAATGCATCCACGATGCACGGGCGCGACTTCGACGCGATGTTTGTCGCCAGTGACCCCCGCCTTGCTTATCCCGCTATCACCGATTCCAATTGGGAGCGCATCATCCGTGGACAGGTCGTTGAGGGGATGACCAAGGAGGAATGCCGTTTGGCCCTCGGTGCTCCCCAGCGCATCAATGAGGGCCACGACCAGGGTGGCGTGAGAGAGTATTGGTATTATGACGGAGGGTCTTATCTCTTTTTCGTGGATGGACTCCTCAACAGTTATCGACGATAATGGAACCCACAACACTGGAAATAGAATTCTTGGGAACGGGCACCTCGACAGGAGTGCCGATGTTGCGTTGTCATTGCCCCGTGTGCATGAGTGCCGACCCGCGTGACAAGCGTTTGCGCACATCGGCCATCGTTCGGTATCAGGGCGTGCGGCTGCTCATTGACTGTGGCCCCGACTTCCGCACCCAGATGCTCCGTGCCAGCGATGACAATCTGGATGCGGTGCTGTTGACTCACATCCACTTTGACCATGTGGCCGGATTGGATGACTTGCGTACCTATTGCTTTGAGCGTCATTTCCCGGTTTATGCGCGTGCCGATGTGTTGCACGACCTGCATCAACGCATCCCTTATTGCTTTGCCAAGAATCCCTATCCTGGCGTGGCGCAATTTGAGGAGCATGTTATCGGTGACGAGCCTTTCCTGGTGGAAGGCGTGAGGGTGGAACCGATTCCCGTGAAGCACTACAAACTGGATATTGTCGGTTTCCGTATCGGGCCGTTGGCCTATATCACCGATGCCAAAACGATTGCTCCCGAGGTGGTGGAGAGCCTGAAGGACGTTCCGCTGCTGGTAATCAATTCGTTGCGGGTCGCTGGTGAACACCTCTCTCACATGTGCCTTGACGAGACGCTGGATATAGTTAATCGTGTGAAGCCTGTCCGCACCTATCTCATCCACATGAGCGACCGCATGGGATTTCATGCCAATTCTCCCAGTCTGTTGCCCGAGGGTGTGGAACTGGCCTATGACGGCCTTATTGTCAAAGTCTGATAGTGATGGATGACATCAAGATATCTCAAGTCAAGCCCGATGAGCAAACCGAAGGTTTGCAATTCTTTGAGGGAAGGCTTCAGGCGGGATTCCCGAGTCCTGCCCAGGGCGAGTATGCCGACAGCATTGACCTGAATCGGGCGCTGATTACCAATCCTGCGGCCACGTTCTGTGCCCGTGTTATCGGAAACTCGATGGTCGACGCCGGCATCAATGAGGGTGACCTGCTCATCATCGACCGTTCGTTGCCGCCTCACGACGGTAGCATTGCCGTTTGTTTCATTGATGGCGATTTTACTGTTAAACGGTTGAGTGTGAGGGAAGATGGAGTCTTTCTCACCCCTGCCAATGCCGATTTCCCTGAGATTCCCGTGGGCGAGGACAGTAATTTCCAGGTGTGGGGCGTCGTGTCTCACATCATTAAGCGTGTTTAATTGCTGACGGCAGTGCGATGAAAGGGCAGAAAGGTCATCGGCAGCGTTATGGCAAGGTGTTTTTCGCCTTGTGCGTGGCCGTTGTGGCATGGCAGTGCATAGCCCTTGTCGCAGACCTGCGCGTGATGGGACGCGGTCCTCAAGAGTGGTTGATGGCCCCGTTGTCAGTGGGCAATATCACGATATTCTTGACGCCTTTTAACGGCTTGATGAACCTGATTAGCGGTAAATTGGCAAGCGTGAGCTTGTATCAGGTCATCGTCATCTCGGCCGCTAACGCGCTCTTGCTCCTGGCACCTTACTGGCTACTGCCGCGCCGATGGCGGCCACTGGTCTGGATTCCCTTGACGCTGCTCACCGTGTGGTGTGTGGGCCAGTTGTGTTATTGCCGGGCCTATGACGACCTGATGCCGTGGCAGAGCCTGACGATGACCGATAACGTCAACAAGACGTTGGCCAACAGCACACTCTCGCTCATGCGCTGGCATGACCTCCTGATTGTTGTGCCTTACCTGTTGCTGATATGGGCCTGCTTGAGGGGACACCGAGAGACCGAGGAGAAACGTCGCTGGAAACCCTTCCTGTACACCCTCTCGGCCTGTCTGTTGGCATCGCTGATAGGGTATGGGAATTTCAACGAGAATTACGAGAAGCGTTTTCTTCACAATTTCAGCAATAGGGGCTATCTGTCCCAGAACGGTATAATACCTTATGGTGTTTATTCCCTCTATCAGACCCTGTTTAACCGCCGTTCCGTCACCGACGAGGAGCGGACAATGGTGGAGCGCTTCTTGGCCGACGACTGTCCACATTACACCGATAACGGTTACTGCCGTGATGGCCAGCGCAATCTGGTGCTCATCATCGTCGAGTCGTTGCACACCTGGCCCATCGGCATGCAGGTCGACGGCCGTGACGTGACGCCCGTGCTCAATAGCCTTGTGGACGGCGACAGTGTCCTCTATGCCCCTCACGTGCTGTTCCAGACGAGTCATGGTCATTCCAGTGATGCCCATTTCATCTATAACACTGGACTCTTGCCGTTGCGCGATGGTGTGGTGGCTGTTGATTATGGCGACGGCCTGTATCCCACGTTGGCCGATGCGCTGGCCGGTTATGACTGTCGTGAGGTGATTTGCACCCCGGGCATGAACTGGAACCAGACGGTGACGTCAAGGACCTATGGATTTGATTCCCTCTACACGCGTGACGACCTGGTCGCTGCCGGTGCCCTCGCTCGTCATGCCAATATCGATGATGCCGCCCTCACCGATTTCAGTGCTGGCCTGCTGCCGCAACTGCGCCAACCCTTCTTCCTGGAGATGGTGACGATGACGATGCACGTGCCGTTTACCAATGGTGCCGTCCGTCCGTCGTGGATTACCGCGAGCGACACGCTCAATGCCGACGCTCGTGCCTATCTGAATTGTGTCAACATCACCGACAGCTGTATCGGCGCCTTCATCGACGAGTTGGACCGCCGTGGCTTGCGTCAGAACACGGTGGTGGCGATTGTGAGCGATCACACCCAGATCTACTTGAATCGCATCAAGGGGCTCTCCGACTATGAGTGGACCGAGGATGACTGGGGCATCCCGATGATTATCTCGGGCTGTGACACCACTTTGCGATACACTCCCGTCATCGGTCAGGTTGATGTGTTTCCCACCTTGCTTGATGTGATGGGAGCCAATGCCTACCCATGGAAAGGCCTGGGTCACAGCATCCTGCGCTATCCTGTCAAGGGAGCCATTCAGCCGCGCAACATGTCGGTCATCGGCGACAGCACCGTTTTGACTCCTCACCAGCGGCGTGTGTGGGACATCAGCCGCCTGATTATTTTAGACAAACAACTGCAACAAAAGATAAAAAACTGAAGACTTTTATGAAATCACGCCTTTTCTCGAGCGAGGCGCGTTTAAGCGACCTCATCACCGTCCATCCCTCGTTGCTGGCACTGTTGCCGCGCTTGGGCATTTCGCTGGGCTTCGGCGACCGCTCGATTGCCGACGTGTGTGAAGAGAGTGGGGTGGATACCGCTTTTTTCCTGCTCATCTGCAACGTCTACACGTTCAATAACTATGTGCCCTCGACAGCGGCCATTTTGGGCACCGACATGACAGGCCTTGTGCCTTACCTCGAGAGGTCCCACAAGTATTATGTGGAGAAGCGTCTGCCGCACATTGAGCGCCACCTGGATGCCATCGCCCAAAACTTGAAAGGGCGCATCGGGCAGGTGTTCATCAGTTTTTTCAAGGAATACAAGCGAGAAGTTGTCGCCCATTTTGCCCACGAGGAGCGTGACGTGTTCCCTCACATCCGGGCCTTGATGAGTGGCGAGCGCGACACGACCTACAGCATCGGCGAGTTCATCGACACCCACAGCGACATTGAGGGTAAACTCGACGACCTGTTGAATATCGTCTTCAAGTACCTGCCACCCCAAGCCGATGACGACAATGTGCTTGACGTGGTGTATGACATCCTGCGCTTGAGTGAGGACCTCAAGAAGCACACCTTCATCGAAGAGCGGATTATGGTTCCCCTGGTTAAACACTTCGAGAAAGCCATCCTGTCATGAAACAGCGACTACTAATAGTGGAACCGGCCGAGGTGATTGTCGAGGGACTGAAGGTGATGCTGGACGGACAGATACGTTTCAAGGTTCTGGAGCCCGAAACCGATGCCGAACGCCTTGACGAGCGCATTCTTGCCGCGCGCCCCGACATCCTGCTCATCAATCCCACGTTGATTGACACCCCGAGTCGCCTGCGCGGAGAGCATCCGATGGCTGTGGTGGCATTGGTTTATCAATATGTGGAGCGCGACGCGCTCAAGGCCTATGACGCCGTGGTGGACATCCGCGATTGTCGGGCAAGCATCATCGAGACATTGTCCAGCGTATCGCCCGCCGAGGAAGAACCGGGCAAGAGCAATTATGAACTCACCAAGCGCGAGACCGCTGTCCTCGTGCAACTGGCCCAGGGCAAGACCAACAAGGAGATTGCCGATGCTCTCAACGTGAGCGTTCACACGGTCATCAGCCACCGCAAGAACATCACCCACAAGACGGGCATCAAGAGCGTTGCGGGCCTCACGGTCTATGCCATGCTCAACAACCTCATCGACGAGAGCGCCCTGCTGTAAACATTTAATTTGTTCATTTGATGAAAAATGTCTACCTTCGCAGGTTGAAATAAAACGAGAGATTATGCTAATAACTAAAATGCTGGATAAGTTTGGAGACTACTGCATGTTCATGTGGAGGGTCGCTGCCATCCCCGACAAGTGGAAGGTGTTCTTCAAACGTTATCTCAATGAGATATACAAACTGGGCATTGACTCGATTCCGTTGATTATCATCGTGTCGCTGTTCATCGGCTCGTTGTGTACCATCCTGATCAAACTCAACATCTCCAACCCCTTGCTGCCACGTTACACCGTGGGACTGACCACCCGTGAGATTATCCTGCTGGAATTCTCATCAACCATTCTGTGCCTGATTCTGTCGGGAAAAATCGGTTCCAATATCGCCAGCGAGATTGGTACGATGCGCGCCACCGAACAGATTGACGCCCTTGACATCATGGGCATCAACAGCGCCAACTTCCTGGCTATGCCCAAGATTTTGGCCCTGATTACCATCCTGCCGTTCCTGGTGGTCATCTGTATGGGAACGAGCCTGTTTGGCGGTTGGCTCATCTGCGTCATCACCGGCATTGTCGACCCCGATACCTTTATCTTCGGCATTCAGTCGCTGTTCATCGAGTGGTATGTGTGGTTTGCACTCATCAAGTCGCTCGTGTTCGCCTTCCTGATGTCCACCATTGCCTGTTACTACGGCTACACCGTCAAGGGTGGCTCGGTCGAAGTGGGCCAGGCCAGTACCGACACTGTGGTGATGAGCAACATCATGATTCTTGTGGCCGACGTTATTCTGACCCTGCTGCTGCTTTAGCAGTGAACAGTGAATAGTGAACAGTTAATAGTTAACAGTTCTAGATTTTCTAGATAGTCTAGAACATCTAGAAACTAGGGACAGGGACTAAGGACTAGAAACTAGGGACTAGGGACTAGAAACTAAAAACTAAAAAGAAAAGACAATGATCGAAGTTAAGCATATATCCAAGTCCTTCAAGGAGGAAGGCGGCGTGCGTCAGGTGTTGTTCGACGTGAGTTGCAAGTTGTATGACGGCAAGACCAACCTGATTATCGGCCAATCGGGCTCGGGTAAAACGGTGTTGATTAAGAATATCGTTGGCCTGTTTGACCCCGATGAGGGCGAGATTCTCTATGATGGCCGTGACATTACCAAGATGGACCGCAAGCAGCGCAAGGAGTTGCGCAAGGAAATCGGCATGCTCTTCCAGGGGTCGGCGTTGTTCGACAGCGAGACCGTGATGGGCAATGTGATATTTCCGCTCGTGATGTTCGGCGGCATGTCGGCCAGCGAGATGAAGGACCGTGCCCAGTTCTGTATCGACCGCGTGAACCTCACGGGCAGCGAGAAAAAGTTTCCAAGTGAACTCTCGGGCGGTATGCAGAAACGCTGTGCCATCGCTCGCGCCATTGCCCTGAACCCCAAGTACCTCTTCTGTGATGAGCCCAACTCGGGCCTTGACCCCAAGACGTCAATCGTCATCGATGAACTCTTGAGTGACATCACCCATGAGTTCGGCATCACCACCATCATCAACACCCACGACATGAACTCGGTGATGGGTATCGGCGAGAACATCGTGTTCATCAACAAGGGGCATGTGGGATGGATTGGCAACAAGGACGAGGTCTATAACGTGGACAACGACGACCTGAACAACTTCGTCTATGCCACCGACCTGTTCCGTGACGTGCGCAAGTACCGCCGCGAACACGGCTACAAGCCAACAAGGCGGGAACAGTGAACAGTTGACAGTAAACAGTAAACAGTAAACAGTGAATAGTGAACAGTTAACAGTTGGCATCCGCCGCATCCGTAATATCCGTTTCGTTCATTTCGTTCATTTCGTTCACGCGTGCGCGACAACTTACAACTTACAACTTAAAACTAAAAACTCTATAATGAAAACCGGGGATAAGAATTGTAAAGAAGAAATACTCGAACTGTTGCGTTCAACCGGACGTGAGGGCATCGAGGATGTGATAACCGACCTCGAGGACTGGGGCTTTTTCACGGCTCCGGCTTCGGCAGGACACCACTTGAACGTCGAGGGTGGCTTGGCGCAGCACTCGCTCAACACCTGCAAGGCCGCTATTGCCGTTTGGGAGGCGATGAAGACCATTGAGCCGGGCCTGGAACGTGAGGTGAAGCGCGACAGCATCATCCTGGCCAGCCTGCTGCACGACGTTTGCAAGTGTGACATCTACAAGCGCACCGTCAAGAAACGCAAGAATGCGCTGGGCATCTGGGAGGATGCCGAGGGCTATAAAATCACTTACAAGGGATTCCCGATGGGGCATGGCGAGAAGTCGTTGACCCTGCTGCTGTGTAGCGGCTTGCCCCTGAACGACGACGAGATGCTTGCCATCCGTTGGCACATGGGCGCTTGGGGTGTGAACCAGAACAGTTACGAGGACGTGCGCAACTACGATGCCGCCCGCAAACTTTACCCCCTCGTTACCATCATTCAGACGGCCGACGGCTTGGCAGCCAGCATCATGGAACGCACTGGCGAGGAGATTGACGAGTTATGACACCACGCATCAACATTTTGTTGTGTGACACTTTCCCGGGGCGACTGCCGTCGTTCATCCCCAACTACGAGTCGTTGTTCATGGACCTGTTTGCCGCCATCGGTGAACAGGTGATCTATCGTGTCTATCAGACCTGGCAAGGCGAACTGCCCGACGACATCAACACCGATGAACTTTACCTGATTCCGGGAAGCCTGGACTCGGCCTATGACGACAAGCCGTGGATTCTCGCTCTGCTGCAATGGGTGAAAGCAGCCTATCAACGTGGCGCCAAACTGATGGGCGTCTGCTTTGGCCACCAGGTGATAGCTCGGGCCTTGGGTGGTGAAGTGAGGCGTTACGAAGGTGGCTTCGGTGCCGGGGTGCGTGCCTCACAAGTGATTGACGAGCCGATGCGGCAATATTTCCCGGGACAGGAGATGCGTCTGCTCTATAGCCACAACGACCAGGTGATGACTTTGCCGCCCGATGCGGTGCTGTGTGCCACGAGTCCTTTCTGCAAGAACGAATCCTTCAGAATAGGCCGTCAGGTGGTTACATTCCAGGGGCATCCCGAGTTCACCGTGGCCTATAGCCGACACCTGCTCACCAACTGCAGCGACGACCTCGACGAGGCCGTGAGACTGGCTGCCCTGCGCAGCCTCGATGGTCAGCCTCCGCAAGGCGACTTAGCGGCCAGATATGCGCTGGACTTGCTCTTCGAGAGAGGTTAAGTGGCGGCAAATGACCGTTAAGTGTGTTTTTTTTACTATCTTTGCGGCCCAAAACGAATCATATATTATTTCTATTTTTTATGGCAAGAACTGAACAAGAACTTGAGGGCGTGACGCTGTTGGGAAACCAGGGCACGCAGTATGAGTTTGACTATCGTCCCGACGTGCTGGAGACCTTCGAGAACAAGCACCCCGAGAATGAGTATGTGGTGACGCTCGATTGCCCGGAGTTTACTTCGTTGTGCCCCAAGACGGGACAACCCGACTTCGGTCACATCATCATCAACTATATCCCGCGCGTGCGCATGGTCGAGAGCAAGAGCCTGAAACTCTACCTCTTCAGTTTCCGCAACCATGGCGACTTCCATGAGGACTGTGTGAACATCATCATGAAAGACCTGGTGCGCCTGATGGATCCCAGATATCTCGAGGTGATAGGCCTGTTCAATCCTCGCGGCGGCATCAGCATCAAGCCGTTTGCCAACTATGGCGACAGCGAGCACCAGGACATGGTGCGCGCCCGTCTCATCAGCAACTTCCATAACGATTAAAGGGGACTATGGCAAAGAAAGACGCGGTTATCATCACTTCGGGCGGCATGGACTCGACGACCATGCTCTATGAGTACAAGGACGAGATTGCCATGGCCATCACCTTTGACTACGGCAGCACCCAGAACGGCCGTGAGCGCCGTTGCGCCATCATGCACTGCCATCGCTTGGGCATCAAGCACCTGATTATCCCCCTGGACTTCATGCACAAGTATTTCAAGAGCGCCCTGCTCGAGAGTGCCGATGCCATTCCTGATGGCAATTACAACGACGAGAACATGAAATCGACGGTGGTGCCTTTCCGCAACGGCATCATGCTCGCCATAGCCTGCGGCATTGCCGAGAGCAACGGCCTTAAGCGCGTGATGATTGCCAACCACGCGGGCGACCACAGCATCTACCCCGACTGCCGTTCACCCTTTATCGAAGCCATGAGCACCGCCATGATGACGGGCACCTATGAGAATGTCAAGGTCTATGCTCCCTATACCGACTTGACCAAGGCCGAGATTGCCCGTCATGGCGCCGCCCTAGGGTTGGACTACAGCGAGACTTATTCCTGTTACAAGGGTGGGGAAAAGCACTGTGGCACCTGCGGCACATGTACCGAGCGCCGCCAGGCCCTCAAGGACGCTGGCATCGACGACCCTACCGAGTATATTCATTAGGTTTTAGGTGTGAGGTGCTGATGCCAACTTAAAACTTAAAACTTGAGTCCCCTTTAATAATTGGACTCAATAGTTCGGGAAAACCCCGCTAGGGACGGCTAGGAAGTCATTGAGACACAAACCTGTCGCCCCTAGCGAGGCAAATGAAAAATAGGAAACTCCTTGACAGGGGTTGCGCTACGCTCCCCCCTGTCTAGACCATGCCCAGCCCTAACGGGCTTCAGATGCGGCCACGGGGGATACAACAGGCTACGGGTAAGCCTTTTACACGGGAACTACATTCAACATATTGTCAATCAACCCATTCCAGCACTTCTCCTAATATTACCTGGACAGCAATAATAGTTTATGAAACAAGAAAAGTGGCTGGAAGGTCTTGCTTTTCTCGACTTTCCAGCCACTCTTTATCGTTTGCTTGAGTAGTGTCCCGGTATAAGGTTTACACAGTACTAATCCTGTGATACACGCACGGCACGCACGGTGAAACCCAAGTTACGGTAGTCGTTGTACGACAGGACCTCCCCCGGGTTGAAGTACATGTTGCAAGCGTAAAGCGGGAAAAGCAAGTAGAGCGAGCGCGACCAATAGTAGCCGTACGAGTCTGCAAAGTTGAGCGACTCGTTCCGGCGGAAGCCCGCAGCGGGCAAGAACAATGTATTACCATTGGGGCCGGTGGCCAACTGACCGTTCACGCCATTGCGCTGCGTCCTTGTCCAGGTACAGTTGTTGCGAAGTTCGTCCTGTTGTTCTTGGGTCGGTATGCGCCACATGGCACCCCAGTTGATGTAGGCAGCATCGTCCTCGGGATCCAGTTCGCTCTTGTTATCCACATAGCCGTTATTGCCATAAGAACCTTCGCTACAGTATTTAGTCAGCATGTCACTTCTGCCATTGCACCACTTGTAGGTGCTCCAGTCGTAGTATTCCTTAGGCTCAGTCTCGCCCCAGGCAAAGTAGTCGCCGTATTCCTCAGGGCTATTCGCGCCCACGTTGCAGGTAGCCCACAGCGTGCCGCTGGGCAGGCCCAGGTCAACCCACTCGTGATCTGCGGGCTCATCGGGCCATGTGTCGTTCAACAGGTAATCTATCAGACATGTCACGTCCGAGATGTTAACATTTCCGTCTCGGTTCACATCGCCTCTTGTATAGTCTTGTGCACTGGATGACGTGTTCAACACGTAATCTATCAGACATGTCACGTCCGCGACGTTAACATTTCCGTCTTGATTCACATCGCCACGGGAATATTCTTGAGCATTGGCCGACACTGACGCTAACGTCCAGAATAACAAACCTAAACAAATCGCAGTTTTTTTCATAAATAAGTCTTTTTTTACAATGATTAATAATTTTGGTTAGAAATTTGACAAAATTACAAACAATATTGGGACTCCGCATTAAATCTTGTTATTTTTTTGCAGGTTCTCTTTGATGAAGGTGGCCAGGCCACCCGTAACGACGGCAAATTTGTCTTTATAAGCATTCATATCAAGTGATTCATTGAATGGGCATTTACTCTGTCAGATTTCTGGCTTGCACCAAATGAACAACAATATTTTGCTAAACGCAACTTTTTAAAGTGGACTCAAACTTAAGACTGCGCAACATATTTTTCAAGAAATTGAGAGGTAGTTATGAAAAAATGACTACCTTTGCAGCCGATTTGCAGAAAAAATTCCGTAATCAACATTATTATCAACAATAAACGAGACAATTAAACACAATGAAAGCATTCGTATTCCCCGGTCAGGGCGCACAGTTTGTGGGTATGGGCAAGGACCTGTACGACAACAATCCCCAGGCCAAAGAATTGTTTGAAAAAGCCAATGAGGTGCTGGGTTTCCGCATCATCGACCTCATGTTTGAAGGCACCGAGGACGACCTGAAGCAGACCAAGGTCACCCAGCCTGCCGTATTCCTGCACTCTGTCATCCTCGCCCTCACCATGGGCGACGAGTTCAAGCCCGACATGGTTGCCGGTCACTCGCTGGGCGAGTTCTCGGCACTGGTTGCCGCTGGCGCGCTGCCTTTTGAGCAGGGTCTGAAGTTGGTCGAGGCTCGTGCCATGGCCATGCAGAAGGCTTGCGAGGCTGCCCCCTCGACGATGGCTGCCATCATCGGTATGGACGACGCCAAGGTGGAGGAAATCTGTGCCACCATCGACGGCATCTGCGTTCCCGCCAACTATAACTGCCCCGGTCAGGTGGTCATCTCGGGTGAGATTGCCGCTATCGAGGCTGCTTGTGAGAAATTCAAGGAGGCCGGCGCTCGCCGTGCGTTGCCCCTCAAGGTGGGTGGTGCCTTCCACTCGCCCCTGATGGAGCCTGCCCGTGCCGAACTGGCCGAGGCTATCGAGGCTGCCGACTTCTCGGCTCCCGTTTGCCCCATCTACCAGGACGTGGACGCCAAGCCCCACACCGATCCCGAGGAAATCAAGGCCAACCTGCTGCAACAACTCACCGCTCCCGTGCGCTGGAGCCACATCGTTGCCAACATGGTGGCCGACGGCATGACCGAGGCCGAGGAACTGGGTCCCGGCAAGGTCCTCCAGGGCCTTATCGCCAAGACCAGCCGCGACGTCGTCCTGTCAGGTCGTCAGTGATTTTATGCTCGCCCTGCTCACAGTTTAGGGTTTAGAGATTAGAGATTAGAGAAGCGTCCGCATTCCAGCCAATGGAGTGCGGACGCTTGCCATTAGTGTCAGGGGAAAAGTGATTCTATCTGTTTCGTTCTTTCGTCCGTTTCATCCACGCGCGTGTGGTTTGTCTGTCCAATGCAGCGTGAATGTGCGTGTACGCGTGGACAGAAATGACGAAAATGAACACGACTAATCGACGGAAATGTGCGTGTACGCGTGAACGAAATGAACGAAACGAACGAAACGAACGAGATGAATGAGGTTGATACTATATATACTAATTCAATTGAAAATGGTGTGTCAAAACTTGCGATGACACAATTTTCATTTCATTCATTTCATTTATTTCATTTTATTTATATATATAATAGCGAAATGAAATGAACGAAAAAAATGTGGTCGCCTGGATTCGGTTGACCACAATAGCGTTTTTCCTCTCTTTATGGTGAGTAGGGCTAACGGATGTTGAGGATGCGGTGGGTCTGCAGTGATAGGCGCCACTCGGGGTGGTCGAGTACGGCCTGGACGGTGGTCAGCATGTTGCGCTTGCGGTCGCTCTCGTTGCTCACCCAGCAGGGCTGCAGGTAGCGGTGGTCGGCAGTGATGCTGTCATATTGTGACAAGTCCTGGCCCAGATACACCACCTTGAGTTCGTCGCAGCGGGTCAGCACCACGGGCAGATCGCCGCTGTTGCCGAGGCCCGTCTTGGGCGACAGGGTTACCCAGTCGATGCCGTGGGGCAGGGGACGGGTGCCATTGGTCTCGATGGCGATGCGTTTGCCCGTCATCTGCTTGAGCCCCATCACGAAATCCTCGTCAATCCACAGCGACGGCTCGCCACCCGTGAGCACGATGAGCGGAGCCCCCGGGTACTGCATCACCTGCTCGACGATTTCGGGCAACGACATCATCGTGCCCTCCTCGTGTCGCGTGTCGCAGAAGGCACAATGCAGGTTGCAGCCGCTCAGCCTGATAAACACGCTGGCGGTACCCGTATTGTATCCCTCGCCCTGCAGCGAACAGAAGATTTCGTTAACCTTGTACATGGTTAAGTTTTAAGTCTTAAGTTTTAAGTCCATAGTCCCTTGATGTTATAGACAATCTAGACTATCTAGGACTGTTTACTATTTACTATTCACTATTAACTGGTTAACTGTTCCCTGTCACGTCGTCGTCCTCGTCCTTGACGTAGATGGCGAGGTTGTTGCTGCTCTCACGCACGTCGGCGCGGTAGCAGTTGGGGACAGTGTCGACAATCCAGTGGGCGATGTTCTCGGCCGTGGGGTTGAAGTCGAGCACCTCGTTCAAGTTGCGGTGGTCCAACTTGCCGTGAACCATCTCCTTGATAATGGTGAAATCGGTCACCATGCCGTTGTCGTCAAGTTCCTTGGCTTTGCAATAGACGTTTACTATCCAGTTGTGGCCATGCAGGTTCTCGCACTTGCTGTTATGGTCGAGGAACAGCATGTGGGCTGATGAAATCTCTAATGTCTTTTTAACGTAATACATATTATTTAGTTTTTAGTTTTTAGTTTTAAGTCCCTAGTTTCTAGTCCCTAGTCCCTAGATGTTCTAGACTATCTAGACCATCTAGAAAATCTAGAACTGTTCACTGTTAACCGTTCACTGTTCACTGTTAACTCCTCTTCTTCTTTTCCTGGGGGACGGACTCGTTGAAGTGCATGTAGTAATTCAAGTTGATGATGCCTTTCTCATAGCCCAGAGTCAATGCCGTCAGGTAGTCGCTGCAGAAGATGCCGTCCCTGGCGAATACAAATCCCTTGGTGCCCAAGCGGTTCTCAATCTTGGTGACGACAGCTGGCTCGGTGTTGGCGGGGCAGTGCTTGACATTGAGCGAAATAATGACGCATTTCACCTTGGCGTCGTAGTTGAATTCCGCACTGGTGCTGTCGGCACTGGCGCTGGCAACCTCGCGGTCAAACACATACTGGACAATGCAGGGGCCTTGGGGCATGATCAGCGTGTTGTTGCCCACAAAGGGCATGGCATCGGTGCCCACCATTCCGTTCATGTCCATCAGCGTGGTATTGGCGTCAGCGCCACAGGCGTTGGTCTCGTCAAACATCATCATTATCGAGGCGGCAGCCAGGTCGGTGTCGATGAAGCCACGGGTGGCGAAGGGGTTGTCCTCGCTCACGTGGGCGTTCTGGAACTTGACGTTACCCACGTCGTTGCCGTTACGGTCGACGATATGGTAGGTGTCGCCATCGACGGCAATCAGGCGCTCGCCGTTGATGTCGATGAGGTTATCGTGCTTGATGGGAATCAACGGCTTGTTGTCCTTGTCCACCATACCCACCTTCTTGTCCTTGACAACGATATAATCGCCCGACGGGGTGCGGGAAAAGTCGGCATATCCGCCCTTCTCGATCTTCTCCTTGTCGTCGATGGGATTGGCGACCTCCTTGCCGTGCTCGTTGAGACACACCAGCGAGTCGCCTTTCACTACGGGCAGCACACCATTGATAAAGTAGGGTTGGATGGGCTGGTATTCGCTGCTGTTTTTGGTGAACATGACTTTGCCGGTCTTGTCGATGACCGTGAAGTTGACAGTGCTGTCATTCTGCTGGTTGGCATCTATCACCATCGCGTAATCATTATACAGGAACATGTTGGCGCTGCTGTAGTTCGCGGGGATGATGGTGTCACCACTGGCATTGATGTAGCCCCACTGGCCATCATCGTTCTGGATGGCGGCCATACCGCGCGAGAACATCGAGCATTGCGAAATCTGGTTGGGCAACTGCTTGACGATGTTGCCCTTGCGGTCAATGACACACAACGGGCCTCCGACCTTGCTCACCACGGCAACACCGTCGTCGCTGAAGGCTGTCACACTGCCGAAGTGACCGGCCACCGGTTGGGTCGGCGCGCTCACGTCATAGAAGTCGTAACTCCCATCGTCGTTCATCACATAGAACATGCCCGACACGACAGGCGACGGGGCGTTGGTAAAGGCGTCCTTGGCGACCACTTCGCCGTTGTTCACGTCGATGATGCTCCACTTCTCGCTGCCCACGAGTTGCACGGGCAGGTATTGCGTCTTGTATTGATAGGTGGCTTCGTTGCCGCCGCAGGCGGTCATTAGCAGTGCCGTCAGTGCGGCGAGTGCGATTCTCGATATAAACTTCATTGTTATTGTATAGATGTGGTTTCGCTAAATTTTTGGCAAACTTACTCATTTTTTCCCGTTCCGACCAATATAATTGAATTGTGTAACATTTTTTGTGCTTTTTTGTCAATCCATGCCATGTTCTTGGGGCAGGCAGTCATCAATTAGGTGAACGCAGCATCTTGACGGACAAAATCTGTTAAACCTCTTTAATTATATGGAATGGTCTGTCTTTTTAGGTTATTTTTGCAATGGAATTGATTAATTTTACTGATTATGAAGAAAGTACTTTTTATTTTGTTAGGCTTGGAACTGATGGGTCTGTCGGCCCAGGCCAATGACGTTGAGATGAATGGTAATCGTGTGGGTTCAAGAATGATGGGCTATTTCTATATGCCCGACATGACTGTGGCTCCTGGTGAGACATTTGTTCTCCCCATTACTTTTACTTGTGATGACCCTATCTATTCATTGGGCTTTAAGGTGAGTATCCCTGACGTCTTTTCTGTGACAAAAGTCAAAAAGACCGACCGAGTGCTCGGCAGTTTTAATTATGGTACACCAGAAGGTGTGGTAAATATAGCCATTTACAATTATGATTTCAATTTCAATAACGATATCCTTGATGGCAGGACAGGTATTCTGGCCAATCTAACGGTAGTGGCCCCCGAGGACGCAAGTGGTGATTACTCATTTACTATCTCCGGTGGTAACTATGGCATAGTTGGTAACGTTGGTAATGTAATGTATCCAGAGAGTTTCACGGCTACCATCACTGTGGACACGACTCATCATGTCATTTTGGGTGATGTGAATGATGATCGCGATGTCAACCTCACCGACGTTATCCTCTTCATCAACTATATCCTCAATGATGAGGCCGAGGGTTTCGTGATTGAGAACGCTGATTTCAATGAAGATCATGAAGTGAATCTCTCAGATGCTATTGACCTGATCAATTATCTCCTTAACAACGTTGATTGATCCTGATTAATCATTAAGGGCAAGATGATTATTGCCGAAATGATGTCGCGCATCCTTGATTGGATGTGCGACTTTGATTATATTCCAGGTGTATGCCTGCTGCTATATGAGTATTGCCATTATTGGCGCTGCAATATATCTGACTGGCTGCGACAGTGCGAGAATTGTCAGTAGTGGGGTGACAATTTGTCGCTTTTATGTCGTTGGCACACTCGTTGCACGTTGGCATTTCGAAAATTCATTACAACTACAATATTTAAAAACATTAGAGAAATCATGACTATTAAACCATTAAACGACCGTGTTCTCATCGAACCGGCTAAGGCAGAAGAAGTGGTCGGCGGTATCATTATCCCCGACAGCGCAAAGGAAAAACCTCTCAAGGGCAAAGTGCGTGCCGCAGGTAACGGCACCAAGGACGAGGATATGATCGTCAAGCCTGGTGACACCGTGCTCTATGGCAAGTATGCCGGCAACGAAATCGAAATCGACGGTGAGAAACTGCTTATGATGCGTCAGAACGACATCCTGGCCATCGTTGTGGAATAATGAGAAATTAGGAATTAGAAATTAGGAATTCTAGAAACTCTAGATAATCTAGAACATCTAGAAACTAGGGACTAGAAACTAAAAACAAAACAATAAAAATGGCAAAGTTAATTAAATTCGATATCAAGGCTCGCGAGGAGCTCAAGAAAGGCGTTGACCAGTTGAGCGACGCCGTCAAGGTTACCCTTGGACCCAAGGGCCGCAATGTGATTCTCGACAAGAAGTATGGTGCCCCCCACATCACCAAGGACGGTGTGACCGTGGCCCGTGAGGTGGAACTCGAGGACGAATTCCAGAATATTGGCGCACAACTCGTTAAGGAGGTCGCCAGCAAGACCAACGACGATGCCGGTGATGGCACCACCACCGCTACCGTTCTGGCTCAGGCCATCATCACCGAGGGCTTGAAGAACGTGGCTGCCGGCGCTAACCCCATGGACGTGAAGCGCGGTATCGACAAGGCCGTCAAGACCGTTGTCGATGGTATCAAGGAGATGGCTCAGGAAGTGGGGGACGACTTCAGCAAGATTGAGAATGTGGCCCGCATCAGCGCCAACAACGACGATGCTATCGGCCAACTCATCGCCGAAGCCATGAAGAAGGTAAAACAGGACGGTGTGATCACCGTCGAGGAGGCCAAGGGCACCGAAACCCGCGTTGACGTGGTTGAGGGTATGCAGTTCGACCGCGGCTACATCTCGCCCTACTTTGTCACCAATGCCGACAAAATGGCATGCGAGATGGAGCGTCCCTACATCCTCATCTTTGACAAGAAGATTTCGGGCTTGAAGGATATCCTGCCCTTGCTGCAGGGCGCCGTACAGGCTCATCGTCCCATGCTGATTATCGCCGAGGACGTTGACGGTGAGGCTTTGGCATCGCTCGTTGTGAACCGCCTGCGTGGCTCGCTTGAGGTGTGCGCCGTGAAAGCTCCAGGCTTTGGCGACCGTCGCAAGGAGATGCTTCAGGACATCGCCATCCTCACCGGTGGCACCGTCATCAGCGAGGAGACTGGCCTGACCCTTGAGAAGGCTACCCTCGAGATGCTGGGTACTGCCGAGAAGGTCACTGTCGACAAGGAGAACACCACCATCGTCAATGGCGCTGGCAACAAGGACATGATTGCCGACCGCATCGCTCAGATTCGCGTGCAGATTGAGAATACCAAGTCCACCTACGACAAGGAGAAACTCCAGGAGCGCCTGGCTAAACTCTCGGGTGGCGTGGCAGTCCTCTACATCGGTGCTCCCAGCGAGGTCGAGATGAAGGAGAAGAAGGACCGCGTGGACGACGCCCTGAGCGCAACCCGCGCCGCCGTTGCCGAGGGTATCGTTCCCGGTGGCGGTACCGCCTACATCCGCTGTCTCAAGGCCCTCGAGGGCATGAAGGGTGACAACGATGACGAGACCACGGGTATCCACATCATCCAGCGCGCTATCGAGGAGCCCCTGCGCCAGATCGTTGCTAACGCTGGACTGGAAGGTGCCGTTATCGTCAACCGCGTGAAGGAAGGCAAGGACGACTTCGGTTACAATGCCCGCACCGAGAAGTTCGAGAACCTGTTTGAGACGGGTGTCATCGATCCTGCCAAGGTGGCCCGCATCGCCCTGGAGAACGCTGCCAGCATCGCCGGCATGTTCCTCACCACCGAGTGCGTCATCGCCGAGAAGAAGGAGCCCGAGCCCGCAATGCCCGCCGGTGGCCCCGGCATGGGTGGCGGCATGGGCGGCATGATGTAATCCCATTCATCAAGGCTGTTTCATAGCAATTAAATAGTTTTAATAGGAATGCCCCTGCTTGATGCGCTATCAGGCAGGGGTTTTTATGTGTGTATTTCCACAAGGTCATCAATTTCCAATAAAATGATTATCTTTGCCGAAGTGATACAACCGATCATCGCCAGATGCCGCATCGGTTCCACTCTGTCAGATATCCAAATAACGAAACAGTCATGAAACAGCCCATCTTATATTGCCTTTTTGCCCTCACCATGCTCTTGTCGGCTCTTGGGGCGGCAGCGGCCATTTCCGTTGTCGATGGCGTGTCACGCGAACTGGCCGTTTACCGCTCGGCCCACATCAGCGACGTGAATTATAAACTGTCGTTTACGTTGCCAGCCGAGAAGGCTAAACCCGTCTATTTCAAGGAGACGATATCGTTCAATTGGACGGGCGACGAAGACCTGCAGATTGACTTCCAGGGCGATGCCAGCCAATTATCTAAGGATATTCTTGTCAATGACGAGACCATAAAGACGGTTTTGCTTAACGAGCACATCGTGATTCCAGCCCGATGTCTTGCACAGGGCGAGAATTCGGTCTCACTGAGCGGTTACAGCGGTGACAAGGCCCTGAACCGTAATGTGGATTATATGTACACCTTGTTTGTGCCCGACCATGCCCGCAGCGTGTTTGCCTGCTTTGACCAGCCTGACCTGAAGGCGGTTTTTGACTTGAAACTGGACATCCCCGAGGGGTGGGTGAGCATTAGCAACGAAACCAAGAAGCCCATTCCCACCTACCTGCTCTCGTTCACCGCAGGAAAATTCAACGTGCAGACGGCCACCCGCGACGGCCGTGAGATTACCGCCTTGTATCGCGAGACCGACCCCAAGAAGGTGGCCCAACTGCCCATCGTGTTCGACCAGGTGGCCCTGTCGCTGCGATGGATGGAGGAATATACGGGCATCCCGTACCCCTTTGAGCACTATGGCTTTATTGTCCTGCCGGGCTACCAGTTCGGCGGCATGGAGCATCCGGGCTGCATCCAGTTCAACGACCAGCGCATTTTTCTCGGACCCGAACCCACGCCCGACGAGGAACTGTCACGCCTCAACCTCATCGCCCACGAGACGGCCCACATGTGGTTTGGCGACCTGGTGACGATGCGCTGGTTTGACGACGTCTGGACCAAGGAGGTCTATGCCAACTTCATGGCCGACAAAATCGCTAGGGAGAATTTCCCCGAAATCAACCACGACCTGGCCTTTGTCAAGTCCCACTATCCGCTGGCGATGAGTACCGACCGCACCGAGGGCACGCACCCCATCCAGCAACCCTTGGACAACATGAACAAGGCGGGTCTGCTCTACGGCAACATCATCTACCACAAGGCCCCCATCATGATGAGCAAACTCGAGAAAGAGAAGGGTGCCGACAACCTGCGGGACGGCTTGCGCTCTTACCTCAGCCGTTATGCCTACAGCAATGCTTCTTGGGATGACCTCATCGTCGAACTCGACCGTTTCAACCCCGAGCACAGCGCGCAATCCTTCAGCGACGTGTGGGTCAAGCAGAAGGGAATGCCTGTCATCAATTCCAACCGCATGAGTGACATTCTCCGTGTGCGTCAGACCGACCCCTATGGCCGCAACCTGGTGTGGAAGCAGGGTTTTGACATCGGCTATGTGGATGAAAACGGTAAATTTTGCCAGCAGCACATTTATATGGACGACCGCGACTGTGTGCTCTACGTGGGTTATAACGATGGCGTGTTTGTCAACAGCAACGCCGAGGGCTATGGCCAGTTTAACCTTAGAAGTGAGGGCATCTCGACGATGTCCGAAGCCTGGAAAACGATGGCCGACAATGACCTGTCCCGCTATGCCGCCGTGCTCAATCTCTATGAGAACTTCCATCGGGGCAACATCACGGCAGGGGACCTGACAAATGTCCTCATCGAGTTCCTCACCCATGAGAAAAACGAACTGATAGCCTCGACCACCTGTAGTTATATCAGCGACTTGTTGCCGAACCTTGATGACAAGGAGCGGGACGATACGGAGTGCCACCTGTCGGATTTGATGGAGAACCACAGCCTGCAATCGGTGCGCCAGACCTTGCTGCGTCAACTCTCGCTCCATGCCGTGTCGCCCACAGTCGTGGACAAAATGGACGAAATCTGGAAAAAGCAAAGCGCCACGTTCCTTAATCACCGCGATTACATGCGCATGGCCTATCATCTGGCCATCATGCAGCCCGACCGGTGGCAACAGATTCTTGACGAGCAACGCGGCCGCCTCAACAACGAGGACCAGCGCCGTGAGTTTGACTTCATCTCACGAGCCTGTAACCCCGACACGTTGGTTCAGCATCAACTGTTCAACGAACTGCTAATGGCCGAGAACCGCCGTGTCGAGCCCTGGGCAAGGGATATGCTGGCGCTGCTCAACGACCACACACGTGAACCGTTCAGCAACCGCTATCTCGTTCCAGGCCTTGATGCCCTCGAGGAAGTGCAACGAACTGGCGACATCTTCTTCCCGGGTTACTGGCTCACGGGCTTATTGTCAGGTCACAAGAGTGACGAGGCGAAAACCCTTGTGATACAATGGATTGACGCACATCCCAATCTTGAACCAGCCCTAATGAACAAACTCAAAGAAAACGCTTACTGGATTTTAAGATATTAGATTTTAGACGTTAGATTTTAGACCTTAGACGTTAGATATTAGACATGAGACCTTAGACGTTAGACCTTAGACCTTAAACCTTAGACATGAGACCTAAGGGAGCGGATGCCAATCCCTAACGTCTAAAGTCTGAAGTCTAAAGTCTGACGTCTGAAGCCTAACGTCTAACGTCTAACGTCTAACGTCTATCCCGACGCTTAATCTTCCAGCCTATGGCGGCAACGGCCATGGTGGTCAACGGACTCAGGATGTTGAAGAAACAATAGGGCAGATAGGTGAGGGTGGGAACCCCGAGCACTGTCGCTTGAGTCATACCGCAGGTGTTCCAGGGCACGAGTACCGAGGTCACCGTCGCGGCATCCTCGGTGGTGCGGCTCAACAGCCGTGGCTCGTAACCTTCCTTATCGTATACATCACGGAAAACGTCGGCCGTGAGCACGATACTGATGAACTGGTCACCTGTCGTGAGGTTTAAGAAGATGCCTGTGCCCACTGTCGAGGTGACGAGACTGAAGCGCGTGCGCACAAAGCGGATGATGACTCTCGTGAGACTCTCAATCATGCCACTGGCTACCATCGCGGCACCATAGCACATGGCACAGATGATAAGCCAGATGGTATTCAGCATACCTGCCATACCACCCGTGGAAACCAAATCGTTAAGAGCATCAAAACCCGTCTCAATGGCTGTTGCGCCATAGTAGGTGATGGTCAAGCCTTTGGCCAAGGCGGCGGGAGTGCTTAGCGAGGCATCGGCTGCAATCTGGGTGAGGATGTGGGGCTGTAACAATAATGCGGTGATACCTGCCATGATGGATGATGCGAACAGCACAATCAGAGACGGCACCTTCTTGGCGATGAGAATACCCGTGATAAGCGGTACCAGCAGCGTCCATGCCGAGATGTTGAACGTTGACGACAGGCCGTCGGTATATTGGTTTACATGAAGGGCTCCTTCGGCACCATGGCCAAATCCGGCAATCAAGAAAATAATCAGCGTGATGAGGATGGATGGCGTGGTGGTGAGCGTCATGTAGCGGATGTGTTCAAAGATGTCAACGCCCACCGAGGATGATGCCAGGATGGTGGTGTCGCTCAAGGGCGACATCTTGTCACCGAAATAGGATCCCGAAATAATGGCTCCTGCTGTCCATGCCTCGCTGATGCCTAAAGCGTGACCGATACCTAACAATGCCACACCGATGGTCGCGACCGTTGTCCACGAACTGCCTGAGAGCAGAGAAACCAGCGCACAGATGATGCAGGCGCTCACCAGGAAAAACTTGGGTGACAAAATCTGAACGCCATAGTAGATGAGCGTGGGCACCACACCGCTAATCATCCATGACCCTGAGAGCATGCCCACCGTCAGCAGGATGAGCAAGGTAACGGCAATGTCACCGATGGTCTTGCACATCTGACGCTCAAACTTCTTCCACGGCACATGGTAGAAGGCCATCGAGATGGTCACGCACACTGCCAGGCCCAGCAAGAGGGCGATTTGGCTGCCTCCGGAGAGCGAGTCACTGCCAAACAGGGCGATAACGACGGACAACATGCCGATGAGCACCACCACGGGAATGGCGGCCACAAGGGGATGAGGAAGCTTACGCTCGGTCATATTATCTTTTGGCTGTTCACGATTATTTGTTTTCATGCCGCAAACATAATCAAAAAATCGCTGACATCCCTCCTTTAAACAGCATTTTTCCAATCTTTTTCGTGATTTGGGCTGCAAAACCATGCAAAATCCTCTCGCTTTGACATGGGTTTGACACTCCGCTCAACTTGCATTAGCCTTCTCATGTTGGGCCAAATGACAACCTGGCGACATCCCTAATGGCGGTTTTTGGGTCAGCAGTAAGGCTTTGTGGTAAATAAAGTGAACTTTTTGCGATGGAATTGCATTAATTTTGCTTACCTTTGCAACAATTTATATTTAGCTGTTAGCATTTGGCTTTTAACTGTTAATGATAATGATGAGACGATGAAACCGCTAAGAAAACTGCTCAAGGGGTTGCTGGTCCCCGATGATGCGAGCCCCGAAGACGTTACGACAGGTCAAAATCTGACTCGTCAAGGTTTGCTCAACGCCATCAAGTCGCACTTTGACAGGCGCTTGAAGGAGGAGACGACCGATGAGGGGTTGCTCTTTGCCACCAGTTTCTACATCTACATGAATGAAGAAGACTATAAGGCGAGGGAGCAATCGCTGGCATATACCGTAAAAGATGCCGTCAACAAATTTAACCGCGAGATTGTTGAGCGCCGCAGGAAATATACTGACTACAGGCCTCATGCCCGTTACTGGCAGTTCCAGTTCGTGCCCTACACGCCTGGTTCCATCATCAGCGGCATGCAAGAGACGGTTGAGGAGATTCCGCCTGGGGGTGTGGTGATTCTGTCTTCGATTCATCCCACGGTGAACCAAGGACCGCGCGGCGCCTCGGGAGGTGAGCGCATCGTTGCCACGGTTCACACCAAGGACTCCATGACCATGAGCAATCTGGCCATAAATACTTCAGCCCTGGCGGGTATAGATATCCGTGCCAAGGACCGCTTCCAGGTGCCTTTCAATGACTTTAGGCCATTGAGTGGAGACCCCTTGAACGAGGAGGAAAGCCATGACACCACACAGCAGTCCCGAGCGATTATTAAGATTGAACCGAGTTATTTCCTGATAGAAGGCGTGCGCCACAGTTCAATCTACATGATGAGCGACTATCTGCAGATTTCGGGGCGTGGCGGCATGTCGGACACAAGCGGCGGCATTGTCGTCGCAAGGGTCGACAGCGACACTGTGATGGATCGCCAGGTGCTGTTCCATTACAGACAGGAACTTAAGAAACTCTTCATGATTGCCCAGGGTTCTGTGATGCTCAACGAGTGCCGGGTGTCTCCCGGTGTTGAGCTTGAAGTGTACAACCAATCCCGCATTCTGATCAATGGTGAGATTCAGTTAACTGTCGCTCTGCAGATAGCCTCTAGGTCATAGCTTTGGTCTTTAGGTCTTTGTCATTAGAACCCAGAAAGCGGATGCCAACTATTAACTGTTCACTGTTAACTATTGAAGAAATGTTAGATTTGCTTTTCATTCTGTCCACAGTGCTGCTGGTTTTTTATCTGTTGAGAAGCCATTTCACTGATTATCCCAGACTTTAGGGTTTAGGAATTATACGATTCACTGTTCACTTTAAATTGTTCTTGGTTTATGATTTTTTATGGAGCTACCGATAAGGGTGTAGTGCGAAGTAATAATGAGGATGACTTCATATCCCAGTTTGTGTGGGATGACAGGCATGTGCTCTGTGTTGTCATTGATGGTTTAGGGGGCTATGAAGGTGGTGAGGTCGCCTCGTCGATTGCCCATGAGACCATTGTCTCTTTCCTGAATGAACATCGCATGGGTGATTGCCTCGACTTGCTCAAGCAGGCGGTTACCCAAGCCAATAACAATATTGTCGGCCGTCAGCTTGAGATGCCTGGTCTCAACAGGATGGGCTGTGTCATCACTGCCGGACTCTTTGAATTGGAGCAGGGACGGCTTAACGTGGCCCATGTGGGCGATTCACGCCTCTATCAGTATCATGACCGAATCCTGCGCAAGCTCACCCACGACCATTCTCTCGTGGGCTACCGTGAGGACAATGGCGAACTCACCGAGGAACAAGCCATGAATCACCCGCAGCGCAATATCGTGGAACGTGTGTTGGGCGACAAGATTCACCAGCTTGATGACAAGAACTTCATTGAGGCGGCCATCTTCCCCCTGGTGCCTGGTGCCCACTATATCTTCTGCTCCGACGGATTGAGCGATATGTTGACGTCGGCCGAGATTGCTGCCATTGTTGAACGGCAAAAGGATAACCTGCAGGGCTGTGTCAAGGGACTCATTAACTCGGCCTGCGACCACGGTGGCAATGATAATGTCACGGTGGTCATCGCGCGCTATCTTGATGATGCCTCAAGGCGTGGCGCTTCACTCCCGCCCTCCACTGCGAGGCCCAAAGGCCCCAAAGCGCCGGAGGATGACTCGTTTCCCAAGGTCAAGGACAAACCGATGTCTGACGAACATCCTCTGCCTCCTGTTGCTGCCAATGAGAGCACTCACGATCAATCCGACGAGGAACAAGATCAGCATCGCCCCCGCCGACGCTGCTCATTCTGGGCCGCTTTGGCATGGATTTTGCTGGCCCTTGCCGCGTGTGCCGCAGCATTTTATGGCGGCTACTATTATCATGGCCTTGAGAAGTCCCGCCGGCATGCAGCGGTTGTCCAAAGCAAGGACAGCACTATCGCCGTGTTGCAGGATTCAATAGACCATTTGCATCAGCACGTCTATGATCAGAATGTGGTCATTGACTCGTTGACCAATACTAAAAAAAGATAAACCCTTCGACTGCTCATGAACAGGAATAAAGCTTTCATAGGAATGTTTCTGGTGTCGGCGTTCTTCCTCTTCGGCACATTCACGCTATTTCGCAACGTGACTCCTTACCTTGCCGAGGTGGGCAACGCCTACAAGCAGCAGGATGCCTGTAACCTTGACGAGAACGTCACGGTCGCCCAGTTGTATGACCTGCTGGTTTCTCACGAGTATGTCAAGGACACCACCGACGCTCGAATGATTGCCGGCTGGATTGTGGAGCGTTGCCGGGAGAGTGAGGGATTCACCAACTTGGGTGCCCTCAATCGCAACGCGAACAAGTTGGGGTATAATGATATCAAAGCCCACGGCGGCAAGGAACTGAACCGTCGCCTGAATGCCGCCCGAACGAGTCTTGCCGTTCCTGATAGCGCTGCCTTGCACTCGTCAGCTGCCACCCCTGCATCAGGGCAACCTGTCATCAAGGTGAAGGTGATGTATAACGACACCGTGGGCGGACTGCATGGGTTGTGGAACAAACTCACGGGGCGCTCCATGCGGCCTGTGGCCGGAGTCCCCGTCAGGTTGACAGGGCACATCCCCGTGGTGAGAGACCAGTTTGACAATTCCACCAGTGCGTTTGTTTCGGTCGACACTGTTCTGGCATGGGCGGTGACCGATGACCACGGCGTGGCGCTCTTCCCAGCCGAGAAGGGTAAGTACTACAGTGTGTTGCCTGTAAAGGAAGGCTACGACTACGGCCGTGAACGAGGCACTGTTGACGGTCCCGTGGGCTCAAGAGGAGCGAAATATTCTTTTGTCCAGCGCGAACTGAAACTCACACCGCTGGCAACGAGCAGTTATAACCGTATCAAGGAAGACCGGGCCTTGACGGTGCGCACGCCAGACCAGTGGAAAGACGCCTTGGTTGTGGCAGTGTCGCTCTTCCTGCTGGCCTGGTGGATTGGGATAATGGTGATCATGGTCATCGATCGCCGCCTCGGCAAGCAGAGCGATTACCTCTTGCCTGTGGCCTTGATGGCAATGACGGGCATCAGCCTGTTGGCGATGTTTGCCATCGTCGACCCGTTGGTGGACCGCATGCTTGGGCTTGATATGGCCTGGGGTGTCGTCTATGGCGTGCTGGCCTTGGTGGCTATGTCTTCGATTAACTATGTGAAATTCCACATCGGTGAGAGCCGTGTGCAAGGTGGCTTGCTGAAGTTTGACTTCATTGCACAGGGACTCAATTGGGCGACTTTGCCTTTTATGGCCAAACTGGATACCCTGCGACATACGCGCCGTGAAAAGGCATCCGAGCAATTGCTGTTGAACTTGCGCTATTATGCTGGATTGCTGTTGAGCGTCTTGCTCTTGCCTGTCGAGTGGCTCTGGAAAGGGGTGATGTGGATGGGTGAACGCTTGTCGGACACATTGGAGAAAAAGGGATGGAAACCTGCGGCCATCAAATGGCCACAGGGTATCGGTTACATCGTGATGGCCTTCCTGCTGGTATTGCTGTTGGCGGTATTCGGCTCAGGCCCCGAGGGCAGTGGCGCCCGTGTCAATTTAGGTCCTTTGCAGCCCAGCGAGATTTCCAAATACCTGGTTGTCGTGTTCATGGCGGCGTTTTTTGCAGCCAACAGCGACCGCATCCGTTCCTATGCCAACGACGTCAACCAGCTGAAACTGAAGTTCAAGTTCCAGTTGCGCGCTGTCTTGTTGCTTGTGGTCATCATCGCCTTGTTGCTCTTGCTCTACGTTGTCCTGATCAGCGACATGGGCCCGGCCCTGGTGCTGATGGTGACGTTCATCCTGCTGTATTCCGTTGCCCGTGGCGATTTCCCGCAGCTGGTGCTCGGCGTGTTGACGTTCCTGGCCTTGATGATTGCCGCCAAATCGTTCATTGGCACACCCATGTCGATGATGATGGCGGCCCTGTTGTGGTTTGCCGCCTGGATTGGCTACGGACTGTTCAAGGGTAAGAAAGTCTATGAGAGCGCCGTGATGATGAACCTGCTGATGGTGGTCTTCACCCAGGCGGGTGCGTGGCTGACGGCCCTGCACATGAGTGAGGGCGAGCGTCTGGCTAACCGCACGGCAGCAGCATGGTCTGGTGTATGGAACAATGAGGCTCCCGGTGGTGACCAGGTGGCTCAAGGTCTGTGGAGCCTGGCAACCGGAGGTTGGAAAGGTCAGGGCCTGGGCAAGGGCAATGCCAGCCTGGTGCCGGCGTTCAATACCGATATGATTTTCACCAGCATCGGTGAGGTGATGGGCTGGGTCGTGCTCCTGTTGATTATCGTTTGCTTGGTGCTGATTATCCACCGCAGTCTGTTGCTGGCGCGACGTGCTGGACATCCTTTCCTGTTCTTCCTGGTGTCGGGAATTGCCGTGGTGACCGGTGTGCAATTCTTTGTCATCGTGCTGGGCAGCGTCGGCTTGATTCCGCTGACGGGTGTTGCAGTACCGCTCTTGAGTTACGGCAAGTCCAGCCTGATCATGAATCTAGCGGCGTTTGGCATCGTACTCTCCTGCAGCCGCCAACGGGCCACAGCGCGGCAAAAGACTTTTATCAAGCAATATGACGCAGTGGTGGCAACGTCGAGCCTGACGTTCATCGCCCTGTCGCTCCTGCTCGTGGGCACGCTGTTCTATTATCAGGTGGTAAAGCGTGACGAGACGCTCATCCGTCCTGCCTATGTGGCCAATCTGCAAGGAGAGCGCATTCCCGAGTATAATCCGCGCATCCGGTTGTTGACCAATCGTCTCGAAGCCGGCAACATCTACGACCGCAATGGCCTGTTGCTGGCTACCAGCAGCACCGAGCAGTTGAATGAGCATCTGCTCAGATTAGGCCAAACCGGACTGGATCCTGCTGCTTTGAAGGCCTTGTCTCACAGCCGCCTGCGTCGCTATTATCCTTTCGGTGACCACATGTTCTTCATGCTTGGTGACTACAACACACGTGTGTTGTGGAACAATAATGATGAGAATCCCTTTGGCTACATGGCCGAGAGCCGCCATCTGGCAGAGTTGAGAGGCTTCCAGAACATGAAACTCGACAGTTTGGGACGTCATGTGGTTGATACTGTCACGAGTGTGGCTTATCGCTACAACCGCTTCCTCCCGTCCGAGAAGAGGACTTACTGCTTCAAACAATACGACTATTCGGCCTTGCTCCCCTTGCTCAAGAGTGGCATCAAGAGCGATGAGGTGAAGAAATGGAACGAGCAACGTCCCCAGCGTGATCTCACACTCTCCATCGATGCCAATCTGCAATTCCATCTGCAAAAACAGATGGCCGAGGAAATCGCCAAGAATCCCCGTTTGGCACGGCTGGAGCGCTTGCGCGCCAGTGTGGTAGTGCTGGATGTGAACACGGGCGACCTGCTCACATCGGCATGCTATCCCTTGCCCGATCAGGAAACCATCATCGACATGTATAACAAGGGCATGATGTATTACCGCGATTATGATAAGGGCTTCAAGACCTATACCGATCGAGACCTGGGCCTGACTTATCAGACGCAACCCGGTTCAACGGCCAAGTTGATGTCGGCGCTCGCGGGCTTCATGAAATTGGGCGATGCCGCCGACAAGATCACTTACATGGTCTATGGCGACGAGCGTGTCGAGCCGGGCGAGAGCGAGCCGAGTGGGGTAGTGACCATCCAGGCTGCCATTGTGCGCTCGTCCAATAACTTTTTTGTCCACTTCGTTAACGACAAGGACTTGTACCACGAGTTGGACAGCATCTACCGCATGGTCGGCATCCGCGTCCACATCAATGATGGCCGCAATCGTTCTCTGACGCCCTATTTCTTTGACATCGACAAGGATTTCTCCTACGATGGCGAGATGGACGTGATGCGCAACAGGGCTTTGTCCCGATACAACACTTACATCAAGCAGACGCGCAAGAAAAAGCATGAGCGTTTCATCTGGAACGAGACGGGCAACGCATGGGGTCAGCATGGCATCTATGCCACTCCGCTTAACATGGCACGTGTCGTCTCGATGATCGCCGCCAACGGCAAGTTTGTGCCGACGCGTTACGTCCTGGCCTACGGCACGGGCGCCGATGCCCGAAAGGTGGCCGTCCCCGATGCGGTCACAATGATTGATAACACGCGTGACCTGTACCGTTACATGCAACTCGAGAGTGACAAGCACCGCGCTGCCGGTAGGCTGAACTTCGGCTATTCGTCGAGCGAGATGAGGATGGGTGGCAAGACGGGCACACCCGAGCGCGTGGCCTACTACAATGGCGGCTGCATGAACGATGCCTGGTATGTCTGCTTCATCAATTCCAACAAGCAGCATGGCCCTATAGCCGTCGCTCTGAGGTTGGAGCGAACACCCGATGGTACCACATCGGGCGAGGCCGTCAGGTTCCTTAACTCCACGGTGATTCCTGCGCTCAATGCGGCAGGATATGACCTTCAGTAAACCGAATTTGAATATGATACTTTTATAACTTAAAAATAACGATATGGCTTTCTTGCAGGATTATCAGAGTCTGGGTGTGATTGGGCGTGGGGCTTTCGCCACCATCTACAAGGTGAAGCACCTCAATCTGGAATATGTGCGCGCCCTGAAGGTGTTGAAGGATGATGTCATCAGCGAGGAGGACAAGGCATACAAGACGTTCGTCAAGGAGTGCCGCGTGTTGCTCAAGATTGGCAATGGTTGTCATCCCAACATCGTACGCATCTATCAGCCACGTCTGGTCCAGAATCGGGCGATGGTCGAGATGGACTACGTGAATGGCTGCACCGTGCTGGATTACTTGAAGGAGCATCACTTCATGCCCATCGACGAGGTGATGCGCATGTTCAAGCAGATTGGCGGAGCCTTGGCCTATTGCCATTACGATATCTATCAGGACTTGATGAGTGCTGAGGAGGATAAGCTGCAGCGCGACCCGACCGACGCACGGCACTTCCTCATCGATGAGGACAAGCGCCTCGAACTCATCGACAAGTACCGCGTCATTCACAACGACCTGCACTCCAACAACGTCATGCGCCGCAACTACGACGGCAACTTCGTCTTACTCGACTTCGGCCTCTCCATCCAGGACCATCACGCTGTCAAGAGCAGTTCGCGTCAGGGTGGTGCCCCCGAATACAAGTCACCCGAGAAGTGGGACAACGACCGCATCGAGACCACCCAGAACGACATCTACAGTTTCGGTGTGTTGATGTATGAAGTGATGGCTGGACGCGTCCCCTTTGAATTGGATACCGAGACCTATGCTTCCGATGAACTCAAGGCGTTGAACACCATCCGCAAGCAGCATTGCGAGCAGGCGCCACCGCCCTTGGAGCCCCTGCGCCGCATGGCCTATGAAGCGGCTCATCCTGGCTACGGTGCGACATGGCAGCGGGATTACCCCGATTGGCTCGAGCAAATGGTGATGAAGTGCCTTGCCAAGACCCCCGAGGACCGTTATGCAGATGCACGAGAGATGATGAATGACTTCAACCGCCACTGTGCGATTCTCCCCGAGCCTGTGGAATCCGTTTTGGCTGTCGAGCCTGTTGACTTGGCTGAGCCCGTCGAGGCTATTGAGGTTGACGTGGCAACGGTTGGAACACCTATCCCTGCCCAGTTCAGCGAGGAACTGGAGGCCTTGAGACGCGACAAGATAGATCTGCAGCAGGCGGTCACCGATAGGGCTGCCAAGATTGCTGACATGCAGCAGACCATCACAGCCCTGCGTCAGCAACTTGACGAGGCATTGGCGATGAGTCCTTCGGCTTCGCTTGAGGACCTGCAGGCTGCCAATACGCGTGCCCGGCAGGCCGAACTTGAGCGAAACTCACTGCGCTCCAGGGTGGCTGAACTCGAGCGCATCATCAGCAGTCAGCCCCCTGTTGACACCGATTCGGGCGGTAAGAACTCAGTCTGGAGAATGGTGCTCATTCTCATCGTCTCCACCATCCTGGGCATCGCCCTCGGCGCCGTGTTCTATAACGTCATTACTTGATTGGCTTTTTAGACGTTAGACGTCAGACGTTAGACTTTAGACATCAGACTTTAGACATTAGACATCAGACATTAGACGTCAGACTTTAGACTTTAGACTTTGGATATCAGGGTCGCTTAAAACTTAATACTAAAAACTAAAAACTAGTGACTAGAAACTAGGGACTAAATACAACTACAATGGGTTTTTTCAAGAAAATATTCAATCCCAACTTGGAGCCTGAGGATCAGACCCCCGAGGTGACCGACACTGGGCAGCAACCCGCCGAGGACACCGTTGCCCAAGATTCCGCCGATGTCACGGTTGAGGTTGCTTCTGTCGAGGTTGCTTCTGTCGATGAGGCACCTGTTGAGGTGGCACCTGTCGAGGAACCTGAAAGTGCCCCTACCGATGACGCAGCGGCTGTCGATGGCGACCCGGTCTTGGGCGACCATGTTCAGGCGGCCCATGCCGCCCTCATCGGCTGGATTATCGAGGCCTTGGCACCCCTGCGTGGTGGCCTGGGCGATGATGATGTGCACGACATGGAGATTCATGTTGCCGATGCGCGCACGCGACTGGTGATGGGCGATGCCTTTATCAACAAGTTGCGCCTCGCCCTGGACAATAACATGCTGTCGCCAGTGGCGGCCGGAGAGATTACGGTGACGGGCAGTCCCACCGCTGCCGCCGATGTCATCCCTGCTGGGGGCGGACGGCTGCAACTGGTGCTCGTCTCGCGCCGGGTCGGGGAAATCACCCCTGCTGCGACGGGACGGGCCCTCATCACCCTTGTTGAGGGGACGGGGGCGCTGGTATCGGCCTGTTATCAACTCGATGCTTCGGCAAAACAATGCTTCCACATCGGCCGCGGAGCGGTGGCGAGACAGGGTGGAGACCTGCGCGTCAACGACATTGTGATCAACGACAGGGAGACCGACGAACGTCTGCTGGCGATGAACAGGCAGGTGAGCAGTGCCCATGCCGACATCATTTGCCGCGGCGGTGCTTTTTTCCTCAAGGCCATGCCGGGTGGATGCCGGCCCGAGGGTGGGGCGGTCACGCGGGTTTTCCATGAGGGGAAAGGCAAGGAACTGCGGGACACCTTTTCGCTCGAGCCGCTGCATAATGGCGATCTTATCGCCTTGGGAGGGGACTTGCTGCTCAGGTTTGAGTTGATATCGTGATATCGTTACAATAAAATTGCCGTTTTGGGGCTCAATTTGTCTGATTTTTGTACCTTTGCAGTTTAAAAAGCCGCGGTGTGCTGCTTGCGTGAGGTCGGTTATTGCCGTCACCTCCTCTTATTCTTGCCCCTGCGGTGGATGAATCGGTGATGAATATGAAGCAGATCATCAACAAATTGTTGCACATGGGTCGTCGTCGCATGACAGCGACCCTGACGGTCATCCTGCTGGCGGCAGCGCTCATCGAGTTGTTGTCGCTGGTGCAGTACCGCTATGCACGCAACATGCTGGAAGAGGAGTTGGACTACCGTGTGGAGAGTGAGTTAACGTTGAAGTCGGTGCGTGTGCGCGGCTTGCTCAAGAGCAACGAGAAGATGGTGCGCAACTATCTATGGCCCGTGCAGCGTCAACTTGCCAAATCCGATGCCAACACTGCCTCCAAGAACATCTCCCAGATCCTGCACCGCCTGGTGGCGACTAATCATGGGTTGATGAGCGCCTTTGTGGCTTTCAAGCCCGGCTACCTGAATGGCGGTTATACGTCCCGTCTGACGGAACCCTGCGCCATCTACAAGGGCGACAGCATCATCACGTGTGACCTGGCCACCACAGGCCATGACTACACCCAGCGCGAGTTCTACCACCAGACCGTGGAAAACGGTGTCTCTTGCTGGAGCGACCCCTATCTTGACGCCAATGCGAGCGGTCAACAGGTGACAACCTATGCCACTCCGCTCGTTGACGCGCGTGGTGAACTGGCTGGCACATTTGGCCTCGACATGTCGACCCAAGGCATCATCGACACGCTGAATACTGTGCACAACTTCCCCTCCTCGTTCTTCCTGCTGCTCACCGAGGACGGCCGCTTGATATCGCAGCCCGACACCACCCTCACGCAGCAGAGCGACGTGGCGACCATCGTGGAGATGATCAACGACAGCACGTGCCAGCGCAAACCCAGTTGCACGGGAATCAGCGAGATCATCACTTTCAATGACAAGGAGATGGGCAAGGGCTACGCCTATTGTGCCAACATGAAGGGCAAGCCCCATTGGCAATTGGTGATGGTGTGCTATGACAAGGAGGTCTTTGGCAAACTGAACGCCATGCGACGCAACTTGATGTTGCTGATGTTGGGCGCTTTCTCCCTGTTAGGTTTCATCCTGTACCGCTTCAACCAGTCGGTGCAGCGCTTGAACAAGGAACGGCTCAGCAAGGAGCGCACCGCCAGTGAGTTGCGCATCGCCCAGACCATCCAGAGCGAGATGTTGCCGGGCAGCGACATCACGCGGCCCGACGTCGACGTGAGCGGCAGGCAGATTTCGGCGCTTGAGGTAGGTGGAGACTTGTATGACTACTTCATACGCGACGAGAAGTTGTTCTTCTGCATCGGCGACGTGAGCGGCAAGGGCATCCCTTCGTCGCTGGTGATGGCCGTTGCACATTCCCTCTTCCGCAGTCTGGGTCAGCACGAGAGCAGTCCGTCGCACATCATGCAGGCCATCAACGCGGCGGCTTGTGAGGATAACGGGACCGGCATGTTCGTTACCTTGTTTGTCGGCGTCCTCGACCTGCCGACGGGACGTCTGCGCTATTGCAATGCTGGCCATGACGCGCCGCTGGTGATAGAACACGACGTGAAACCGCTGCCCGTGACGGCCAACTTGCCCGTTGGTGTGTACGGCGATTTCAAGTATGTGCAGCAGGAGACGGTGTTGCCCGATAATGCCACCCTGTTCTTGTTCACCGACGGCCTGACCGAGGCCGGCAACACCGAGCATGTGCTCTACGGCATGCCACGGGTGCTTGAGTCGGCAACTCGTTGCATGAAACAGGGCTTGACGGCTCCCGGGCAACTCATGGAGACCATGAAACGTGACGCCGAGCTGTTCACTGCTGGCGCTGACCAGAGTGACGATCTGACGATGCTGGTTGTGCATTATCACCGCCCGGCCGAGGTCATCGTCCTGGACGAGACGCTCAAGTTGACCAACAACGTCCGTCAGGTGCCCGAACTCAATGAATTTGTCAAAACGGTAGCAGGACGATTAAACCTTGATACCGCTTTGTCATCTCAACTGATGCTGGCCGTTGAGGAAGCAGTTGTCAACGTCATGAGTTACGCTTACCCGCTGGGCACCGAGGGCGACATCACCGTCACCGCGCGCGCCACCGAGCAAAGCCTCAAGTTCATCATCATCGACAGTGGCAAGGCCTTTGACCCGACACAGCGTAGTAGTGCCGACATCACGCTCAGCGCCGAGGAACGTCCCATTGGAGGCTTGGGCATCCTGCTCGTCCAGCAACTGATGGATACCATCAACTATGAGCACATCGATGGTCAGAACGTGCTCACGTTGAAGAAGGAGTTAGGTGTTAGACCTTAGACATTAGACATTAGACCTTAGACATCAGGATTCTAACAACTAAAGGCTAAGAACTAGAAACTAGGGACTAGAAACTAAGGACTAACAACTTAAAACTTACAATTAAAAACTAAAAACTCAAAACTATAAATAATAGAATTATGAAAACAACGATTGAAGAACTTGATGAGAAAATCATCGTGACTATGACTGGCTCGCTCGATACCGCAGCCGCCATCGAGACCGAACAGACTTTGAAACCCCTCACTGCAGATGGCGAGGGACGAGATATCGTGTTTGAGTGTCAGGATCTGGAGTACATTGCATCCAGTGGCCTGCGCATCCTCCTTGACGTGCTCAAGAAGACCAAGGCTAAGGGCAAGACGGTCACCCTGCGCAACTTGAATGACGACATCAAGAACGTGTTTAAAATCACGGGATTCATCAACCTGTTTGAGTTTGAATGATCACACCATGAGGCTCAAACACAGCACATTCAGACGATGGCTGCTCGCAGTAGTCGCCTCAACCGCCACACTCGTGAGTGTAGGGCAGACCAGCACCGACAGCATCACGCCCCCTCAAAACCAACTGAGCGTTGACCTGCAGTTCCTCGGGCGTGGTGAATCTCGATATGGCGGTCTGCCGGCAGTGCAAGTTGAGGTAGACGATTATGGGTTTGAAGTCGCTAATGCAAAGGTGCCGAAGTCCAATTTTGTGCTCAGCCGCACCCGACTGCCCATCAACTTCAAGCGTGACTGGCTTGAAGCACGTGTGACACCACAGCACTCTGGCGTGTGGGGACAGGCTGGCAAGGGCACCTTCAACCTGTACGAGACATGGGTGAAGATGACCGCGCCTTTCGGCATGTTTGCTCAAGTGGGGCGCGTGGCACTGAATTATGACGATGAGCGCATCATCGGCTCTGATGATTGGGCGATGGCTTCGTCGTCCCACGACGTTCTGCGGCTAGGCTATGAAGGTCACGGCCACAAGGCCCACATCCTCCTGGCCTATAACCAGAATGCCGATGTGATGAACAGCGGTGGCTCCTATTATGCGGGTGGCTCCCAGCCCTATAAAACCATGCAGACGGCGTGGTATCACTATGACCTGCCGCGTTTCCCGCTGGGGGCATCGTTGCTGTTCATGAACATCGGCATGCAGAGCACAGTGGAAGACATCACTGTGGAAATGCATGAGGACAGAACCTTCTTCCAGCATTTGGCTGGTGCCTATTTGTCCTTCCAACCAAAACACTGGAAGGCCGAAGTGTCTTACTATAACCAATTTGGCAAAAACGAGAATGGCATCAAGATTCAGGCGTGGATGATGAGTGCTAAGGTCACCTATATGCCGAAACCATGGTTAAATGCTACAGTGGGCTATGACTACTTGAGTGGTGATAAGTATTTTGCCGTGCCCACCGGGCACAACATTGGTATGGTACATCATGATGTCATTAAGGGTTTCAGCACAGTCTATGGCTCTCACCACCAGTTCTACGGCGCAATGGACTTCTTCTACGTGAGCGCCTATCATGACGGCTTTACTCCTGGCCTCCAGAATATCTATATTGGTGCTACGTATAGCCCTCTCAAGAACTGGAAGCTCGATGCCAGTTATCACTACCTCTCCACAGCCACTGAACTCGAGGATATGGACAGGACCCTCGGTCACGAGATTGAGTTCCAGACAAGTTGTGTCATTAGCCGTGACGTGAGAGTGTCAGCAGGAGCCTCTTTCATGTGGGGTGGCGAGACCATGGAGCGCCTGAAACGTTCCAATACAAGAACCAACCTGCGCTGGGGCTGGATTTCACTGGTTGTCACCCCACGCATCTTTTCAACCAAATGGTAAAAACTTAATTCAAGTAGTACAAGTAATATGAAATTATCCGCACCCTTATCAACCTCCCAATTCGGCATCTATGTGGAATGTGTAAATCACCAAGGTGAACCATTTTACAACCTGCCCTATATCTATGTCTTGGACCCCATGCTCGATGGACAGCGACTGCTGGCTGCGATCGAGAAAGCCTTCAAGGCGCACCCGACCTTGTTCACGCGCATCACGCTGAACGAGGACGGAGAGCCCATGCAGACCATCGACATGGAAAACGAGACCTGGTCTCTCAATATCGAGGAAATCCAGGACATCGAGCAGGAGAAGGCCCGTCTTGTAAAGCCTTTCAACATCTACGGTGACCGCTTGTTTCACGTCAACCTGATGCGTGACGATAAGCATTATTTCCTCTTTCTTGATTATCACCACCTTATCGTTGACGGCACCTCGATGCAGATTATGCTTCAAGACATCGACAAAGCCTATCGAGGGGAGGATATCGCCCTCGAGGAAATGACGCTGATGGATGTTGCCAACGATGAGGCGGCACGTCGCGAGACCCCCGCATTTGATGAGGCCAAACAATGGTACGCAAAACACTTTGACTGTGGCGACACCTTTACCCAGTTCACGCCCGACCGGGAAGAGCCCGGTCACAGTGATGGCAGCCTGCTGCGCATCCTCTCGCTTGATTTGAGCCGCTTGGAAGATTATTGTGGGTCTAATGGGGTGTATAAGAGCACAATGTTCACAACGGCCTACGCTTTCTTGCTGGCAAAATTCAATAATGATCAGGAGTCCTTGTTCACCACAGTTTTCAATGGGCGCAAAGACAAGCGCTTTAATCACTCGGTGGGCATGACCGTGAAAACGCTTCCTGTCTATACCAAATTCTCACCTGAGACCTCGGTGCTCGAACTGTTGCGACAGGGACAGGAACAGATGACGGGATGCCGTGAGCACGACATTTATACCTATGGCGACATTCTTGCCGACCTGAATCTCCAGAGTAACTCGATGTTCGCTTGGCACGGCATGCTCTTCGACAACAAGACAATGGGAGGCAAGCCCATGCAGACCATTCGCATCGGAAACAGCACGCTCGACGCCTCGTTCTACATGAAGGTCTTCATCAAAGACAACAAGGTTTGCGTCAAGGCCGAATTCAATTCCAACGAATATTCACGGGAAATCATCAGCCAGATTCTGGAGAGTTACGAGGCTGTTCTTGAGGGATTCCTCAACCACGAACTCCTGCGTGACATCAACATCGCCACACCGGCTCAGACCGCGACACTGGACAGCTTCAACCAAAATGACGTTGATTATGACGATACTCAGACCATTGTCTCGCTGTTCCGTTGCCAGGCACAGGCCACGCCCGATGCTCTGGCAGTGGTGTTCAAGGATAAGCGCTTCTCCTATGCCCAGGTAGATGCCATCAGTGACCGCATCGCAGCCTATATCGTAGCCAAGGGCCTCAAGCGCGAAGATGTCGTGTCGGTCTTGATTCCCCGCAGTGAATGGATGCCCATCGCTTCGCTGGGCGTTTTAAAAGCCGGCTGCGCCTATCAGCCGCTGGATCCCAGCTATCCGCAGGAACGTCTCAATTTCATGATGCAGGACGCCAATGCTCGATTGCTGATTGCCGATGATGAGTTACGTCCGATTGTTAATGAATATCAGGGCGAGGTGCTCTTGACAAGTGAAATCGACAGTCTTCCCCAGGCGGCCGCTCCCGATGTGGAAATTGTCCCTGATCAGCTGTTCATTTTGCTCTATACTTCAGGCTCGACAGGCATCCCCAAGGGTTGCCAACTCATCCACCGCAATTTGGTGGCCTTCATCAATTGGTATCAGCGTTTCTACGGTCTCAAGCCCGAGCACAATGTGGCGGCTTATGCCAGCTATGGGTTTGATGCCTGTATGATGGATATGTATCCAACGTTGACCACCGGCGCAACGCTTTATATCGTCCCCGAGGAATTGAGGTTGGATCTGATTGCTCTTAACGACTACTTTGAGCAGAACGCCATCACCCATTCGTTCATGACCACCCAGGTGGGCTACCAGTTTGCCACCAGCATCGAGAACCACTCGCTGTTGTACCTCTCTACCGGCGGTGAAAAATTGGCTTCGCTCATACCTCCCAAGAATTACGCCTTCTATAACGTTTACGGCCCCACCGAGGCCACTATTTACATCACTTGCTATCGGGTAGATAGGAAGATGAATGAAATTCCCATCGGCAAATCGTTGGACAACCTGCGCTTATACATTGTTGACCCGCAAGGCCATCGACTGCCCGTGGGAGCTGCCGGTGAGCTATGGGTGGCCGGACCGCAGGTGAGCCGAGGTTATCTGAACCGTCCAGAGAAGACAGCCGAGGTTTATATCGATAATCCGTTCACCACCGATGCAAAATATTCACGCATCTATCGCACGGGTGACATCGTTCGCTACCTGCCCTCAGGTGATATCCAGTTTGTAGGCCGTCGTGACGGTCAGGTGAAAATACGTGGATTCCGCATTGAGCTCAAGGAAGTCGAAGGCGTCATCCGCGAGTTCCCCGGCATCAAGGACGCCACGGTACAGGCCTTTGAAGAGGAGGGTGGCGGCAAGTTCATCGCTGCCTATGTCGTTAGCGACAAGCAAGTGGATATCGAGGCGCTAAACAACTTCATCCTTGACCAGAAACCGCCCTATATGGTTCCTGCCGTCACGATGCAGATTGATGCCATCCCCTTGAACCAGAACCAGAAAGTCAACAAGCGTGCCCTGCCCAAGCCCGAGAAAAAGGCTTCTGCCATCGAGGAGAGCAACGTTCCCATGAACGTATTGGAACAGGAACTGCATGACCTTGTCGCCGACATTGTCAACAATAAGGACTTTGGCGTGATGACGGTATTGGGCTATGCCGGGTTGACCTCTATTTCGGCCATCAAACTGGCGGTTCAGGTCAATAAGCGCTATGGTGTGACTCTCGATTCCAGGAGTTTGGTGAAGTCGGGCACCATCCAGTCGATTGAGAACGAAATTCTCAAGTCGATGCTTGCTGGCGGTAATGCCAAGGTGCAAAATGTTGCGTCACAGGAACGTACGGTAAAGACCAGCGCTCCACTGTCCTATGCCCAGACGGGTGTCTATTTTGACTGTCTCAAGAATCCGGTTTCCACCATCTATAACATTCCTTACCTGCTGTCATATCCCGAAGGGACTGATGCCAACAGTCTCGCCGACGCTGTCAAGCGGGTTATTGGGGCTCATCCCGAGTTAAGTGTCCATTTCACGACAGAGGGCGAAACGATTATTCAGACAACCGTGGATAGTGCTCCCGTTGAGGTGAAAGTCAACGATATGACTGAGGAGAGACTGGCCAAATATAAGAATGAGTTCGTGCAGCCCTTTAATCTCCAGAAGGCTCCGTTATACCGTGCCGAGGTGGTGAAGACCGAGGCTGGCGTCCGCTTGTTGCTGGATGTTCATCATCTGGTATTTGACGGTGGCTCTGCTGACCTTCTCTTCAGGCAGATCAATTCGCTGCTTGAGGGTGGGGCAGTGGACAAGGAGTCATACAACTACCTGGATTTTGTCACCGACCAGCAGGCTGCCGAGGAAACGGACACCTTCAAGGCGGCTCAGCAGTTCTTTGCCGAGAAATTGCAGACCTGTGAGGGTGCCAGCGAAATCCCTGCTGACCTGCGCAAGAGTAACGAACAAGGACTTATCGGCGAGGCGGTCTGCCCTGTTGACCTTGAGAAGGCTGCCGCCTTCTGCCGCAGTCAGGAGGTGACTCCGGCCCACCTGTTCCTTGCCGCTACGGCTTATGTCGTGTCACGTTACACCAATAATCGTGAGGTGTACCTGTGTACCGTCAGCAGTGGTCGCAGCAACCTCAAGATTGCCGAAACGGTGGGTATGTTTGTCAACACCTTGGCGTTGGGTCTGGATATCAGCGACGTGACGGTGAGCCAATTCCTGCAACAGGCCAGCGATACCTTTGATCAGACGCTGCGCCATGAGGATTATCCGTTTGCCCGAATCGCAACCGACTATGGTTTCCGTCCTGCCATCGCCTACGCCTATCAGGTGGGTGTGCTCTCACAGTATACGGTGGATGGCAAGCCCATCGGGCAGGAATTGCTGGAACTGAATGTTCCCAAGTTCAAAATCAACATCAAGATAGAATCCCGTGGCGTTGTCGTGCAGTATGACGATGCTGTTTACAGTGAGCGTGTTGGCCGTGGACTGGCCGAGAGCATTGCTGCCGTTGCCGCGAGAATGATGGAGCAGCCTCAGGCCAAACTTCGCCAGTTGTCCATCGTGAGCAAGAACCAGGAAGAGGAATTGAATCACCTGCGCCAGACGGCGTCGGGCGAGGCTCCTTTCAAGTTCTTCCACGAGTGCATTGGACATTTTGCCCAAACTCAGCCTGACCATGAGGCGCTGGTTGCCATCGACAACCGCTTCACCTATAAGGAGATGGATGAAGTGACCAGCCGAATTGCGGCAGCCTTGAGGAAGCGTGGCGTGGTTGAGCGCGACCGCGTTGCCTTGTTGCTGCCGCGCACGAGCCGACTGATTCTGGCGTTATTCGGCGTGCTCAAGTCTGGCGCAGCCTATATCCCCTGTGATCCTGAATATCCCGCTGACCGCGTGAAACTGATTCTTGAGGACAGTGAGGCCCGATACATCATCACCACTGCCGACCGAATGGATACGTTGCCCGAGGGAAAGGCTATCAATGTCGAGGAACTCATCAACGACGATAACGATGGCATTGTGGTTACCGATATCACTCCCAATGACTTGGCCTACCTGATTTACACCAGTGGCTCCACGGGGCGCCCCAAGGGTGTGATGCTGCATCACAAGGGCATCTGCAATTACCTCTATGGGCATCCGGCCAATGTGTTTGCCAACGGTGTGATGACCGATGCCAAGCGCATCTTGAGCGTGACAACCATCTCGTTCGATGCCGCTTTGCAGGACATCGGTACCGCCTATTTCAACGGCAAGACGTTGATTGTAGCTACCGAGGAACAGGCGAACAACCCGCTTGACTTGGCACGCCTCATCAACGAGGAGCACATCAACATGGTGTCGGGTACACCATCTCGATGGATGACGTGGCTGACGAGTGAGGACTTCTGTGACGCTATCAGCCGCATCAACATCGTGCGTGCCGGTGGCGAGAAATTCTCTGACCAGTTGCTTGATCAAATCAGGAAAGTGACCAAGGCCCGCATATTTAACTGCTATGGACCCACCGAGATTACAGTGGCTTCTAACAACAAGGAGTTGACCGATGCTGCTGTCGTGACTGTGGGCAAGCCGCAGTTGAACGTCATTGAGTATATCGTCGATCAGGATGGCAATGAGTTGCCCGTAGGTGTAGTCGGTGAATTGTACATCGGTGGCCGTGGCGTGGCTCATGGCTACAACAACCTGGACGAGATGACGCGTGAGCGATTCATTGATTACCATGGCACGCGCATCTACAAGTCCGGCGACTATGCCAAATGGCTCCCTGACGGTGATGTGGTGATTCTGGGTCGCACCGACCACCAGATCAAGTTGCGCGGATTGCGCATTGAGTTGGGTGAGATTGAGAATGTGATGCTCAAGGTAGAGGGCTTGAAGAAAGTCGTCATTCTGATTCGCAAACTGGGAGGCAAGGAACACTTGTGTGCTTACTATACTGCCGACCGTGAGATTGCTCCGGATGCCCTCAAGGCCGAGATTTCCAAGAGTTTGACGCAATACATGGTGCCCACTGCTTACCTGCAATTGAAGGAGATGCCCATGACGCCCAACGGCAAGACCGACGTGAAAGCTTTACCCGAGCCTGAATTGGCCTTCAGTTCGGCACAGGTGGAGCCCGCTAATGACACCGAGCGTACTTTCTGTGATATTTTCGCCGATATCCTGCAGATGGATAAGGTGGGCGCCACCGACAACTTCTTTGAGTTGGGCGGCACTTCGCTCGTTGTGACACGTGTCATCATCGAGGCCGATAAGGCCGGACTCCATGTTGCCTATGGCGACGTCTTTGCCAATCCCACTCCTCGCCAGCTGGCTCGTCTCATCACGGGTGAGAGCGATGACAATAGCAATGACGAGGTGACAGGCTTTGACTATACCGCCATCAATAACCTGCTGCAGAAGAACACGCTGACCAGTTACCGCAACGGCGAACGCCAAGAACTGGGAGACGTCCTATTGACAGGTGCCACGGGCTACCTGGGCATACACATCCTGCGTGAACTCATTGACTCGGATGCAGGAAACATCTACTGCCTCGTTCGCGGCAAGAATCAAGAAGCGGCGGAGGGTCGCTTGCGAACCCTGTTGTTCTACTACTTCTCAGATGCCTTTAAGGACTTGTTCGGCAAGCGCCTGCACATCGTCTTGGGCGACGTGACGAGCGACTTCGGCGAGGACCTGAAGGTGGACACTGTCTTCAACTGTGCCGCCATCGTAAAACACTTTAGCGAGGGCACCGAGATTGAGGACGTGAACATCGGCGGCGCACAACGTTGCGTCGACTACTGCCTCAAGACAGGCGCCAAACTCGTGCATGTGTCCACGGCCAGCACGCGAGGTCTGTGGGCTGGTGAAATCAAGAGCGACATTTTTACTGAGCAACGCCTGTATATGGGCCAGTTCTTGGGCAACAAGTACATCTACTCCAAGTTCATGGCCGAGCGTTTGATTCTCAATGCCGTAGCCCTGCACGGGCTCAAGGCCAAGATCATGCGTGTGGGCAATCTGGCAGCACGTTCTACCGACGGCGAGTTCCAAGCCAACTTCCAGACCAACTCGTTCATGGGCCGCATCAAGGTCTATAACATGCTGGGCTGCTGCCCCTACAGTATGCGCAACAAGCAAGTGGAATTCTCACCCATCAACGAGGTGGCACATGCTATTGTACTGCTCAGTTGCACACCCAAGGAGTGCACGGTCTTCCATCCTTACAACATCCACGGACAGTTCTTGGGTGACGTGCTCACTGGATTGACTTCGGTCGGCGATGGGGTGCGCTTTGTCGAGCAGGACGAGTTCGCCCAGGCAATGAAACAGGCCAAGGAGGATCCTGTCAAGGCCAAGCAGATGTCTTCGCTGCTGGCCTACCAGGACATGGCTCATGGACAGAAGACCACCGACGTCAAGCGTGATAACGACTACACCACCCAGGTGCTCTATCGTCTCGACTTCTCGTGGTCGCCCACCTCGTGGGACTATGTGGAGCGCATGTTGACGGCTATCGGTTCGTTGGGATTCTTTGATATGTAATTATTTAGCTGTTAGCTATTAGCATTTAGCTATTAGTTTTTGTTAGACATTATGCAGCAACAAGAGAACGATATCACCAAACAGTTTTACCGCTTCCTGTGGGCCTACATTTTGGTGGCTCTTTCGGGCTGCCTGGGCAATGTGGTGGACGGTATCATCGTGGGAAACCTCATCAGCGAGGACGGTGTGAGCGCCATCAACTTGTCCAAGCCCATCAACCAGTTCATCTTCACCCTGCACCTGCTCATCAACGCGGGTGCAGGCATGCTGGTAGCCTATGCTTTAGGACAGAAGAAAATCGACGATGCCCGCCGATTCTTCACTCGTGCCTTGTCGCTGAGCTTGGGGCTGGGAGTAGTGCTGGCGATTGTCGGTGGACTGATGTTCCCGACCCAAACGGCACGCATGCTGTGCAACAACGAGCAGATTTTGCCGCTGGCACAAGACTATATGCAGGTGTTGCTCATCGGCAACCCTGCATTCATCCTCGTGTGGGGCCTCTCGACGATGGTAGGCGTTAACGGCAGTCCACGGCTCGTGTCGCTGGCGGTTATCATTGACAATGTGGTCAACCTGTTTCTTGACATCGTGTTCATCAAGTGGTTCGGGTGGGGTATTACTGGTTCATCGGCGGCAACGGTGGTGGGCCATCTGGTGGGTATTGCCATCTTGCTCACCCACTGGCGCAATCCTGAGAACAGGCGGCTCGTACCCGTCTTTAACACCGACGGATTAGCGGCTTCATGGAAACGGATTATATCGCAGGGGGCTCCGCTGGCCCTGGCTTCAATCTGCCTGACGTTACTGTTGTTCAGCGCCAACAAAATCGTCCTCTCGACCACAGGCCGCACGGGTATCTTTGTGTTCGCCCTGTGCATGAACCTGCTGCAGGTCTATAATTTGTTCCTCTCAGGTACTTGCCAGACGCTACAGTCGCTCGGTGCCATCCAGGTGGGACAGAAAAACGAGGAAGGAGTGCGCACAGTCATCAAGCGGGGTTTTCGTTTCATTACCTCGGCCATGATTATCACCTGCTTGCTGGTATGGTTTTTCCCGCAAGGAATCGCTCGCCTGTTCGGATGCGATGAGCCGGCTATGCTGACCGAAAGTGTACCTGCCTTGCGCGTGTTCGCCCTGAGCTTCATCCCCTTCTGCTACATCTATGTGCTGATGATTGTCTATAAGCTTTATGGTCAGCACGGAATGGCGCTGTTTATCTCGTTTGCGCTGTCACTCACAGTTATTCCCGTGCTGTGGATTATGTCGCGCGTGATGCCTCAATACATCTGGTTCAGCTATCTGATTGCCTACAGTATCGAGGCTGTGGTTATCTACGCCCTGCACAAGAGCCGTCACATTCAGTTCAAGTTGAAGGCATGACCTATATTGATGACCGCATATGGGATTTTGATTTGAACCAAGCCCTCAACCGGGTCAGTCCATCGCGACGTGACTATGCCTTGCGCTATCGTCAAGAGCGCGACCAGAGGCTATCTGTCGCTGCCTATCTGTTGTTGCAAAAGGCATTGCGATTGGAATACGGCATTGAAGAACGTCCTGAATTCAATTGCAATGCCAATGGGAAGCCTCTGTTGAAAGGACATCCTGACATGCACTTCAGCCTGAGCCACTGCCGTGAGGCAGTGGCTTGTGTGCTCAGTGACAAACCGGTAGGTGTGGATATCGAGACGCTGGATCAATATGACGAGGAAATGGCGCGCCGCGTGATGAACGACAATGAGATGTCTCAGATCTTGTCCTCGGCAAATCCTGCAATGGTCTTCACCCGTTTATGGACCATGAAAGAAAGCTTCTACAAGATGACAGGTAGCCCTCTCAATGGCGCCGTCGCCGACATTCTCGACCAGGCATCATCTTGCCATTTCACCACCATCCACCATCCTACCTACGTCCTGACAACCTGCACCACCAAATAACCGACCTTAAGTCGGTTCATCTTTGAGTTGTCCCATTATTGGAATACTTCTACATTTTCATGTGAAAAAATCACACTTTATTTCACACAGGCCATCAACACAGTACCAGAACATGATTTCCAACTCATCACCAATCAATTGCTATCACATGACATCAGGCAGGCTTTTTGGGGGCATTTCATGATAGAGTTAGCCTGTTTTCCCGATGTCGATCAGTGCCAATAACTGAGCCGCGATATTTGTTATTTTCAATAGTCGTCTCATCATGTCGTTGTTGTAATTAGTAGTTATGCAATATCAGCCGAGACACCTGCCTTCGGTCTTCTCGCTCCTCTGCCTCCTCGATTATATTAGTGTCCTGTACGAATACTATGTGTGAACAACAGAAATCAATAGCAAAATCATGTGAACAAGAATGAAATTGACCCTAACAAGGAAGACGTGTTTATTGCAATTCTCAGCAGTTAGGTGATAGCACATATCAACAAATATTCAATAAAGTATTCAAAGCATCATTGCAAAGCATACCCACCAAAAAGAAAAAAAAAGTGTACATTGAGGGAAAAACACCGAATAGAAATAAAAAAATAAGCGACTGAATTTCAGTCGCTTATTTTCTTTTGTGGAGCATAGCGCTTTCTGGAGCAATATGGTCCGACACTGATAAAGTCGTTAATGATCGGATTGTCAGTTACTTAGATTGAGCGATCGATTCTCGACATATCAATAAAAACCCTGTTATCCCGTAAAAGGGGGGAATCAATGTACCCCCCAAAAAAGCAACCTTGCGCACCGACGCGACCCCGCGTTTCTTCTTGCTCAAAGTCATGCGAATTTGACGCGCACGTCATCGATGGAAACCTGTCGGATGAAGTGGTCGGCATAATGGCGTTATCGTGTCATAAGATGTCTTGTGATGTCTTATCGTATTGTGCTAATTTATTGTTGCTCAATAATTTGCGTATTATTTTGAGGCATTGTAATTTTGCAGAAAATATAAAATTAAAGTTATTATGAAGGAGATTAAATATAATTGCAGGACATTCCTGAACCATCGCGATCAAGTGGTGGTGCGCGTAAGGTGGAACAAAAAAAGGTCAGAGGTCGGTTTCTCTATCGGCTTGCATGCTGACCCTTCGAAGTGGAACGCAGACTCTCAGAGGCCTGTTAGTGGTTCGACGCATGTTATCGACCAGAAGAGGATCCCGTCGCGTGTCATTAACGACCGGATCGATGAGTTCCTTGCGGCTATCAATGAGTCCTTTGTCGAGTTCGGGCTCAAAGATGTTATGCCTGGACCAGACGAACTGCGAGAGCTCGTGAACGAAAAGGTGGGCCGGGTCGAGGACCTGGAAGAAGAACCACAGGTAAAGCCACTCAAGGAGATTTTTGACGATTTCCTTGCGTCTGGCAAAAAGGAACGCGATTGGACGAATGCGGTGCACTACAAGTATGAGCAGGTGTGGAAACACTTGACTCAGTGTGATCCTACCGTTTCTCTTGAGACCCTTGACAAGGACAAGATGCTCGAACTCAAGGATTGGTATGTAAAGAACAATTACAAGAATCGCACAATCACCAAGCAGTTTCGGTTTTTGAAGTCGTTCCTTCGCTGGATGAAGGCTAACAGCTATCCGGTCAACGAGAGTGCGATTGACTGCCAGATCCATTTGACCGTTACCAAGAAGAATGTGACTTTTCTGTCGTTCAAGGAGCTGATGCAGTTTTATCACTATAAGCTCGCGCCCGAGCATAAATATCTGGATAAGGCTCGCGAAATGTTCTGCTTCATGGCGTTCACCTCGTTGCGTTATTCTGACCTTGCTCAGCTCAAACGGGCCAATATCACCAGCCGTGGCATTGAGCTCTACACCAAGAAGACCTCAACTCCAATAACGATACCGATAATTGATTACGCGCAGGAGATTATTGACAAATATTCCAACTGCAAATCATCAGATGGTAGTCTGTTCCCTGTGCCGTCTAGCCAGAAGTTGAATGACTATATTAAACTTGCGGCAGAGCAGGCCGGTATCGACAGGGAGGTCGTCAACACGTATTTCATCGGCACGAAACGCTACGATGAGGTCCATAAGTTTTATGAGATTATCGGCTGTCATGACGGACGTCGCACATTTGTGTGCTGCTCTTTGGCTTTTGGAATACCGCCTGCCGTTGTCATGTCATGCACGGGTCACAAGGACTATCAGAGCATGAAGCCCTACATTAAGGTGGGAAACGATACGCAGAAACTTGAACTCGGCAAGTGGAACGGTAAGGACACCAAGGTTGATATCATCGCGGCTCTTGAGGATCCTGATGCAGAAAAACTAGACCAGGTGTATGATTTCGTCAAGTCAATTGCCAGCTGATGACACTTTTTTGAACTGCTTTTCAACATGACGAGACAGCTATCATTAGAATCTCCCTAAACCCTTATATGTAAGAAATACATGCCCCCGAGAGAGGACCGCCGGCAACACATCAATAGGCTGGCGTCAAAGAGGGGCAAAGACTATATATAACCCGATGGTATGGAGTGGGCGGCGAAGAGTCGTCCAGCACCGCCATCACCAGGTGTTATCACCTGACGGGGAGACCGTGCCCTCAAGACGGCATAATCAAACCGATAGCGAGTCTGGAAAAGAAGCTAACGAGGCTGACACCGAAGAGGTGCAGGTCTCGACTTCTTTTTTGGTTCCCGGGATGTCGATTTTGTTTTTTTGTTGAAAATGAGTATATTTGCGCCCGATGAATGGAACGGAACACATTATCGTTGAGGATCGGTTGACTGGTGTCGGCAATCATGCCGGCTATCTGTGCCATGCCTATTGCCATCGGGGGACATGCTCGTTTGACTTCAATAATGGGTCTTACAGCATGGAGGCTGGTGACTGCCTGGTTGTGCGTCGCAGCGACTTGATGACCGCACGTTTCTGGAGTTCAATGAAACGATTGTAAGACACGACTTTAGGAAAGAGATGCCGCATGTGCTTGCACACATGATCGAAAGTCGGAGGCCAAGCGGTCTTAGGAAGACAATTAATTAAGGCAACTCCTTGGCCCACAGAACGACATGGCTACGATCCGACTTGCGTCGCAGCGACTTGATGACCGCACGTTTCTGGAGTTCAATGAAACGATTGTAAGACACGACTTTAGGAAAGAGATGCCGCATGTGCTTGCACACATG
>JAZQJW010000025.1:0-51619 GCA_045541835.1 Sodaliphilus sp. | reverse complement strand
TTTAGAATCAAGTCCTTTCAGGAAAGAAATGGTTAAAGACGTGCTTGACAACCATTTGAAACCAGGTATGCACTATCAGGATGTGAAAAAACTATTGGGTGATATTCATTCTGATGTAACAAATGACAGCATTGGCAACATTGTTCTTGTTTACGGCTTCTATAATGAGTTTTCAGGCATTGACTATGAGCATTGCTACGGCCTTGAGATCACTTTCTCTCCCGATAGTCTACTCACAGATGCCGCTTACAAAGAATTTTTAAGTTCTGAGCGTATATATCAATTAGGAGATTAACATCTTCCGTCTTTTCAAGGTCTAATCGGACGGTTTACTTTTGTCAAAGTAATCCAACCGATTTTCTTATGATACTGACGATAAACGGAAAGCAGGCAGCGCTGAAGAAGGGGTCTTCGATAGAATACTTATCCGAGAACCGCATCTTCACCGATTCCGATGACTACTCCATGGAGATTGAACTGCCCCTGGTGGACTGTCCCCAGAACCTAGACATCTTCGGCATGATCCCCCGCAAAGACGTGGACACTGGCGACATCTTCTTCGATGCGGTGCTAAAAAAGTGAAACCCCTCAAGTCAGAAAAACCGACTCGAGGGGCTTCGTTTTGGAAGCGTGATTCCGCTGGGATTCGAACCCAGGGCCCACAGCTTAGAAGGCTGTTGCTCTATCCAACTGAGCTACGGAACCTTCCAAATGTTGCTCTATCCAGTTGAGCTACAGGATCATCTTGAATTTGCCTGACGTACGGGCAAAAAAATGCGGAGAGAAAGGGATTCGAACCCCTGGAGGTAGTTAGCCTCAACGGTTTTCAAGACCGCCGCAATCGACCACTCTGCCATCTCTCCGAAAGCGTGCTTGGCAAGCAAACTCGCTCATTTGGGGTGCAAAGGTACTGCCAACTTTCGTTTTATGCAAATTTTTTGCCTGTTTTTTGATTTTTCTTGACCGAAATCAATTCTGGATTAAGGGATTATTTGAGTGATAATGATGTAATCTTGGCTTTCAACGGGGACGGGGTAGTGTGTCGATGAGCGGTGTCCGACGACCCAGATGATTTTGCCGTTGGCCTCAAGCAGCCAGGCGTTTTGCTTGTCGAAGTAATCAAGTTTGTGGTCGTTGAAGAGGTCGCTCACGAGCTTTGTCCCGTTCATGCCGAAGGGCTGGAAGCGGTCTCCTCGCCGCCAATGGCGAAGCACGATGCGATGCCCATCGAGCAGCCGGGTATTGAAGGCGACGCAGACACTGCCGTTACACATCTGTGGCTTGAATGGCGCTCCTCCGTGTTGAATTGTGAGGTGAATGGGGCTGTAAATCTCTTCCTCTCTCAGGTCGACAGGAAATTCGACGTCAAGGTCATGATTGAGAGGCATGACGTTAATGGTGTACCTGTTCACTGCAAGCACGTGATCACCCGCAACAAAATGTGCTCCGCTGTGCCCTTGTCTTGCTGCCTCGACTGCTTGGAGGCATTGCTCACGCTTGAAACCCAGATGACGTATGCGGTAATAGAGCAGGGTGGGGGCATTGGGGTTCTCGCAAAAATCTTCGATGTCGATGGATTGGTAGTCATCGATGTAATCTTCGGCCACTGACTCCAGCAGTTCATGATCGACTATCAGGTTCTGCATCGTGTCAAAAATCCGCGCCCGTGCGTTGGGAAAATGCTGCTCGATGAGCGGCAGGATGCTGTTGCGGATGCAATTGCGGCGATACTCGTTCTGGGCATTGGTGCTGTCGGTGACGAAGTCCTGCCCGATGGTGGCAAGGTAATCGATGATTTCGCTGCGGGTCACACCCAGCAAGGGGCGCCAGATGCCTTCGTTCAGTCGCTTCATGCCGGTGAGTCCCCTCAGGCCTGTGCCGCGCATGAGGTTGAGGAAAAAGGTCTCCACCTGATCGTCGGCATGGTGTGCGACGGCGATGCGGTGATACCCTTCTTGATGGAGTTTCTGCTCGAACCAGTCATATCGCAAATCGCGGCATGCCATCTCTACCGAGCCGCCGTGTTCGTGCTGCCATGCTTGGACGTCAAAGTCTTTGACGGCCAAGGGAACGTTGAGACGTTGGCACAGTTCACGAACGAATTGCTCGTCGTGCATCGACTCCTCGCCTCGCAGGTGGAAATTGCAATGTGCGGCGTGGCAGTCGATTCCTGTCGCCAGCAAAAGCCGTAACAGTGCTACAGAATCGGCTCCGCCGCTCAGTGCCACCAACACCCGCTTGCCTCTCACATTGTGCAGCTCGTCGGCTTTGAACACCTTATTTATTAATTCCTCGTGATTCACTATCGCAAAGGTAGTGTTTTTTCAAAACTTAATCGTACCTTTGCACCATAATTCTCATGGGACAGGTCAAGAAGAACAGCGACTTTTGGTATCACGTGGCGGCATTCGCCATGATTCTGGTGTGGGGAATCTCGTTCCTCAACACCCGCGTGCTGCTTGACGCCGGATTGACGCCTACCGAAATTTTCATTGCCCGTTTCGCCATGGCCTATTTGTCCCTGCTTGTCGTGTGCCGTTTCAAGGTGCGGTACACTGGTTGGCGTGACGAGCTGTTGTTTGTCGTCTGCGGCGTTGCGGGCGGTTCGGCCTATTTTATTGCCGAGAACACAGCGCTGGAGTTGACGCTTATCAGTGACGTGGCGGTGTTGGTAAGCACGGCGCCGTTAACGACAGCTCTGATGGGAGCCTTGTTCTATAAGGACGAGCGCATTACATTGATGACCTGCCTGGGCATGGTGATCGCCTTTATTGGCTCGGTGATGCTGGCATTGAAGGATGGCCTGGTGTGGGGCGACAGCATATTGGGAGACATGCTGGCCTTATTGGCCGCATTTGTTTGGGCATTCTATTCCATGGCTTTGAAGCGGTTAAACCGCTCATATACAACGTTGTTTATCACGCGCAAGCTGTTCTTCTATGGCGTTCTATCGGCATTGCCGTTCCTTGCCATGCAAGACACTCCGATTGATTGGGACGTTTTCAAGCGGCCCGAAGTTTGGGGTAATCTGCTTTATCTGGGCCTGATATGCTCCTTGGCGGCTTACTTCATTTGGGGCATTACCGTCAAGCGCATCGGTGCCGTGCGCGCCAGCAATTATTTCTACTTGAGTCCTATCATTTCGATGATTGCAGCAGCCATCTGGTTTGGAGAACGCACTAATGCAATCGCCTATGTGGGTTGCGTGCTCATTTTGGCAGGCGTTATCATTGCTGAGAAATTCAAGCGCTCGCCGGCTAATCAATAACAGTTCTCATCCATCGTTTGGACGATAACCACAAGAGGTAAATAGTCCCTCTGAAGCACAATTCAATAGCCATTGCCATCCACACGCCATACAGGCCCATCGTGCCCACCATGATGGCCGACAAGCCCAGCCTGACAATCCACATGCTCACCAGGTTGATGCCGCATGGCACCAGCGTGTAGCCGGCGCCCACAAACACGCCATAGCTGATGATGGCGGCCGCGAACAAAGGTTCGGCCCAGGCCTCGACACGCAGGCAACGGGCACCGAGGTCCACCACCTCGGGCACCGGAGACATGAAACCCATCAACTCGGGAGCGAACACATACATGAATACGGCCATCACGCCCATAATGACCATTCCCGACAGCACTGTAATCCATGCAAAACTACGGGTGAGACGTTTGCGCTGGGCACCCAGGCTTTGTCCGATAAGTGTCGTGGCAGCGTCGGCAATGCCATAGCCCGACATGTAGCACAGGCTCTCGGCTGTGATACCGAATGAGTTGGCTGCCAGGGCGATACTGCCCAGGGGCGCCACAATGCCGGTGATGACAATCGACGCACTGCACATCATGATGTGTTGCAGACCCATCGGGGTGGATATGGTGATGGACTTCTTGAATGTCTTCCAAACAGGCTTGAAAGACCCGGTGTCGAGAGTCAGTCGCAATTCGCTGGAGCGGAACACGAGGTAGTACATCATCAGCAGGGCTATCACAAGTCCGGCGCATGCTGTACCCAAGGCCGCACCCATCACCCCCAGTCCTGCACCTGGTATGGTCATGTGATGTCCCATCAGTGTGACCTCGCGTGTGGGGAAGATGAGGAAGAAGTTGAAAATCACGTCAAGAATGCACATCAGGATGTTCAGGGCGCTGGGAATGCGCATGTTGCCGCTGCTGCGCAGCATTGAACTTGCCACAATATCCAACATGAAGAACGGCACAAACAGCATGAATGTGCTGAAGTAGATGGTGGCATTGGCCCTGATGTGTGGCTGTGCTCCCAGCCAGACTGGTAACGGCCTGCTGATTAGAAATCCAACGCCTGCAAGCAACAGGCTGAAAATAAGGCACACCGTGATGGCTTGACGAACCATCTGCCTGGCATCGGCATTGCGCTTGGCTCCGAGCAAATGGGCAACCTGAACGGCATAGCCGGCGGCAAAAGCGCTTAATACGCCTTCAAACAGCCAGTTGGTGGTGCCCATCAGTCCAACCGAGGCTGAATCATCGGCTCCCAACTGTCCCACCATCGCCGCATCGATGAATTGCATGACGATTGCCGAGGTGTTGGCAAGGATTGCAGGCAGGCTTAGGGAAGAGGTGAGCTGCAGCTGTTGTCTCAACGACAACGGTTGTCCCTCACGAATGAGCCGCAACAATGTGGCTTTGCCAACTTGTGATGCCATCGATGTACTTGATGTAGGCAGTTATTACATTATAAAAAGAGGTGTCCCACAATCAGAGTGGGGCACCTTCTTGTATTCACTTGTTTCCCTTAGCGGGGATTACTTGCGGTTGATAGTAACGGCGCGGTCAAGCGAAGCACACTTGGGACCGAAGTCGGTCAACTCACCGTTGTCAATCTTGGTCTCAAGGCGACCCTCGGCAACACCCTTCTTCACGAGCTCATTCTTGACGGAGGCAACACGACCCTTGCGCAGACGAACGTTGATCTTGTCATTGCCGGTGTAGTTGTCTGCCCAACCAGTCAGAAGGTAATTGCGATTCTCATTATTCATGACCTCGGCAACAGCGTCAAGAACATTGCGCTGAACACCCAGGACTTCGGTGCGGTTGATGGGGAAGTAAATCGTAGCAAGGGGAGCCTCAATCGTCTCTTCGTTTTTCGGCTCGAGGCACTTGCGCAGCTGATTCTCGAGATCAGCAATCCTGCGGTTAGCGTCGTTCAGCTTAGCAACCAGCTCGTCACCCACGTTGTCGGGGTACTTCCACTCGGGGCAAACAGCCTGAACGGGAGCGTTCCACTCGCTCTTACCGAACTTGTAGGTCATACCGAGCAGGATACCGGGATACTCGTTCCAGGTCTTGTACCAAATGTCGGCACCATCAACGTGCTCCTGCATCAGGTCAAAGCGGATGTCGACGTTGAAGTCGATCTTCTTGGTGATAGCAAAAGAGTTCAACAAACCAGTCTGCATACTGTAGTTACGGCAGTGGTCAGTATCATCATTACCACCATATACCCATTTGCCGTCGGAAACGGGACGGGCACCTTCGCGGGCATATACCCAGTTAACTGCCATACCCACGTACCAAATGCAGTTGTAGAAACGATGAGGCTTGTAACCACACAACCAGTTCGAAACGTTGAACAGCACGTCACCAACAAGACCGAAGTTGTTGAAATGCTGAGGCACATACTTGCCACCATCTAACTGACGGGGCCAGTTGCGATAACCCAAAGCGTGATAGTTGCCGGTGAAGGTTGCACCCTTCATCTGCTCAAAGTCAACACCAGCACGCAGACCGAGGAGCGGTGAGAACCATTTACCTACGAAGAAGTCTGCCTTGGCACCCAGACGGTGGCCGAAATGCTCGTGCTTGTCATAGGGAGACATCATCATACCAACACCACCGTCCGCCATGATGAACCAATTGTCCCTCATGCGGTTGAACAGGTAGCCCTGAGAGGGATCCTCTACGTAAGTGACTTCTTGTGCGCTTGCATCGAAGGGTATCAGATATGATACGCACATCAGCGCCATTAAAAATAACTTTTTCATAAATTTATGCGTTTATTTATTGTATTTTGTTAATTATCAACGGGTTGAGGTTTTTTGCTGATTCATGCTTGTTGAAACAACCTCTATTAAGTTGCAAAATTAATATTTTTTTTGATATCCCTAAAATATTTTTTAAAAAATTTATTTACCGGCTCAGTTTTTTAATGAAGCCATGATATTGCGAGCGACTTGATCGGGGGTGAACCCGAACTTCTCGTCAAGCACCTTGTAAGGAGCCGAGGCTCCGAAATGGTCCAGGCCGAAGATGGTGCCCGTGGGTACGATGCGCCGCAATGTGCTGGGCAGACCGGAGGTCAGGCCGAAGGCAGGGACATCAGCAGGAATTACCGTGTTGCGGTAGTCGGCATCCTGGTTCAGGAACAGTCCGATAGATGGAACCGAAACCACTTGGGCCTTGATGCCTTGTTCCTCAATGATGGCGTTGGCAGCAACCAGTGTGGCGACCTCTGAACCATTGCCCACAAGCACGATGTCGGGCTTGTCCTGCTTGATGACAACGTAACCGCCGCGTTCTGCTCCAAGAGCGTCGGCGTAGCGGTTGCCTGATGCCGAGGGCAGGTCGTCGATATTCTGGCGCGAGAGAATCAGCGCGGTGGGCGTCAAGTTGTTCTCCATCGCCATTTTCCAGGCCACAGAGGTCTCGGCGGCGTCAGCGGGACGCAGCACGAGCATACTGTTGCGGCCATGATGATTCTGCAGTTCCTCCATCAGGCGGATTTGGGCCTCCTGCTCCACAGGCTCATGGGTGGGACCGTCTTCGCCCACACGGAAGGCGTCGTGGGTCCAAATGAATTTCACGGGAAGTTCCATCAGGGCCGAAAGTCGGGCCGCTGGCTTGATGTAGTCGCTGAACACGAAGAAGGTGCCGCAGGCAGCAATCACGCCACCATGGAGCACGATACCGTTGATGATGGCTGCCATGGCAAGCTCCGATACACCGGCATGCAGGAACGCTCCGGCGAAGTCATGAGTTTTGAAGGCGCCGCGCACCTTGAGGAAGCCGTCGGTCTTGTCGCTGTTGGCGAGGTCGGCCGACGAGACAATCATGTTCTCAACCTCTTTGGCAAGGGTGGCGAGCACGTTGGCGCTGGCAGCACGAGTGGCAATGCCGGGCTTGTGTTCAATGGCGGCATAGTCAATGTGCGGTGCTTTTCCGTCGATATAATCCTGAAGACGGCTCATGGCCTCGGGATTCTCTTTCGCCCAAGCATCAATCTGCTGTTTGCGCTGGGCAACTATGTCACGCTGTTCCTGAGCGTGTTGTTTGTATAATTCTGCTACCTCGGGGAAGACCACCCAGGGATTTTCGGGGTTGCCGCCCAGGTGCTCGATGGTCTTGCCGTAGTCGGCGCCCGATTTACTCAACGGGTTGCCATGGGTGCTGCATTTGCCCTCAAAATTCTCACCCTCGGCGGTCACGCAGCCGCGGCCCATGATGGTGCGTCCGATGATGATGGTGGGACGCTTGGTCTCGGCAATGGCCTTGTCCAGGGCTTCGGCCAGGGCAACAGGATCTGTGCCGTCACACTCGATGACGTTCCAGTTCCAGGCGCGATATTTCATGGCGGTGTCCTCGTTGCTCACCGCGTCGCAGTCGGTCGAGAGTTGCACCGTGTTGCTGTCATAGAACATGATCAGGTTGTTCAGACCCAGATAGCCGGCGATACGGGCAGCTTCCTGAGAAATGCCTTCTTGCACGCCTCCGTCACTGATGAAGGCGTAGGTCTTGTGGGCAAACACCTCGCTATAGTGGGTGGCGATGAAGCGTTCGGCAATGGCACATCCCACGGCCATCACGTGGCCCTGTCCCAGCGGACCCGACGTGTTCTCCACGCCATGCTCAACGTCCAGCTCGGGATGGCCGGGCGTGATGCTGCCCCAACTGCGGAAGGCTTTGAGGTCGTCGGTCGTGTAGCGTCCGGCAAGGTGCAGCACGCTGTAGAGCATGGGTGACATGTGGCCGGGATCCAGGAAGAAACGGTCACGGGCGAACCATGCGGGGTTGTCGGGGTCAGTCACCAGGTACTTCGAGAACAGGACATTCACAAAGTCGGCACCGCCCATGGCGCCACCGGGATGTCCAGATTTGGCCTGCTCAACCATTGAAGCGGCAAGGATGCGGATGTTATCTGCCGCGCGTGTCATCAACTTGGAATCAATCATAACTTTACGAGGTTTTATAAGCATTTTATCCTACAAAAATACTCTAATTTTTTTACTTGGAGCAGTGTTTGGATGAATTATTTATTAACAATAAATAAAAAAGTGGCTGCACCATTGCAGTGCAGCCACAAATATCTGTTTGATTCTCAGTCGATAATGTTTATTCCGCAGCTTTCTTGTTGGGCTTGCTGCCAATCAGTGCATAGAACAGGATGTAGGTAGCGCATGCAACAGGAATCCAGTAACTTGAGAGAATGCTCACTTTGTCGGCTACAACTGCTTGTAAAGCAACCATCACCGCACAACCGAATACCATTGTCATGAAGATGCCGCTGGCGGCAGCAGTGAACTTGCCCAGTCCCTCAACAGCCATGTTGAATATGCCACCCCACATTACCGAGGTGCAAAGGCCTACGAGGATGAAAGCGAACACGCCCACTGGTACGGGAGTCCAAATCACACTCAGGTTACCCCAGTCGATTCCGGGAACGCTCACCTTAATATCGGTGGGGGCGAACATGCCAAACAACAACAGCACGACTGCGACGGCAGCAACGGTCGATACCATGGCACGGCTACTTACTTTGCCACCGATGGCACCGCCAATGCTACGACCGATGAACATCATCAGCCAGTAAACCGAAGCGATCAGTGCTGCTACACCTGCAGTGACGCCAATCTCGGGCGTCTGCAGATAAGAAATCATGTAAGTAGGAGTACCCACCTCAACACTCATGTACAGGAAAATGGCGAGAGCACCCAGGGCGAAGTGGCGGAACTTGAGTGCGCCGGGGATGAGGCTCATCTCCATCGGTGCCTGTTCGGGCTCCTCAATTTTGGTGAACAGCAATACGATAAAGGCTATGATGAAAATACCAAGTGCGATGAACATCGCGGGGGTAGCATCTGCAATCACGGTGTCCTTGGTAACCTCACCGATGAGGGCACCCATCAGGATGTAAACAGCCACTGCAGCAGCCGAGTTGAATGCACCGCCAATCTGGATGAGTTGGTTGCCAGTCTTACCACCACCGCCTAAAACATTAAGCAAAGGGTTAACGACAGTGTTGAGCATGCACATGCACATACCGCTGATGAATGCGCCCAGCAAGTAGATCCAGTATGCTCCGTTACCGCCAATCTGACCGCTCAGATACTCGATCACAAGACCAATGATACCCACGATGAGCGCAGCAAGCGCGGTCTTTTTGTAACCCATTTTGGTGATGAGCATACCGCTGGGAATGCCCATCAGCAGATAAGCGATGAAGTTGGCGTAGTTGCCGATCTGTCCGGCAGCCTCCGAGGCGCCGAATTGGTTCTTAACGATGGTTGCCATCGGTGAGCACAGGTTGGTAACGAAGGCAATCATTGCGAATAGCGCGATCATCATGATAATCGCTGCCCATTGTTTGGATTTTTGAGCCATTTCTTTAAGAGATATTTTTGATTAATAATTGTTTTCGTTGAAAATTCTGCCAAAATTACTATTTTTCTAAAAAACAAGCAACAGATGGCCATAAAAATTAACCATCTGTTGCCGTTTGAAGGGTTTCGGTATGCTTTTTTTCAATATTTTCTTGGGCCGAAGATGGCGGTGCCGATGCGCACCAGCGTCGCGCCATACTTGACAGCGACTTGCCAGTCATCGCTCATGCCCATGCTCAATTCGTTGAAATAGGGGCTCTCGTCAAAGCATCCATCCTTCAGAGTGATGTAGGTGCGGCGAACAAGGTCGAATTCCTGTGCCACCTGGTCCATGTCGTCGGTGAGCGATGCCATGGCCATCACTCCGCACACGTTCACATGAGGCAGTCCCTCGGTCAACTGACCGGCTTCGGCGGCCTCAAGCACCTCTTCGACGCTGAATCCGCTCTTGGTCTCTTCTTGCGCTACGTGCAGCTGCAGCAACACATCGACGGTGCGGTCGATGCGGGCGGCTTCTTTCTCAATCAGTTGAAGCAGTGTCACACTGTCCACGCTCTCGATCACGCTCACGTGGGGCATGATGGCGCGCACCTTGTTCTTCTGCAGGTGGCCGATGAAATGCCATCTCACGTCTTGGGGCAACAAGGGAGCCTTGGCTACAAGCTCTTGGGCGCGGTTCTCACCGAACAAGCGCTGCCCGGCCTCATAGGCCTCGGCAAGTTCTTCTGCGGGGTGGAACTTTGACACAGCGACAAGGCGCACACCCTCAGGTAGTTGCGCAGTGACTTTCTTGAGATTATCTTTGATGTCAGCCATCGTGTTTCAATCCTTATTGCTCTGTGATTTTTGACGTGCTTCGCGGTCGGCACGGGTCTCACCAAGTTCTGCAGGAAAGACGTCCATGAGCGGTGTCTCGGTGATCGAGGCGATTTCAAAGTCGGCCATCGTGTCGTGCATGCCTTCCAGGAAGATGTTCAGGGCGCCCTTGAAGTCGCTGGCCTGTACCAACTGATAACTGGCGGTGCGTTTTTCCACGGCAGTTTTCTCGTCGATGGTGATAAAGTTGGTCTTCACCTTATACCAGCGGTCGCCGCCTTCATTATAAAAGATGTCGCTCAGGTTCACGCGCTTCACGGCGTCAACATTGAACTCTCCAGAGATATAGGGCTGCATCTTGTCGGTGATGCGGGCTTCGGCTTCGGTAAATGACAAGGCGTCAACAAGATAAGGTTCCGAAACGGTCTTCATAACACCGTTTTCCATCATGCGGTCATACTTAACTTTGCATTCAAACCACTGTGACATAATTATTTGATTTTATAATTCTAAAGTGATGATTTAAATATGGTTTAATAATATATTCAAACTTTTGAACAGCTAACTCTCTAATTTCCAGTCACTGATCAATAATCTTCAATGGTGAAGGGACAAAATCCCTTCATCCATTGAATGCTTACATTAAAGTTCTTCTTGAAATTTGCTCCTCCATAGCTTGGTTAATGAGCTGTTTACGCGCTATGTAATACTCGCGCACGAAACGGTCCATCACCACATCTACGGGTTCGATTTCGCGGCCCTTGAGCAAGCTGGCTGCCTGGCCGATTTCGAGCTCGCCGTTCTCGACATCACCTTCAAAGATGCCAGTGCGTGTCTTGCCGATGCCGATGAGTTCGAGCAGTTCTTCTTCGGTGGCGCCACGGTTTTCGGCCTCTTGCACACTGGTCTGGAAGGCGTTCTTGACGAGACGGGTGGGAGAGAGCTTCCTGAAGTGAAGGAGGGTGCCGCCCTCGTTGAGGTTGAGGCACAACCGCTTGAAGTTCTCGTGTGCCGAGCTTTCCTGGGTCAACGCGAACAGCGTACCGATTTGTACGCCGTCGGCACCCATCGACTCGGCAGCGAGCATGGCGTCGCCGGTGGCAATACCGCCAGCGGCAATCAGGGGCAGGTTAGTTGCCCGGCGCACTGCGGGAATCAGGCACATTGTCGTGGTTTCCTCCCTGCCGTTGTGGCCGCCAGCCTCAAAGCCCTCGGCAACCACAGCATCCACCCCGGCTTCTTCACACTTGACAGCGAAGGCCGACGAGGAGACCACATGGGCCACCATGATGCCGTGCTTGTGGAGCCATTCGGTCCATTTCTTGGGACTTCCGGCCGATGTGAACACCACGGGGACCTTCTGCTCGGCGATGACTTCCATCATTTCGGCGGCTTGAGGACGCATCAAGGGCACATTGACACCGAAGTTATAGCCGGTGGCTTTGCGGCATTTGATAATGTGGTCCCGCAGCACTTCGGGGTCCATCGAACCCGCGCCGATCAGACCTAAACCGCCTGCATTGCTCACAGCGGCAGCAAGTTCCCACCCGCTGCACCACACCATACCGCCTGAAATCACAGGATAGTCAATTTCAAACAGTTCGGTGATTCTTGATAGCATTGCCATAGTGAAATCCTGTTTAAACGCTAACAGCTAATGGATTAGATGATGCCGAATGCCACGTCCATCATCTGGGTGAAGTTGTTCTGGCGTTCCTCGGCGGTAGTCACCTCGCCAGTCACCAGCGAGTCGCTGATGGTGCAGATGCACAGCGCACGGGCGCCACTGCGGGCAGCGTTCATGTACAGGGCAGGGGCCTCCATCTCAACAGCGAGGACGCCCATCTTTTGCCACTGGTCGGTATCGGGACTGTCGTCGTAGAAGGTGTCCGACGAATACACGTTGCCCACCTTGTAGCGGTAACCCAGTTCCTCGGCCTTCTCGACAGCGGCACGCAGCAGGTCAAAGTCGGCAATCGGTGCGTAAGTACCGGGCAGGCGGAACTGCTCGGCATAGGCGCTGTTGGTGCAGGCACCCATGGCCATCACCAGGTCACCGATGTGCAGGTCGGAATGCATCGAGCCGGCTGAGCCAACACGGATGATAGTCTTCACATCGTAGAAGTTGAATAACTCGTAGGAGTAGATGCCAATCGAGGGGATTCCCATGCCGTGGCCCTGAACCGAGATGCGTTTGCCCTTGTACATGCCTGTGTAGCCCAGCATGCCGCGCACTTGGTTATAAAGGGTGGGATTCTCCAGATAGCGTTCTGCCATCAACTTGGCGCGCAAGGGGTCGCCGGCCATAATCACGGTGGGTGCAATCTCGCCATATTTGGCGCCGATGTGCGGAGTAGGTGTTTTGTCTGCCATAATAATATCCAGTTTAATTAGTTTTAATGCGATTAACTGCAAAGATAGTCACATTTTTTTGAATAATCCTTGCTGGACTCAAGTTTTTTCTAATCAAAAGTTGAAAGTGCTTGTGTATAGCCTCATAATGAGGGACTTTTTTCTCCTGGTTTGAGGCTGAAGGAGTGGGAGTTGTCACTGGCTATTGGTGATTTGCTGCTCGACCATCTGGTAGATGGCGTAGGCCTTGCTGCAATAGCGCTGGTCAAGCATCTTGCCTTGTGTGATCTGGTTGATGAGACTGCCTACGTGCAGATCATCGGTCTGATACACATAGTTGCCATAGGTAATCGTCCAGGGTGTAAACAGATAACCTACCTTCTCCTGCCCGGCATATTTACGGTAGTGGCACGACATGGCGCTGCCGTCCTTAAACGTGAACACGATTTTATAGGTCTCGACACCAGTGCTCAAGTAGCGTGAGGCATCTTTGCCAGCCTGTTTCAGACAACTCTCGTTTAGCGCTGTGATTTGCTGGCCAGGTGCAATCCATTTGTCGTTGTTGTTTTCGTCCATGTACTCGATGATATCGAAATCATCGTCCTCAAGGAACTCATCGATGAACTTGACGTACTCGGCCCTGTCTTCGTCGGTGATGAGCGTGTCGGGATAGGTTTGTTGGTGAGACCGCGACTCATCGATGAGTGCAACCAGCCGCTGGATGTCGCTGGCTTTGAACTGCTTGGGCAGGTTGGCATATTTGCCTTTGTCGTTGTTGCCGATAGTGGAATCCTTCACCCACACGAGTTTATCGCCCTGCAAGCGATATCGCTTATAGATGCCAAAACGTTCAAAGCACCCGTTCACAGTGTTGATGACCTGCATGGTCACCACCTTCTTGCGGTCAAACATCTCGCTGGGCCACTCAAACGGCTTTATGGTTTTCTCCTTGATGTTCAGTTGATAGAGTGTCTTCTCATAATCGCTATGGTTGTCATAAAGAAAGGTTTTGCCCTTGTCCGCGAAGGGCTTGACCGGCTCGAAGTCAAATGTCATGTATCTGTACCACTTGCCCGTCGCTTTGCTCTTGGCTATCAGGTCGTAGTTGTCGAAGTAGAACTCCTGCCCGTCGATGGTGAAGATGTCGGGTCGCTCGTCGGCATGCTTTGGGTCAATCTCTTGGTCCATTCTGAGGAGTTCATACCGCTGGTTGCCATGGATGCCGCATATGTGCAGAGATGTCTCGTCGATGATGTACATGTCGTCACCGTAGGCTATGTTTCTTTTATTCTCGGGCACTTTAAATTCATTGACCAAATTCAGTTTTTCGTCCAGGAGACGTACAGTCCTAGCATCGGGCCTGATAACGATATATCGGTTGCTCATCACGTCGATGTCTGAAGTGTCAGAACCATTTGTAGGTCTCCACCTGATGTCTTTGGTGCTGGTGATGAATGACTTGTGGTCTTGCTCCACGATGTAGTAGTCTCCAAGGATGCGCACCTTGTTGATACTTGTTCTCTTTGCCGCTTTCTCGTCGTGTTGGTATGCTTTCTGGTCGAGTGGGGTGGGGATGCGCTGCAGCGTCTTGCAGTTGTCACGGGTCAGGTATAATTCATTGTAGTTGGAGCCAATCAACCCGTGCTTGCCGTTGTTGTCAAAATATAAGTCGTTGATATAATGGGTACCCAAAATTGACTGATTGTCTAAGTCTTCGAGTTCTTGGATGTGCGCTACCTCGTTCCATGAACGGCCGCTGTCGCTCGAGTAAAACACCCAGGTATTCAGGCCCCATGCCCAAACACGGCCATGCCCATCGCTTCGCAGGTCATAGGCCTTGGGAGCGTTGCTCATCGCAAGCGGCTTGAACGTTCCGTCATCGGCTATTTCCCATGCATAGAGTCTACCCTCCACGCTGGCAATCAATACGTTCTCGCTCGACCAGCACAAGTCTTCTATACTACCACCACTTCTATTCACGGACATTGGGATTCCTCGCCAACCCTTCTTGGGCGCATCGGTCAAATAGATAGTTGTATTGGTACCCAGCGCAATGATGCCCTTGGGGGAGATGGCCAGTTCTTGGCCGGTCCAATGAAAATTGATCCGCTCGCGGTAATCTTCCTGTGCACGGGCCATGATGGCCAGTAGCGACATGACTATGATTATCAGTTGTTTCATCGTGTCTGTTTTTGTTGGTTTTTATGCTGGCAAAGGTACAAACTATTTTCTTGTCTGGCAAGAAAAGCAGGTCATTTGTAATTTGCTATTATATTGATAATCAGTATATTGTAATAATTTAAAGTCATTTGTGGAAAATGACATATTTTTTCTGTCCAAAAAAGCGCTCTTGATGGGTCCTGGCTGCGATGAACAAGATTTAATTGGAATTTTCTTGCGTTATGTCGCTGATTGGGAAATAATGAGTACCTTTGCGGCCGATTTTACAGAACAATTACAGAATTAGATATGATTAAGATTGATCCAAAGAGAAAATTATGGCAGGAAGTATTGGCTTACGTCCTGCTCACTGTGGGTAGTCTGTTGTTCGCCATCGGCGACGTGATGTTTGTGAACCCCTACCTGATGGCTCCCGGCGGCACCTATGGCCTCTCCAACGTGTTCAACACGCTGTGGCCCTGGAAGATTTCGCTCTACGCCATCTGCATGGATATTCCCTTGCTGCTCATCGGCACATGGATTCTGGGTCCCAAGTTCGGTATCAAGACCATCGTCTCGACGGCGTTGATTTTCTTGTTCACGTTCATCCTTGAGAGCAAGTGGGGCTACAACCCCGTCATCCATGACGGTGCCATCATGGCAACCGTAGACCCGTCGATGCTCAAGTCGATGGTTGAGATTCCCCACCACGGCGGCTGGTTCCATCCCGACTACTTCCTCAATACTGTCGTTGCCGGCATCATCTATGGTGTGGCCATTGGTCTGATTTTCCGCTCTGGCGCGACCAGTGGTGGCTCGGACATCATCTCGATGATCCTGCACAAATACACCAAGATTTCTCTCGGTACCCTCGTCATGATTGTTGACGGCATCATCACCCTGAGCACCCTGGTTGCATTTGGTGACATCCGCCTGCCCATCTACTCGATCATTATCATCTTCATCGAGGGCAAGGTCATCGACCTTGTGGTCGATGGTATGAAGACCTACAAGACCATGTTCATCGTTACTGATGAGGCCGATGCCGTGCGTGACTACATCATCAACGACATCAAGCGTGGCGGCACGCTCATCGCCGGCACAGGTCTTTACAAGGGAACGGAGCGCAAGATGCTCTACGTCACCCTTGACCGTTCTGACATGATCAAGTTGCGCTCGGTGCTCTATCAAATCGACCCGCATGCGTTTGTCAACATCATGGAGAGTTCCGAGATTCTCGGCGAGGGCTTCCGTCGACTGCCGCAGGAATAAATTTTTCGGCTCATCTGGTGCAAGATTCAGGCTGTTTGCAGTTTTAATGATTGAAACATTTACGCTTTAACGATGAAACAGATAACAAAAAAGTTTTTGTTCCTGCTTGTGATACTGATTGGTGTCGCGGCGTGCGGCAAGGATGAACCGCCCATTGGCATATGGGAAGAGATGAAATGGGAAGAGCCTGGCGGCCTGACCAAGGTTGACGGCATCTATATCGTTCCTGTGTCGGGTGGTACTTATAAGTTCACTTGCAAGAACTACAAGCCCTGGATTGCTGAGATTTTCGACTACTATGATCAGACAATGGCCGTGCCGGTTGATCGCTCTTATGAGGGCACTTGGTTTAGTGTGAAGTGCGAGGGCAACGATGTGATCTTCACGTTCAAGCCCTTGGCCGATGATGGCGACATCCATGATGTTTTGGTAACATTGACCGCTGGTGACATCTTTGACCGCTTCAGGTTCATTCAGCGCCCGTAGCCAAATCGCTTAAGATTCAAGAAACACGATTATCTTAAACTTCATGAAAAGACAGGGGACCTGTTCGTCCAGTCCCCTGTCTTTTTTATTCGTTGGCTGTCGGTCAATTAGGCCAAGAACCGTTCAAGATGTAGTTGATCAGCTTGGTGGCATCGCTGATGTCAACGGTTTCGCTGTAGTCGACATCGGCATTTGTCATGTTGATTTCGCTCCAACTGTCGTTGAGGATGGCGTTGACCAGGGCGATAGCGTCACTGATGTTAGTGAAACCGTCATTGTTGACGTCACCGCGCATGACTGCTGCCTTTTGATAGGTGAATGTGGCCTTCGGGATAAAGGGCACGAAATCGGTCTCGACGCCATAATAGCCGATGGTGGTGTAGATGGCCACATTGTCATCGGTCGGTGTGCCGTAGAAGTAGGTCTGCCTGTAATTGGTGGTGCCGGCCTCGGTCACGAGACATTCGACAAGCAGGTGGCCTCCATTGTATTCGAACGGCTCAAAGAATTCAAACTCCAGATCAGTGCCATTGTAAACGGGCGAAACGGTGGCGACGGCTGTCAGTTCGGTCTCCGCTTCGGGCCTGGAGAATACGTTGTTCTCAACAATCTTGAGCGACAACTGGATCACTCCGCCTTTCATCTGCACTTCCTTATAGGTGTGGAATTTCAGGCCAATCAGTTTGGAACCTACCAGTTCGGTAAGCATCGTGTCAGGGTAAATCATCTGCCCCATAGTGCCCACGATGTCAATGTCGGCACCATAGATTGGCACAAAACTGGCGTAGTCGGTCTCGTCGCCGACGGTCAGGTCAAGGGCGGCTTCATGAGCGGTTCCGTTCAGTACGGCAGTCAAGATACCGGCTTCACCGCAGTCGATGGTGAGCGCGCCGTTGTATTCACCTGCATGCATGGGGGCAAAGGTCACGGGAATCTCGAGCGAAGCGCCGGCGGCAAGTTCTGTGGCTTCCATGTCAACGGCAAAGGGGGCCAACGTCGAGAACGACGCCGTGAAGGCATTCTGGCCGTTGTTGGTCAGAACCACGCTCTGAACATCTTCTTGCTCGGCTCTGATGGTGTTGAAGGTCACCTCATCGGGCACAACCTTAGCCGAGAAAGCCTCATCGGTGCCGTAGTCAAATGTCACTTTCGGCAGGAACTTGCTGACCTCACCACGGCTGATGGTCGGGTAATTCGTTGGCCTGTAGCCGATAAACGGAATGTAACAGCATTCGGTCGCCTCAACGACATTGGTCTCAATCACCAGATTGCCGCCTTGGTAGTAGTAGGGCGAGTCAAAGGTGATGACTAACTCCGTCACACCCGGCACCATCGATATTGTGGCAACTTGGGTGAGACCTTCCACATAGTCGTTGCCGTAGAAAGCGTTCTGTGTGGTCTCTCCAACAAGGACGTTGATCACTCCCTGACCAACCGAGATGGCTTCTGAAGAATAAAAAGTAACTGAGTTGATGACATCGTTGGTCATTACGCCAAGGTCACTGGCAGGGAAGATGCTTTGTGTGCGTGTGCCAGCCTCATCAAGATAGGGCGTGTTAATAGGTGAATAACCGAACTCATCGCCGTCAAACACTGTCAACACATTAGTCGCTTGAACCGGTACATGAATGAACAGTGCCGCGATGATGGCAAGTAAAGAATAGAAGCAGGTTTTCTTCATTGTCAGTCTGATTATGAATTAATTTGGTTTTCTTGGTTTTTGGCAAAAGTTTGCAAATTTCCGGCAAAGATATACAAATAATTATAATCTCACAACAAACAATACCAATAAATGAAAAGAAGCCCACGAGGGACTTCTTTTTCATTTCAGCGGAAAGGGAGGGATTAAATACTTGAAAATCTGAAATATTATCCATCTGATACACAACGACTCACATTTTCGTAAAAGAGGGAAAATCCATGGTTAGTGTCCCTATACTGTCCCTGAAAAATAGCTTTTAAGCGACTTCCAGACAGTTAATTAATCTTTATTTCGCGTTCGATTGTTATACGACCATTTCTGATTCTGCCTTTTCTTCAAGCGTCTTTCGGATAAAGGCATTGATGGTGAGGCCAGCCTGCTTGGCAAGCATGGCAATTCTGCGGTGGATGGCTGGAGTAAGCCTTACATTCAAGGCACCCGAATAACTTTTATCCGGTTCGATGCCCTCATCGGCGCAATAAGCGAGGTAATCGTCCACGGCCTCATGAAATGCCTCGGTCAGTTCCTTCACACTCTCGCCCTCGAAGTTCACCAAACCGTTGATGCCCTCCACTTTTCCGTAGAAAACACCATCCTGTTCGCTAAAAGCGACTGAGCCTAAATAGCCCTTATAATTCATTGTATTCATATCTTTCTTATTTAATAAATCCTGCTTCTTTCAAATCTTCCAATACTTGCTGCATCGCATATCGCTTGACGATGTTACCTGGATGTGGCTTGTGCAACATGATGGGCCGTTTGTCACCGTTCTTGAAAATCACTCGAGAGCCAGATGTGTGGCCTTTTTCACATCGCACATAACCATAACCAGCCAAGAGTTGCTGCATCTCATCGAATGTAAAATCCGATGGCATAGACAGAAATCGCTTCCTTAGTTTTTCCTTTGTACTCATGACCTAGTGTTTTGTCGCCGCAAATGTAACTAAAAAATAGTTACCACCCAAATACTATTACAAAAATCTTGCCAAAATTAAATGGCGCAGGACGAGTACCAGCGCCTAATGAACACCAATGCGAGTAAGTGAGCGCAATGTCATGCTTGTATGAATATTGCCGAGCGTGAGCATTGAAGACGAAGTCAATAAATCATCGAAATCTAAGAGAAAATAGCAGAATTATGTTTACCTTTGCAAGATCAAACACCTTTATTCAATGAGAGTATTCCTTATATCAGACTTGTCGATATGTCTCTCACGGGTTGCGAATGATGACTTGCCAGAGGGTTTCCGCTGTGCATTGCCACATGTAAAGAAAATGATTGAAATGTTGAATACCATTAAGAATTCAGACAGATGAAGAAACTTCCTTTTGTCATATTTGTTTTCATAATGCTTTGTGCGTTATGTTCAAGTGTGTGCAGCTATAAAAGTATCGAAAAGGGGATAACACGAGATGTAAACAATGCACTGAAGCTTACTCTTGCCGAGATGCCGACAGACGTGATCAATGCCGATACTATCCGCTGTTATCGTAGTCATCTCACCATCGCCGAACTAAAAAACACTGCCAGCATTGCCATGACATCCGTGAGCAGGGCTGGCCGACAGGAAACTCAGATGGTGGCACAGGCTAATTGCGACGTTTTGACCATACTTGCGCTTTCTGACCAGCGAGCATCCGGGGCATTGTTGTTTGCCGGTCTTCTATGGATGATGTGCAGTCTGTGGTATATGCGCAGGTTTAAGCCTGAGATGTTTGCAGAAGCACTGAGTTATGGTGGTATTGTATTTGCCAACGACAAATTCATTACCGCAAAAGGTGAACCCATTCATTTTACTCCGATGCAGCACTGCCTTATGGAGATGTTTATGATGACAGAATCTCATTCACTCTCCAAGCAAGAAATCTGTGACCGCCTGTGGCCCAAGAAACCCGATGCCAGCGATACGCTTTACACGCTTATCAAACGAGTGAAACCCATCTTAGAAGCCCATAGTAACCTGAAAATTGAGTCGGATAGAGGTAAAAGCTACGCGCTGAAAATCAAATAGATAGGTCGTTGTCAGGCAAATGTCAGGCAAATGTCAGGTAAGAATTTCTGACACTCTTCTGATTCGGTAATACCTTTGCATCGAAAATCAAAAAAATGTTCGATGCAAATGAAACAATTATTTTTATTTTTTGTTGTTCTTTGTCTTTGTCCTTTCCAGGCATTTGCTCAGAATGAGGACAAGACTGTCGCTCTTGATGAAGTCATCGTCACCGCTCCCAAGGTCGTAAGCAAGGCTGACGGCCAGATGATTTATCCTACAGATGCCCAGAAGGATGCCTCAAACAATGGTTTTGGCCTCCTGCAGAAACTCTCGTTGCCCAACCTCCGTATTGATAATGTGGCACATTCTGTAACTGCAATTGATGGCAGAGGCGGTGTACAACTTAGAATCAATGGCATCATCGTCGGCAAAGAGGAAATGTTGGCACTTGACCCCAAACTCATCAGCAAGATTGACTTCGTTGATAATCCTGGTGTGCGTTATGGGGAAGACGTGGCCTACGTAATCAACATCATCACCAAGCGCGATGACACGGGTTATACGTTAGGCGCTGACATCACGCCCACACTCACTTCTTGGCAAGGTGATGGAATGGTGTATGGTAAATGGAACCATAAGAAAAGTGAGTTTACTCTTTCCTACAATTTTAGCGGTCATCAATTGAAAGGAATAAAGGCAACTGAGTTGGCAGAATATACCCTGAATAATGATGACATCTATGCTATAGAGCGTGATGATGTAAAGACGCTCAGAAAAGCCCGCAGCCATGACGTGAAGCTGACCTACAATCTGGCAGATTCCACAGCATACGTCTTTCAGGCATCCTTGAGTGAGAGTCTGAATAAAACTCCAGGCAATTATTCGATCAAAGACATCATTGATGGCATAAACCGATATCGATCAACCAACAAAGAGAGCGGCAAGTCCAACTCGCCTGTCCTTGACTTGTACTTCTTCCGCCAACTCACTCCGCGTCAGTCAGTCACTGCAAATGCTGTTGGCACATACATAGCCACCAAGAGCAGCAATTACTACGATGAGGGAGCTCCTTATCAATATGATGTAAATGGCAAGACCGTCTCTGCTTTATCTGAAATAATCTACGAAAACCGACTGAACCCATTCACGTTATCTGCTGGTGTGAACTATCGCTATAAATACACAAATAATGATTATACGGGCGATGCCTTTGCCTTGACAGAGTTGAATCAGAATAGTGTCTATGCGTTCAGCGAGATAAAGGGTTGGCTCAAGGGTTTACGCTATTCTCTTGGTTTGGGAACAAGCTACATCCACTACAATCAAAATGAGCACAACTATGACTTCTGGACATTCCGCCCCAAGGCGACGCTGGCTTATGGTATCATGAATGGGATGCAACTAAACTACACCTTTGAGATGAAAGACCGTGCTTCGCGCATTGCCATGATCAGCGATGCAACAATTCAGACAAACAGCATGGAAAATATTGTGGGTAACCCCAGCCTCAAGCCGTCCCGTGACACAGAACATACATTGCGTCTGTCGTATAACGATGAACGCTGGAGTGCATTTGCCGAAGGGTTCTACCGCCATTGCAATAAACCCAACATGGCACTTTACGAGCGTACTGCTGATGATAAATTCATCTATACACAGATCAATCAGAAAGCCATAAATGTATTGCATACAATGGCATACGCAAGTTATTGGATGACACCCGAGAAACTACAAATTAATGCATACGGAGGGATGATGCGTTGCTTCAACTATGGCTATGACTATACGCATTGCTACACATCGTGGTTCTGTTCAGCAGGTATCACGGCATATCTCGGAAAATTCACTTTACTGGCTTACGCGGACAATGGCTTTCGATTCTTAGAGGGAGAGACAAAGGCATATAACGGAGCTAATACAATCTTACAATGCTCCTACAACTATGGGGATTGGCAATTTTCACTCACATGGTCCAATCCTTTTATCAATAGCTACAAGTCCACAGAGAGCGAGATTCTGAACCGCAATCTTTATAAGCACATGGTGTACTACAGTAGAGATGGTGGCAACAATCTGTCACTTAACATTTCATGGCGATTGAGCAAAGGCCGGGAGCATCAGTCGGCAGATAAAACCATCAATCTAAGTGATACTGATAATGGAATCATAACCCGATGAGGGAAAGAAATAGCCCGTTTCATGAAAGAAAAATAATACGGTGTCGTCTTTTCAAGTTCTAATCGGTTGGATTACTTTTTTGTAACCAACCGATTCTCATTATATTTTTGTGGATTATCGTCCCTATAATCCTATAATTTAAACTGTATATAATGATTTAAAAATCAGCGGTTTAAACTAATACTAGAAGGAGATAAAGTATTAAAAAATCGTCCCTATGGCGTCCCAGTGGATATGAAAAATTAATGTAATGAATTGAAAATCAATTCATTACATTGTTTTGCGGAAAGGGAGGGATTCTTTCTCCGCTGCGCTGCGAAAGCGACCTGAAGGTCGATGGCGAACCCTGTGAGTTCGAATCTGCAGCGCTTGTCACGTAAAATGAAAAAAGAAGCCCACAAGGGACTTCTTTTTCATTTTGCGGAAAGGGAGGGATTCGAACCCACGGTACGCAAAGCGTACAACGGTTTTCGAGACCGCCCCGATCGACCACTCCGGCACCTTTCCAGTCTTGCCTTCAGGATTTCTCTCCCAAAAGCGGCTGCAAAGTTATATCAAATTTTCCAGCCGACAAAATATTTCTAGAGGTTTTTTAATCCCTCGATGGTTTTGATGGGATCCTCGGCGCCAAAGACATAGCTTCCAGCAACGAGAATGTCGGCGCCCGCCTCGGCGAGTTGAGCACCGGTGATGTCGTTGACTCCACCGTCAACCTCGATCTCGGCATGGCTGCCGTTGAGGGTGATGAGCTGGCGCAGCTCACGCACCTTGTTCAGCGTTTGCACAATGAACTTTTGGCCGCCAAAACCGGGGTTGACCGACATGAGCAACACAAGGTCCACGTCGCAGATGATGTCTTTCAGCATCGCTACGGGTGTCGCGGGATTGAGCGACACACCAGCCAGCATGCCTGCATCGTGAATCTGCTGCACGACGCGGTTGAGGTGGATGCATGCCTCCTGGTGGACCGTCATGATGGCAGCGCCGCAGTCTCGAACCTGGGGAATGAACTTTTGTGGCTCAACAATCATCAAGTGAACGTCGAGGGGTTTCTGGCACAGGCGCTGCACGTGCTTGATGACGGGAAAGCCGAACGAGATGTTGGGCACGAACACGCCGTCCATCACGTCGAGGTGCAGCAGATCGGCGTCGCTGCGGTTAATCATGTCAATGTCTTTGGCCAGGTTACCAAAGTCGGCAGACAACAGTGAGGGAGAAACTTTCATATTTTTAGATTTTAGATGTTAGACTTTAGACTTTAGACATTAGACTTTAGACTTTAGACATTAGACTTTAGACATTAGACTTTAGAGGTTAGTCTAGAGTCATTAGACTTTTGTTGCTGGGCGCTTGCGTATGGCCTGGTAGGCGAGGAAGAGGACGATGAAGATGGCGAGCGCGTAGCCGGCCCACGAGAGATAGCGGTTGTAGTGCTCGAGTTGGACCAATAGTTGTTCCTCGGGGAAATTGTGGCCCAGCCAGTAGCCCAGACCGGCCAGCACTGCGTTCCAGATGCCGGCGCCCAAAGATGTGAACAGGGCGAAGGTGCCGAAGTTCATGCGAGACAGACCGGCAGGAATGGAAATCAGCTGACGGATGGCGGGAATCAGGCGGCCAAGGAAGGTCGAGATGGCGCCATGGCGGTCAAAGTAGGCTTCGGCCTTTTGCACCTTTTCGGCGTCGATGAGGCACATGTGGCCGATGCGGCTGTTGGCAAAAGCATAGACCACAGGCCGTCCGATGAGCAGCGACAGCACATAGTTGATGACGGCGCCGAGGAGCGCGCCCAGGGTGGCGATAATTACTATCATGATAATGTTCAGATCGCCATTTCGCACGGCAAAGTAGGCTGCCGGTGGAATTACCACCTCGCTCGGGAAGGGAATGAATGAACTTTCAATCGCCATCAGCAGCAGGATGGTGCCATAGGTTAAATGCTCCTTGTACCAGTTATAGATGGTCACGATGTCGTGCGGCATGTAAAACAGGATGGCTACCACGATTGCAGCCAATACCGCGAGTATCACAATCAGTTGTATTGTATCCTTTTTCATATCAAGTCACAAAAGTAGTGTAAAGCGAGTGAAATGCCAAATTTTTGAGCAATTATGCCTTACTTGGCGAGGGTGAGGAGCATTTCGCAGTTCTTGCAGTCGCAGGTGACGCGGAGCAGGGTGGAACCCGTCTTCAGGTAGAGGTCGTGCGGCAATCGTGCGGCGTTCTTGCCCTTGAGGCAGGCGCCGAGCTGTCTGCGGATGCAGTAACGTGTGTGCATCAGGGGGGTGGAGGTGCTGACGGGAGCACCAACTTCGAGGGCGGGCGTGATGCCAGTCACGCCGTGGTCACGGTAGAGCTGCTCGGCAAGGCGGTTAGCCACGTTGTCGGCAGGCGTGAGCGATGCCTTTGGGTACAGGACGGACTTGTCTTCGGGCCGGCGTTTGTCAACGGGCCGAGTGATGACATGGGCGCGATCGAGCAGGTCAATGGCCTCACGACGCAGGCGTGCCAACAGTGAGGCTGGTATGAAAATGTTTCCCGGCACTTGTGCCGCTTCCAAGCGATAGATGGTGCCGCCTAGTTTACCTAATTCAGCGATTTGACGGTCGACTTGAGGTTTGGCGGCGGCTTGCAGGTCACAGTCGATGGTGTGAACCACATGGTTGCCGCGCTCGTCATCAAGGGTGAGAGCAAGAGCGCTGTCAAGATAGCGCAATTCTGCATTCACAGCAACCGTGCGTGTTGCCGACGGCTTGGCGAGCAAGTCGTTAAAGGCCTTGTCGGCCGTGCGGTAGATGAGTGTGCCCCGAGGAATGGCGGCGCGTTCTCGCAGCAGGACGGTGCCTCCTTCCAATGCACGGTTGACGCGCATGCCGGTGAACGTGCCCTGCGCATCATAGTAGCTCAAGCCATCGCCGTTGGCGAGTGAGGCCCTGGTGTTGATGGTCAGGGTGTTGCCGTTGCAACGGACGACACGACCCAGGGGCTCGCCTTGTGACTTGGGTGTGTCGATGGATGCGATGGCCGTGCCGTCGGCGGGACGTCGTTCGTCAAGGAAATAATGGGTGAAGCCTCGGTTAAAGCTCTTTTCCAAAACAGGCTCAAAGGATAATTCCACTTGACCGGCTGATGAGCGGCGATACCGGTCAGGGTGTCGTTCAATCACCTGGTCGATGGCGCGCCGGTAATAGGCCACAACATTTTTGACATAGCCGATGTCCTTGAGGCGTCCCTCGATCTTGAAGGATGAAACGCCAGCAGCCATCATCTGTTCCAGGCGGTCGTGGCGCGCCATGTCGCGCAGCGAGAGCAGGTGCTTGCCCTCGACGAGGGCCCGGCCTTGCCCATCCACCAGGTCGTAGGGCAGGCGGCACAATTGGGCGCACTCGCCACGGTTGGCACTGCGGCCTTTCAGCACTTGGCTGATGGCACAGCGGCCGCTGTAACTCACGCAGAGGGCTCCGTGAACAAACGCCTCGAGCGGCGCCGTGGTGACCCGTCGGATGGCCGCGATCTCGTCAAGGGTGAGTTCGCGTGCCATGACAAGCTGTGAGAAGCCCAGCGCTTCAAGGAAACGCGCCTTCTCGGGCGTGCGCAGGTCACACTGCGTGCTGGCATGCAGGGCAATAGGCGGCAGGTCTAGCCTGAGCAGTCCCAGGTCCTGGACGATAAGCGCATCCACACCGATGCGGTAGAGGTCATGAACCAGGCGTTCCACTTCGGCCAACTCGTCATCATAGATGAGCGTGTTGACAGTGGCGTAGATGCTTGCACCGAACCGATGGGCGTGATCGCAGGCGCGGCGCACATCATCGAGCGTGTTGGTAGCGTCGGCTCGTGCTCCGTGGTGGGATGCACCCATATAGACCGCATCGGCGCCATGATCGATGGCGGCGATGGCGATGTCGGCGTCACGCGCTGGCGCCAGCAGTTCTATGAGGACGGGTTTGGTCATGGTCTGGTGGACTGCGACAGTGTCGCAGTAAGGTGGTGGTTAGATATTAAGGGTGAAGGAGTCGGCATCACGCCAGGCCGGGAACTTCTCCCTGAACTGCGCCAGCAGGGCGGGGGAGAGGTCGGCAGTGATAACGGGGCTGGTCATGCGTTGTGCCACGACTTTACCCTTGAAATCGATGACCAGTGATGAGCCTTCGGGGTATTCAACGCCTGCCGGGTCGGTGCCGCAGCGGTTCACGCCACACACGTAGCACTCGTTCTCCATCGCGCGTGCCGTCAGCAGGGTGCGCCATACTTTCTCGCGTGACTTGGGCCAGTTGGCGATGACTACCAGCAGGTCATAGTTGTTCTTCACGTTGCGGCAGAAGACAGGAAACCTCAGGTCGTAGCACACCACCAGTTTAATGTTGAAACCACGAAAGCGAACGATGGGCGCCACTGTCAATCCCTGATTGAACACCTTGTCCTCACCACCGAAGGAGAACAGGTGACGTTTGTCATAATAGGTCTCGTCACCATTTGGCTCGATGAAGAAGGCGCGGTTATAGAGTTGCGCCGCCGTATTGGCCAGGAAACTGCCGATGATGCCGACATGGTATTCACCTGCAATCTTTCGCAGGGTGTGCAGTGTGTCACCACTGTTCCACTCGGCGACGGCAGCGGCTTGCTCACGGTCACCGGTCATGAATCCGGTGGTGAACAACTCCGGCAGGATGACAAGGTCGGTGTCGTCGGGCATGTTGCGCATGTTGCGCTCAAGTTGCTTGATGTTGGCTTCGCGGTCGCCCCAGACGATGTCGTCCTCGATGAGCGTGACGCGCAGGTTGCGTGAAATCATCTTTTTATCGGTTAAGGGTGTTAATTGGGAATCGTTGGCAAAGATGGCGATGAAGAACAAAGAGTGACCCCTCACCACTCTCTAATCATTCATCTCTAATCATGAAGTAGGTCTGTCATAACTCTACTGCCGGAATTACAACCGCCCGCAGGGCGGGAAATTCAACAAAAAGAATATTTTATAATTAATTTTCTTTTAATTTCCCATGCGTTAGAACGGTTATAATATCGAGTGGCAATTATGACACACCCTCCTCATTTTTCCAATCCCGTCACAAACTTCTCGGGGTACTTGCCACAGCCGTTTTGGCTGAAGTACTGCTTGATGCGCAGCAGGTCGGCCTCGGCATCATCGCTGGTCTCAAATACCTTATCGATGCACACCACCTTCTCTTTGTAGTCAAAGTAGGCGAGCACCAGCGGCACATTGGCGTCTCGGGCCATGAAGATGGCGCCCTTGTGCCAATTGGGGTTGGCGCTGCGGGTGCCCTCGGGGGTGACTCCGATGGCGAGCTTGGGCGTCGTGTTGTAGGCCTCGACGATCGACTGGGTGAGGTTGCCGTGCTTGCGGCGGTTGACAGGTATGCCACCCAGCGCCTTGAGCAGATAGCCCATGGGGAAGAAGAACCACGTGTCCTTCATCAGGAAGCCGGCTTTCATGCCCACCGAATGAATGCCCAGTTCACCAAGGATGAAATCCCAGTTGCTGGTGTGTGGCGCGATGACGATGATGCACTTGTCGGGCATCGTGAGGTTGACTTTGAAGGTCCAACCGGCTTTCTTCAATATCCAACCAGAGAGGTTCATGCGAGAGGGTTTATGGATTCAAGTAGTTGTGTCGTAATAACCCATCAGAAAGAATGGTAACCGCCATGCGGGCGGGAAATCATACAAATTAATTATAAAACCTTATTATTAATATGAATATCAGATTAATTATAACTTGAAAATTTGTTTAATTTCTTGTGCGATAGCACGGTTAAGATTACCGAGTCGCTATTATGACACAACTGCTTGAAAAAGGTTGATTTCTATTATTTCTTGTTTGAAGGCATGAGCTGGTTCATGCGCTTGGCGATGTTCTCGACCTCGGCGCGGAAGTATTCACTCAGCTCCTTCTCACACTGCTTGTAGAACGCACGGCGGGCCTTGTTGTACTCCTTGCGGTTGGCAAAGTCTTTAACCTTTTTGCCAAACTGGTTGCTCACGCGGTTGATGGCCTCTTGTTGCAGCAGGGCGGTGTCGATGATGATGCTGTCCCACTCCTCAATGTTGTTCTCGCCGAATGCTGATTCTGCAAAGATGCACTCGCCTGCGATGTCGCCACAGGCATTCATGATAGCCTTCTTGATTTGTCTTTTGCTTGCCATAATAAATATAGGTTTATACAAATGAATGTCAGTAAACAAGTGAAGCAAGTGGTAACTCGCTCACCCTAACAATGCGCTAAATTATAAAATTTCTCTCAATCAAGGCGCTTTTTAAGCCTAAAAAATGCCGAAAACCGCCAAAAATGGTGCTTTTAGATATTTTTTTGAAAAAAAGTGCTCAAAAATTTTGCCAGTATCAAAAATGGCAGTAATTTTGCAACGCTTTTCTACGGAGATATCGTCTAGTGGTCTAGGACGCCGCCCTCTCACGGCGGAAACCAGGGTTCGAGTCCCTGTTTCTCTACAAGCGAAGCCTTCACCCGAATTGAGCGAGGGCTTTATTTATCGACGGAGATATCGTCTAGCGGTCTAGGACGCCGCCCTCTCACGGCGGAAACCAGGGTTCGAGTCCCTGTTTCTCTACCAAACAACGCCTTCGGCATTCGTGCTGGAGGCGTTGTTTTTTTATCGCTGACGATTGATTCCTCAGATTTTGTAGCGTTTTTTTATCTCGTGTATGAACTCGATGAATTCGGCTGAACATTTTGCCTTCTGGATGATGGTGCCGACTGTTGGGGCATGCATGATATAGATGTTGGTGGGGGTCTCGATGATCATGTGGAGCGTGGAGTAGGGGACGCTGGTCGTTGAGCCGTCGTCGGTGGTGCTTTCGTACTCGTCATCATGGAAATAGAAGACGAACTCCTGGTCATGTATCTGCTTGTTCTTCTTGTAGGCCCTTGATGCTTTCAGATCCACGCCCATGAAGAAATACCAGTTGAATACAGCCAGGGCAAAAATGAGGCTGATGGCAAACATATAGTTGTGAGCAAAGAGGGAAGTCACAATCATGACCAGCAGCGCGATGTTAGAGATGATAATCGTTTTCTTGAGGTGCCACACGTTGAACAGTAACGCGCGGTTGAAACGTACAGCTTCCTTCTCAGTGTATCGGGTATGAGCAGTAAATTTCGGTTCCATATCACTTGCTTTATATTTTCCAGATATAATAGATAATAACGGTTATTACTAATAAGATACAAGCGAGTATCGTCAGGGTGGCGAGCCATGATGTCGTGTCAAAAGCGAACCCGGTCATGAAAACCCCGACAAGCAGGATGATGAATGTCAACAAACATTTAAACAGTGTCTTTATCGTTTCTTTCATGATGCTTCTTTAGAGTTTGTCGCAGATGTAGAGGAGATGCTCACCGGCGGAGTTTGTGGTGCCGAAGATGTAGCAATCGCCACCGTCTTGCAGTCGCAGGCGCTGCCGCAACTGTTGAGCCGTCATCGGGAAGTTGCGTGTGGTAATGTTGGCGCGATTAACGCCTTTCAGGGCTCCTCCCAGTTCCTTCTTGTTCATCGTTGTGATGGCGGTGATGGCGAATCGACGTCCGGGGAAGTCCCCAATCTCCTCACTTGACACGAAGAGGTGGCTGTCTGTTGCCAGAGCCTTGACAGGGAAGCGCTCGTTCAATAGGCCAAAGCAACCTGCCTTCATGATGGAGGCATTGGGCTCGTAGAGGTAGGCGGCGTTGTCCCTTTCGGCAATCACTGCCGGCACATCGCCTTGAGAGGGCGTATAATTGAAGCGCTGGTCGTCATTCACGCAGTGGATGACGGGTTCACCCTGGTGATTAGCGCTCATCAGTATCAGCAATTCCTTGCATTCGTTGGCAACGCTCACGATGTGGACTTCGCAGACGCGTTCGCCCAGGTCGCTCACCGCCTTGTGCCAGTCGAGCATGGGCGACAGTTTCAGCATGACGTGGTCGGCCGCCTTGAAAAGTCGGTCACGCAGTTCCAGCACGTTGGGTGTGCAATCGGCGATGGCATAGGTGCGGCTGCTGTTGCTGTCGCGGCGAGCGGGATCCAGGTAGATGAGGGTAGATGATGGGTTGTTGTCAAGGTTGTCCAATACGTCTTCGGCCTCACCATGGATGATGCGGACATGGCTTAACCCCAATAGTTGAAAGTTGTAACGGGCCGTCTCGCACAGGTGCTCCTGTCGTTCGACATACACAGCTTGTTTGCAGCACCGCGCCATGAAGGCGAAGTCCACGCCGAAGCCGCCAGTCAGGTCGATCAGCGTCTCACGGCTATCCGAGCGCAACCTGTCAACGATTCCACATTTATATATAGCGGTCTGTTCACTTGAGCACTGCTCCATCGACAGGTGGGGCGGATAGACGATGCCGTCGATTGCGGCCCATGACGGCAGTTTGCGGTGTGCCGTCTGCCAGCCTTGTATTTGGTCCAGCGCCCACGACAGGTCCACCTCGCCGTCGCGGCGTGCCTTCAACGCCAAGGTCCTCACGTCTTCCTCGCGGTGTTCCCTCACAAACCGTATCGTCGCCTCGTTTTTCATGAATCTATCCTGTCGGTTTATTTGGTGATTTCCGTTTTCCTCTGCACGAAGGGTTGCAGAAATTCGTCAAGGGTATTGACATGCAGTTTGCGGGCGATCTGTATCTTTTTGTTCGAGACGGTTCTTAAGTTCCTGTAGCGCATGCAGATCATAATGACCGTTCTCGAGAATCCATGACAATGCAGAGCAATAAGGTTGATTTCGTCCTCACGCAAGGTGCCGTCGGCAGCCTCCTGGGCCTTAATCAGCACGTTGTCATACAGGTCGTTGGCCAGCGACTGAAGGTTGTCCCAATAGGAGGCGCCCACCTCGTCGGGGCCACGCATCGTCATCAGCGAGTTGAACCGCTTGGCAAATGTCGTCTCGTTGCACTCGTAGGACCATTGCAGCAGTTGATGAACGACCTGTATCTGGTTATCGATGATGGCCTTCAGTTCGTCGGACTGCTTTTTCTTGGATTCAAGGTCCGCTATGGCGTCGGTCATGCGGGCTTCGTTGCCACGGTATTCAGCTTGAGCGGATTTCAGGTTCTGCTCGTAGTCGTTGATGGTCGCCTGCATCTGTTCAAGGCTGCTGATGGACTGGTCAAGGTCGGCCTTCTGCAGCTCATATTCGGTCTGTTTGATTTTCAACCTGTTGCGGTAGCGCCACACCAGGAAGGCAAGTGCTAATGCCGTGAGTGCCAGCAATGTCAAAACCAACAGCGTTCCTCTGAGCCTTGAGCTTAACAAGGCATTCTCCAGAGCCGCTTGCTGGCTGTCGTATTTTTTTTCCACTTCCAGTAATCGGTGGTTCAGTCCACTCATGGCAACCGAGTCGGCAAGGTTATGGGCGATTTTCTGATAATCCAGCGCATCGCCCACATTGCGGTCATGGCGAGCGAGGTCGGCCAGCAACTGATAGTGCATGATGCTGTCGGCGGCAGTGGTCATCTCCGGGGCATTCTGCAGGTAGTAGCGGGCCGAGTCGGCGCGGCCCAGGTGCAGGTAGGCCGAAGCGGCACAATAATGAATCCTGGGATGCGTCTTGAGGCTGCCGCGCCAACTGATGGCCTCGACGGCATCATCCTTGGCACCCTTGTAATCGCCCTTTGATGCCCGGAACTCAGCGCGGCTGAACAGATTTGCCATCACATACAGCGGCTCAATCTGCTCTTTGGCCAGCTTGATGGCGGCATTGATGTAAAACAATGCGCTGTCAGTCTTTTCTTTATCGATGCGGTAAAGACCGCCTAACTCGCTCAGGCAGATGATCTGGTGATGGTGGTCGCCGAGGATTTTGAACAGCGACAAGGCTTCACGGTATTTCCCGGCTCCGATGGTTTTGGCACCGATGACCTGGGTCTGATACAGGGCGCCGATTTTCATTTTTGCCAATGCCAGATTCCTGAAGTCGTTTTCTTCGGCTGTCGCCTCGGCTTGATGTAGGCAGGCGATGGCCTTATCAAGATTTCCCTGCTCCTCATTGACGCAGCCTTGATAGATGAGTGAACGGGTGCGTTTCTCTCGGTCTCCGTGTGCCTGAAAGTAATTCACAGCCTCGTTGATGGCACTGTCGTTGGTTGCGGCAATCCGGCATTCACTGCGTGCCTGGGTGTTCAACAGGCAATAGTAAGCCTTGTCTTGGGTGTTGAATGATGTGGTGTTGACGCCCTGGAGCATCTGCAGGGCTTCCTCGCATCGGTTCTGTGCCAGCAGCGAGTCCACGGCAACCAGTTGAGCGTTGTCAGCACCATTGTCATGGCCGCATCCCCAGGTCGTCACAAGCAGTGAAATAAAGACCAGGATAGCGATAGGATTGTTATGATAAGTTGTTATTGTCATCATTGTTGTCAGGAATTGGCGAGAGGCTTTCTCCCTGCAAAAATACGCTTTTTTCGGTCATCTTCATCGGTCTGAAGTGACATTTTTCCTGTAGATGACATTTTTCTTATATAAACTATTGAAAATCAAGTGTGGCCATTTTTCAAAATGACTATAGAATGTCAGGCGTTTTTTTGTAATTATCGAAAAACGATTGTAACTTTGCAAACGAGACACTAACATATAATTGACAGTTATGAAACACGGTGAATTCATGAAGGACCAATGGCTTGGCGCCCACCGCAAGGGACTCTTTACAAGACTGTTTATTGTAATCGGCTTGGTGATGGCGAGTCTAACGGCTTCGGCCTCGGGCAAGGACGCTGTTGTAACTGGCGCGGGCAATGATAACGATGAGGCCTTCATGTCTGTCGAGAAGATGCCTGTTTTCCCTGGCGGTGAGGCCGCTTTGATGACCTATATCAGGAACACGATCGATTATCCTCCCGAAGCTGTGGATAGGAATATTCAAGGTAAGGTCATTGTGCAGTTTGTCGTGGACAAGACGGGTCAAGTGGGGGATGTGAGAGTTGTCCGTTCGGTGGATAAAGATCTTGACCTCGAGGCAGTTCGCGTTGTCAAGACGCTCCCCAAATTCTCCCCTGGAACCCAATTCGGAAAGCCAGTCAACGTGTGGTACACGCTTCCGGTGAATTTCAAACTCAATGATGATATTTCACTGCTGCTGTCCTTCATCCATGACGTTGATTCCATTTCAATAGATTACTGTGACTTGAATCTCAATACCCCAATGGCTATCACACCGGCTGGTTATGATGGAGGCCAGCTCGCTCAATCCCGTAATACGGTCCTGATTAAGAGAAAATGGCAAATCAGAAGCATCGTCAACGTCATGGGTGGTTTGGCGAAACTCTCCAAAGGCCAACTTGACACACGCGGCAGGATCACCTTATATTTGAAAGATGGAAAAAAGCAAGTGGCCCATTTCGATCAGGACTCATTGTATTACCATGGGAACTACTATGACATTTCCACTTTCACGGCGGCTGGAGCAGAATTCAGGAAGATACTTTTCCCGTTAATTAACCAGGCCGAGTGATGCTGCTTTGAGTGTCGTAACAGCCCTTGAAAATGATATTTCCGATGGGTAATCTATGAACCAAATCGGCAAATTACCCTCAAATGACCTTTTTGCTTTTCAAATCACTGAAAATCAATATGTTTTGTTTTTCTAAATGACCTACGAATGTTAGCCTTTTTTGGGTGTTTTTTCAATAAACCGTTGTAACTTTGCAACCGAGAGTTAAACCGTTTTTATCAACCCAAATTTTGACTGATATGAAACACGGAAAATATATCTGCAATGCACTCAAGGCAATCCGTCTTGACATTGCGCGCGCCAATGGTATTGAGTATACGCCCACCAAATGTTCCCATGATGGCGAGTGTGCCGGCACCTGTCCTGCTTGTGAGAGCGAGATGCGCTACCTGGAGCGCGAAATCGCCCGCAAGCGCTCCCTAGGCAAGGCCGCCTTCATCGCCGGGCTGAGCCTTGGACTAAGCAGTTTATCGGCAATGGCTTCAAATGGCCGCTCAATGTCGGCCATGCCGTCGGAATCTGCCGTTCCCATCCATGCAAGTGATACGACGCAGCGAGCAGAAATCTTTGGGATGATCCGTGAGCAGATGCCCTACTTTCGTGGTGGCAATGATGCTTTGGTCAAGTACTTGCATGACAATATCAAGTATCCGCCCGAAGCCATCAAGGATAGCATTCAAGGTCGTGTGGTCGTGCAGTTGCTCATTGAAAGGAATGGCGAGGTCGTCGAGGTGCAGGTTGTCCGTTCGGTTCATGAATTGCTCGACAACGAAGCCGTCCGCGTCTGCAAGTCGTTACCCAAGTTCTTTCCTGGCAGCGTTGGTGGCAAGGCAGTTGCGATGTGGTTAACACTTCCTGTAGAGTTTAAACTGTCAGAAGAAAATGAAGTCCTTGAATGAGAAATAGTTTTGGCTTTCTGTTTTTTTGTGATTAATTTTGCACCATTGATGGTAATAAAACTCAATACGATATGAAAAACGGTAGATTTATTTGCGATCAACTCAAGAAAGTCCGTCTTGACATCGCGCGCGCCAATGGCATCAAGTATGAGCCACGGGAGTGTCATCACGAGGGGGAATGTCAGGGTACCTGTCCCGCTTGCGAGAGCGAGGTGCGCTACCTGGAGCGGGAACTCACTCGCAAGAAGTCTCTCGGCAAGGCCGCTCTCATCGCAGGCGTCAGTTTGGGTCTGACAAGTTTCACGGCTACATCGTGCGATTTTGTCAGCGAATCCATAAAAACGATTGTTCATTCTGGCGATGATGATGAATACCTGATGGGAGAAGTCGAGGCTCCGGATGTTACCGCTGACTCGATCATCGCTGAATTATATACCATGAATAGCGAGAAGGCTATCCTTGATAGCGAGTATTTTAGCGGTGAACCCAAGGCTGTATTCCCTGGTGGAGAAGGCGCTCTGTTCAACTTCATCAAGAAGAACTTTGTGTGCCCCGAGGGTGTGCCTGATGATTTATTCACCATCGTCGAGATTGTCATTGACTCTGATGGGCGAGTAAAAGCCCCTTATGTTTCGGTTTACTCCGATTCGGCTTTTATTGCCGAGGCTTTGAGAGTGACAGAAATGCTGCCTCAATTTGAGCCTACCAGGCATGAAGATGGCACACCCTACCAGTCCAGGTATTTTCTCCTCTTCGACGCCAAGAAGCTCAATTCCAAGAAATAAACGTTCCGCACTAGATGGCAACAACTAATCTTACCGCGCCACTCATCGCGGTGGCGAGGCACCGATTGACAGTAGACGGCCAGGGGGTGACAACCCTGGTCGCCTTTCACGGTTGCACGTTGAGGTGCCAGTACTGCCTCAATTCGCAATGCTTACGGCCCGAAGGCCTGTGGCGCACTGTCACCCCTGACGAATTACTTGGCGAGGTGATGATAGACAACCTCTATTTCCTGGCCACGGGTGGGGGTGTCACCTTTGGCGGTGGAGAACCTGCCATCCGCAGCGAGTTCATCGATGCCTTTTGCCGCATGGCACCGGCAGAGTGGCACTTCACCATCGAGACCGCCCTTAATGTCGAGCGTCATCACCTCGAGCGCCTGCTGCCTCACATCCATGAATACTACATCGACATCAAGGACCTGAACCCTGACATCTACCGTCGCTACACGGGTAAGGACAATCAGCGGGCCCTCGACAACCTGCAATGGCTCTTGAGTCACGACGGCATGGCCGACCGCATCGTCGTGCGTGTCCCACACATCCCAGACTTCAACACCGATGAGGATGTGCAGCGCAGCCGTGATCGTCTCACGGACATGGGCATCACCCGCATCGACGAGTTCACCTACCAGCGTCGCATTGATTATTGACGGCATGGCATTTTTTTAAACTTTTTTGGTCAATTCGGGTCAAAGTACTATCTTTGCCATATTAAAGAAACAGAGTTTAATTTATAAAAACACTACGTTATGAAGAAATTATTTTTGATGGCAGCACTGTTCTGCTTTGCAGCAGTTCCTGCCGCAATGGCACAGAACTACGAGACACCGAACAACCTTGAGCAGCAACAGAACCAGTATGCCAAGGATGCCGATGTAGCCAAGAAGCAGGCCGAGGCTGCCAAGAAGCAGAAGGAGGCCTACAAGGAGCAAGAGAAGAAGGCCAAGGAAGCCAAGAAGAAGGCCGAAAAGCAGGAGAAAGAAGCCAAGAAGGCCGAGAAAGAGGCTAAAAAGCAGCAACAACTCGTCCAGAAGCGCCAGAAGGCCACCGAGAAGTACAACAAGGCTGTTGACAAGTTGAAAGATGCACAGAAGAAACAGGCCGAGGCTCAGAAGAAGATGAACGAACTGCCCGAGAAGCAGGTTCAGGAGCGTCAGAAACTCAATGAGAAGATAGCCAAGAACCAAGGTGATGCTGAAAAGGCTCTCAAGATGGAGACCGAGCGAAAGAAATTTGAGGAGAAGGTCGCCAAGCAGAACCTCAAGGCCCAGAAGGACTATGAGAAGGCTGTCAACAACTTGAGGAAGGCCGAGGAGAATCTCGAGAAGGCCAAGAAGGAAGTAGAGAAATATAAATAATTTCCCTTCCCGACAACTTTAACACGAATTTCGCTATTTTTAGCGAAATTCGTGTTTTATCGTGTCTCATGATGGTTTAGTAGAAAAAACTGTTCACTATTAACTATTTTGTATCTTTGCACGATTTTACTATAACAACGACTGAATGGACTATCAACTCATAGCCACACCCAGCGGCACCAATGCCCGCGCTGGACTCATCACGACCGACCACGGCCAGATCGAGACTCCCATCTTCATGCCCGTCGGCACGGTGGGCGCTGTCAAGGCAGTGCAGATGCCTGAACTGCGCGACGACATCAAGGCACAGATTATTCTCGGTAATACCTACCACCTCTACTTGCGACCTGGCATGGATATCATTGAGCGTGCCGGAGGCCTGCACAAGTTCAACGGTTGGGATCGTCCCATCTTGACCGACAGCGGCGGCTTTCAGGTTTTTTCTCTTGCCGAAAACCGCAAGTTGACCGACGAGGGCGTGACCTTCCGCAGCCACATCGACGGCAGTAAGCACCTGTTCACCCCCGAGAAGGTGGTCGACATCGAGCGCAGCATCGGCAGTGACATCATGATGGCGCTTGACGAGTGCCCTCCCGGTACCAGCGACTACAATTATGCACGTAAGTCATTGACTCTGACCCACAATTGGCTTGCACGCGGATGGAAACACTTCAAGAACACCCAGCCGCGCTACGGCCACAGTCAGGCCTATTTCCCCATTGTCCAGGGTTGTGTCTACAAGGACCTGCGTGTGGAATCCTCCAAGTTTGTCGCCGACCTGGGCGCTGATGGCAATGCCATCGGTGGCCTGGCAGTGGGAGAGCCCACCGAGGTGATGTATGAGATGATTGAGATTGTCAACGACATCCTGCCGCAGGATCGTCCGCGTTACCTGATGGGCGTTGGCACCCCAGCCAACATCCTCGAGGCTATCGACCGCGGTGTGGACATGATGGACTGCGTGATGCCCACGCGCAACGGCCGCAACGGTATGCTGTTCACCCGCCATGGCATCATGAACATGCGCAACAAGAAGTGGGCCGACGATTTCTCCCCCTTGCAGGAGGACGGCCCGTCGTTTGTTGACCACATCTACAGCAAGGCCTACGTGCGCCACCTGTTCATCGCCCAGGAAATCCTTGCCATGCAGATTGCCAGCGTACACAACCTGGCCTTCTACCTGTGGCTGGTGGGTGAGGCTCGCAAACACATCATCGAGGGTGATTTCCCCACCTGGAAACGTCAGATGCTCCACGACGTGCAGGTTAGGCTTTAGATATTAGGCTTCAGGAGTGATGGAAGACCAACTCAAGAACATAGAGCAGCCCCTTGTAGAGACGCAAAATCTTGCGTCTCCCGACGAACCGGTTCAGCCCGTCCAGGAAACAAAGCCGGCCCGCAAGCGCTACCCGTGGTACTACGTGAAGCGCTTTGACCGCTACATCATCAAGCACTTCCTGGGCACGTTCTTCTTTGCCATCCTCTTGCTTTTTGCCATTGTGGTGATGTTCGACATCAACGAGAAACTTGATGCCGTGCTCACTGCTCCCTGGAAGGCGACTGTTTTCCAGTACTTCATGAACTTCCTGCCGTTTGTGCTCAGCCAGTTCAGTCCGTTGTTCACGTTCATTTCGGTGATTTTCTTTACCTCCCGTCTGGCCGACCGCAGCGAGATCATCGCCATGCTCTCCAACGGCATCAGTTTCCGCCGCTTGACCATTCCTTACCTTTTTTCGGCTGCCGTGATTGCTGTGGGCAGTTACCTGCTGGCGGCTTATATCATCCCCCCGGCCAACGTTGAGCGCATTGCCTATACCAACAAATGGGTGAAGAACAAGGAGGTGGTTTATGGAGACAACATCCAGTTGCAGATCAGGCCGGGTGTGATGGCCTACATGTCGCGCTATGACAACACCACGCGCAGCGGTTTCCGTTTCTCGCTTGAGGAGTTTGAAGGCAACACCCTCAAGTCTCGCCTCACTGCCGAGACCATCAAGTATGACTCGGTGGGCTTGTGGACCGTGCGCCAGTACACGATACGGGAGTTCAAGGGCATCAAGGAAACCATGACCAAGGGCTCGGTGATGGACACCCTGCTCAATATCGACCCGCGCGACTTCCTGATTTCCAAGAACGACGAGCAGACCATGACCTCACCCGAACTGAAGGAATATATCAACAAGCAGAAGGCCCGTGGTGTCGCCAACATCAAGAATTTTGAAATTGAGTATGAGCGTCGCATCGCCATGACAGCCGCCGCCTTTATCTTGACCATCATCGGCCTGTCGCTCTCGTCGCGCAAGGTGAGAGGCGGCATCGGACTGAACATCGGTCTGGGTCTGCTCCTCAGTTTCTCCTATATCCTGTTCATGACGGTGACTTCCACGTTTGCGGTATCGGGTTACACGAGTCCACGTGTGGCCATGTGGATTCCCAATTTCGTATACATCATCATTGCTGCAGTCCTCTATTACAGGGCCTCCCGATAATAGTAAGATTAGAATTCTTTACGGTTCCTGTTACTGTTTTAGTTAAGAAAAACAAATTATATGCATTGTTTTCTTGCATTATTTTGATTTTAACTAGAATTTGTTCTAACTTTGTGCGGTTATTAAAAACTATAATTTAAGTATATGAAAAGGTTTATTCTATCTATTTTCGTTGGTTTGTTGGCAGGTATTGGATTGGTTCAGGCCCAGATTCCTGCAGTGACGCTCAAGAGCATTGATGGCACTACGGTTCAGAGTGAGACTTTGAGTAATGACGGCAAGCCTTTTATCATTGATTTCTTTGCCACTTGGTGCAAGCCTTGCAACCGTGAGCTCTCGGCCATTGCCGAGGTCTATGACGAGTGGCGTGAGGAAACAGGTGTCAAGATTTATGCCGTGAGCATCGATCAGGCCCAGAACATCAACAAGGTGAAGCCCCTGGTTGACCAGAATGAATGGGAGTATGAGGTCTTGCTTGATCCCAACAGTGACCTGCTCAAAGCCCTCGGAGGACAGATGATACCCTTTGTCGTTGTGGTAGACGGCAATGGAAATATCGTGAGCAAGCACAGCGGTTATACCGATGGCGCCGAAAATGAGCTGCTGGAAGAGGTTCGCAAACTTATAGCCAATTAGTTTGCATCACCTCGAGAATGAACCCTAAAAAACTAATATTCTTGATACTGCCAGTCATGTTGCTGGCAGCCTTGCCCGTTTTCTCTCAGGTGAGCCTGAGTGGAAGCGTTCAAAGTGATATCCTCGTCCCGCAAGACGATGAAAAGATTGGCACCGAACATTCCGATGACAAGGTGTTGACCAACACCTACGTGGACTTGAAACTGGGTAGCCAGTATGTCGATGCGGGTGTCAGGTTTGAGTTCTTGAAATATCCCTTGCCCGGTTTCGAAACCGATTTCAAGGGGTGGGGTGTGCCGCACTTCTATGTGAAGGGCCACTACAAGAATGTGGAGCTCACCGCTGGTGACTACTACGAGCAGTTTGGCTCGGGCTTTATCCTGCGCACTTACGAGGAACGCGCTCTGGGCATCGATAATGCCCTGCGTGGCGGACGTCTGGTTTATAAACCCGTGAACGGTGTGACGTTGAAGGCCCTCTCGGGCAAGCAGCGTCGCTATTGGCACCATAACAGTGCGCTCGTCTCGGGTGTTGACTTGGAGCTGGAATTGGATCAGTTCATCAAGTCGCTGGAGGCCCACGACACCCACATCACCCTGGGCGGCTCATGGGTCAACAAACACGAGAAAACAAGTGTTGACGCCATTTTTGTTGATGCGACTCACAAACTGAACCTGCCCAAGTATGTCAATGCATGGGATGCTCGCGTGAGTTTTACGCGCAAGGGCTTCAACATTCTTGCCGAGTATGCCCAGAAGACTCAGGATCCCTCATTCGATAATGGTTACCATTATGGCCGGGGCCATGTGGCGATGCTTAGCACTTCTTATTCCAAGAAGGGAATGAGCATCCTGTTGCAGGCCAAGCGCAGCCAGGGAATGTCTTTCCGCAGCCGTCGCAACATGACGGGTACATCAAGTTACATTAACCACTTGCCGGCTTTCACCCACGACCAGACTTATGCGTTGGCGGCGCAGTATCCTTATGCTACCAACCAAGATGGAGAATGGGCGTTCCAGGGCGAGTTTGGCTATTCGTTCAAGAAAGGAACGGCACTGGGTGGCAAGTATGGTACCAAGCTGAAACTCAATATCTCTCATGTGCGCGGTATTGACGAGAGCGAAATCAAGAATCCCGTTGCCGAAGGACGTGTCATGGGTAGTGACGGCTACAAGTCAAGCTTCTTCAAGATGGGTGACGAGACCTATTACCAGGATATTGACGTGCAGATCGAAAAGCGCTTCACACGTGATTTCTCTCTGAGTTTCATGTATATGAACGAGCGCTACAACATGACTGTCGTTGAGGGACATGGCGGCATGATCAAGAGCAACATCCTGATCGCCGACGGCAAGTATAAGTTCTCTCCTAAACTGACTTTGCGTTGTGAATTGCAGTATCGGTTCTGTGAGGGTGATGAAGGGGATTGGGCCTTTGGCCTTGCCGAACTCTCGTGGGCTCCCCATTGGATGTTCACCGTGAGCGATATGTGGAACTGTGGCGAGACCAAGCTGCATTACTATCAGGGATTGGTGACCTACAACCTCAAGTCTCACCGCATCCAGGCTGGATACGGCCGAACCCGCGCCGGTTTCAACTGCTCGGGTGGCGTCTGCCGTTGGGTGCCCGCTACACGCGGTTTCACGTTATCCTATAATTACACTTTCTGACCTATGAAGAAGATACACTTGACGATATGGACATTGACCGTGTTGCTGCTCGCTGCGTGTGACAATGTGACGCTGGACGAGCGCTTGACCTATGTGGAGCCTCCCGAGGTGGGACGTGCCGTTCTCATCGAGGACTATACCGGTCAATACTGCGTGAACTGCCCTCGCGCCACCGAGGAGATTGAACGCTTGGTGGAACAATACGGTGACTCGGTGGTGATTGCTGTCGCCATCCATTCCGGACCCTTCTCCAAAGAAAAGGACGGCTCGCCGACTCCGCTTTACACCGAGGTGGGTAACCAGTATTTTGTCCGTTGGGGCTTGTCAGCTCAACCCATCGGACTGGTGGACAGGCTCTATGGCCCGATGGCGTTCAGCTATACCGATTGGGGAGCTGGAGTGAATTATGAGATAGGCTTCAAGGCTCCTGTTTCATTAAGTATGCTTCCGTCTTTTGACAATGAGACTCGAAACTCCAAGGTTGAAGTGCAGACCATCGGTCTGGACTCGGCACGTGTTTCCGGCAAACTGCAGGTGTGGTTGGTCGAGGACAGTATCGACAGTTTCCAGTATATGCCTGACGGGTCGATGAATCCCCATTACAACCACATGCATGTGTTCCGCGCCAGCATCAATGACCCTTGGGGTGACGAATTGAGTGTGGACCATGGCCAGGTGGTCATGAAGAACTATGAGTTCAAATTGGATCCCGCATGGGTGCCAGAGCATTGCTCGATTGTTGTCTTCCTCTATGACGACAACGGCGTGAAGCAAGTGGCAAAGAAAAAATTGATTGACTACTAAATTAATAATAGAGATGAAGAGATTTTTTACTTTTGTTTTCAGTCTGATGGCGCTGGCCCTGACTGTGGCTGCCCAAGACATCAATACGAGTTATGTCTTTGTGGATGCCGATGGTAATGTGCTGGAAAACGGTGCAACGGTTGTCGTCAACACGGTTGAACCGTTTGATGATGCAAGCGAGGTCATCTATTCAGGCATTTCGGTCAAGAACACCAATGGTTCTTCTGATTGGCTCCGAGTGATTTACAATGTTGAGCAAATTGATAATGGCTCTTATCAAATCTGCTTCCCCACGAACTGTAATTATGCCGCCGAGGTGGGTGAATACATGACCGGCTCTGGACAACTGATGGGCGAAACCCAGAATATTCAGAGCGAGTGGTTCCCCACGGCCGATGGCACCTGTGTTGTGAAGCTGACCCTTGAGCTGTTGATGAAGATGGGTGGCTTCCCTCCCGTTTATATCCACAAGGATTTTGGCCCCTCGTTGACCATCAAGTTCGTCAAGGGTGATATCCCCGGTCCGGAGCCTAAAAAGGGTGACGTGAACGGTGACGGTGAGGTCAATATCGCCGACGTCAATGAACTCATCAATCAGATTCTCACGGGGTCGACCGATAAGGCAGGTGATGTGAATGATGACAATGAGGTGAATATCGCCGATGTCAATGCCTTGATTGATATGATTTTGAGCAATTAATCTAATATCACACCAATACGATTATGAAGAAATCGATACTTTTATTATTTGCAGCATTATTGTTTCCCCTTGTACTGAGCGCTCAACCCGTTCAGAAGATTTTGGGGCATTACAGTGGTGACAGCATTGCCAGTGAGGGCAGTGCAACCACAACCACGTCAGGCACACGCTCAATCGCAGTCATCCTTGAACCCGAGGAACTGGATATTTTCCAGGGCGGCAAGATTGTGGCCATTCGTGTCGGTCTTGCCGAGTCGGCAACGATTACCAGGGTTTTTGTGATGCCCATAACCGACAACAATAAGTATGGCGATCGCACCGAGTGGACTTGTGAGATGACAGGAACCGGTTGGAACACCGTCCAATTGGAGACACCCTATGACATTAACCTCGAGGAAGGCTATAAGTTGCTGGTGGGCTTCTACTACCAGCAGACGGCAGGCACAAAGCCGCTGTCGTTTGTCAAGTTGGGAACCCCCTACGACACTTACACCTACACCAAGGTGGGCAGTGCCTATAAATGGAAGGCTGCCAATACCATCGACCAGGGCAACTTAAGCCTCCAGTGTGTAGTTGAAAAAGATAGTTATCCTGACTATAAGATTCTGGCCTATGGGTTACAGAGCAGGCCCTATGTGCGTGTCGGCGAGCCCTTGCCGTTCAGTTTGGACCTCAATAACAGGGGCATCAAGCAGATTGATGCCAATGGCCTTGGTATTGATGTGTTGGTTGATGACAATCTGGTGACCACCGTAACCAATGATGAGCCCTTTGTCGATGGATACTGCACCGTCAATGCCAGCATTCCCACCGAAGACCTGGAGTCGGGCGAACATGTGCTGAAGGTTCAAGTGACCTCGGTCGACGGTCAACCTCTCGAGAATCCTGTTTCAGAAGAGGCTGAATTTGTCGCCTACAAGTACATCTATCCCCGCCAGAAACACTTGGTGGAGCAACTCACGTCAACCTATTGCACCTATTGCCCCTTGGGTAACTCGATGCTCAGCAAACTCATTGCCCAGCGCGATGACGTCATCTGGGTGGGTATCCACGGCAATCTGGGCACGGGTATTGACCCCTTCCGTTCCGACCAGGCCGACTCGATTATGGTCTACCTGACGGGTGGCTCCATCTCCTATCCTTCAGGAGCGTTTGACCGCTGCACGGGTTGGGAAGATGATGTGAATATCGTGAACGGCTTGGGTTACTATGAGCAGTATCATGATATGGTGGCTTCGCAATTGGGTGACTTCTTTGACTACGTTTCCGACGCGATGCCCACTTTTGTCGAAATCAAGGGTGATTGCTCATTCAACGAGGAGACCCGCATGGCAACCGTATCGATTCACGGCAGGGTGTCACGCGACTTCGACGCAATGATGGGCGAGGATGCCAAACTCACCGTTTATGTGGTTGAAGACAGCCTTTATGCACGCCAGTTGAATGCCGGTTCTTGGGTGAATAATTATATTCACAATGGTGTCTTCCGCATGGCGCTCGGCTCAGTAAAGGGTGAGTCGCTCAACAGAACCGATGGCACCTATAAGAACAACTATCGCGTTCAGATTCCCGCTGACTGGAACTGGGAAAAACTGCGTGTCGTGGCCTTTGTCAGTCGCCCGATCACCAATTATGTCAATGGCTTCACCGACATGTATGTGAACAATGCTGATGTCTTCACGTTCAAGGTGAGCGACGGCGTGGATGAGATTGTCACCGATCCCGATGCGGTACCTGTTGAGTATTACGACATCATGGGCCGCCGTCACGATTCCATGCAGCCGGGCATCAACATCGTCAAGATGAGTGACGGCTCGTCCAGGAAAGTCCTCGTGAAGTAAGCCTCTGCTGAATACGCTATAACAAAGAATCGGGAGACCTGTCAAAGGCCTCCCGATTTCTTGTTGTAGAGGAAATCTTTCCGAATCGCGCCGTAATCCTGTTTCCTCAGTAATCTCAATTATTTCCGTCGGTTAGAACTGGATGGTCGCCGTTAGGCCGTAGCCGCTCTCTCCAAAGGCGGTGGGAGCGATGCTCACGTCAACATCCTTGACAAACGGCTTGGTGAAGATATAGGCTGTGCCGGCGCCGATAGCGGCTCCGCCCAGCACATCCCACCAGTCGTGGCGGTCGGTCTTGACTCGTCCCCAAGCAACGAAACTTGACACGACATAGGCAGGGACACCCCATTTCCATCCGTAGCGTTTCATCAGGAAAGTCGAGCCGTTGAAGGCGACTGCCGTGTGGGTGCTCGGGAAGGCGTGATGACCTGTTCCGTCAGGACGGTCCTTGCGGATGCAGAGTTCCAGCCCATAGTTCAAGGCGAGGCAAGTCGCCGTGCTCAAGCCCAGTTGTTTCATGCCCTCGGTATCGTGCTTGGCGATGGTGACGCCCAGTGCGGTGGCGTCGGGCAGCAGGCACAACACGTCGGTTGTGTGCCTCAAGGCATCGTCACCGGCTTGGACAGTCAGGCCGGACACAAGCAGCAGGGTGGCAATAAATATTCTGACAGATTTCATCATGCGATTGTCATTTTGTTTTGTAGGGACGCAAAATATAGCGTCTCATCTTTGCGGTACACAGGGCGAAGTCAAGGATACAGTTTGCGCAGCAGGTCGATGCGATGGATGCGTTTCAGCGCTGCTGTAATGGCGGCGCGGTTCTTGCGGTCATACCAGAAGAAGAACAGCCGCTGGGCCTGTTTCTCTATCGGCGTCTTGGCGCAATAGACGGGTTTCAACGTATAGGGGTGATAGCCCGTGTAGTAGGTCTCGGTCGAGATGGTCATTGGAGTGGGCGTGAAATCTTGCACCTGTTCCAGACGGAAATCCAGTTCCTTGGTGATTGCGGCCAACTCGGCCATGTCGGCCTCGTGGCAACCGGGATGGGAGGAGATGAAGTAGGGGATGAGTTGTTGGCGCAAGTTGAACTTCGTGTTCACGCGGTCGAACAATGCTTTGAAACGCTTGAACAACTCAAAGGAGGGCTTGCGCATCAACATCAGCACCTCGTCGCTGGTGTGCTCGGGGGCGACTTTCAATCGGCCCGACACGTGGAAGCGGATGAGTTCCTCATTATACCGTGCATTGACTTTGTCTATGCGAGGGTCGCCCGTGCGGTGCATCGACAGGTCATAGCGCACACCGCTGCCAATGAATGACTTCTTGACTTCGGGCAGGGCATCCACAGCGTGATATATGTCGAGCAACTGGCTGTGGTCGGTGCTGAGATTGCTGCAGGGCTGGGGATGCAGGCATGATGGACGCTGGCAGCGCTGGCAGCGTTCCAGGTCCTTGCCATGCATGCCGTACATGTTGGCGCTGGGGCCACCCAAGTCGCTGATGTAGCCCTTGAAGTCTTCCATCTGCACCACTTGTTTGACTTCTCGCAGGATGGACGCTTTGCTGCGCGAGGCGATGAATTTGCCCTGATGGGCACTGATGGTGCAGAAGGCGCAACCGCCGAAACAACCGCGGTGCATGCACACCGAGTGGCGTATCATCTCATAGGCGGGGATGCGCTTGCCCTGGTAGCGGGGGTGGGGCAGACGGGTGTAGGGCAGGTCAAACGAGGCGTCAATCTGCTCGGTCGTCATCGGCGGATTGGTGCGATTCACCTTCACGGCGACGTCACCCGTGGCCTGCCACACGTTGTGACCGTGCCACAGGTTGCTCTCCACTTCTATCGTCTTGAAATTTTCGGCCTGGGCTTTCTTGGACTTTTGACATTCCTCGTAAGGGTGCAGCACCACGTCGGTGTCAGTGTTCACCGTAGGTAGTTCGCTCATGGGGCGGCGGACCACGGTCTGGGGAATGTCGGTCAGTTCATCAATGCGCTTTCCGGCGGCCAGAGCCTCGGCAATGGCGATGTTGGGCAACTCACCCATGCCGTAGACCAGCAGGTCGGCCTGGCAATCCATCAAGATGGAGGGCCTCAGTTTGTCCTGCCAGTAGTCGTAGTGGGCGAGGCGCCTCAACGACACTTCGATACCGCCCGCCACGACAGGCACATCAGGGAAGAGACGCTTCAGGATGTCGCAATACACGATGGTGGGATAGTCGGGACGCGCTCCGGCACGGCCATCGGGAGTGTAGGCGTCGTCGCTGCGCTTGCGTCGCGCAGCGGTATAGTGGTTCACCATCGAGTCCATGGCTCCGGCCGAAACACCGAAGAAGAGTCGTGGTTTGCCCAGTTTCTTGAAATCGCGCAGGTCATCGCGCCAGTTGGGCTGAGGTACGATGGCGACCTTATAGCCATGAGCCTCCAGCACACGCCCGATGACGGCGGTGCCCATCGAAGGATGGTCAATATAGGCGTCGCCCGAGAACAGGATGACGTCAGCCTGCTCCCAACCCAAGTGCTCCATTTCCTTCTTGGTCGTCGGCAGCCATTGTCCCTTGACGTGGTGGTCGCTATGTCGCTTATCCTGTTTCACGATTCTCTAATCACTAATCCCTAATCTCTAATCATTAATCTCTACCCTTCATCATCTCCTCAAGTTTCAGGATTTCGTCGCGGTATTGTGCGGCTTCGAGGAAGTCCATGCGCTTGGCGGCCTCAATCATCTGGGTCTTCAAGCGGTCGATGGCGGCCTGCATGTCCTTGCCGCTCATGTAGGCGACAACGGGATCGGCTGCAACGCCGGCACTGCTGTCAAACTCCTCGGTATAGCGCATTTCAGGCTTTGGTGCCGATGGTATGATGCCCTGGTTGTGTCGGCTCGGTGCTGTCGGGTGCCGCATGTCGGTATCTTGGCCGATGATAGCGGTGCGCGCCTTGATGATGGCGGTGGGGGTGATGTTGTGCTCCTCGTTGTATTTGAGCTGCAGTGTGCGACGGCGTTCGGTTTCGTCGATAGTCTGCCGCATCGAGTCGGTGATGTTGTCGGCATACATGATGACGGTGCCGTTCAGGTTGCGTGCAGCGCGTCCAGCCGTCTGTGTCAACGAGCGGCGGCTGCGCAGGAATCCTTCCTTGTCGGCATCGAGGATGGCAACAAGCGACACCTCGGGCAGATCGAGGCCTTCACGCAGCAGGTTCACACCCACGAGCACGTCGATAGCGCCGGCTCGCAGGTTGTCAATGATTTCGATGCGCTCCATGGTCTCGACGTCGCTGTGCATATAAGCGGTACGGATGTCCAGCCGCTTGAGGTAGTCGCTCAACTCCTCGGCCATACGTTTGGTTAGCGTGGTGACCAAGGTGCGCTCGCCGCGCTCAATGCGCAGCTGTATCTCTTCCACCAGGTCATCGACCTGTCCCTGAGAGGGACGCACGATAATCTGTGGGTCGAGCAGACCCGTCGGGCGGATAAGTTGCTCTGTGATAATGCCTTCGCTCTTGTTCAACTCGTAGTCGGCCGGTGTGGCGCTCACATAGATGGTCTGGTGGGTCAAGGCCTCAAATTCCTCAAACCGCAGCGGGCGGTTGTCCAATGCGGCTTCAAGGCGGAAACCGTAATGCACCAGGTTGGTCTTGCGCGACTGGTCGCCGCCATACATGGCACGTATCTGCGGCACGGTCACGTGGCTCTCGTCGATGATGGTGAGAAAATCGTCGGGGAAATAATCCAGTAGGCAGAAGGGGCGCATGCCGGGGCGACGTCCGTCGAAGTAGCGGCTGTAGTTCTCGATGCCGGAGCAGTAACCCACTTCGCGCATCATCTCCATGTCATAGGTTACGCGCTCATTCAGGCGCTTGGCCTCGGCAAAGCGGTTCTCGCGGGCAAAAGCGGCCACCTGGTTTTCGCGGTCAAGGTCAATCTGCCCCATGGCAGCGCGCATCCGCTCTTTGGTCGTCACAAAGATGTTGGCCGGGAAAATCTTGAAGCCTTCAACGTCCTCGGTGGGCATCTGTGTCTCGCTGTCAAGTATCTGGATGCGTTCGATTTCGTTGCCCCAGAAGATGACCCTCAACATGATGTCCTCGTCGCTAAGGAAGATGTCCACGGTGTCGCCCTTGACGCGGAAAGTGCCCATCCTCAGCTCGGTATCGCTGCGTGAGTAAAGGGCATCCACCAGGCGGTGCAACAACTCGTCGCGACCAATCATCTGACCTACCTTCAACTCGATGGCGTTGGCGGTGATGTCCTCGGGGTTGCCCATACCGTAGAGGCATGACACGCTCGACACGACGACGATGTCGCGCCGTCCGCTCAGCAGCGCCGTCACTGTTGAGAGCCTCAGCCGCTCAATCTCGTCGTTGATGGCCAGGTCTTTCTCGATGTATTTGTCGGTAGAGGGGATATAGGCTTCGGGCTGGTAGTAGTCGTAATAGGAGACGAAGTAATGTACCGCGTTCTCAGGGAAGAAACTCTTGAACTCGGCATACAGCTGTGCTGCCAGGGTCTTGTTGTGAGATAAGACCAGGGTAGGACGGCCCGTTTGTGCGATGACGTTTGCCATCGTGAAGGTCTTGCCCGAGCCAGTCACGCCCAGCAATGTCTGATAGGGCACGCCGTCGTTCACGCCGCCCGCCAGTTCGGCAATCGCCTGCGGTTGGTCGCCCGTCGGTTCATATTCGCTATGCAGTCTATACTCCATTGTTTATTACATTTACTCCAAACCACAAAGATACAAAAAACTTTTCAGTTCTCAGTTTTCAGTCATCACTATTTTTCCACCTTGTCTCAATGCGCCACTTCAGTGACACAATGGCACGCCACCCGCTTTGTTTGTTGCGGGTGGCGTGTCGTGTCGTTGTATTGCAAGCCTGTGGCTTGCATGAGAAGGTCAGAACTGCCTTGCGGCGGTCAGCATCACCTCGCTCAGGGTGGGGTGGCCGTGGATACTGCGGGCCAACAGGTCAACGGTGGCACCGGCATTCATCGCGGTGACAACTTCCTGGATAAGGTCGGCAGCATGGGCACCGCAGATGTGGCAGCCCACAATCTGGCGCGTCGTGTTGTCGACAATCATCTTGAGCAGGCCGTCGGTCTCGTTCATGGCGACAGCCTTGCCGTTGCTGCGGAAGAACGACTTCTTGACGGTCACGTCAAGACCCTTCTCGGCACACTGCTCCTCGGTGAGGCCCACCATGGCCAACTCGGGCACGGTGAACACGGCGCTGGGCACGATGTCGAGCTTGATGTCGTCGGCTTTGCCCAGGATGGCGTGCAGGGCACGCAGTCCCTGTGCACTGGCGGCATGGGCGAGCATCATGCGACCGTTCACGTCACCGATGGCGTAAACGCCGGGCACGTTGGTCATCATGTTGTCGTCCACCTCGATGCCGCGACGGCCCACGTTGACGCCCACAGCGTCAAGACCCTGCGGCAGCACGGGCTGGCGACCGACCGACATGAGCACCTTCTCGCAGGTTACGCTCTGGGGCTTGCCCTTGAGTTCGTAGGTGACGGTCATGCCGTCCTCGCCCTGCGTGATGCCGTTGACAGCGGCGCTGGTGATGATCTTGATGCCGCGCTTGCTCAGGACTGTCTTCAGGCGCTTGGCCACATCCTTATCGAACGGCGGCAGGATTTCCTTGCAGTACTCGATGACGGTAACCTCAACGCCAAACGTGCTGAATACAGCGGCAAACTCCATGCCGATGACGCCTCCGCCCACGATGCACAGGCTCTTGGGCAGCGTTTCCATAGCCAGGATGTCATCGCTGGTCATGGCCAGGTCGGCGCCCTCGATGGGCAGCCCACGAGGTGCTGAACCGGTGGCGATGATGATGTTCTTGGCTTGGTATTCCTCGCCGTTAACGACAACGGTATTGGCGTCCTTGAGGCTGGCTTCGCCCTTGATGGCGGTGATGCCGGGAGCACCCATGAGCATTTCCACGCCTTCGCGCAACTGCTTGACGACTGCCTCTTTGCGCTCAAATACGGGCGCATAGTCAAAGGCCATCTCGCCGGTCTTTACACCCCAGACCTCAGCCTCGCGCATGAGGTTGATGACCTCGGCGTTACGGCACAGGGCCTTGGTGGGGATGCAACCGCGGTTCAGGCAAGTGCCACCCATCTGGTCGCGTTCCACGATGGCAACGTTCAGGCCGTGAGCGGCAGCATCTGCAGCGGTTTCATATCCGCCAGGACCTGCACCTATTATAATAATGTCAAACATAGTTCAATCTTGATTAGTTGTTTAACAAATTCCCACGCTAAGTCGTCAAGTCGCTAAGAATCTTATAAGAATAATGAACTTAGCGTCTAAGCGACTTAGCGTGAGCAATTTCTGTAGTCAGTTTTTACTGGTTGTTGGTAACGAGCTCGCGCCAGGTTACAAT